>JAGVKB010000154.1 GCA_020050835.1 Candidatus Obscuribacterales bacterium | reverse complement strand
GCATTCGCGACCGGACTGCTGGTGCTCGTTACGTCGGCCGCTATCTCCGTCACGCTTTTAGTCTGGCGCTCACACAGATATCTGCGCTTGTACTTTCTGGCGGTAAGCGCTGCCTTTCTCTACGCTTCTCTGTCGATTATGTGTCAGAGACCGGACGGGCTTCAAATATCCCTTATGTTTGTAGTAGTAATCGTCGTTAGCTCATTTTTGTCGCGCGCGTGGCGAGCGACTGAATTGCGGATTGGCAAAGTTGTCTTTGATGAACGAGCAGCGGAATTCATCAAGCAAGCCAGCGAACAGCATTGGGGAGAGATTCGCTTGCTTGCTCACAAACCAGGCGAATTCGACTATCGCGATAAGGAGATAATCGCCAGGCGCGATCACAGCATTCAAATCGCCGAAGGCAACTTCATCTTTCTGGAAGTTACTCCTGGCGATGTTTCCGAATTCGTAGATGACACGCTTGAAGTATCTGGGCACTTGCAGAATGGCTATCAGATTCTTCGCTGTGCAAGCCCGGGCATTCCCAATGCGGTTGCTGCCATCCTGCTTCATGTACGAAATAGTTCCGGTAAGATGCCGCACGCTTACCTGGGTTGGACTGAAGGACATCCAATTGCCTACATCGCAAAGTATGTTTTATTTGGCGAAGGAGAGACGGCACCGCTGACTAGAGAGATACTACGGTTGGCTGAAGCGGATCCTGACAGGCGTCCCAAGGTTCATGTTGCTTAGTAATAAAGCAACTTATTCAAGCTCAGCGTCGGCAAATTGACAACGTTGTACTCCACCTTTAGATTACGAAAGGCGGCCACTGCCGGATTTTTCGGGCAGCCGTAATTGATTACATCCAACCAGGGTCCAGGCCAGATCGAGAGCTCCAGGTCTTTGCTGCCGAGCGACTTTACCGGCACCACGTCGCGAATCTCGAACTCTCGCCAGTTCTTCCCGGCTTCGATATAGTTTGGGGTGGCCGCCAGCAAGCCTGGCGCGCAATTGGGATTGCGAGTGAAATTAATAGCCATGCTCGGTTGAGATCTGTCCTTAACGGCCATGACTTCTCCGCGCACACAGATGCCGATGTGGCTTGCGCTGGGAAGATCTGGAATTCGAATGGTTACCCGGGTGCTGCGAGCAGCCTTCAGCGCTAATTTATTGATGCAGAGCGTCCCTCCGCAGTTTGCCCACAAAAGCTTGTCGAACCTCTCGACGGCGATCTCCTCAGTTCGTTTGAGCGATTCAAGCTCTTTGGTGACCGGCGGCGCAATTGTCGGTGCTCCTGGCTCGACTGCAATCTTGATACGTAGTGAGTCAGCAAGGCAGTGCTCGGCGCCGGCGGCTTCGCCCTCAGCAATCCAGGAATGTTGCGCAACGCGTCCGCAGGTGATTTGGCGTTGAGCTCGACTTTCAATTTCACGGCAATCGGGAGTCCTCGCGCCGGCAACATTGAAAGTTGTGTCCAGCATCGTCCGGCAATTCGGGTCGGAGTCTCCATAGATGGTGGCAGGTGTTACCTCTTGCTTAATCTTTACTAGGTTCTTGCCACCACTATTTAGCCATTCGGCCGGGAAGGCAACTCCCCGCCATTGTCGTAAATCGTTGCCGGTGAGTCCGGCGGAGTGGGCGAAGATGGCGTTGTCCATGCCGGTCTGATAGACAACCGGATCGAAATTATTGAGCGAGCTCAATTGCGACTGTACCTTGTGTCCATTAATCTCGACGGTGGCGTTGGCGAGCCGCTTGTCGCCATCTACCATGAGGAGCGTAGTGTGAATCTGCGCAGGCAGCCGGCCGGGTTCAAACACAAGCTCTTTGACAGCCGTGGCTCCGGCCGAAAGAGTATGTGAAAGTTCGTGATTTGAGCCGATTTTGGTTAGATTCTCAGCCTGAATTGAAAGTGTGATCAGTACTGATCCGGCTAATGTGCAAGCAGCTGCTCGCAGCAATTGCGCGTTACGCTCTGGGCCGTGCAGAGAAAGGCGCTGTTTTAGCTGCATGAGGAAGTAGGCTGAAAAGATTGCCCAGAAGGGAATTGCCGTAAAAGCGTAGCGAGAGTTGGTCATGAATGCGAGGTAGACCAGATGACCGAACACGACGATCAAATAGATGTCTCCGGCGCGTTTCGACTCTGATACCGCAATGCGACGGCGATCGACAGCATAAGTGAGCGCGCCGAAAGCAAAGAGATAAAGCAATAGGAAGTGCGGGACTGCCACTAATTGCGGTGACAAGCCCAGACAATGGTCCATGAAGTCGTTCCAGGGGGTGCACAAGAGCCTGGAGATTTTTTTCACGAGCAGAAGCTGACATTCCTGGCGGTGCACCGTCCACTGTGAAAGCATGGCCGTGCCAGGGGCGCCGCCGCTGCTTAACAACAGCTCGAGCAACGGTGTGTTCGTGCCGGCTTGCCCGTCACTTTCCGTGTCCCAGCCGACAGCAGCATTAAATGCCGGATAGCGTTGCGCAGTCAGACAAAAGTTGCCGGTGACAACACGAGTGAAAAGCCCCCACGAGCCGACTACCAGCAGTGCTCCCACCGCCAGAAGCAGGATGTTGCGCTGCCAATGTTTGGCTGACTTGACCTGCCAGCACGCTGACAGAAACAAGGCTGGAACTAGGGCTACTTTCTGAATGAAAAGGCAACCGCCGAAAAAACCGGCCGCTAACAGGCTGCCAGTGCTGGCCTTGTCCTTAGTGAGGCAGAAGGTGTAAGCCAGAAGGAATAACACGATCGTCGGCTCTGTATAAAATACGCCGGTCTGAATCAGTGCAACCGGAAAGAATCCCCAGAGCGCTCCGGCCAAAAAGGACCAGCCCCGACTGCGCAGGAGTCGCCAGGCAAGCGAAGCAACCAGGCAGGCTGATATTGCGTGCATGAAGCACTGGATGGCCACTACAAATTGCCAGTCTTGAGCGTAAGGAGAATGCTTGCAAACAGCCGAAAGCAAACCGAATATCCCGGGCAGAAGCGGTCCGTCTGGAATTATCCGGTCCTGGAACGCCGCATCCGAGATCAAGTTCGGATTGAACTGCCCATTGAGCACAGCGGTCAGGAATTCATTGACTCGATTGCTCGTCCAGCGATACAACCAGCCGTCGAATTGAAAGGTCGTGGGACGGTGCTCGAATCCAAAGTAGTTGCACAACCCCGTCAGAAAGACGGCTGCGAACAGTGCTAAGTACCAGCTCGCGAGTTTCAGGTCCGGTTTGGGTTTGCTTGGGGCAGATGGCGCTTGGGCCGCAATGGCGGCGCTCGGTGTCCCACTACTCATCCGGATTCCTCGCTGCTAGATTACTTCGACTTTGCTGTCGTCGCCGAGCATGAGGCGGTAGGCTACCGGTTTGTGCTCACTTCTAGTCAACTCGACGTTGGCGCCGATTAAGCTGTCTTCAACCCGACCGTGGAAATCTACAATGCGGCAATTTTCGCGCAAAATAGAGTGCTCGATCTCCGCATGGCTGACGCGAGCTCCGTCTCCGATTGACGTGAACGGTCCGACGTAGCTGTGCTCGAGGGCGCAGTTCTCGCCGATTACGGCCGGTCCGCGCACTGTGCAATGGGTGAGTTTGCTTCCCTTGCCGACTTGGACTCGACCGGAGATGCGGGTGTTGCCGTCAATGGCGCCTTCCATTGTCGCTTCGGTCATCTCATCGAGAACAACGCGATTGGCTTCGAGCATATCGTCTTTTTTACCGGTGTCCAGCCACCAGGAGCTGAGAATGTGGCTGTCGACGTGGAAGCCGGTGTTGATCAAGTGCTGAATTGCATCGGTGATTTCCAGCTCGCCACGGCGGCTCGGTTTGATCTCGTCGATCGCTTTGTGGATATTTTGATTGAAGAGATAAACGCCAACCAGCGCCAGATTCGACTTCGGCTGGGCTGGCTTCTCTTCCAGGCAGAGAATGCGACCGTCATCGTTTAGCTGAGCGACGCCAAAAGCGCTTGGATTGGAAACTTCCTTCAGCAAAATGAACGCATCGGCATGCCCGCTCTTAAATCTGTCAACCAGCGGTGCAACACCGTCTTTGATCAGGTTATCGCCCAGGTACATGACGAAGGGCGCATCGCCGAGGAACGGACGAGCGACCTTGACGGCATGAGCCAAGCCCAGCGGCTGGTCCTGCATGATGTACTCGATGCGAATTCCCCAACGGTCCCCATTGCCGACCATTTTTTTTACATCTTCGCCGGTCTCCGGGCTGACGATGATTCCGAAATCATAGATGCCTGCTGCCTTGAGCGCTTCGATGCCGTAGAAAAGAATCGGCTTGTTGGCCACTGGCAATAGCTGTTTGGCTGCCGTGTGAGTGATTGGCCGCATGCGAGTGCCCTTGCCGCCGCTGAGAATTAGTCCTTTCATCGTCTCTCCGTTTGGGTTAGAACGCGCCACGTTTGCTAATTACAGCATTGAATGTGGCAAACAGAATTTTCCAATCGAGCCAGTAAGTCCAGTTTTCGCAATACCAGGCATCCGCTTGAACCTTCAAGTCGTCTGCCAGCTCGTCGCGCCCCGTTACCTGCGCGTACCCGGTAAGTCCCGGTGGGAAGCGCAAGATGCCGCAAGCCTGACGCCTGGCTGTCAGTTCAGTTTGATTATATAGGGCGGGACGCGGACCCACTAATGACATTTCACCTTTTAGAACATTCCAAAGTTGTGGCAATTCATCCAGGCTCGTTCTTCGTAAAACCGCTCCGAACCGCGTTACCGGACTTGGGCGCTTGAGCATCTCGTCGGTCGGCAGGTTGGGCGTTCCGATAAACATTGTGCGAAATTTATAAATCTCGAAAAGTGTTCCGTTAAGCCCGATACGCCGCTGATGGAAGAGCGCCGGACCGGGTGAGTCAAGTTTTATGCAAATTGCAATCAAAAGCAAAACAGGGCCGAGCACTAATAGCAAAATCGTCGACAACACAATGTCAGTCAGCCTTTTCGTCAGACGTTGGGAAGTCGACAAGCTGCATTGTGGGTGTGGCTGATCGAGTTGCACTGGGCTATTCATGTTATCTTCCAGATCGAGCCGGCGCTGGGAGGACTTGAAGCTGCCTAATCATAGCGAATCGCTTGATTAGATAGGCAGTGTATCCCTTTCATATTGTCTTGCTTCGACCAATCGACGCATTCTAAAATGACAGACCTTGCTTGTTTTTGACCGCGGGTACCAGATTGCGTCTTACAGTCATAATTGTTAGCTGGAATACATGCGCGTTGCTTCGCCGTTGCTTGGAGACGCTGAAGAACGAGCTCGCGGAAACAGATCATGAAGTTTTTGTGGTCGACAATCTTTCAGCTGATGGCTCAGCCAGCATGGTTGCGGCTGAGCACCGCTGGGTAAAGTTGATTGCGAATCAAGAAAATCGTGGCTTCGCGGCTGCCAATAACCAGGCGTTTGCTCAAGCAACCGGCCAGCATGTATTGCTTTTGAATCCGGATACGGAAGTTCTTCCCGGCTCGATTAGCAAGTTGCTGCAATTTCTCGACGAGCACCCGCAGGCAGGAGTGGTGGCACCGCAGTTGATTAACACCGATGGCACTGTTCAAAGATCATGTCGTCAGTTTCCGACCTTTCTAGGCATGTTATACGAGCTGCTCGGAATGAGCAGGTTGTTTCCCGACGAAAAGAAGTTTCGAGAGTATAAGATGCTCGACTGGAATCATGACGATCAAAGGCAGGTCGATCAGCCGGAAGGGGCTTGTTTGATGGTGCGTCGGCAGGTGGTCGACGAGGTCGGCACGCTTGACGAAGGTTTCTTCATGCTGTTCGAAGAAGTGGATTGGTGCTATCGAATCAAGCAGCAGGGCTGGGAGATCTGGTTTACACCGCAGGCTCGCGTTCTGCATCATTACGGCAAGTCGATCAACCAGGTCAAAGTAAGAATGATCATCTCCTCGCATCGCGGGCTGTTTCGATTTTGGCATAAGCATTACCGGCAAGGGCGCTGGTATCTAGATAGTCTTGCTTACGGTGGTTTGATGTCGCTGGCATATCTGCGGATTGCGGCCTATCTGGCGAATCGAGCTCTCAGCCGGAAGACAGGTGTGGGAGAAGCAGTCTAGAGAGGGATGAGAGACGCTTGTGGAGACATTTGACCTGGCGGTAGTAGGTGGTGGTGTCATTGGCGCAGCCACTGTCCGAGCGTGCTTGCAAAAGCACCGCGGTCTCAAAGCCTGCTTGATCGAACGAGAGCCGGAGCTGGCAAGGCATCAAAGCGGACGCAACAGCGGCGTCGTCCACGTCGGTTACAACCAGAAACCGGGGACGGTCAAGGCAAGATTTGTCGTTGAAGGCAGCCGTAGGCTTCGGCAGTATTGCCGGGAGCACAATGTGGCGCTCGTCGAGGATGGCATCTTGATCGTCGCTAAAGACGAGCGGGAAGTGGCTGTGCTTAAGGAGCTCAAGAAGCGCGGAGATGGAAATGGTGCGCGCGTGGAGATCGTGGATGCTGAACGTCTGCATGAATTGGAGCCGCAGGCCGCGGGAATCGCCGCGCTTCTTGCTCCGGACGGCTCGAGCTTTGATTCTCGGGGCTACGTTCTGTCATTGGCTGAGGCGGGCAGAGAGCTCGGAGCAACTTTCTTCTTGTCGGAAGCTGTTCAAGATCTTAAAGAAAATGGCAACGGCGTTGAAATTCAAACCTCTACGCGCACAATCAGAGCCAAGGTCTTGGTTTGCGCGGCCGGATTGTATGCTGACCGTCTGGCCCATAAGCTAGGGATGGGGCTCAAGTATCAGATGGTGCCCTTTCGAGGCGAGTACCATGAGCTGATTCCGGAAAGGCGAGATCTGGTCCGTGCTCACATTTATCCAGCGCCAGATCTGCATTTCCCGTTTCTCGGAGTGCATCTCTCGCGCACTTTCGATGGTCGAGTTCTGGTCGGACCGGGAGCTGTGCTGGCCCTAGGCCGAGAAAGTTATGACAAGTCACAGATCAATCTCTCTGACATTTTCGAGATGGCACGGCGAAAAGGGTTTTGGAAGCTTTTCTTGTCCAAAGAGTTCAGAGACGTCGCCCGGCAAGAGTGGAAAAAAAGTCTCTTTGCCCAGGCCGTTCTCGCCGAAGCGCAACAACTTCTGCCTGCGCTGCGCAACGGTGATCTGGTCCCCAGCCGAGCCGGCATTCGTGCTCAGCTGGTTTCGCAAGACGGACAATTGGTCGAAGATCTCACGGTCGAAGAGAGCGACAGGACTATTCACGTGCTCAATGCCGTAAGCCCTGCGTTGACCTGCTCCTTGCCGTTTGCGGATCATTTGAGCGAGCTGGTTGACAAAAGGCTGTAGGGGCGATGCCGTGCAGCGCCCGTGTCAGGACTAAGCCTGTGTATACTGCCTACGATCAGGCGGAGTTTGCCCTGGTCGATATGGGTATATCTGGCCTGAAGCGGCTGGAGTCGATGCGTTGCAAAGTGAAGTCGGTAAATCGTGGCGCTCTTGGCGAATGCGCTGCAAGCAGCAGCCAGCGGTTGGATTTCTGTCCTTGCTGGTGGCGGCGGCTGTTCAGCAGCCGGCCTGTCCGGAATCAGTCGATGCGCAGGCTCCGAGCGCTCCCTCGTCTGCGGCGACAGACATCGCCTTATCGGCGATGGAGAGCCGCTTGTTTTCAGTCAAGCATTCCCAGGAGGCGGTCGCAAAACGGCTCGAAAGGCTGGAGACTATGGTGTTTGGCGCTCGCCGCACCGGCAGCGAGGAGGAGCGGACGAAGTCGCTTTTAGGAGCGCTCGGCGTGAATCCATCATCACCGAAGAGCGCTGGCTCGGCGATGATCCAAGGACGATTGGAAGAGATAGCTGGAGCGGTAGCGGAGTTGCCGGCGGGGCTCTCGTCCAAGGGACGGAAAACACCGCTTTTGAAGGGCAGTATCGCCTCGTATCCAGAAGAGTGGCTTGGACACTGGGGCGGGCACCTGAATGTCAGCTGGTTTTATGGTAGTTTCGGTGGTATTACTTTCGCTAACGGCACGCCCGGGGTAGCGGTGTTCAGCTTTGTCAGAGATGGTTCCAAGGTGCGTCTACTGCCGACCAATATCGTGTTTCCAGCTGTGACTACAAGTATGAGCTCGTCGATCGTGACTACCCGGGCTCACGATTCCGGCGCGGCTCGATCGGGGTCGGTGAAGGCCGTGCCGGAGCTTGATCTGCGTGAGTCCTCATATTTTTCTTCGATGGGCGGGAAAGTCAACTCTTCTGTTGTGCGCAATACTTTGCGGTCGCTCAAGCCGGACGTGGTCGAGCAGGATATCGTGGTCGGCAGTCGCCGTCTCAACGCCCAGGGCGGATTCCTGCAAGATACGTACAAGGAAACCGTGATTCGCTTGACGCGCTGCCGCGACGATCTTCTCTGGGCTGCGGTTGTGCATGTCGGCTATGGCACCGATCGGCAGGTAAGCTATCAGATTCATATGCAGGGCTGGCTGACGGACAGCTGGAAAAGAGCCGCTTTGGAGATGGAGAAGATTGAAGGCAGATCAATTGCTGAGATGGGCTATCGCGAGCTTGTTACCGAACTCGGCGAAACCAGCACTAACGTGCGCCCGAAAACGCCGATCGTAAGGCCAAGAAGGCGCTGAGTTCTAGTCGGGCAGGTCTGTCGCGAACTTTTGATACCAGGCGATTGTCTCTTTCAAACCGTCTTGCAATTTGAATTCCGGCTTCCAGCCGAGCCGGTTCTTGGCCTTGGTGGCATCGAGATACTGGGAGTGAATTTCGCCGGCTGCTATGTTTTGAATCTCGGGCTCAAATGTGTGTCCGGTCAGTTCAAGTATCGCTTTGACGATTTCAATCACGCTCAATGCCTTCTCCGGGCTGAAGTTAAATGCTTCTCCTGCTTCGCTGCCTGAAATTACCTGCTCGGCCAGGCAGATATAGGCTCGGGATGCGTCTTTTACATAAAGATAGTCGCGCACGAAAGTGCCGTCGCTGCGAATGACCGGTCGAATTCCTCTCAGACAGCTCATGATTGTGCCTGGAATGATCCTGCTCCAGTTGAGGTCCCCGCCGCCGTAGATGTTGCCACAGCGTGCAATCGATACCGGCAATTTGTACGAATGAAAGTAGCCTTGCGAGATAAGGTCGGTGCAAGATTTTGACAGCTCATAGGGCTGCTTGCCGGACAGTGGAAGATCTTCTGTATACGGCAGTTTATCGCTATGTCCGTACGCCTTGTCGCTGGAGGCCACAACCACTGCCGAGACAAGGGTCGGGTGAAGCCGGCAGGCTTCCAGCAGATTGTAGGTTCCGCGAATGTTCGACTCGAAAGTTTGGAGCGGAGAGCGCTGAGCTGCTCCCACAATCGTTTGCGCACCCAGATGAAAGACTGTTTGAACTTCAAGCTCGTTAATTGTGCGAGCGATTGCCGCGTAATCCTCAAGCGCTCCTGATACCATTCTGGTGCGCTTGTAATCACCGGATCGCACGAGCTCTGATTGTGGATCGCAGTCTCGCACAAAAGAGACGACCGAAGCGCCCAGGTCGAGCAAATCCTTGATCAACCAGGAACCGAGCAATCCAGTTGCTCCAGTGACCAGCACATTTCGCCCGGACCAGATGCTAGGAGAGCCTGCCATGCTAGAAGACCGAACCTGGTGTAATGAAATGCTTGGGCTGGATTGCGCCGGCGGTTTCCATCAGCGCTGAATACTGTGGTACCACCTCTTTCGGCGTGCCGGTTGCCACCACATGGCCGCCGTTGAAGAGCACCACGTCATGGCAGATCAGGTCGACCGGGCGCATGTCGTGAGTAACCAGAATGATCGTTTTGCCGGCATTGCGCAATGCTTCAATCCGGCGGAAGCATTTGAGCTGAAATTGGACATCTCCTACGGCCAGGGCTTCGTCCACCAGGAGGATCTCCGGTTCAACGGCGACAGCACAGGCAAAAGCCAGTCGCACCACCATGCCGCTGGAATATGTCTTTACCGGTTGATCGAAGAAGTCACCGATGTCGGCGAATTCTTGAATGCTTTCCATCTTACCGAGCATCTTTTCACGAGAAATGCCTAAAATCATGCCGTTCAATAGAACATTTTCCCGCCCGGTGTGATCTGCCTGGAAGCCCGCCCCGAGCTCCAATATTGCTGTCACCAGACCCTTGATCGTAACGGTGCCGCTGCTCGGTGTGAGTACGCCGGCCATAATCTGTAAAAGTGTGGACTTCCCGGAGCCGTTTGGTCCGATCACGGCGGTAGTATGACCCTGCCTGAAATTTAAATTGAGTTCGTGCAAGGCCCAGAACTCTCTGTGGTAGCTGCGCTTGTTGCGCCAGGCGAGCTCTTTCAAGCGGTCGATCGGGCGATCATAAATGTTGTATCGCTTTGATACGTTTTTCAGCTCAATCGCATTCATCGCTTACATCACATCCGCAAAGGACAACTTCGTTTTGGCGAAGAAATAGTAACCGCTCACGAAGACGATTACACCGACAATCGTGTAATAAGCAAAGCAAGACCAATCAGGGGGCAGCCCTTCGATGATTATTCGGCGGTAATCTTCAACCAGTCCTGCCATCGGGTTTACCCAGCCGAGGAATTTCAAGGACGCTGGAAATGCACTGGCGGGATAAACGATTGGCGTCAGATACATCCAGACCGAAAGTCCAAGCGACATGAAGTGGCGAAGGTCTTGCAGGAAGACGCCGATGCTTGCTGCAAACCAGCAGATGCCGCTTGTGAACAAGAGTTGTGAGATCAAAATGAGAGGCATGAAAAGTACGGTCGGATGCAGCGCTCCGGTATAAATGCTGGCGCCGACAATTACGATCAGCAATGAAATAAAGGCGGTAATCGCGGATGAGACGACGATAACCAGCGGGAGGATCTCAAGTGGGAAGACCACTCGCTTGACGAGATTGGGCATTTCCAGGATAGCGGTGGAGGCGCGGTTGAGCGATTCGGCAAAGGCCAGCCAGGCTGTCAGCCCGGTCATCAAAAAGAGAGCGAAGCTGGTTGTGCTGCCATCGGCTCCAAATTTGACTTTGAGAATGATTGAAAATACGAACGTATAAAGAAGTAAATGCCCGACCGGATTGAGCACGGGCCAGATCATGCCGAGCATGGAGCCTTTGTACTTTCCTACCAGGTCACGTTTGACCATCAGACCGGTGAGTTCGCGAAACTTCCACAGATCGATCAGGCTGATTGGATGATGCCTGGCTGGACCAAGCACACGCACCACTTCCTGGGCGCTTCCTATTTCTCGTTCCTGGAGAGTTACGCTCATCAACTCTTCTAGTGATGCCGGTGACTAAAATGCCCGTCCAAAGCCAACTTCGCCTGCCTGGTGGGTTTACAAGATAATATCACAGAGAATCATTCGTCTCATGAGAACAAACTCTCAGTTTCGGCTGGCAGAGCTTTCTGTGAATATTTGTTCATCTGCCCTTTTGGCGATCGATCGTGATTGGATCGCTGAAAGCACCGATTGGCTGACCGGTCTTATTGAGAGCGCGGGCGCGAACTTGGTAGTAAGCGCGTTCCGGAAAGTTTACCGTTGATAGTGACTGTAATCCTCTGGTGGCGGTGTTGCGCACTCTGTTAAGGATTGCTTCGTTCACGCCACTTTGGGTTGTTTGTTCAAAGAAGAAATTGGGACGCGAGATTTCAAACTCAATGCTGGCTGCATCCGAAATGCGAGAAGCATCGAATTCTAGATTGACTGTCAGCGAGGGTGATTCGAACACTCCTCGCGGTGAGTATGTATCATCTTTGATCGATAACTGAGGTGCGACGTCATTTGAGGCAAGCAGCCGCACACCGGAAACTTCGATTGATTCAAACCCGTTTAAATGAACATTCAAAGCCTTAACGGTACCGGCTGCATACCAGCGCCAGTACCGGGAAACCGGAATCAAAATCGAAACCGGAGTGTGTGCGGCTTGCTGTTCGATAACAACCGGTTCAGACGAGCCATCGGTATCGGCTCCACGCCAGGAGACAGATACGCTGGCCTGGCGTTTGGTGCGAGGATAAGTGACGGTCAGCTCGACGAAATCAGCGCTGAGCGGATTCAAATTGAGTCCGGAGAGTTCGAGCCCATCGCCATCAACCGGCGCATCAATGCTAACACCGTTTCCGGTAATGCTGTATCTGGTGCCGGAGGCGGTGCAAGCTGTCCAGTTCGGCTGCCAGCTGGGCACCTGAGCTTTGGTGAAGTCCGGGCTGTCGTTTGGCCTGTGCCAGTCGCCGCCGAATACAATCGAACGGAAGCTGTCAGTCTTTGAATCCCAGCAGTAAGTTCGGACGGAAACGCCGTTGCCGACTGATTTTTTCAGTCGCTGCGAGTTTATCAAGTCAGCATTGCCGAAGAGGACAGGGTCGAAAGTCAAAAAACTGAGCGCATGATTGTCGCCCACGAAAGGCTTATTCATCATCATGGCGAAGGTAGCGCCGTTGAGAATCATGTGAGCACCGCCGTTCTCTTTCGGAATGCCCAGCACAATTAGCTTTTCGTTCTGACCGCAGGTCTTGGCCAGTTGCTCAGCTTGTCGCCTGACTTTATTGACTGTCTTGCCGGCCTGAACCCAGGGAATGTTGTTGAGATAGGAGATGCGAGCGAAGAGGAGTACCAGCACTGCCAACGCGAAAGCGTTGACCAGCGTCAGGCGTCCCTTAAGCTTCGGACCGAAGTCGCCTTTCGGTGCCGGTGCCAGTGCTATGACAGCAGTCAAGACGCAAAGCGGTACGGAAAGGAAAAAGAAGAATCGACTTCCTTCCAGGTTGTAACCCAAGCCCCAGAGCTGGTAGACAGGAGCGGCCGCGCTGGCCAGCCAGACCACACCAAAAAACACCCAATTCCAGGGCATTGCCCGGCCGATTAGCCGCACGCCAAGTGTGCAGCCAAGCACCGTATATAGTACCGACAGCAGTTTGGGATAGATTCCCGAGTCGTGAAAGACGCTGTAGTTCAAGGGGAAATTGAGGCGCCGGAGGGTGTCAAAGTCCGTCCACTTCTCTAGCAGCGAGCTCAATTGGCTGTGGCCGATGCCGCCGGTGTATCCACCGGTGAAGGTGCCGAGCGCGCAGAAGCGAATAGCAAAATAGAAGACAGTGGAAAGCCAAAAAGGCCAGCTGGATGCCAACGCCGTTTTCAGCCGATCGGAGAGTTTGAGTGAAGTCGAACCGGCCGGTACTTGGCTGAAAAGGAAGAAGCCGGCAGCCGAAGCTACTAACGGCAGACCGATTGCCATCTCCTTAGTGAGGAGGCCCAACCAGAAGCTTGTCAGGCTTGCGACAAGCCAAAATCCGCTTGCTGAGTTGCGGCTGCGGACAAGCAAGTAGAGGCTGGACAAGTAATAGAAGCAACAGGCGATGTCCACGCGTCCCACCACCCAGGAGATGCTTTCGCTGTGAAGCGGATAGGAGGCGAACAACGCGGCCGCTAGCAAAGCGATTGTTTTGGAGCGAACTGAGCTCCAGGACGAGGTCAGGCTCTTGGTGAGCAGATAGAGCATGAAGCAATCGCCGGTGAAGTAAAGAATGTTAGTCAGGTAATAGCCGAACGCATCTGTCTTCCAGGTTAGATAGTCGAGCACAAGCGTCGTAAGGAGCATCGGTCGATAGACGCTCATGCTGGGAATCTGCATGTAGTTGCCGGTGAAGTTTGACCAAAAGAGATTTGGCTCGCCGTGGAAAATGCGAGTTACATAGCAGATCTCACCAAAATCATCGGCCAGAAAATAACTGCCCAGTGTGCGCGCAAAGCAGTACACGATGATGGCAATCAATATTGCCGAATGAACCAATGAGTTGCCGGCCAAGCGATTCAAACGACCGAGTGTGACTGCGCTTGTGCCTCTGACGCGCAATGCTCGGTCGGTCTTTTGCGAGATTTCTGGTGTTGTTTTCACTTCATTCAGCGGCATTGCAAATGTTTCTCATCAGAAAATCTTATGACCAGGGTTCATCGGCAATGATGGCATGGCCAGTACCTCCAGCTCTACGTCGTGGAATTCGACGGATTTGGCTGGGTTCTTGAGCGGTTGAAACGCAATCTCCATCTCTTGAAGTTTGCCAGGCAGGGCCGATGGCACCAGCGGAAAGGCGATATCGAATTTTGCCTCATTGCCGTCAGCTGTGATTCTTCGCGGGCACCAGGGGGTGTCATAACTGTAGAGCTGGTCTTTGGCGGTTCGGGAGCGAAAGGTGACTCTCATTCCGGCGCTGATCGCAGCGATATTACAGCTCGCCTTGCCAGATAAGCGGACCAGCCAGCAATCATCGTCTTCATACTGCGGTAGCAGCGTAACCTTGACTGACTTTCCGTATGGAATTGGATAACGGCAGAGTCGATTCAAGTAAGCGCCGGCTCCGGAACTTGGCCGGGGCGCTGCCAGCAAGCGGACGTAAAAATCTCCGGATTGCCTGCCCGGCAGCGGTGAAAGGTCCGTTTCGTTTAGCGGTCCTGGGCTTGCCGGCAAGGTCATATCCAAGCTGGTGTCGCTAAATCCGCGATCGTTTTCCACTCCGTAAAACGCCTTTTCCCAAGAGTATAAAATCGGCGACGGAATAGACTTTAAGCCGGCTGCTGTGTTGTAGGCGCCGAAGAGCGTGGTTGGCTGGTGATTGGTTTTCGTCAAGGTGACTTTGAGCGGGATAGAGGCTGGCTGAGCGGCGATTATGGAGGCTGGGATCGGGATTAAGAACCACTGACGCAATTCCATATTCGAGATGCCGGCTGCGAAAGTAAGACATTCAAAAATGTATTCGCATTCTAGATACAGATTGTGCTTACCCTGCTGGGACATCTTGCTCAAATTCTGCAGAAAAGGAAGATTGGGAACGACGGTGCAAGCCACCGGCTCGCCGTTTACCTGGACGTCCAGTCCGTTGTTTAGCTCGGAAGCTGAAGCAGCATTGACTAGCAGATAGCATTGCCGTTGTTTGAGGTCGGCTAGGCTGCCGGGCGGCAGAGTAATCTCCTGATTGGCAACTTGGCCTTTTACTGTCAACGGGCATTGCCATTCTTGCCAGCGTCCGTGTGCGCGCAGCGGCAGGCAGATAGCTGGAAACAGAAGAATAGCAAGCGCTATGGTGCCGGCTCTGGCTAATTGACGCAGACCGGAAAGCTCGGCAATAGCCTTCCAGATTGCCCACACAGCGGCTGCGAATGCTACCGTCTTTAGAGCACAGACTGCCAACATACCGGCAAAAGCCTGTTGCGCTCCGAGCAGTTGGACGGCAATCGGGGTTAAATCAAGTTTCTGAGACAGGAATAGCACAATCAAGCACAACGACAACCAGAGACCTCTTTTGTAACTGCTGCCTTTGAAAGTTTGCTCGACAGTAGTCGCTGCACTCGCTGCAAACAGGATCAACAGCGGCATGAGGGTGAGGTTGTAGCGGGGAACCGTAATAAATGCCAGATAGACGGACTGAAACAAAAGCAATCCGACCAGGAACGATCGCGACATTAGCTGGGTAAAGGTAGGGGCCGTTCCTGATTGCACGACGAAACTCACGAGCAGACCGGCGCACGCAAGCAGCACCACGGTCTGGTGAATGAAAACCTGACCGTACTCAGGCAGCGGACCAATCTCGGTGCGAAAGTCATTCCAGGGAAACTTGAACAATCTCAGCGGTTTGTCAAGCAAGAGTTTGAAATAGCGGCTCGGGCTTTTCTGCAAGTTTTCCTTCGCCAGTTGCAGAAAGCTCTTCTGATCCACGCCGCTGTAGTCAGGATAGGGGTAGGATAGCCAGCCTTGCGTGTCCACGTTATTGCCGGTGGCAAAATTGTAATGGCTTACGCGGTCGACTACGAGCCCACCCTTGCCGAAAGCGAGCTGTTGCAGTCCCAGCCAGGGCAGGGCGATGCAGGCGCAGCCGGAAAGTAAGATCGCCAGGGAGAGCCAGGGTCTTCGCGTTCGGTTTTGAATGAACGTGATTGGAATGAGGACCAGCGATAGGACGAACATGATTGAACGCGTCAGTTGCAGTGCGATTGCGCCGATTCCGGTCAGAAGTATGGCGCCCGGCGGATTGCCGCTAAAAGTATTGCCACGCACTGTAAGCCAAACCGTCAGGCACAGCAGGAAGCAGGCAAATGATTCCGAATAGAGTCTGCCGCTATTGAGAATGAAGGCTGGATAAAACGCCGCCATCAGCCCGGCGATCAATCCGGTTCTCCGGTTCCAACAATGTGCTCCAATCAGCGCAATCAAGTTGCAAGTAAAGCTGCAGAGCAGAGCTTGCACGGCTACTGGTATCGTCCAATTGCTGATATCGCAGGCGGTGCCGGTCAGGGTATAACAAGACAGCAGGTAGAGCGGAAACACGGGACCGGAGATGAAGAAGTCGCCAAAACTGCTGAAGGCGCTGCGCACCGATGAGACTGTCTCAGCCGAAGCGGTGCCGAAAAGATATGAGCCGGCTTTGACCCAGAATCCCTCCGGCATGTTGGCGAGCGTCGAGAGAGTCTGCGCATTGCGCAAATATTCAGCGGCATCGCAGCTAAACGCTATGCTCGGATGAGCGGTTGCGAAGTTAAACCAGAGCCTGAGGGCGGCGGCAATCACAAAAATCACCGTCAGCCAAACAATCCCCAATCCGTCTTTGGAATTGGGTGTTTCTGCTTGGGCCCGCTTCGAAGGTGCCGGCGAAATGGAAATTACTGCTGGCTTCGACACTCCCGGTTACCTCTGCGCCAGAGCGCGGATATTCCTTAGTATTGTATTCACCGCTTCTTGTTAACTGGTTGAAAGCTTTCTAAGATCGACCGTTTCTAGTCTTTTTATTGCCGGTCAAGTTGAAGTCAATGCGACTCCAAATAACAGCGACTGCGGGGTTGTGCTCTCATGGGCGGTGCTTTGACGGGTGGGCTTGGAGGGGCGGCCAGAGCCGGCTCCTCCCAACTCCGCGGTATCGTCGATCAACGAACGGACGCCGCCAGACTCTCGTCGTAAAACTTATGAATCGTAGGATTGCTTAACATCCAGTCGACCGTGTTGCGAAAACCGCTGTCTAAATTATGTTTGGGCTGCCATCCCAGCTCGGTGATAAGTTTTCTGTTATCTGAGACCCAATTGCTGCTGTCCCAGATTCGATTGGGCATGCTGCCCCAGTTCGGTTCTGCTTTTAAGTTGAAGACCGTGCGAGTCACCGCCACTATTTGCTCGATTGATGATTGAATACCGGTTCCGACGTTGAAGATAGCACCAGGCTCGGCGGTTCTCTTCGCGGCCGCGAGTAGATAGGCTTCCAAAACGTCATCAATATGAATGTAGTCTCGTGCAATGGTGGAGTCCACCAATACCGGCAGTACACCGCCGATGCCCTTCACAATCAGGGTCGGAATCAAGCGTTTCGGCTCCTCGTAAGGTCCATAAACCGAGTAGAGCCGAAGTGTAGGAATATGTACGCCCTTGTTGCGTGCAGTTAGACGGCATAAGTGTGTAGCCGAAGCTTTTGTGATCGCGTAGTAGCTATTCGGTTCTAGCAAGTCGTCTTCGTTGCAAGCGTGTGATTTGAAACCATATTCCGACGAAGATCCGGTGTTAACGAACGCTTCAAATCCAACCTTGAGGCAGGCGTCGATCAAATTGGCCGTGCCGGTCAGATTGGTATCAATCATCTCCTTCAAATCAGTCTGCCAGGAGTACGCTCCATGCACCGCTAAATGGAACACCCATTCCGGGCCGATCTCAACTACTGCACGCTCGACTCCCTCTCGGTCGACGAGCGTGCAGTGCAAAATTCTGATTGCATCAAGGAGATCGCTAAGCCGCCACAAATCCGCTTTGTCGCGGACCAGGATGCTTACTTCGTGCCCGTCGCGCACCAATCTGCGAGCAAGATTTGCTCCCACAAACCCGGAGGCGCCGGTAACGAGGACTCGCTTCATCTACTTACGAGCGAGCACTTTCGAATTGAGGAAATTCGTATAATCGAATACGTCGAGATACTGCCAGGTCATGGCGCGAATCTCGTCCTTCTCGGCATCCGAAAGCTCATTTGCAGTAGCTAGATTAGCTTCAGGCGTGGCTTTACGAATCGTTCCCCACGGGTAGACTTCCGCCAGCGGCTCGCCGTTCCAGCTTGGTGTCTTGAGGCTGTCTGCCGCTTCCAGCCCGAGCTTTTCGCAAATTGCCGACAAGGTCTTGTGAGAATTGTCCATGACATCTTCGGCGCGAACGATATGAAAGCGGTTTGGATACTTCTCGCGCAGGCGAACTGCAAAGTATTGGTTCATGTTCCAGCCGAGCATGTAATGTTCGAGCGAGAGCGGCACAGGGCGCTTCTTGGTGTCGGCATAAGCTGACCAGGGGTTGCGCACTACGTGCAGAACGTGCGCTTCCGGCAGATCGGAAAGGATCTTCTCGCCGTCCACACCGATGATCGGGCTGTAGCCGACATAGACGCTCTGTTCGCTGGTGCGCTTGTAATCTTTCCAGGCTTCGAAGGTAGACTTGAAAAAGGCGGCCATGTTATTGCCGCGCGAACGCCCGCTCTGCTTGATCAGTTCAGCATAGACTTTCATCCGATTGTCATCGCAGAAATCGAACGGCATATGACGAAACTTGCTGACATTGGGAGTGCGCGCTCTTACTTTGCACTCTTCGTCGATGATCGCTTTGTAGTCTTGCTCGGGAGTCGCAGCCAGCTCGAAGGCCGGCCAGCGATACTTGACCGGAAACATCGAAGACAGATGGTCCATTACCAATCTAGTTCCCGGTTGGGACTCGAATGGATAAACAAACATCTGGGGATGCCCGTCCAGGAATCGATGGGTGGTATTGCCACCGTTTTCATACATGGCACCAATCATCAACAATCGGAAATTTCCGCTCATCTAACTATTCTCCTTCTCCCTGATCCCCATCTTGCCCGATCGCAAAGGCGTAAAAAAGCGCCTTACGATCCCGTTTTTGTCCTGTTGCCGAAAATGCGAAACCGCTTGTTTTCGAGCGTTCTAGCCATTCAATTGCGAAGATCTGATTGCCGGACGGCCAGAAGATGCTTCCCAGGACCTCGCCAGATCTTATATCAACGGCATGAACTCCGCATATGCTGGCGTTAACATCGAGTCCGGGGGCGTACTGGCTGAAGCGCGGAATCACTCGAGAAGTGCCCACGAAGGCGATTCCCTGGTGGAAACAAAGTCCGCGCGTCCAACCGGGAAGTTTAGTTACGAGTTGGAATTCTCCCGCTTCGATTAAACCGAGCTCACCATAACCGCTGTTATCGACCCAGATTCTATCTTCGTGCAATCTAGCCGAATGAGGGCGGGTCAGACCGGTCGCGATTACTTCGCGACTTGCCCCCGAGAAGATTACGCCGCGCTTGTCAACCGGGTAGTGCTCGTGCCCAGGACGCAGCTCCATGATTTCATCGCCGGAGGCCGAAAAGAATGAGCGGTCGAGCGTCTCGCCGGCGGCGATCGAATTCAGCTGAATGTAGTTCTGGCCAAACTCCGGGCTGCCCTTCCCTTCAATACACTTTGGCCACCAGACTCGCTGCCAGCTACCTTGCGCTGTCACTTTGACGACAGCGTTGTGACCGACGGCATTGGCGTGCAATTCCCCACCGATCAAAGCGAGGTCGTGCATATAAAGGCAGCCTGGCAAAAAGCGTGAACGCACCGGAATGAGCGGCTGATCGTCGGGATGCTCCGGTTCGATATCCAGCCTCTCGGTCAATCGGTTGACCGCTGCGAGATCGTAAATCTGATTTGGATTGCGGGTGCTAGCCACCAACACGGTGTCGGTCCGGCGATCGACTGCGATACCGGACGGATGAGGCATCGGCATAAAATTGACAGCCGGACCGCTGCTGCCTACCGACATTGATAGAAGCAGGTGCTCGTACTCCCGGCTGACTACTAAGGTGATTCCCTGCTCGTCGAGCGTTTGCCACCATTTGCCGGCGACGGTGAATTCCAGCAGCTGCGGATCGATCAGATCTGCTCCGTGCCACTGGCTAACCACTTGGGCCGCGTCTCTCCATTCGGCGTTGTGATGAGACCAGAGCTCCTCTGGCGAGCTCACACGCTTACCGGCCAGAGCTAAAGGCTGATCTCTTGTTTCATTTTTCGCCACAGCTCATAGGCTCCCCAGTACATTTTTGCGGCAGAACGAAGGTTGGTGGTCGACTTGCCACCATGACGCTTAGTGGAAAGAACCGGCACCTCGATAATCGGGTAGGACTCTTGCCGGCAGATTGCGTTGAACTCGGCGTCAATCAAGTCATCATCGCATTCCAGGTTAAGCAGTTTGGCAAAGCTGCGCGGGAAGACTTTCGGTGTGCCGTTTATGTCCCAGGTCGGCAGGTCGAAGAAAGCCCGACATTCCAGGTTGTACAGCAAAGATCCAAGCCGGCGTCGCAAGCTCTCTCGGATTTTTCGATTGGCTTTGATTACGACTTTTGGATAAGCGATTGCGTAAAGAAGCACCAACGTCAAGATCTCTGGACTGGTGCGAGCCGAATTCGTGTAGCAAAGTATGTCGCCGGATGCTTCGCGCAATCCGAGCTTCACGGCACGGCCCCAGCCACCGGTGGCTGAATCAAAATGCCTGACCAGTTCAAATTGACTGGTCATGTTTTTGCAGACTTGTGCCGAGCGGTCACGGCAGGCATTGGTAACGAGCACGAGCTCTACCGGCACCGGTACTTTAGCTAGCGCCGATCGATAGTCTCTCACTATGTGCTCGATGTGATCCTCCTGGTTGTAGACCGGAAGGATTACCGAGATCGATGCGACTGTCACACGAGCACCTCGCAGAGCAGATCTCTCGCTTGCGCGGCCAGACGCTGTGCGCTCAGTCCATGCTTCTCATAAAGGTATTGCTGGCTGCCGGTTAAACCATCCGGTGTACTTTTGATGGCACAGCGGGTCAGCTTGCAGCGCAGGTCGAATTCCGCCACCGTTTCCGAGACGAGTGAGCCGAGACCGCCATTTTCGTAGTGTGCCTCGACGGTCATCACTCTTCGAAACCGGCTTAAAAGGTCGACCAGATCGGCGGTCGGCGCGGGATTCAAGCTGGCTACAATCGCCAAACTGCAATTAATGCCGTCTTTTTTCAGAGCATCAATGGCGGTGGCAGCTTCGTAGGCTATGCTTCCCATGGCGAGGATCAACAAGTCTTTGCCTTCGCGAATGGTCTGGCAGCGCCCAAGCTCGAATAATCCGTCCAGACCGGGCACTGTTATCCGGTCGTCTTTGCCTAAGCGGTAGTAGATCGGGCCGGGTAAATCGTAAGTCTTCTCTAGTGCAGTCACCGTTTGCGTATGGTCGGCCGGTGCAACAAGTGTAATGCCGGGCTGGGCGCGCATCACTGCAACGTCTTCGAGACCGTAGTGTGTTGCGCCGTTATGACCGTACTCTACTCCGCCACCGACGCCGATGATACGAACTGGAAACTGATGGAGAATCGGACCATTGCGGATAAATTCATAGGGACGCAAGGAGGCAAAGGTCACAATTGAATAACAAAACGGAATCAAGCCGGCTTCGGCTAGTCCGGTGGCCGCCCCTACCATGTTTTGCTCTGCTACACCGACGTTGATGAATCGCTCGGGAAACTCCTCTGCAAACGGCTCGAGCGCCATATAGCCCAGATCGCCGGTCAATAGGAAGATGCGCTGATCGTTCTTGGCCAGCCTCGTCAATGTGCGAATAAAGGCGCCTCTCATGCTTGTCCCTCGAGCTCGTGCATGGCTTGTTTGTATTCACTATCGTTCAGTGGGCTGTAATGCCATTTGATTTGACTCTCCATGAAGGAGACGCCTTTGCCGAACGTGGTATGGGCAATTAGAACGTGAGGGGCACCATTTTTGGTGTCAAGCGAATTAACTACGGCGGAGATCTGCTCGAGGTTGTGACCGTCAACGGTGTGCACGTCCCAGCCGAACGACTGCCAACGTTGGGCCATCGGCGCCAGGTTGATTACATCCTTGGTATAGCCGAACGCCTGTTGTCCGTTCAGGTCGAGGATAGCCACCAGATTCGCCAATTTGTGATGCGCGGCGAACATAATCGCCTCCCAGACGGAGCCTTCATTGCATTCGGCGTCGCTCAGGAGTACGAATGAGCGGCGTGCCGAATTTTGGAATCTGCCAGCAAAAGCTGCGCCAATCCCAAAGGAAAGCCCCTGACCGAGCGAACCGGTACAGAAATCGACTCCCGGCAATAAGTGCTCGGGATGAACACCGAGGCGGCTGCCGTCTCCGCAGAAAGTATTCAGCTCTTCAGCCGATATCCAGCCGCGCAAGTGAAATGCCGCATACAATGCGAGCGCCGCGTGACCCTTCGATAAGACAAACCGGTCGCGGTCCGGGTCGTCGGGCGTGGCGATCTTCATTATGCCGCCGTAAAGACAAGCGATGATGTCGGCAACTGAGAGCGAAGAGCCGATGTGACCGACTCCGGCTCGCTTGGATTGCTCTATCACTATTCTGCGCAGCTTCGCGCCAGAAATGGGTTGCTGGGCAGTGGTACCGCCGGTAGTGCAAGAAATATTCTGGAGGGGGACGCTCAGACCCGCTTGAAGATGATTGACCACGAAGAAGCTGCTCCGGAGTGACTTCAGGAAGCCCCAAGCACGGACCGACGAACGGCGCTTGATTGTGGCTGTCGCTACGTCAGTCTACCGCATCCTGACTACCGGGAAGTTGATAGAGATTAATTCTCGGGCGGGATTAAAAGATTTCAAGCAGTTATATAATTTGTCCGTTCAAAATACAGTTTGCTTAATCTGCCGAAAGGCGCAGGGATTCATTGAAATGATCTTGGTGACCGGCGGAGCCGGCTACATAGGCAGCCACTTCGTAGAAACTTATCTCGCGCAGTCTCAATCTAATCAAATAGTGGTAATCGACGATCTGAGCGAGGGGCATGCTGAAGCTCTCAGCGCTGACAGCCGCGTTCACTTCTTTGCCGAGAACGTCGGCAATCTGACGGCGGTCAAAGCGATCCTTTCTCGCTTCCCGATCGAGGCCTGCGTTCATTTCGCTTCGTCGTGTTATGTCGGGGAATCGCAGAAGAATCCGCCCAAGTACTTTCACAACAACGTCGTTAACGGGCTGAATTTGATGCGAGCGCTTCATGAATCCAATATAACCAAGTTTGTCTTATCTTCGACCTGCGCAGTCTATGGCAATCCCAAGCACTTGCCGATCGATGAAACGCACGACCAGGAGCCGATCAATGTCTATGGGCTGACCAAGTACATGCTTGAGAAGGCGTTGGCAGCTTATGCTCAGCAATGCGGCTGGTCATACGTGGCGCTTAGATATTTCAATGCTGCCGGAGCCGATCAGTCTGGCAAGCTGGGTGAGAGCCATTCTCCGGAAACTCATATCATTCCTTTGGCGCTGCAAACTGCTCTCGGTAACCGGCACGAACTGGAGATATATGGTGATGACTACGACACCCCGGACGGAACCTGTATAAGGGATTACATCCACATAACCGATCTGGCCGTTGCGCACAGCCTCGCTCTGGAGCTGATCAATGCCGGTGGCCGGTCCGAAGCGATCAATCTCGGCACGACCACCGGCGCGTCCGTCAAAGAGATAGTCGACCTTTGCCGTTCGGTCAGCGGCAAGGAGATTCCTGTAAAAATATCGCCGCGCAGAGATGGCGATCCACCTAAACTGGTGGCCAATAATGACAAAGCGAAAGCCGTGTTAGGTTGGACTCCAAAGTTCGAGCTCGAAGAGATTGTCCGGACCGCCTGGCTCTGGGAGCAAAACCGGCGATATTAAGGGCTCAGCCAAGAGCAGATTAGCTTTCGAGGCTGCAAAGAACTGTTATTGTATGATCAGTCCTTCAGCCGGCACCGAGTTTGAGCGAATGAAGCGGATCTTACTTGCCGTTCACAAATTTTTTCCGAAGCATCGCGCGGGGACGGAAGTTCTCACGCTTAAGGTTGCACAGGAGCTCTTGCGGCGAGGATATGAAGTGCTGGTCGTCGCGGGCAATCCGCCCGACGTCGATGCGCGCCATGCGGACGGTGAGCCGACCTCTGATTACGTACATGACGGAGTGCCGGTGCATGTTGTCGAAGAGTCGCTCAGGCTTGATGGTTATACTTTCAAGCATGAGTACTGGCACGATGGCATCGCCAAGCATTTTGAACAGTTAGTAGACAGATTCGCGCCTGATTTGGTGCATGTCTTTCATGCTCAAAATCTCTCCGCCAGCATCATTGATGTAGCGTGTAGAAAGTCGGTGCCGGCTGTGTTTTCTGCCATGGATTTTTGGTTCGTCTGTCCGGTGGTTCAACTTAAACGACCAGACGGGGCGATCTGCAGAGGTCCGTCAGCTCTTGCTGCGAATTGTCTTACTTGCTATACGCCCCAACTGTTTCCGCCAGTGGAGCAATTCGCCGAGGCGATCGAGCGGAAGTACCGCTCATATTCCAAGATTCTTAAGGCTCTGCCCGGTGCGCTCCGAACTCTTTCGATGCAAGGGCTCTACGGCACCTATCTCTCCGGAAAGATTCCAGCGGCAATCGGAGCAACCGTCGAGCGCCCGAAGGTCCTGCGCGATGCGGCCAATCGATTTCAGAGAATCATGGTTCCGACAAAAATAATGCGCGACATTTTTGTCGAGAATGGCATTCGCGAGGATTTGATCGAGCATGTGCCGTTCGGCATAGATACGGCTCCATTGCTTTCGTATCAGAATAAGACACCCAGCGATACCTTGAGAATCGGATTCATCGGAACGTTTTTCGAGCACAAGGGCGTCGACCTGTTGATCGAAGCCTTCGGCAAGCTACCGCCGTCTGCCAAAGCCAACCTCACTCTTTATGGCGATTTGGAGCAGTTTCCGGAGTACGGAAAGTACCTTAAGGAATGTGCCAACCGAATTGGTGCAAGCTCTTCCAAAGTCAAGTTTGCTGGAACCTTTCCCAATCCTAAATTGGGTGAGGTAATGACCGAATTGGATGTGTTGATAGTTCCCTCACGCTGGTACGAAAACACACCGCTGGTGATTCAGTCAGCGCTTGCCACGAAAACTCCTGTGATTGCAACCAATTTGGGCGGCATGTCCGAGTTGGTTAAGCATGAGGTCAACGGTCTACTTTTCAGCCTCAACGATGCCAACTCTTTGTGCCAGCAGCTGTTAAGACTTTTGAACGAGCCGTCTTTGCTGGCAAGTTTGCGGTCAGGGATTGCGGCGGAGAGAACCGTTGAAGAGATGGTGGACGATATCGAATCTGTTTACCGGCGCGTTGGCGTAAACCGGGCGGAGTCGCCGAATGAGAGCTCCAACAGGTCCTCTCGCGAGCTTCGTGGTACGATCCTTCGCTGACTCAACTACTAGCGAGACCCATGAAAACACTGGTTATTGGTGGAAACGGATTTATCGGCACCAACCTTGTCGAAAGTTTGCTTCAGGAAGGACACGAAGTCTGCGTGTTCGATCGCTATCCGAGCCGCTATAAAGAGCCTCGGCAAGATGTGCAATATTTGGTGGGCGATCTCGGCAACCATGGCGAGGTCCACGAGGCGGTAAAGGGGATGGATTGGGTATTCCATCTGGCTTATACAACTTTGCCGCAAACTTCTAATGACGATCCGGTTTACGATGTGCGGTCAAATCTGACAGACACCGTGCAGCTTCTTCAGGAATGCCGGGACAGCCAGGTGAAGAAAGTTGTCTTCATCTCCTCGGGTGGCACGGTCTATGGAATTCCTAAGCAGGTACCGATTCCGGAGGACCATCCGCAGCAGCCGATCTGCTCTTATGGCATTACCAAGTTAGCAATCGAAAAGTATCTTTATCTCTATCAGCGGATCTGGGGGCTGGAGTATGTCGCTGCCAGACTTTCCAATCCTTATGGCGAGCAGCAGAATCCTCACTCCAAACAAGGCGCGATTGGAGTTTTCCTCGGCAATGTTGCCGAGCGCAAGCCGATCACGATCTGGGGTGATGGCGAAGTCGTGCGGGATTACATCTATATCAAGGATGCTGTCTCCGCACTAGTAAAGGCCGCTGAATATCAGCCTGGACCGGACTGTCCGCGTGTCTTTAACATTGGAGCCGGTTGCGGGCATTCGCTCAATCAGATCGTCGAAGCGCTCAAACAAGTGGTCGATCTGCCGGTGGAAGTGAAATACACACCGGCCAGACCGGTAGACGTACCGACGACGGTGCTGGACATTACCAGGGCTAGAACGGTCCTCGGTTGGTCGCCAAAGGTAAGCTTGAACCAAGGGCTAGAACGATCCTGGCAGTGGGTGAAGTCCTTGAGCTTAATTTAATAAGCTTCCGTCAGCTTGTAGCATTAGTAGTAAGCCGTTGATCTCGGCGCCCGGTTTGATGGATAATCAAACCGGTTGTTAAGAGTCGTGTTATCTCGTAGAAATGGCATCAGATCTGTCAGTAGTTGTAGCTGTTTACAACGAAGACCCACGCAATCTACTTTCCATGCTCGATCGCCTGCGAGGGGTGATCGGTCCGCTTGGTATGTCATATGAAGTCGTATTCGTTAACGATGGCAGCGGCGAGCGTACCAGCAAGGCGTTGCGTGAAATCGCGCAACAGGTCGAATACGTCAAGGTGGTGGTGCTGTCGCGCAATTTCGGTCAACAGGCGGCGATCTCTGCCGGAATGGCCCATTGTGACGGCCAGGCTGTAGTAAATATCGATTCGGATTTGCAAGACCCGCCCGAACTGATCGCTGACATGGTGCGCCTCTGGAAGGAAGGGTACGAAGTAGTCTACGCGCAGCGGTCGTCACGCCGAGACAGGTTTAGTAAGCGACTTTCGGCCTTCTTGTTTTATCGAGTTCTGGCCATGGTGTCATCGGTAAAAATTCCCTGGGACACCGGTGACTATCGGCTGATGGATCGCAAGGTGATCGAGGCCTTAGATTCATTGCCTGAAAAGACAAGATTTTTGCGTGGAATGGTGCCCTGGCTTGGGTTCAAACAAGTCGGCATTCCGATCGAGCGCGATGCCAGATCGGTCGGGGAGAGCACTTACACTCTTAGAAAGCTGCTTTGCTTGGCTACCGATGGCTTGCTGTCCTTTAGCGCGGCGCCACTATATTTGATACCAGTTCTGGGGCTGGCGCTTCTTGCTCTCGGAGCAATCGGTGTATTGCTCTGCCTCCTGTCGCGGCAGGTTAACGGAGCGCCGGTCGACACCGGGCTCGTGCTCTCCTTTATGGTAGCGCTGACTGGACTGCAGATGCTTTCAACCGGCATCATGGCTGTCTATCAATCAAAGATCACCGACGAAGTGCGCGCGCGCCCAACCTATCTGGTCTCTGAGCGTCTGGGGGCGCCGTTTTCTACTCAGTCGACTGAGAAGCTTGCTGATCGAAGAGAAGTCTATTCACGCTCTTCGTAAATGGCCCAGATAAATGTAGGGGCGATGCCATGCATCGCCCAGGGTATGTGTCGCTCGGGCTATATATGGCATGATTCCGAAAGTTGATCCTTCGCATAAAAGTAGCGGCTCTGTCTGCTGCCGCTGGCTCACAGATGCTTTTCGTCGGCTTCGGCGGTCGGTCGAGCGCTCACTGCTGCTTTGCTTGGCTCAGCCCAGGCCTTAACAATGGCGACGCCGGTCTCCTTCACTTTTAAGACCAGCTCGCCACGGTAACCGTCTCCGAGGCGATAGAACTCGCTCTCCAAATTCTTGTCAGCGCCTTGCTCTTTACTTTGAAAAACAGGTTGCTCGGTCGCCTCGGGCGGAAGCAATCGCTGCATGGTGGCAAGTGCAATCTCTTTCGAGGCAGGTTTTTCGCGATGATAGACTTCGATTTGATAGATCTGATTGTTACGACATTGGACCGCGTACTGCCCCCCGTAGGCATTAACTATGCGGCTCAGATACTGTGTTTTGCCGTCGACACAACCAGGCTTGTCGATGGAATAGCTGAAAATCGCTCGCTTCAGTTTGTCTTCTTTGATGCCCAGTCGAACATCTTCAAAGGCAAGGTAGCCTTTTTTGGCTTTCTGAGAAATCCTTTGATCGTCTGCTTTGGAGCAACCTGCCAGTGTTGCCAGCGAGAGTGCGATAGCTGTGACTGTGTGGAGAGGTCGTCGTAGTTTCATGCTTTCTGCTAGCGGTTTCTATCGCCTGGGAATTCCTGGGAAAGAGGGGAGTATACGATACGTCTGATGGTTGCGCCTAAAGGCTATCTTATGATCCGTCAGTAAACTTCATATCCGCGAGCGGTAGGCAGTACCGGCATTGCAAAGATCTCTAATCTGAGATTCGTGAACTGCGCGCTTGTGTTGCCGGCCAGCGGCGGAGAAATTGCAGCTGCTGCCGGCTCGACCGCATGGCAATGAAAGTCTATGCTTGTGATCGTTCCGGGAAATGACCGGGGATTAACCGGAAAGGCGAAATCGAATGGTATCCATTGTTGCGAATCGTCCTTGATTACCGGAATCCAGGGAGAGTTGTAGCGGTGAGTTTTGCCGGCCTGGTCATGCGATTGCAGAGTCACTGCGGCAGTGGCTTGGCTGGAGCTGGAATTGCACTTCGCCTGTCCGGACAAGCGCACCAGCCACAATTGCTCTGGTGTCTGCCAGGGCAAGCCGGACTCTTCCTTCGGCAAATTCTTGATGGTTAAATGATGAGATTGCAGCCCCGAAACAGTAATATCGTCGGCCGCCTGGTAGCAAAAGATTGGCTTGAGCAGTTGATTCTTGCTGGATTCTGACCGGGGCGATGCGAGCAGCCGGATGTTGAAATTTCCGCACTGCAATCCGTGAGCGGACGACAGGTCGGTATAATGCGGCGGGCAGGTCGCACGGCCAATCGAGGCATCGATGCGAGTGTCGGACAGTCCGTCGTCGTTCTCAACTCCATAGAATGCCTTTTCCCACGAATAGTTGTAGACGTTGGGAATCTGCAAGGTGTTCTTCTTGGCAGGGTAGGTGCCAAATAATTTGATTGGAGCATTGCCGCACTGCTCTATTTCAACCTTGAGCGTTTGCTGCTTTGAGATCGCCTGGGGCAGAGGAATAAGAAACCATTGTCTCAAGTCTGGTATCGTCACACCGGTGCCGAGAGCGAGCGCTCCGAAAATCCTCTCATAATTTCGAGTGACATTGCCATCGGGCTCGTCCGTGTACCAAAAGATGCAGTCAGGAAGCGAAATTCCCGGAATAATCGGGCCTTTGATTGTTTGCCCATTGACTATAACTTTCGCCGTTTTGAAAAACTTCTGCCACCCGTCAGCGTCAATCAGCAGATAGCATTGTCTGTCAGTCAAAACATTGCAAAGCTCAGCGCTGAGCTGAATAGTCTCCGCTACCTTGTCTCCCGGCCGCTCTAGCGTCTGTTGCCACTCTTGCCAGCGACCATGCGCGCGTATCTGCAGGCAGGCCGAAGGAATGACAAGTAAGGTGATCAACAGCGAGATGCACCGCGCCAGCTGCCGGTTGCCTTGCAAGCAGTTGGCGCATTGCCAGAGCGAAAACAACAAAAGGAGCAAGGAGACTACTTTGAGCGAACAGTTCAAGATCAGGCATTCGGCAATTTTGGTGGGACCGAGGGCGGTTGCCAGCTCAGGCACGAAATTGGCTCTCAACACGAAAACTAACGAAATAGCTGCTGCCGCAAGGAGCAAGCAGCGCCTGCGGTACGTGGATTTCCGAGAAAGTTCTGCCAGGCTCATGATGCCGGCCGCGGAAAAGGCGATAACAAAGGGCATTGCCGGCAGAGCATAGCGGGCCAGCGCATTAAAGAGCAGATAGGCGAAATGGATGGCAATCGTCCACAACATCAGCAGGCGGCACCAGATTTGTCGGGTGCCCGGTGATTCGGTGGTGCTTCCCAGGAATAACGAAAGCACAATGCCAACAGCAGAGAAAGCGATTAGAAACTGGTGAAACAGTGCTTGTGCGCCTGGTGCAAAGGGTCCGAGCGAGGCCCGAAAATCATTGAGAGGAAGCTCGAAAAGACGAGCGAGCTTTTCGACGGTATGCCGGGTAAAGTCGACCGGACTGGCCAGGATGAACTCTGCGGCGAGCTGTCCGAGCCCCTTGTTGCGTATGGCATCAACTGTTTGAAGTGGTGCGGCCAGCCAGCCTCCGGTAAAGGGATCGTTGCCGATGTAAAAGTTGTAAGTCCCCAGGCGATCGACAACTAAGCTGGGATGACCGGTTGCTACAGTTTGCCAGGCGACCCACGGACCAAGCATTAGAGCCAATCCGAGCGCACTGACGGCAACAGCGAGCAGCTTCCGTCTGCTGGTCGGCTGCACGAGGACAGCTGGTATTAAGCATGGTGATAAGAGCAGGAGGACCGGGCGAGTCAGTTGAAGTATGCCGCACGAGGCTGCTAGCAAGAACAACTCACTGAGGCTCTTGCCTTTCAAGGTCACGAGCCGGGCTGTCAGCCACATAGACAAGGTTGTGAGAAATGCCGCCAGCGTTTCTGTAATAAGCCGTCCGGAATTGATAATAAATCCGGGATAAAGCGCAACGAGAATTCCGGTTAAGATTCCGACCTTCCTGTTCCAAACATTGCTGGCCAGCATGGCGGCGAGCAGACATGTTAATGATGAGACGAGCGCTTGGGCGGCAACCGGAATCATCCAATTGCTTGCATCAAATTTGGCGCCGATTGCCAGATAGGAAAGTGCTAGAAAGGAGGGAAAGGTGGGTCCTGAAATAGATAAAACAGTGAGCGGCTGAATTTCGGACAGCACGGTTTGTCGAGCAGCCGTTGATGCGGTGCCGGCCAGGCAGCCAAAAAAGCTGGTCCAGAAGGAAGCCGGCATGTCTTTCAAGTGCAACAGGGCGCCAGCGTTAGTTAAATATTCCCAGGCGTCGCAAGCTCTGCTGGTATTCAGGTGGGGAAACAGAAAGTTGAACCAAATCCTAAGTCCAAGAGCTAAAGCAAAGATGAGTAGGCCGTTGAGCTTTCCCAATGATTGAGTAGCAATCTGAGGTGCTTCGCTGAAAGTCGAGTTGAAACCGACTCCCGTTTTCTCAACTGTCGATCGGATGTTCATTGCTGATTGAATGCGGAGAAGAACTCAAGCGCACGTGGCGATCTTTCGCTACACGCAGCCATCGCCGAAAATGACACTTGAAAAGTCTATCTCATTGAGACCTAATAGAACTAGGCTCCTGCACCTCTATCAAATTCAATTCATCCTTGCAGGACTTTTGTAATCAAATTTCTAACGAGCAGTTTCCGGAGCGGTCTGCTTACTAGTACAGCGATTGATCCGTCGGGGCGATGCCCAGCCCGTACAGTAGTGCGTCATTTCCGAAACGAGATACTAGCAGCGACTGACGCCAACAATAGTTGCAGGCGCCAGGCTGTTGAAACAGTCGCAGCAGGGTTCAACTTACAAGCAGGCTTTTACATGAAAGCGATATTATCAAGAGGTGTGCCATAATTGTTCAACTTGTGACGGGAGAGGCTACAGTCGCCGTGCCAAAGATTAGTATTTGCTCGTCGAGTTACAATCACGAAAAATATGTAATCGAATCGATTGAGAGCGTCCTTGCTCAAACCGTTCCGGATTTTGAGCTAATCATCACAGACGATTTTTCTACGGACCGCAATGTGGAGAAAATTCGGCAGGTGAAGGACCCGCGCATTACTCTGATCTGCCACGAGAAGAATCGCGGCAATATGGTGGCGTCTGACACGTGCTATCAACGTACCAGCGGCCAATACATCACTTGGTTGACGACCGATGATGTTTGGGAACCGCACATGCTAGAGGTTTTGTCCGGGTATCTCGACGATCATCCGGAGGTGTTGGGTGTATTCGGCCAGCCCAGTTTCATAGACGACGATGGGCGCTTCCTGGACCACGAATACGGAGCCGAAGGCTTGGGGCTCAACCGATTTCAGCATTTGAGAAACTTGTTTGGACTGAATAATTATTTCTGCTGTCCGACAGCGATGATCAGGCGTAGCGCTTTCGACAAGGTGGGCTACTTCCAGCGGCAACTGAGACAGATTCACGATCTGGCGCATTGGATCCTATTGCTGTTTGAAGGCGAGCTGGCGATCATTCCAGATAAGGTCTTGCGGTTCCGTCTGCGTGCAAACAACGCCAACGCCGGCAGCGATACGCCTGAGAACTGGCGAAGGATCAACTTTGAAGTCCATTCGACGCTTCACGAGTATGCCAAGCGCATCGTCAGTGCAGAGCTGCTGTTGAAAATCTTTCCAGAGGTCAAAGCGCACCCCTGGCCGCTGGAAGACAAGCTTGTTCATTTCCATCTCGCTCAGGTAGCGCTTTCTCAGAGTTCGGCTGTTCACCGTCTATTCGGTCTGGAGCTGCTATATCAGCTGATGTCCAAGCGCGAAATGGCAGACTATTTACTTGCGCGTTGCTCCTTCGATTATCCGGACTTGTTTGAGTTGGAGGCGCAGAAGGCAGTCTTCGCCGACTATAGCGAGCTCGGCAAGTCAGAAGCTGATCTGCAGCAAGAGATAAAGTTGCTGCAACAGATGCTTGCTGACGGACGGGCACATCGACAGCAACTCGAGGATGCTCATCAACAGGTCGTAAACAGTGCCTCCTGGAAGATGCTCTCCGTCTTGCGCCGGGCACGCTCGGTATTGCCGAAATAGCCAGATGGCGCTGGCATAGCCGAGCCAGGCATCGCAGCTTCCGACCTGGCTGCTCAGGCCAATTTAATTGAAGACAAGAATTGTTTACAAAGGTAAGTGTTTGGTCAGCTCAAAAGGTGGCTTGAAAGCCAGCATAGATTCCGGATCAACCTGGGCTAGACTAACGCATACTTGGAAAGACATGAATCAGTGTGTGAATTACAAAAGGTTTAATTGCCTGTCTAGCATCTCGTTTCGGAGATGACGCGCCACTGTAGGGGCTGGGCATGGCCCAGCCCGGGCGATGCCTGGCATCGCCCCTACCGGGTGTTAACTCGGAATCGCTTTACCAGAGCTTAAGGCGGGCGGATGTCAATCACCAGTTACAATGATGCGGATTATGCCTGAATTGCGCTCAGCACCGAAGCAGACAGCTCCGCAAACGGTAGGGCCGGCGCGGCCATCGGCCGGCGGAGCCTTTATCGTAGCCCTTGCTGCGATGATTGTTGCGATTGCGGTTATGTTCCATCCGGTGCTGTTCGGAGGAAGGACGACAGTAATATCGGCGGCCAACTGGTCGAGCGTGATGCCGGCAGGGGCATACGATTCGAAGTCAATCATCCACAAAGCGGCAATTCGCAGTCCGGATCAGCTGGCTCAAGCGGCTCAGACGGAGCCCTGGCTCAAATACACAGGGTGGTCGTTTTGGCATGATCACAAGTTTCCGCTCTGGAACCCATATTCCGGCTGCGGTATGCCTTTCATCGCCAACATGCAGTCGCAAGTATTCTCGCCGCCAACCTTCATTACCTCCTCTTTCGCGTCGCTTATAGCAGTAGATTGTTTGGTTTTGTCTCGTTTATTGATGGCCGGCCTCTGCGCCTTCTTCGCTTTTAGAATGTTGATGCCAACCGGCTTGGCGGCTCTCGTCGGAGCGGTAGGCTATATGTTTACCGGTTACATGTTGCTTTACCTCAACATGCCGGAGCTGAGTGTGGCGATGATGGTTCCCGCCCTGCTCCTGGGCATCGAGGCGCAAGTTCGAAAGCCGGGAGTTGGCTCTTTCTCCTTGAGCGCGTGCGCGGTCGCCTTGAGCTTGTTTGGTGGCATGCCGGAAGAGACTTTTGTCGCTCTGGTGTTTGCCGGTTGTTATACGCTCATGCGATTGTCTTTGCTTGATGGCTGGCGGTTGAAGCTTAGAACGCTCTGGTCGATTGGCTGTGCTTACCTGGCTGGATTGATGTTGGCTCTGCCACAAGTATTGCCTTTTCTCGAGTATATGAAGTCGTCCTACAATCTGCACGATCCTGCTCTTTCGGGAAAGGTTCCTGGAATGGACTTCGATCAGGACCTCAGGCGGGAATTGTTCTCCTACATCTTTCCGGTTGGCTGGGGATTGAAGTGCTTTGCCAGAGGTTTCTACGGGGCAGCGTTTGGATTTCTGGCTTTGATGGGAGCAGCAGTTGCTGGTTGGACGCTTCTAAAGAACAAAGCGGAGCGCACTACTTGTAGTATCATGCTGTTCCTGGCTGCCGCCTTTGCCGTGCTCCTGCTAAAACGTTTCGGCAACCCGCTCATTCAGTGGATTGGATTGCTGCCTCTGGCAAACATGGTCTGGTTTCCGAAGTATGACGAGCCGATTATGGCGACTTGCATCGCCGCCCTTGCTGCTTATGGCGTCTATGTCGTCCAGCAACGGACTGTCAAACCGAAAGGCGTGCTGGCTATTGCATTGACGTTTGCCGGACTGATCGGACTTCTGTTTGTCTTCTATCGCAGCGGACCGATGATTTCTGGATTCGATCTCCAGCGCGACATGAGACACAACATGCATCTGGGGCTGAGCATGCTGGCTGTCTCTGCTGTTCTTTGTCTTCTCTCGTTCAAGAGCGAACGGATGAGAAAGCTTCTTCCGTTGTTAGTGCTGTTGCCTGTCCTGTCCGAAACCTACTTCGGCTTCATGAGCCAAACTTTCTACGCCAAAGATGGACTGGCGCCGCGCGCGCTCGACCCTTACAGCGGTGCTCCTTACATCGAATTCTTGAAGGGCAAGGATGTTCAAGTTGGCGCTCGCGTGCTGGGTGTCGATGGCGTCCTTTATCCCAACTGGTCTTCAGCGTTTAATATCCTCGATGTGCGTTGTTACGATGCGCTCTATCCGACCGGCTATAACACTTTTATCGCTAAGTTGCTCGGACATCCTGAGGTGGCAGCCGGCGGCCAGCAGGAGCAGCATTATTGGTTCGGTGGAACCGAGTATTGGACCAAGAGACCGCTGAGTGAAGTACAGCGTCTTTGTGCGCTTACTTCCACGAAGTATGTAATCGCTCCGGTGCCAATCAACAGTCGAATTGACTTCATTGTGGCAAATGCGCCGACCGATCCGGTTTATTCGAGCGCAGCCTCTATCTGTTATGTTCCGGGTGCCACTATTGACGGTGCCGAGCGGGATGTCCTGTTTCAGCGCCCGCAGAAAGTGCTATCCAAATGCGCTGTAAAGTTTGGCGTGACTGTGCCTGAGTCGCAATCGACCCTGGAATTCGACTTCATAAGAAATCCGGACAAGGCTTGCCCGCCTCGAGATGTATCTGTTGAGGGCGTCGTCCTGGTAAGCTCGGTCGACGAAAGTATTCCGCCGGAGCATTTTACCTTCTCAAATTCCGAACCGGCCAAGCTGCATGCCACTCACTATCGAGTTGACCTCAAAAGGCTGGCAGGCAAGAAAGTAACGGTCTGCCTTGCCGCCAGACCAACTCCTGGCAACGAATGTGACTGGGAATGGGTTGGTTGGTCCGGTATGCGCTTCAACGAAGCGGTTGGCGAGCGTTGTGTCTACGACAAGGAAGTGAAGATTTACGAGCTACCGGCGGTGCTGCCGCATGCGTCGCTTTTCTCCCGGCCAGTTCTGGTCGATACGGACGAAGAAGCTCTGGCGCTTTTGAGAGAGCGCACGTTCTCTCCATTGAGCAGCTTGGTCATTTCCAAGCGAGATCTGAGCGAGCAGGCAAGAGCAGCGCTTCTGTCGCTCGATGGAGGCAATGACTGCATCGCGGCGCAGATCTCCCGATATGATTCGGACCAAGTAGTCGTGGACGTAGCCGCCAAACGCCAGTCGCTGCTGTTGTTGACCGATATCTTCTACCCGGGTTGGCGCGCATATGTAGATGGCATAGAGGCACCGGTTTTACGAGCCAATTTCTGCTTCAGGGCGGTTCTCGTACCGGCTGGCGCAAGGCAGGTAGTTTTCCGATACGATCCCTGGTCGTTTAAGATTGGTGTTGCCGCCAGTTTGCTGACATTGCTCGGATTAGCGGGCTGGGCGATAGCCTCCCTGCGCAATCGGCGGCGAGCAAGGCTAGAGCCCGAAGTCGTCCGTCGTTGAGGCATCATGCAGCAAGCACGAGTAGCCCCCGGGCAACCAATCTCCAAGTCCGAAGAGCTCGCCGATCAGAGCAGTGTAGCTTTCGGGTGGATGCCGGCTCTGGTTACGATGATCGTCGCATTGATAGTGATGTTTCATCCAATCTTCTTCGGCGGCAAGACAACTGTTTTTTCAGCTGCCAGTTGTTCTAGTATCATGCCTGGTGGCGCGTACGGCGCCGGCGTAAAAGGTGGCCGCGGCACTCAGCGGACGGCAGATCCTTATGCCCCGGGCACACAGACCGAGCCGTGGTTGAAACACAACGGCTGGTCGCTGGTGCATGAGCATAAGATCCCGTTGTGGAACGTGTACTCCGGTTGCGGCGCCCCTTTCCTGGCCAACATGAATTCGATGTCTCTCAGTCCGCTTTATATGCTGGCGTCGCTTTTTGCTTCTAGCTGGGCAGCCGATCTCTTTGTGCTGGCTCGCTTGCTGGTAGCGGGCCTGTGCACTTACTTTGCTCTTACGATGCTGATTCCGCAGCGAGCTGTAGCGCTCGTCGGCGCTCTTGGTTACATGTTTACAGGCTACATGTTGCTCTACCTGAATATGCCTGAACTTAGTGTAAGCATGCTGATTCCGGCCTTGATCCTGGGCGGCGAAGCGATTATCAGAAAGCCCGGTGCTGTTTCCATCTCGCTTTGCGCGGCGGCGGTCGCCTTGAATCTGCTTGGCGGCATGCCTGAGATCAGCTTCGCGTCCTTTATGTTCTCGGGCTTTTACTTGCTCTGGCGTTTGCTCACCATCGAGGGCTGGGCGCTCCGCTGGCGTTACTTCTATCTGACTGCGATCGCTTACATTGCCGGACTCTTGCTCTCGCTGCCGTTGGTACTGCCTTTCCTGGAGTATATGCGCAACTCCTTCAACATTCACGACCCGGCTGTAATCGGCTATTACTGCGGCGTTCTCTCTGATGAAGACTGGCGGCGTGGATTGCTCTCTTACATCTTTCCGGTCGGTTGGTCTCAAAAGTACTTCGCACGGGGCTTCTACGGAGCGGCTTTCGGTTTCCTGGCGTTCATGGGTGCTTGCCTTGCTTGCTGGCGTTATCGAAAAGGCAAGGAAGAACGAACCGTATGCGCGATCATGCTGTTTTTTGCTCTGGCTTTCGGTGCCATGCTTCTCAAGCGTTTTGGCAGCCCGCTGGTAAATTGGTTCGGATTATTGCCTCTGGCCAGCATGATTTACTATCCGAAATACGATGAGCCGATCATGGCGCTATGCGTGGCGATTCTTGCTGCTTTCGCCGTGAGCGTGGTTGTCGCTCGAAAGACTCGCCCGCTGGCAATAGTTTTCATGGCGGCGGGATTCTGGACGGTGGCCAGTGTGCTTTTCTATCTGTACAAAGGCGGCACCATGACTGCCGGCTTCGATCTTGCCAGGGATATGCGATTTAACATGCATCTCGGTCTTGGCTGCTTCGTCGCCACCACCGCACTCTCTATCGCATCATTCAAAAGCGAGCTGATTCGGCGGCTCTTACCGCTTTTGCTGCTCCTTCCGTTTATGTGCGAAACCTACTTCGGATACATGAGTCAGGGATTTTATGGAAAGGCCGGAGTCGCAGAGCGCAGCCTCGACCCATATAAGGGTGCGCCATACATAGACTTTCTCAAAGCTCATTGCGATCCATCCAGCCGCGTGATCGCCATGGACGGAGTGCTTTATCCCAATTGGTCGACAGCGGTCAACGTCGCTAATCTGTGCGTTCTAGAGCCGCTTTCGCCGGAGCGTTTTCCACCATTTCTGGCCGGATTGTTGCCGCAGCTCAGGTCTGTTTACTGGCAGTATGAAGATCGCCCCGACCGTTTTACCGGCAATGAAAGTTGTACGCATCTACCGCTCGACTATCTGCGCAGACTTTGCGCTCTGACCTCTGCAAAGTATCTCCTGACCGAAGGCGACTTGCGCAGCCGAACCGATTTGATTGCAGCCAACACGCCGCTGGACGGGTCCAACGGTGGCAATAATGGAATTTGCTACGCTCCCGGAGCAAGTATCGATGGAGCTCCTTGCCAGTTGCTCATGCAGCACCCACGGCGGCATCTTTCGGACAGCGCCGTTCGATTCTCCATTTTCGTGCCGAAGGACAGTCCGCTGCTCGCATTCAATTTTATTCGAAACCCTGACAGAGCTTGTCCGGCACGCAGCACGCCGATTAGAGGGAGCGTTCTGTTCAATGCCATCGAAGGCTCCGCTGAGCCTGTCAAATTCGAGTTTGTCAACGCTGAGCCGGCGATGACTCATGCATCGCCGTACAAAGTAGATTTAAGCCGATTCGCCGGTCAAACAGTGATAGTGACCATCGCCTCTCAACCGGATTCTGGTGAAGATTGTCCATGGGAATGGGTGGGCTGGACACGGATGCGCTTTAGCGAGAAGCTCGAAGAGCGCTGCATCTACGACAGAGAGGTGAAAGTCTACGAAGTGCCGGCAGTGCTGTCTCATGCTTCGACATTTTCAAGTGTGAAAGTAGTTGAGGATGCCGCGTCGGCATTGAATCTGCTCAAGAGTCAGTCGTTTGACCCTGGAAGAAGCGTGGTTTTTGCTCGTGAAGACCTCAGTCCGGCGCTTCAGTCCCAGTTGATCTCCTTCCATGGTGATGGTGGCAGCCGACCGGCACTCATCTCTAAATACAGCTCGGATCAAGTCGAGATTGATCTGGAGCCTTCCGACAAGCCTGCAATTCTACTACTCAACGATACTCATTATCCGGGATGGCAGGCTGCTGTCGATGGCAAGGACGCTGTCATCTTGCGCGCAAACTATCTGTTCCGGGCGATTATTCTGCCGGCCGGGGCCAGGCATGCCTCCTTCCAGTACAATCCACTTTCCTTCAAGCTTGGTTGTGGCGCGAGCTTGTTCACCATGCTCGGTCTTCTCCTGTTCGGCTTTAGAAACTGGAGGGGGCGCAAAGAAACGTGATCGTTCCGGCCGCCCAGCTGTCTTTTGCCGGGCTTTCGGCAAGAGCGGGTGAAAACGGATAGTGCCAGGCAGCGCCCGGAATGACTGAGGATTGTTAGGTGTGTTTGCATTGCCGAGAGGCGACGCCTGGAATCAAGGTAAAGATAAATGAAACTGTCTGAGAAACCTTCAACCATGCAAACGTCGCTGCCGTCTAGTTCGGTCGCTGCGCCGGAGGAGCATGGCAGCTGGGCGATCGCATTATTCGTGATTGTACTGTCGCTTGTGATCGTGTTTCATCCGGTAGTATTCGGCGGCAAGACGACTGCGGTCTCCGCTGCGCATTGCAACAGCATAATGCCTGGTGGTGCATTTGGTGGCGACCACGCAAAGCAAGTCGATCGGAAGATAAGCCAAGACCCTTGGTCTGCAGCCTGTCAGAGCGAAGCTGGGTCGATGTTTGTTGGTTCGACGCTGTACAGAGAGCACAAGATCCCGCTGTGGAACATGTATTCCGGCTGTGGATTGCCGTTTATCTCCAATTTTCAGAATCAGCTGTTCTCTCCGCTCAATCTAATCATAGAGCTGGTTTCAAGCAATTGGGCGATTGACACTTTTGTGTTGGTGCGTTTGCTAATCGCTGGCATCCTTACATTTCTTGCTCTGAGAGTATTGATGCCCGGCTACGCTTCATTGATTGGAGCGATCGGCTACATGTTGACGGGCTATTTCCTGTCGCACTTGAACCTGCTCGATCTTAATGTTCACATCACGATTCCGGCCTTGCTGCTGAGTATCGAGGCCGTCGTACGCAAGCCAGGCGTAGGCTCTCTGCTGCTTTGTTCGGCAGTAGTAGCAAACAACCTGCTGGCTGGGCATCCGGAGTGTAGCTTATTGACTCTGACATTCTCTGGCTGCTATCTGTTGGTTCGGCTATCTACCATAGACGGGTGGCGGCTGAGAGCGCAGCTTTTCGGGTCGATTGCGGCGGCATATCTGTGTGGATTGTTGATTGCGCTACCTGAGGTGCTGCCGTTTGTCGAGTATGTTCGTCTATCTGACAACTGTCACGACCCGGCGATTACTGGCGTTGCATGCGGGCTCGATTTCGACCATGATTGGCGCCGAGGTCTGCTTTCATACATCTTTCCTGCGGGATGGGCGCAGAATACCTTCGCCAACGGTTTCTACGGAGCTGTACTGGCTTACCTGGCGTTGGTCGGCGCAACTGTAGCGTGCAGCGGCTTTAAGGCAAGCCGGGACGATCGAAGCGTTCGGAGCGTGATGCTCTACTTCGTTGCCGCGTTTTCACTCATGCTGCTCAAACGTTTCGGAGTTCCGCCTGTAAATTGGATTGGAGCGCTCCCGCTCTTTAATATGGTGCTTTTCTGCCGTTACGATGAGCCGTTGATGGGTATCTGCATCGCGACTCTTGCCGCATTCGGACTCTACAGTATTCAACGGCAATGGGCGAGACCGAAGCTGTTGATTGGAGCGGCGGTGGTATTCTGGCTGGCTGTCTCAGCACTCAATCTGTTGTATTTGAACTCGCCATGGCTGCCGGCCTTGGACAGTCAAGCGGCTATGAAGAACAATATGTTACTTGGGCTTGGATGCCTTACGGCAACGGTACTCCTCTGTTTGCTGTCATGCCAAAGCAGTGGTATTCGCCGAGCGTTGCCTTTGCTGATAATCATTCCGTTTCTCTATGAGACCTGCAACGGTTTTATGAGTCGGACCTTTTATGGAAAAGAAGGGCTGGTTTCGCGCAGCTTTGACGCGTTTAAGGGTGCTCCGTACATCGAGTTTCTGAAGAAACGTGCTGAGCCGAATGCGCGAGTGCTTGGTCTAGACGGATTACTTCAGCCAAACTGGAGTGCATCGTTCAACATCCAAGATATTCGCTACATTGACTCGCTGACCCCGAAGTATTATGCAGAACTGATTTCCACTTTTCTGCCCAATCCGGCGATTGTTTATCGTGGACGAGGATTCGATGCCACCGAAAAGACAGCTCATGATGGTGTGGCGATCCGAAGGCTATGTCAGTTGACTTCCGTAAAATATCTCCTGTGCATGTCGAATTTGAACGAGTACAGCGATCTGATCGTTAACGGCGCAAGAAAGTTCAGTGCCAGCGCCAGTCCTGAAGGGCTTTGCTTTGTACCGCTGGCGGAGATTGATGGTGTCAAGCAACCGATCATGTTTCAGCATCCGAAACTTGATGCAACCAAGAACGCTTATGATCTGCCGATCTCAGTTCCAGATGTCAATCCGGTGCTAGAGTTCGACTTCGTGAGAAGTCCTGATGTTGCCTGTCCGGTTCGCAGCACCCCGGTGCAAGCGATTGTATCGATCGACACTTGCGACGGCAGCCGGGCGCCGGAAAGATTCGTCTTTCAAAATAACGAGCCCTTGAGACTGCATGCGACGCACTATCGTGTCGATTTGACCAGGTTTGCCGGCAAGCAGGTGACAGTCTCGCTGACGTCCAGACCGACTTCTGCAGTGGAGTGTCCCTGGGAATGGGTCGGCTGGAAGAAAATGCGTTTTTGCGAGCGTGATGATTCGAAGTGCGTTTACGATCGAGAGATCAAAATCTACGAGCTACCGGAGTCGATTCCGCATGCAGCAGTTTTCACGGCCGCGGAAGTAGTAGATGATACAAAAGTTTTGAGCGAATTGCAGCGCCGGTCGTTCTCGCCGCAGGAATGCGTGGTTTTCTCTCGCAATGATCTGCCAAAAGGGGAAGCCGAGAGTGTGTCAGAGCTGAATTTCAGAGAGCAGTGCCGGTCTGCACGCATCTCAAAATATGAATCGGACAATTTGGAGATTGAGTTGCCGGCGATCACCAGACCATCGCTATTGTTGCTCACCGACAATTGCTTCCCGGGTTGGCGGGCGACTGTTGATGGCAAGGAGCAAAGAATCCTGCGCGGGAATCACTGTTTCAGAGCTGTATTGCTGCCTGTCGGAGCCAGAGCTGTGCGCTTCGTGTATGATCCCTGGGCGTTCAAGGCCGGGATGTTAGTCAGTGTGCTTACGCTTGCAGTTCTCGCGCTGTTGGGAGTCAGATCCTGGAGTCTGCACCATCTAAGCGTGAGCCTTCAGCCAGAGACCAAATAGTGTCAGTCCTAACAAGCGCAAGCCATTATCTCTCTGCTTGCGCTCATGCTCGTCCCAGAGTCTGGTTATCTCGGCGGTAACAAACCACTCCTTCATGCAGGAATCGTGCATGACTTCGCGTGCCATCATTTTGAGCTGTCCGTTCAACCAATAGGATACTGGTGCGTTGAATCCCTTCTTCTTCCGATTCAGTATCCACTCAGGCAGTGTCTTGCGCTGGCTTTCTTTCAAAATGTGTTTCTTCCTGAGGCCTTTCAACTTCAAATCAGCCGGCAGCGAGGCTGCAAACTCGACGAGACGATGATCCAGAAACGGTGCTCTCGCTTCCAGTGAATGGGCCATCGTTGCCCTGTCAACCTTGACCAGGATATTGTCCGGAAGCCATGTTTTGATGTCTACATACATCGCTTGGTCGATGTAGTGGCAATCCGTTACGGCTTGAAAGTGCTTTTCGAACTCATCAAATGGGTGCTCAGCGTTGATCTGCGTTCGCCATTCCGGTCGCAGAATCAGCAGGCGTTCTTGATCGCTGAAGATATTGCGCCAGGAATAGTGAGCGCGTTGACTATCGAATTGCAACCCGGCGAGAAACTGTTTAGCCTTGTAGTCGAAACTGACTTTGTTGAAGCTAACCGGTAATACGCTGGCAGCGAGCCTCTCGACACTAGTGCTCATCCAGCGTGGAACTTGATTGAAGGCGCGATGGAACTTGTCGGCGGAATAAGTCTCATAGCCGGCAAAAATCTCGTCACCGCCATCGCCGGATAGTGCTACTGTTACCCGTTCTCTGGCCAGTTCAGCCAGGCAGTAGGTGGGAAGAAACGAGCTGTCAGCCAGCGGTTCTTCCGCAGCCTTTAGAATGCTTTTCATGATCGTGTCGGGAGCCGGCGAAAGTGAACGGTCATAATGATCCACTGCCAGATACTTCGAAGCCGCCCGAGCTTCGTCGACTTCATCAAAGGACGGTTCTTGGAAGCCGATGCTGAAAGTCTTTACTTTGCTGGCGTCACCAAGCCTGGCCATCGCACCGACAATCGCCGAAGAGTCGATGCCCCCGCTGAGAAACGCTCCGAGCGGAACGTCGCTGACCAGGCGGGAGCTTACCGACTGCTCGATCATCTCCGCCAGGCGATCTGCCGCTTCTTCCTCGGATGTGAAGGTGTTTTTGTTTTTGAAGTAAGCTGAAAGGTCCCAGTAGCTCTTAATCTGGGGTTGGTTTTGCCGCTCGAAGAGCATGAAGTGCGCGGGCGGCAGGCGGAAAATCCCCTTTACCAGCCAGCGCGCGCCGACTGTGTAGTTGAGTGCCAGAAATTGCCCCAAGATAGCTGGATCAACCTGCGAGTATCCTGGTACGAATTTGCGCAGAGCTTGCGGTTCTGATGCGAATGCAATACTGCTAGCCGATGGCAGGCAATAGAAAAGCGGCTTTTCGCCCAGGCGATCGCGAGCGATCAAGAGGCGTTGCGTTCGCGCATCCCAAAGTGCAAAGGAAAACATGCCATTGAGCCTGCCCAGGCACTCGGCTCCCCAGTGTTTGTATGCTTCCAGAATGACTTCGGTGTCACCCTGGGTTCTGAATTTACTGCCGTGCGATTCGAGTTGCCGTCGCAACTCCAGATAGTTGTAGATCTCTCCGTTGAAGACAATCCAGTAATCGTTGCTGGTATCACTGAGCGGCTGATCGTTAGTGGAAGCGGTGTCGATGATCGAGAGCCGGCGATGTCCGAGTACGATCGGTCCAAGCTCCTTCACTCCAGACGCGTCTGGCCCGCGGTGTGAAAGCGCATCAGTAATTTTTTGAACGAGTTGGGGGTTAACTGGACTTTCCCAGTCCAACCATCCGGCGATACCGCACATGAATTTGCTCCTGCCGGATGATTGTAACGTTACTGCCGGCTGAGTTCATGACAAAAATGACAAGGGAAACATTGCTGGTGTGAACAGGCAGCTTAGATAAATCGCGCCTAATGGCTTTCCGACGACTAATCTGAAAAATGATTTCAGATCTAAAATGGGCGTTTCACTAATAGAATTGCAGGGATGAGATGCGGCAGAGGTGAGCGTACTAACGACCTCGCATCGCACTCAGTAGCACCGAACTTCCGTGCCGGGCAGATGTCCGTCGACAACAGAAATTCAGGGGCTGGTGTCTCAGGTTCACTATCCCTGCGGACAGTCGATGCTGCAAAAGATTGCAACCCAGATAAAAGAGCTATCATCCAGCAGCTCTGAGGATGCTATCGGTACCTGCCGGGGTGAGAGCTGGATCTGGGCGATCTTAGTGCTTTCCAGTGCTTTGTTGGTTATGTTCTACCCGGTTTTGTTTGGTGGAAAGACGACCGTCGTAGCAGCCGCGCATTGCCGGAGCGTAATGCCCGGCGGTGCCTTTGGTGGCGACCATTTCTCGGCAACAAAGAGGCAGATTAGCCCAGACCCGTGGGCGGCTGCTTGCCAAAACGAAGCGTGGCTTAAGTTCTTAGGCGATTCGATCCGCAGGGACATAAAGATACCGCTCTGGAATCCTTACTCGGGTTGTGGCATGCCGTTTCTGGCTAACAGCATTTCCCAGGCGCTCTGCCCGCCAAACATCATAGCGTCATTGTTTCCCTCCAACCTCTCGTTTGATCTGATGGTTCTGTCTCGCCTGCTCCTGGCTGGTGTATTTACGTTCTTCGCATTGAGATTGTTCATACCAGGGTTTGCTGCAATCGTCGGAGCGGTGAGCTACATGTTCACCGGGTACTTTTTGCTTTACTTGAACATGCCGGACATTTTCGTGGAATTGCTGATTCCGGCATTGATTCTAGCCACCGAGCAATTAATACGAAGACCAAGCTGCGTAGCAACGATAGTCTGCGCTGGTGTGGTTGCGCTCAATTTGCTGGGCGGACTGCCGGAAGTGAGTTTTCTATCTTTGGTGTTCTTAGGGTTCTATGTAATTGTGCGTCTTATGACGGTTGAAGGATGGGCCCGCAGGCTACGCCTGCTTGGGTTGGTCTCGCTTGCCTACTTCGCTGGGTTGGCTCTGGCTCTGCCGCAAGTCTTGCCGTTTTTGGAGTATCTACGTTTTTCTGATAATGCTCATGATCCATCTGTATCAGGAACGCTATGTGGGTTGGATCATGACAGTGATTGGCGCCGAGGGCTGCTTTCATATCTCTTTCCAGTCGGATGGCAGCACAACTACTTTGCACGAGGATTTTACGGAGTCGGGCTTTCCTTCCTTGCCGTAATTGGGGCATTTTCTGCGCTTAGTCGCATCGGTAAAGGCAAGCCGGGCCATTTTACAAATGTCATGATGCTCTTCTTCCTGTCCGCATTTGCGCTTATGTTGCTGAAGCGCTTTGGCAGCCCTGTTGTACAGTGGATTGGACAGCTGCCGTTGTTCAACATGGTGCTCTACACAAAGTATGACGAGCCTCTAATGGCGGTTTGTGTCGCTGCTCTCGGGTCTTTTGGAGTGGCTGGGATTCAACAAAGTACAGTAAAGCCACGATTTGTGGCTGGTTTTGCGTGCGCTCTTTGGCTGATTGCCAGCATTCTCAACTTTCTGCCTTGCGGCCCGGCGCTGCCTTATCTCGATAATCAATTGAACATGAGAAACAACATGTTGATTGGGATGGTCACTTTAGTCAGCTGCACGGCACTATGCTTGCTCTCCTTTAAGATTGGGGTAGTTCGCCGAGCACTGCCCTTGCTGATCCTGCTTCCGCTCTTGTTCGAGACGTACACAGGCTACATAGGGCAGGCTTTCTATGGAAAGGAGGGTTTTGTACAACGAACTTTCGAGCCATATAAGGGCGCTCCCTATATCGACTTTCTGAAGAGGCGGTTGACCGGTCATGAGCGCGTCTTTGGCTTGGGCAGCGTGCTGGTGCCAAATTGGTCGGCGGCGTTCGGCATTCAGGATGTTCGTTTCGTGGATGCGCTTTGTCCGGCTAAATTCCACGCCTTGATAGATTATTTTCTGGCGAATCCGTCCAGTCCGTTTCGGGGTCGAGGCTTCGATGGAGCGGAGATCAGCACGTTCAATCGGTTGGCGCTGCAGAGGCTTTGTGCTTTGACATCGACGACGTTTTTGTTGTCTCCAAATGCGATCGAAGAGTTTGATGATCTCATAGTAGCTACAGCTCATAAGTTCAATTCGCACGACAGTCCCGAAGGTCTGTGCTTTGTGCCGCTAGCCACTATCGATGGTGTCAAGCAGGCAGTGATGTTTCAACATCCCAATCGCGACCCGGCTCGCAACAAGTTGAACGTCCCACTGTCGGTGCCTGATGTCTGCCCGCAGTTGGCGGTGGACTTTATAAGAAATCCGGATCAGTTCTGCCCCGCTCGCCATACTCCCGTGGAAGCTGTCGCTTTAGTGCGCGCTTGCGATGAAAGTATAGATCCAGCCGAGTTTGTGTTCGTAAACAAAGATGTCGCCAAGCTACATGCGACGCGCTACGAGATGGATCTTCGCCGCTTTGCGGGCAAGAAGGTGATTTTGTCGCTTACTTCCAGGGCGAGCGCAGGCAACGAGTGCTCCTGGGAATGGGTGGGCTGGAAGAAATTGAGTTTTCAGGATCCAGGCAGGTTGGCATGCATTTACGACCGCGAAATTAAGATCTATCAATTGCCAGACGCTCTACCGCACGCAGCGATTTTTTCAGCTGCCGAAATTGTAGACGACGAGCTGGCGCTGCTCGGTAAGCTTGCAACAGCGTCGTTTTCGCCGCTTAGCAAAGTCCTGTTTACTCGCTTTGATCTTCCGAATTCGACAGCTGATCAGGTTGCTAAACTGAGACAGACTGGGGTTTGCCGCTCCGCGAAATTCCTCAGGTACGAATCGGAGAGAGTGGAGATTGATGTCTCTCCCGTTGCCGAATCGTCCATATTGCTGTTGACGGATAATTACTTTCCCGGCTGGCGGGCATCTATAGACGGAAAGGAAGTCAGTCTGCTCAGAGGCAATCTATGCTTCCGGGCTCTCTTGCTGCCGGTTGGGGCAAAGACTGTTTGCTTTCAATATGACTCGCTTCCTTTCAAGTTAGGTTTGTTGGTCAGCGGACTGACGCTGCTGGCGTTCTTGGCGGCGCTGGCACTGCGGTTGAAGCGTGGCGCGAGATAAGCGTTTGTCTGCCAGCGGCAAAATCGTTCAGGCTTGAATTGGGAGCGACTGGGCGGGTGGATTTATGAGTCAAGACTAATCAAGCAGTAGGGTGGCAGGCAAAGATTTCGATCGCTGTCCTCTCGGCACGACTAAAATGTCCGGCGGTGAGGAGCACTGATTCAATGAGAAATGATTTCAGGTTCTTACTCGGACTGTTCCATATATAATTGTGGGCTGATAAGAGGCGAAAAACCTCTAGCTCGTTGCGTTTGAATTGGATTCAAAGCGGCGTTGAAGTAGGCGCGAAGTTTGGTACAGATGATTTCGGCGGTTATACCAGCTTTTAACGAAAGCAGCGCGATCGAGGGCACTATCGCCTCAGTGTTCCGCGTGTTGAATGAGCTTGGGTTGCCGGATGCCGAAGTGATTGTCGTTGACGATGGTTCGGCCGATGATACTAGCGAGAAGTCTCGGCTTGCCGGAGCGCTGGTCGTAAGGCATCCGCACAATCTCGGCTACGGACGCTCGCTCAAAGATGGAATTGCCGCTGCAAGGAATGACTGTATCGTAATCATCGATGCCGATCTGACCTATCCTGCTGAATCAATTCCGGTCATATTGAACGAATACCGAAAGGGCTTTGATATGGTCGTCGGGGCGCGGACTGGTGCTCACTACAGTGAGTCGGTAATCAAGTCGCCGCTGCGGTCGATTTTGCAGCTATTGATTGAGTTTACGACCGGACGCAAGGTACCAGATGTTAACTCCGGATTGAGAGTCTTTAGTCGAGCAGCGGTGATGGAGCATTTTGACCATCTCTGCGACACATTTAGTTTTACTACTTCAATGACACTGGCATACATGATGACCGGACGCTTCGTCACGTATGTACCGATCGGTTACAACTCGCGCGTCGGGCGGTCGAAGGTTCGTTTATTGAGAGACACTTTGCGGACGCTCCAGTACATCCTGGAAGCGCTTGTATTCTACAATCCGCTGAAAGTGTTTTTGCTGCTTGCAATTGGCTGTCTGGCTCTGTGCTTGCTTAGCGCAATCATTGGTTCTCTGGCAAGTTGGCCGGTATTGCTGTTTTTGTCGGCCGGTAGTTTCCTGATGTCTGTACAAATGCTGGCGCTAGGGATCTTTGCCACCATGCTCAGGCAGATTCATCGCGATCGTAATCGCTCAGCGCTAGCCGAGCGGAGCACGCTCAATTTCTCGGTGGAGGCGGTGAGGCCGGCGGCAAATTCGCTTGACGGACAGCTGCTTGCGGTCGATCGCTCTGCCGGCAAAGTGGAGTCGTCCAACTCAATCTACAAAAGTGTGGACTGAGGACCGGACCGAATTGATGAGCAAGTAATGCCACAATTAGAAGCAGCAGCCAAGCAGCAAACGCCAATCGTCGAGCCCGAGATCAGTCGATCCGGTAACTCCATGCACTTTTCCCTGGCTATCGTGCTGATGATGGTGGCAATTGTAGGAATGTTCAATCCGATCATTTTTGGCGGAAAGACACTTTCCATCGGGGCGGAGCATTGCTCCAGCATAATGCCTGGTGGGGCCTATAGCAGCGATCATCAAACCCTTCCCGCCAAGCAGTTTTGTCCTGACCCCTGGGCTGAATCGTCGCAGACCGAGCCATGGTTGAAGTTTACCGGCTGGTCTTACTTTACGGAGCACAAAATTCCGCATTGGAACCCGTATGTGGGATGCGGAATGCCTTTCCTTGCTAACATGCAGTCGCAGCCGTTAAATCCGCTGCATGTTCTTTCATCGCTGTTTGCATCAAGCCTAGCGTTGAACTTTTTTGTGCTGGCGCGGTTGCTTGTCGGTGGTGTCTGCACCTTTTTTGCGCTTCGTTTTCTCTTACCGGCCAGAGATGCGGCATTGCTTGGCGCAATCGGATTCATGTTTACCGGTTACCTGCTGCTCTATCTCAACATGTCCGAGATTAGCGTGGCAGTCCTCATTCCGGGATTGATTTTGGGCGTGGAAGTCGTGGTGCGGCGCGCGACAGTCGGCTCTGTCGGATTGTGCTCCGGACTGGTGGCGCTCAACCTCTTGGGCGGCATGCCGGAGTCTAGCTTTTTGGCGATTGTGTTTGCGGGCTTCTACGTACTGGCACGTCTTAGTACGTTGAATGGTTGGAATCAGCGGATACGCATGCTTGGCTTGATTACAGTGGCCTATCTGGCGGGACTGCTGATTGCCCTGCCGCAAGTCTTGCCATTCCTGGAGTACATGCAGCTGTCGGTCAATTCCCATGACCCGAGTATACCTGGGCTAACTTGCGGCTTGGAACACGACGCTGACTGGCAGCGCGGGGTGCTTTCCTACCTCTTTCCGGTCGCCTGGTCCAAAAAGTATTTCGCGCATGGCTTTTATGGAGTGGCGCTCGGATACCTGGCCATGCTCGGCTGCAGTATCGCCGCTTGGTGTGCGCTTAGGGGCAAGCATGACCGGGCCAGCAGCGTCATGATGCTGTTTTTCGGCGCAGCCTTTCTTGTGATGTTGCTCAAGCGTTTCGGGTGCCCGCTCGTGCAATGGATTGGAGTGCTGCCGCTGGCTAATATGGTGCTTTTCCCAAAGTATGATGAACCGATAATGTCCCTGTGTATTGCGGCGCTTGCTTCATTCGGCGTCAGTGCGTTGCAGCGACGAGAAGTCAAACCGCGATTCATAGTCGCCCTGGCCGTTGGGTTTTGGCTGCTGGCGAGTTTGCTGTACCTCCTGTACCGGAGGGAACCGATGATACTGAACTTCGACCTTCCAAGAGATATGGGTAACAGCATGAAGCTCGGTCTCGGGGCGCTCGGTGCCACCGCGCTGTTGGCACTTGTTTCGTGGAAGGTTCAGATTGTGCGATTGGCTCTTCCCATATTGTTGGCGATTCCGTTTCTTTGTGAAACATACGTCGGCTATATGTGTCAAACGTTCTACGGTCCATCCGGAGTGGTCGACAGTCGTCTTGACCCCTTCAAGGGCGCACCATATCTGGAGTTTATGCAGAAAAATGCTGACCATGATGCTCGCGCAATTGGGCTAGATGGCGTATTGCGTCCCAATTGGTCGGCTGTTTTCAATATTATGGCTACTACATATCAAGACGCGCTCTGTCCATCCCGGTACAGTCAACTGCTATCGACGCTACTGCCTAACTCTGGTATGGACTATCGGGGACGTGGGTTCGATGGCACAGAGAACTGTGTCGCTAACTTATTTGGACTCAGGCGTTTTTGCGCTCTTACATCGACCAGGTACATTTTAGGTACAATCGCTCCGGTCGACCGCAGCGATCTAATCGTCGCAAACGCGCAAAAGACTCAACTTTACTCTGTTTGCGATCGAATCTGTTATGTGCCTGATGCTCTCATAGATGGTGTCAAGCAAACAGTAATGTTTCAGCATCCGGTTCTCAACCCGGCTCGGTGTGAGATCAAATTCCCAGTCTCCGTGCCTGTTGAAAATGCGGTTTTGGAATTCGACTTCGTGAGAAATCCTGATACTGCCTGTCCGGCTAGGCAGACGCCCATCGAGGGGCTGGTCGAAGTATCTTTACCTGATAGCGGTCTAGCGCCGTTACTGTTCTCCTTTGTAAACTCAGATCCTGCTAAATTGCACGCTACGCATTACCGATTTGATATCAATAAGTTTGCGGGCAAACAAGTCTTGGTATCGTTGGCATCGCGGCCCAAGCCTGGATTTGAATGTTCGTGGGAGTGGGTCGGATGGAAGAAGCTCCATCTGGAAGGAGCTGACAGCGAGCTCTGCATTTATGATAAGGAAGTGAAGATTCACGAGGTTAGAGACGTCATTCCTCATGCCGCTGTCTTTTCGTTCGCCAATCTCGCCGGTAATGATCAAGCGGCGCTGAATATCTTGGTGAGTCAAACATTTTCACCATTGCAGGCAGTGGTCTTCAATCAAGCAGACCTTCGACCGGACGAAGCACGGTTATTGGCCGGCCTGGGTCCCAAGACGTCGTGTCGAGCGGCGAATATCATTCACTCGGCGTCCGACGAATTGCACATCTCGTTGCCTGCCGACACTAAGCCAGCGCTCTTGTTGCTCACCGATACCTATTATCCCGGCTGGCGAGCTTTTGTGGACGGTAATGAAGCAAGGGTGCTGAGAGCCAATCACTGCTTCCGGGCTATATTGTTACCTGCAGGCGCTAAGAACGTTACCTTCAAATACTATCCCCAGCTGTTTAATATCGGATTGCTTCTCAGTGGGCTTACGCTGCTGGCCTTGGCGTGCATTTGGCTCAGAGATCGTTTAGCCACCAAGAAGCAGGCTGCGTGATGTTGGCTTAAACCCTTTGGCCGACTGCAATTACAGAGAGTGCAGGAAGACCGGGGATATTCTCGATCAGCTTAGCTGCACCAATCAGTTTGTCGAACAACCAGACTTGTTTGTTGCCGAGATCTCTGCGACGAAGGAGCTTTCCGTTGACAAACCAGCCAGGCACACCGAGTTTGTTGAATCCTGTTTGCTGGACTACCTGGAAGCCGGCCAACTCCATCTTGGTTTTGAGCTCCTGGTGCGAGTAACGGCGATAATGTCCGACGGCCTCGTCGATCGGAGTGTACAGCCACATGTGTTGGGGGACGAGAACAATCGCATGCCCTCCCGGCTTGAGGAGTCGAAAGAAGTTGTTGAGCACCATCGCATCATCCTTCAGGTGCTCCAGCACATTCAAACAGATGATCGTGTCATAGCTTGCCGGTTCTAACTTACCGAAGTCTGCTTCGTCTTCCAGGTTAACAACCCGCGCTGAGAAGCTCTCTCTATAACCATACTTTCGGTTCATCAGATCGACGTAAGCTGGTTCAAAGTCAGCACAGGTAAGATTGCGCCTGTCCAGGAGCAGCTCAGTGAAGTTTCCGATTCCGCAGCCTGCTTCAAAGACATTTTGTCCGACATACTTGGAAAATTGCTCCAGCATCCACTGCGATAATCTCGAGCCATGCAACGTTTTAAGCACATAGAAGCCATCATGAGTGGTGAATCGGCGATCCAGCACGGTCGTGCAAAAGAGCACCCAGAAAACTTGAAGTGCATCGGTCCATTTGATCTTTTTGCCCTCGGCGTAAGTTCGCCCTGAATAGCTGATCGGCACTTCATAGATGCGAGCGCCCCATTGAGACAAACGCACAGTCAGCTCCGGCTCTATGCCAAAACCTTCTGCCTTGAGCGGAAGCTGGCGTAAAATGTCAGCTCTGATCGCCTTGTAGCAAGTTTCCATGTCGGTCAAATTGAGATCGCAGATAGCATTGGTCAAGAGCGTAAGAACTTGGTTCGCCAGGCTGTGCCAGAAGTAGAGCACTCGCCGTGAGCCGCTGCTGGCAAATCGACTGCCGAAAACCGCATCGGCACGACCGTCTAATATCGGTGCAATAATGTTTGGAATCTCGGACGGATTGTACTCAAGATCTGCATCCTGGATGATTGCCAGAGTGCCTTGCATTGAGTTAATAGCCGTTCGGACAGCTTGTGCCTTGCCCTGATTCTTGTCATGATACAGAGCCCGTATTCGATTGTCGCTCGCTGCAATCTGTCTGAGCATTTCGGTACTACCGTCGGTGCTGGCATCATCCACCGCGATTACTTCAATCGGTATCTGGAATGGGACTTTGAGTAAGCGGTCAAAGATTACTTTCAGTGTATGCCGCTCATTGTAAATCGGCATCACAATGCTGAGAAGCTGAGCAGTTGTGCCATACTGCTCCTGCCCCAGCGCTTGCTGGTTCCGGAGAGAGTGCTCGGCAGTTTGTCCCGGAAGGGTGGTGCTCCTGCTTGTGAGCGAGTCGACCAGGGCGTCCAAGTAAATCACCTCTTCAAGTGGTTGGGATGGTTGATGCTGTGCCTAAACTGCATTCGTCAATGCCAGATTATTTTTGATCTGCAAGAAGAGAAAATCGCAGAACGCATATCAATAGAGAAAGCGTAAGACTATCATTTGTAGTCTTGAATTGGATTTCTTCATGCTAAACATTGGATTGTGCTTACCTTTTGCGCCGGCAGCCGTTGTTAAATGTGACTAACAATAGAGCCGCTTTTCACGTTATTTAACGGATGCTCTGAGCAGCACGTATGCCGAATGTGTTGCCGCCTGTCGGACTGAGCTTATGAAGAAAATTTCCATTCTGATACCAGTTTTCAACGAAGCGAAGACGTTGAATGAGGTCCTGAGCGCAGTGCGCTCAGCGCCATTTTGCGGTCTCGAGAAGGAGATCATCCTGGTCGATGACTGCTCTACCGATGGAACCAGGGAGCTTCTTCAGGAGATGCAGAAGGAGCCCGCAAACGGCACGGGTATCTACTTTCATGCCAAGAACATGGGCAAAGGCGCGGCCTTGCGCACGGCATTGAGCTACGCGACCGGCGATGTCATTGTAATTCAGGATGCAGACCTTGAATACGACCCGCAGGAATATGACGAGCTAGTCAAGTTGATCGTCGCGCATCGAGCCGATGTCGTTTATGGCTCCCGCTTGACTGGCGGTAAGCCGGCCAGGCAGTTCAAATTCTTACACTTTGTTGGCAACAAATTCCTGACTCTGGTCACAAATGTGCTATATGACACCACGATTAGTGACATGGAGACCTGTTATAAAGCCTTTAGAGCCGATGTCATTAAGAACATTACGATTCGATCCAACCGCTTCGAGTTCGAGCCGGAGATCACGGCAAAGGTGCTGAAGCGCAAGCATCATCTCTTCGAGGTGCCGATCTCTTACTACGGCAGAGATTTTTCCGAAGGTAAGAAAATCACCTGGAAGGATGGCATCGGCGCATTGAGAGCGCTTTTCTACTTCCGGTTCTTCGACTAATCGGTGCTAGCACCGAGCTGATAAACAGCAAGGGCGGCAATCGTTTTCGAGAAAGCTAGCCAGGAGTGCTGCCGGGCAAGCACCTTCTGCGCATCGAGTGCGCGCCGAATTCGTTCGTCCGGGCTTCCCAGACATTCTAAAATTGCCGCCACATAGGCATCGACATTGTCTGGTCGATCTATCAGCCAGCCTGACTCGGCGGACAGCAGTTCACGCGTTCCACCCACATCCGGGGCGATCGTCGGCAGTCCGGCTGCAATTGCCTCCATCAGCGCGATTGGCAGACCGTCATGTTTGGTCGTGTACAAAAATGCGTTGATACCGGCAGTTGGCAGATCTTCGAAATTCGAATAGGTACCGTTCAAGTTGATGTTAGGTTGATGCTTGAGTTTCTTTAGCTCGGCTTCTTCCAGGGCCGGCTCGCCATACACTTCAAAACTGACCTCCGGTAAGCGACTGGCAATTTGAGCGAGGATATCTGGTCGTTTATCCATATGTAACCTGGAAGCCCATAATATTCGCTTACACGCGCCAGCGGCTGGGTCCGGCGCTCGAAACTGATCCGGCACCGGCGAGTAAGCGACGATTATCTTGTCGAGGTTGCGTTGTTCGAGCGCATAGAGTTGCGCGCAATCATTCTTGAAGGCTAGATTGTCGGTCAACACCAGATCTAAATGATCAATACAGCTGTTGAAGTATTGGGGCACGAGACCGACTCTTCTGCCCGCCTCGTCGAAGTGACAGGTAAAGAAGCTTGCAACCAGGGCGGAGTTCGCTCGCAGCTGCTGGTGGTAGCGTGCATACATTTTCCAGCCGACGTCTGAATTGATGTTATGCACCACCGGTGGTTTCGCTTCCAGGATTAGCCTGGTAATGACTTGAATCTTGTCTTCTTCGGTAAGCCCCGGTTGCAGTTCGTCGAGCGAAATCAGTTTGACTCCGTCGGCTAAGAGATGGGCTGCCGGCGCGGTTGGGAAGTCGGCGAGCAGCACCAGCGCAGAACCGGCTCCAAGCTTTTCTCTCACGAGCGATACGAAATGCATGGCCAGACGATCTGCTCCGCCGTGTATCAAGCGTCTCAACACGAACAAGTGTGAAAAAGGCTCTGAGATCTCCCCGCGCAGTTTGAAGTAAGCACGCCCAGCCAGAGACTCAGCTGGTCCTCGAGCGAGCGGTAAAAATGCCAGCGAATCAAACGATGGCAGCAGCGGCTCAATTTGAATTAGCTCCTCATAGAGGGACCTGGCCTCTGCCGATAGCGCCTCGCCACGAGCGTTGTCGGTTTGCCGATTCTCGAGCGCTCCGAACTTGAGGAAGTGCCAGAGCGGGTTTGCTCCGGTCACGGCGACATCGGGATGTTGCTCGAGATAGAAGCGAGTATTAAATGAACGAGAAGGGTTGCGGCCTTCGCTGGCACCGAACTTGATGAAATGTGCCAGTGGATTGGCCCCGGAACTTTTGACGTCGGGATTTGTGTCGCGGTAAAAATTGTCGTCGAAGTAACGATTCGGCTTGAGTCCGGCTGCGCTTCCTTGCTTGACGTAATGCTCGAGCGGGCTCAAATCCGATTTTGATGCTTCCGGGTAATGTGTCAGGTAGTAGTGTTCGTCGAAAAGCTCGCTCTCTTTGATGAGCTTGATCTCTTTGTGGTGCTTGATCGAAGAGAGAAGTCGTTTCATTTCAAATACGAGCGCGCTCCGGACTAAAAGGATTGAAAAGCCGCGAAGATTGGATCAGTGAGTTGTTTTCTCGGCAGTGCTCCAAACAGCTGTGCTCGGATGGTACGCGGCAGCAGGCAAACGTTCCAGCTACCGGTCTATGTACCAATCCGTGTGCTGTGGTTTCGCACACCCAATGCCAGTCGAAATGTCCGAAGCCCGACTGATGATTCGGCGACTGGAACGGTATCTCCTCAAAGGTACGTCTTGCTGAGATGCAGATTGCCGGAAATGGATTTCGGGCCAGCAGCCTGTCGATAGTAAAGTCTGGATCTGCTTGGTCTGGAGTCAAGAAGAGGTGGGAGTCTGCTCCGAATGCCACTATCATCGCGGGATGAAACACTTCCTTGTCATCTCCTTTCAGGCAGCTGTTGTAAGCCAGGCTGAGCCAATTGGATGAAACGAGATCTTCACCACCGATAATGCAGACAAAGCGAGCGAGAGATTTTTTTACAATTGAGTTGATTTGTTCGGCAGCTGGTTGCGCCGCAATTCTGACTACCGCTTCCACCCGAGCTGGCAGCTGATTGTTCAGATATTCGTCCGTGTCGGCCGAAAGTGCTGAAACGGCCAGTACCCATTCAGTCCCGATGCCATAATCTGCTTCCACCCGGCTAATCGCCGACTCCACGCTTCTTAACGATGGATTGAGGAAGCGACCTTTGTCCGGACAGGACTGGATTACGATTATTTCCTTTCGAGCCGGCAAATTCATGTTGATTGCTTGGCGTTCTTGACACTTTCATTCTGCACGACAGATGCGCAGGAGAAAGAATATTATACTAGCGGGATTCCAAGCGGTGAAAGAGCCGCTATTTCCATTAGAATAAACTTGATTTCAAGTGGTTTGCCGTCCCAGGCGTTATAGAATACGACCTGAGGAAGCCGCAACTAAGACCGTCGCTGACGGCTCGAACTGCTGGTTCTAAAGAAGGGAGTCCTGGAAAATGAGGATCTGCCTTATCTCCCGCGAGTACCCGCCGGATACCGGTTGGGGCGGGATCGCTACATTCGCCAATCATCTTGCGCTTGGATTGACGGCCTTAGGCCATGAAGTCGAAGTGATTGCGCTGGCGAAGGACAAAGCCAAGACTGTAGAGCAGGATGGCGTTAAGGTGCATCGCGTGGAGCCGCACCAGATAGACGGTAGTCTCGGCGCGGCGTCGCTTTGCATGCCGTATAGCTGTTACGTCTTGCGAACAACAACTGCTCTGTGGAAGAAGTTTTCCGAAATTCATTGCCAACGCCCGTTCGATGTGGTGGATTCTCCTGAATTACTCGCCGAAGGGATTGTGCCGGCAGTAACTAAAGCGGCTCCACTGTTGATACGGCTTTATACGCCACATTCGAAGTTTATCGCTGAGCAGTTGCATAATGTAACCAATTCGTTCGATCATCAATTTGTAGCGATGCTCGAACGGATAGCCATGTTGAATGCGGATGTAATAACGTCACCGAGCGATGATCTGGCTGAGTATGTCTCAGGCGATCTCAACTATCCGCTCGACAGAATAAAGATTGTTCGCAACCCGATCGACCCCGACAAGTTTAGTCCGGATGGACCGAAGGCGATTCCTGCGGACCGAAGCTTGAAAGTTCTATTTGTCGGGCGTTTGGAAGAGCGCAAGGGCATCAGATACTTGATTGACGCCGTGCCGGAAGTGGCGCGCAACGTGCCGAATGTTCGCTTCATCATTCTCGGCGATGACACCAATAATGGTAAAGGGCAGTCGTCCGTAATGGCCGAGCTGAAAGAGACGATCGTTCGCAACAGCTGTGGTCAGTATGTGGAATTCATTCCACGCGTGCCGCTGGCGGAGTTGGCGGATTACTATCGTTCGGCCGATGTTTGCGTCGTACCTTCGGTCTACGACAATTCGCCATATACTTGCCTGGAAGCGATGTCCTGCGGTAAACCGGTGATTGGCACCTCATCTGGTGGCACTCGCGAGTACATCGTTCATGACGAATCGGGGATGATCGTTCCGCCGCGCGATGCCGAATCTTTGGCCAGAGCTCTGGTCAAGCTACTCAGGGAAGGCGACGAGCGCAAGCGGCTGGGCAATAATGCTCGCAAGCGAGTAATTGAGAAGTTCCATCGCGATGAAATTGCCAGGCAGACCGTAGAGCTCTACCATGAAGCGCAGTCTGCATTCGCGCGAAACCAGCAGGTTCGGCTCTACCGGAAGCCGATTGCCGGCGCTCTGGCTGATGCCGACACGCTCTTGTACTCTTACGACAAGATGTTGTACGACTTGTTGTACCTGCAGTCTTATCGTTTTCGGCTCAAGCACTGGTGGACCCTTGTCTCCAAGCGTCCGCGTTTGTCCCTGGCTAAAGTTTTTGTCAAGCTGGCCCGGACCTGGGACAGCCTGTCTGGGCGCGGTTCTTCCGAATTGGTTCGCCAGCTGGAAGAGGAGATTCGCGTAAGACAACGCCGTGCGCAAGCCGAATCGGAGCAGGCGGATTCGGCCAGAATCTGACAGGAATCAACCTCTTTCAATGTCTCCAGAGCAGCCCTCACCAAGAACGACCGTGATAGTGCCAACCGGTGCGGACAGCCGCTCGCCTGAAGCGGTCAATCCTGCTTGCTCGCGCGGAATTGGTAAGAGTCGGTCTCTGCCTGATCTCTTGCTCAAGGTCGTAGTCCCCTTTTTGCTGATCGCTGCGCCGGTGGCTATTTGTCTGGCATTTGTCAATGCGAATGCTGTCAATGTGCCGTTCTTGGATGAATGGTCATATCTGCAGTATGTCGAGAAATTTCTGGAAGGCAAGCTCAACCTGGCAGAATTTGTCAATGTTCAGCACAACGAACACAAGGTATGCGTGCCGTTCTCGATCATGCTGTTGGTCAGCGCTGTCAGCCGGCAGAATAGCATTGCGCTGATGTACCTGAGCGTTGGGATCATATTACTGCAATCCCTGTGCCTGGTCGGAATCGGCTGGCCGAGAGTGAGAGGTAGAGCCAATTCACTGCTTTTGCTGGCACCGGTATTCTGGCTCATGTTCAGCCTGCGCAACTGGGAGAATTTGCTCTGGGGCCACCAGGCACATCTTCTCACCTGCGGACTCTTGATTGTGCTTACTGTTTTCTTGCTGGACAGAGCGAATCGATCGACTGCCTGTTTCATGTTAGCTCTGGCTGCCGCGCTTGGTGCAACTTTCTCGATGGGCAACGGGGTTGTGATTTGGCCGCTTGGTCTCTTTCAGCTTGCCGTCAGTGGTTTTTGTCTACTGCAAGCCAAGGCAGAACAACCTCCGACACGGTCCTCTCTGGCAGCTGTCAATCAAGATGGGCCGGATAGGGAGGAGCCCGGCGCCTGGGATGAATCGGCTCTGCATCCGCACAGCAACGATTTCAATCGGCCGGCCTGGGTCTTCAGATTGACCGCCTGGGCCGCAGTAGGCGGTTTGACGCTGGCTTACTATCTGCATACTCTGACCTTGCGGACCTCGCCTGGGGCCGCAGCTTGCCGGCTGTCGCTGGAAAAGCTGAAACGTTATCCGGGCGAGGTTGGGCAGTATCTTCTGGCTTGCCTGGGTGGGCCTTGTTCTGCTTCACCGGATGTGGCAATTGCAAGCGGAGTATTAATTGTTCTTCTTCTGGCGTCCTGTCTCTGTTCGTTTTTGGCGGCACCGCCGGCCATTCGAGAGCGCGCTTGTGCTCCGCTTACGCTCTTCTTGTTTTCGCTAGCTTCCGCTTTGTTGATTTTGGCCGGTCGGTTTGGAGGTGGGCTGGATTCCGCCTTGCAATCACGTTACTGCTCGTTTACTTCGATCGGATTGGCCGGGTTGTATCTGTTGTTGCTTTCGTTCGGTAAACCGAAATCGACTTTCCAGGCTTTGCGTGTCGGGATGCTTGTCTGCTTGTTTTGTATCGCAGCGGTTGCCGGTTGGAGAAGCGGAGCGATCGCCGGCGAGCAGGTGCGTGGTGCGCGAGTTGTATACTCGAATATGGTTAGATTTATCGATCTTCAAAGTGACGATGGTTTGACGGAGCTGTTTAGCGATCCAGCCTGGATTCGTGCACGCGCGGCATATCTACGTTCTCATCACTTGAGCCTGTTTGCTGAAAGTCCTCCGGTTGCGCTGTCCGGCTTATCGTCAGTGACAGCTCCGGCGCCTTCATTCCTGCTTGAGAGCATAAATTCAGAGCCTTCACACACATACCCGTTGCAAAGATCAGTCGTGGTTGATTCCAGTAAAACACCAAGCCTGAACTTCCGCGGTTGGTCGGTAGACTTTCCAGCCCGTGGCCCATCTAAGGCGGTATTCGTCTCTGTCGACTCGATAGTCGACATTCCGACCGGAATGGGAATTCCCAGGCCAGAGGTGGTAGCCCAGTATCGACGCAGGAGCTTCCTTCACTCCGGTTTCGGAGGTACATACCGCACCGATCTCCTTGCGAAGGGGTTACATGTAGTAACGCTCAAGATCGTCTCTCCTGACGGGCACAGCTACTTTCAAACCGGACCACTGGCTACGCTGGAAATTAAGTGATTTAGTATAGAAGTTGCTTGCGGTTATCGAGGCGAGGTTGGGTTACGGGCGCGACTTCTAGCCTGAGGTTCTTGAAGCAGACATCTCCGCAGCGACGATCGCAGCCATACTCCCAAACTTCTTCCCAGGCACCCGGGAAGAGTGCCAGCGATATCTCCCGGACACCGCCTTTGATTTCACAGTTTGGGACAACGTCGCTTATCTCGAACTTCGTCCACTCTTTTCCAGCAACAAGATAAGGTGGTGTCGCAAATAGCTTAAAAGTGGGTGGTGAGCTGCCGCCGCCTTGCACGATTGGTAAGATAGATCCGATTGCTGGTTGTGCGCCGGCACGGATTGAGCCGGAAATTGTAATTCGCAAGAAGTCCGGACTTCGCATCGCTTCCGGAAGCCGAATGCGGCAACCAAGGTCGGAGACAGACTTCAAAATCGCTCGATTAATGCGCAAGTCGGCGTCCTCAGTCAGCGTGTGCGCAATCAGCGGATCAAAATCTCTGGCGACGAGCTTCCGCTCAAAGCGAGCGGAAAGAGCTGGAAGGCAAGCGAGATTCGCTTTGGTGCCGCTCACGCTTTCCGGTCCGACCCCGACGCTGAGGAATAGCCTGTATTGTCCGGTTTGTTTGCCACGGTACGAAGAGAGGTCGTAGTAGTCTGCTTGCCCATTTCGCTCTAGCCAGCAACGGGAAGCAACAAGAGGAGTAATCACCGGGTCATAAAGCCGACCTTCGGTGCCTTCTGTCGCATTGCAGAAGCGAGCGGCGCTGAAAAAATCATCAACGGGCAGGTGGAGGCGCCGATTCCAGTCGTCCAGATAGTCACCATATATGGTGACGCTCGTGCCGGCTTTGGCCGAGAGTCGAATCTGATTTGTACCATGCCGGTTGAGCCAGGCGGAAGGAAAGGTGAGCGCCCGCCATTGACGTACGTTTTCGACAGACGTGCCGACCTTGGCTGCGAAGGTTCGCATAATGTCAAAGAGGAAGTATTGAGACGGTTTGAAGCGAAGAAGAAGCTCGGGTTGAGCGTCTATGGAGTGTCCGTTTACTTCGACTCGAGCATTGATTAAGGAGGTATCGCCGTCAATGAGCACGGCTGCGAAATCAGATTGCTCGCCGGGAGGCAGCGCTGTTTTGGCAAGATCAATCGTTCTTACAATAGTAGAGCCGGACTGGACTGTACTTGACCATTCCCGTGATTCCTTGCCATCAAGGCAAAAGGCCAGAGAGACAGCGAAGGCTCCGATGGCGACGACGCAATTAAGCGCAACGGACAGATTGGCTGCAGCTCTGCTGTCCGAGAATTGCTTGGCATACTTGAGCGCGCAAACGGTTGCAGCGGCTATGAGCAACCATTCACAAGCCAATTTCGCTATTAGCGCGGCCCGAAAGTCTGCTAGCATTGCCACGAAGCTTTCGATGCCGGCGCACTTATCCAATGCGAAAAGCGCCAGGCTGCAGGTGACGATCACAGCCAGCGGCCGGCGTCTTGCCGGAAGGCGGGCCGCTACGAACAATCCGTATACGGCCAGAATCAATACGAACGGCATCGACGAAAATCCGTAGCGGCTGATCGTCTCAAAAGGCACATAAACAAGATGAGCTGCCACAGTTAAAATAGCAGCACTGCCTACAAAGCAAGCCCGGCGAGCGGAAGCTTCACTATCTCCGCTCACAGCTCTGGCCGAGAACACGCCGAGAGCGCCGGCCGCCGAGAGCGCTAGCAGAGTCAGGTGCCACCATTGTTGGGACTGGTTGTCTAGACCAAGCACCGGCAGCCGAAAGTCGTTCCAGGGAATGCCCCATAACCGGGTAATCTTCCGGAGAGTAAGCCCGACCAGCTCTGCTGGATGTGTCTGCAGAACTGCTGCGATTGTCGGCAAAACCGCATCAGTTGTACACAGCAGATCAGTGAGCGGAAAGTTAGGAAGCGATCCCCAACCATCAGCTTCTACATCGCAACCTTTGGCGACGTTGAAGACGGGAACTCGCTGCGGAGTGAGATAAATCCGACCGGTAAGCGCTTTTGAGCTGAGCGTCCATGGAACAAGGAGCGTAGCTAGTCCGGCTGCGATCAAAACCGACATAACAGCTTTGGTTTTCCAGCGCTTTGTAAAGCAAAGCGCAAGTGCAGTTGTAGCCAAGGAGCACGGAACAAGGACTGGCTTGAAGAGCAGGGTTGCGCCAGTCAAAACTCCAAGCCTGAATGCGTTGCCAGCGACGGCCAAATTGTTCTTGCCGGCCGGCTCAATCAATCTTGCGGCCGACCATAAGGTCCAGAGCAAGAGCAGGGTGGCGGGCGTTTCAGTCAGGTAGCGTCCGGAGGCAACCAGAGCGCTGGGGTAAGTCGCCCAGCTGAGACCAGCTAATAGAGCCCATTTACGGCTGCCTGTCAGCTGTCCAGCCAGCGCGCAGACCAAACCTGCTGAAAGCGCGTGCACAGTGCAAGCAAGCACGACAAATGGTTGCCAGTCAAGCGGAGTTGGGCTTTTGCCGGTAAGCGCAAAGTAGATTGCCGGCAAAAGCGGCATTAACGGTCCATCCAGCATAACGTTGTCGGCCAATGAGCGGCTGATCTGCGGATGAAAACCGGACCCGGCAGATAGTCCTGCTGTCATTGACTGAATCAAGGTCACGAGCTGCTGGCAGGACTCCAGATAGTGACGCGAATCAGAGAAGAACACGTTGTGCGGCTCCTGCCCGCTGAAGTGCAGCCAGAGTGCAAGCGACAGAGCGACTAGAAAGGAGATGCCGGGCGCAAGAGCAGCTCCAAGGCTCGCCCGGTGGCGTCCTTTTTCGCTAGGATCTTGGCCGACCGGAAGTGGACCGGAAGGTTTAGCAACTGCGCTCGGCTGCATTTCGACCTGAGTTAGCCGTGATGAGAATAAGCAAATTGTCACCTAGCTTGCACGTGATGTCATTAGCAAGAGGTTATGAAACATTTGAAGGGCGAGATATTAAGAAGGGGCTGAAGCTGAGACTGGTTTCAAATAGATCAAGTGAGAAACCAATAAAATTGACCCTATGAGAATTTGCCTGATCTCTCGTGAGTTTCCGCCCGACACCGGCTGGGGTGGTATCGCTACTTTTGTGCACGATCTCGCCCTCGGGCTCACAGAGATCGGTCATGAGGTGGAAGTATTTGCTCTGGCGGCTGATGATCAGGAGAAAACGGTCGATTATCAGGGCGTAACCGTTCATCGAGTTCGCTGGACCGGCTTGTTGGAAGATAAGCAGCGGCTCTTGACGGTGATGCCTTATAGCCACAACATTCTCAAGCAGATCATTGCTCTCTGGCAGCGGTTTGTCGCTGCTCACGGTGACAAGCCGTTTGATGTGGTGGAAGCGCCGGAGATGTTTGCCGAAGGACTGTTTGTTGCCACTTCCAAGGTTGCGCCGCTGGTGGTCAGGCTTTACACTCCGCATTTTAAGTTTATCGACGAGAAGCTGCACAATATTACCGCTGCATTCGACCACCAATTCATCGCCATGCTTGAGCGAATGACGCTCCTTTCGGCTCACCTGGTGACCTCGCCCAGCGAGGATTTAGCCGATTACATCTGCCGGGACATGAACTATTGCCGCGGAAATCTGCCAATCGTACGAGATCCTGTCAATACGGAAAAGTTCTGTCCGGAAGGGCCGGTTGCTCTCAAGCATGATGGCCGGCTGACAGTTCTGTTTGCCGGTAGGCTTGAGGCTCGCAAGGGAATCTATCAACTGATTGAAGCCGTTCCCCAGGTGGTTGGCGCATTTCCTAATGTCCAATTCGTCCTGGTTGGACGGGATACCAATACTGCGCCGGCAAAGAAATCGGTGCTCGCAGAGCTGAAGGCTTCGCTTCGGCATTCCGGCTGCACTGAAAATGTCACCTTCATTCCCGGAGTGCCCAGCGCGGAGATGCCTTCGTATTTCCGCTCCGCGGATATCTGCGTTGTTCCGTCTTTGTATGATAATGCGCCGTTTACATGCATCGAGGCGCTTTCGTCCGGACGACCCGTAATTGGCACCTCAGCTGGTGGCATGAAGGAATACGTGGTGCATGGTAAATCCGGTTTGATTATTCCGCCGGCCGACACGAAAGCCCTCGTAGAAGCAATTCTGGCTCTGTTGAAGAACGACGCTCTAAGAAGGAGCTTCGGTCAATTTGCTCGCGCACACGTTTTGGCCAACTTCGATCGCAAAGAGATCGCCCGGCAGTCGGTGGAGCTTTACAAAATCGCCCGGCTCAACTGGCAAGCAAACGGAGATCTCGGGCTCTATCGAAAGGGCGCCGGCAACTTGCTTGCCGCCTCCGAGCAGCTGATCGCATCATATGAGCGGATGCTCTACGATCTGCTCTATGCGCACTCATGGCGGTTTCGCCTCAGCCACTGGTTCTGCATGGTCAGAGACAGACCGCGACTGACACTGGCAAAAGGGTTGGCTAAAGTAGTGGGTGTGCTTTCCAGATCTTTCGGTGGCAAAAGTCGTGTGCTCAGCCAGTTGGAAGCCGCAATCGAAAGAAAGCGCTCGACCGGCGGTTCGTAAGCAGATAGCACTAGCGCTGCGCCGGGAGCGCCGGCGGCTCGCCGGCATTGTGAGGCTGAAATCGTGATGATGCCAGCCTAGCGGGAGGCTTGATAGGAGTGGACGATGAACTTTTTGCCGCTCCAGCCGTAAGAACCCCAATCGCTGAAGTCGATGGAATATCTTTCGACCAGTTCGGACCACGCTTTGCGTTCACCGTGTCTGGGAGAAGCTCGGTTGGGATTCCAATCGTCGAAAAATACAGCCGCACCTTCGGACAGCATTCCGTTAGCCAGGATGAACTCCAGGCAATCAATCGTCGATTGATAGAGATCGCAGTCGACATGCAGCATGGCAAATTTCGTGCCGGGTTTGATTTTCGGCACCGTATCTTTAAACCAGCCTTTAAAAAGCATGACCCGGTCAGCGTCGATGAATTGTTCGCAAACAGCTCGCAGTCCGTCCATGCTCAGGAGCTGGCATAGCCCAGGACCCCAGACACCACTCTTTACGTGAGGGGAGTCTCGGTCAATCTCAGATTCAGATTCGGGCAGACCCTCGAAGCTGTCGAAAAGCATTAGCACCTTTTGATTGTTATGCTGGCCATCGGCGCTCGGCTTCGAGCGATCCCAATCTGAAATGGCAGCTGCGATCGCCGACGCGCTGCGGCCGGTAAATGTGCCGAACTCGGCGATCTCCCCGGGCACATCGGCGCCGCAAACATATTCGACGCCGAACTGGAGCTCTCTTAACACCTCATCTTCACTCTCCGACGGTGCAATCATGTGCCAGGGTGGTACCCATTTCGGAGCGCGAGCGTAAGAGTGAATGATGAATCTTTGCCCGCTCCAGCCGAATGCGCCCCAGTCACTAAAGGAAACGTTGTATTTGTCGACTAGTTGCGCCCAGGCTTTGCGCTGGCCAAGCTCCGGCGAGGCATGATTGGGATTCCAGTCGCTGAAGTAGAGGACCGCTCCTTCTGCCAGCAGACCGTTGGTAAGCAGGTATTCGACTACCTCTACGGTGGGTTGATACAACTTGCAGCAGATATGTGCGAAGGCTAGCTTCGTCTGAGGAGGTAGGCTCTTGATCGTATCTCTAAGGAGACCTTCCTGAATTTGAACACGCTCTGGTGAAAGGTGTCTTTCGCACAGCTTTCGTAGGCTTTCCCTGTCCAGCCCAAGGTTGGTGTGTGGACCCCAGAGCCCGCTTTGAACATGCGGCGAGAGATAATCAACCGTTGATTCCAGCGGCGGTAAGCCCTTGAATGTGTCGAACAGGAGCAATTGCTTAGCCAGAAACCGCTTGTCGCCGGTAGCGGCAAATCGCTGGTCATACTGCAAAATTGCATTAGAGAGAACGGCGCTGCTCTTGCCGGTAAGCGTTCCAAACTCGGCTATCTCTCCGGCCACGCCTGCTTCATACAAGTATTGAATCCCAAGATAGAGCGAGTTAGCCAATTGTTGTTCGTTAAGTTGAACAATCTCTCTTAGCTTGGGTCCAGCTTGCTCGAAGCCGCTCAGTCTCTTGAGCTTTCTTACTATCTTGCGGATTAAGAGAAGCGATGGAGACGAGGGACGAATCCTTTCGCTCGGGATATCGCTCTCCAGAAAACTTTCGATCGAGCCTGCGCTCTGCTCTTTAATCATTCGCGTTGAACTCGTCGTAAATTATGTCGCTGTCAGCAGTCGCCAGTTTAACTGGCAAGTTATACCGTTTCCTCAGTACAGCGTCAACCGGCAAAGTCCTAAAGTGTCAACGTCAGCTCCAGCCGCTCCTGTGATAAAACTCTCATGGTGCTGCAAAGGCTCACTCGAAGTAGATGTACGAATAGTCCCCGGTGTAACCGGTGTGTTCGAACCACCAGTCCCACTCTTCGGGTGTACAGAACATTTCGCAAGTGAGCTGCCAATAAAGGAGGTTTACCTTCTCCTCTTCATTGCGGTAGGCTTCGACGCAGATGTACTTGTTCTTCTTGCCGACTCGCTCAATCTCTTTGAGCGCCTTGAACAGATCGAAGCAATAGAGATTGTGCAGCGTGGTGATTGAGATGATCAGATCGAACGACTTGTCCGGGTAAGGAAGCTTGGCTGCTGACGCGACCTTAAGATTGCCGCGCACCTCCGCTTTGGCATTTTCGATTGCATATTCCGAGATGTCGATGCCAGCTAGTTCTAGTCCGGGCACTGCCTGTCCCAGCTCGTAGAGCAAGAAGCCTTTGCCGCATCCGACATCGAGCACGCTGTCGCCGGCCTTAAGGTTGTAATGTTTGGCTATGTCCTCGGCTACTGAGCGCCAGCGACCGTCGTATTTATAGCCACCATAACCGGTCTGGCGGCTGCCGTCCCAGTAGTCCAGGTCGAATTTCTTGGCTAACGTTGCTGCTTGCGCTTTGGGAAACTCGTTTACTCGAGCGAGATAATCGCGCTTGGTGCTTTTGTGAACAGAGGAAAGGAAGTCGATGTGTCCCATGGCTGATTGATAACTCTCCTTGCTAATCGAAATTACCTTACTTCGAATGTTTGTTGAGCGGTTAATTAGGCCCGGCAAAAGTAGCGTTCTTCGGCTGATTCAACCTGTTTTAATACCGCCTCTGCCAGCCGGAGCTGCTCAATTCTGCGCTCTTGGTCTTCTTCCAATCCTAACGAAAAGCCTCTGCGTATCCCTCCGACCGGAAGAAAGTCGTTCATGAGGATGCATGCCCACTTCACGTGATAGACAGGAAGCAGCACTCGGATGCGCTCTCTCTCCAGATGTCTGTCTGCAAAATCTTCAAGCAATTCCTCGACAAAATCATTGAAAAATTCTGCCGGCACCGGAACGGCCGGTTGCAGGAAGAAGTCGCAAGTTGTCTTGGCGATGTCGTCCCATCCGGAATACTCAAAGTCGAGAAAGCAGATCTGTCCCGATGAGCGGCGAAGCGCATTGTGAAAGCCAAAGTCGGACGGAGATAGTCTCCGGCTGTCTGGTGCAAGCTCAACTGCGTAAGGCAGGTCGAGTTGTCGGATTAACTTGCTGGTGCTGGCAGAGACCAGCGCCCAAGTCTTGGCAAGTTTGGAATGTACGAATTCCTCGGCCTCGGGGCTAAGAGCGCTCTGTTTCGACGCAGCCAGCAGCCGACTTACCCGTTGGTCAACTAGCTGAATATGCGAAGCAAGGCTGAAACACGCTTCAGATGCCGGCTGAAGTTCGGTCGCTTGTGGACTTAAGCGGTGACTGTTCAACTCTTTGAAGAAGCCCCGGGCGGCCCGCACTGCATCTGCTGATAGCTTGCTTGCAGTTAGTTTCTCTCCGTCAACGAATTCATATAATGCCAAGCCTGATTCCTGACAACCGTGCAACGGTTTTGGAATGCAGCTAAGTCCGTTTGACCAGGCAAATAAAGAGAAGTTGAACTCAGTGCTGAAACGATCTCTTGGATCGCCTGGATGGCGAAAGTATGCTTTGAGCAAGGCGACCTTCTCGCTGGAGGCCACGCGGTAGACGCGATTGTTCTTTCCGCCTTTTAACAGCTCGACAGTGAAGTCCTTAGCGAACCCCTCTTTGGCGAGCAATTTCCATGACGTCTCCCGCAGAGAAGCGTCCGTCATTGCACCAATTCCCCCACAATTAAATCCGCAACTGCTCTCCAGGAAGTCAGCCGGACGAATCGTTCTTCGTCGAGATGGACATTATTGGGATCGAAGAGAACTCTTTCAATGCCATTCGATGCAGCAATCTCCTGGAGAAATTCCGGCAGATCATCAATGAAGTAGGAGCAATGGTTCCTTTGAATTAGCTGAACCTTCTCTTGCTTAGTGGCTGCGAAGAACACATCGGCTATTTCAAGACCGGTGCTGGCTGAATCTAAAAAATTGTTCGCTGACAGCCAGCCCAGCGCGCTCGCATGCAGATCGTATCTTGGCCCGGCGTAGGGGAGTTTTGTTTTGTGACTGATTATGTAAGTCTTGATTCCGGCCGCACGGCAGTGCTCGAAGAAGGAGAGTACTCCTGGAAATGGCAGAGCTCCGCCGATTCCAGGTCCATAAACATACCCTTGAAGCTCGGTCCAAAGATCTTCCTTGGCAGCTTTGCGAAGATAATCTCTTATGGCATCCTTGCGTGCCGGAACATCCAGTGAAATCAGACCGCGCTCCAGAGACTCTGTGTGAAAGATCTGATCGTAGCTAACGATCGTATTATCAAAGTCTATGCCGACGATCATCCTTGCGACATCTCGATTATTGGTCTTACCGCCTTGCCGCTCTCGAGGTCATCAATCGCTTGATTGATCTCGGTCAAGCTGTAGGTCTTGGACAACAGCGGTTCGACGTTCAGCTTGCCGCCTTCCAGATAATCGAAGTAGCGAGGGAAATCTCGTTCCGGCTGATTGTCACCGCCCCAGCTGCCTCTAAGCTGTTTGCCGTTATTGAGTTCGCGCGGGTCGATGCTCAGCGATTCACCAAAACGAGCATTTCCCAGTATGACCGCTACGCCGCCCTGATTGCGCACTGCTTGCAGCGCTTGGACCATCGCCTGCGGGCGCCCGCTCGCTTCAATTGCAATGTCGAATCCACCTTTGACAATGTCTTTGAGCGCTGCTACAACATCATTTCCGTTCGCTTCGATGCCGTGAGTCGCTCCAAGCAGTCTTGCCGTTTCTAGCTTCTCGCGTTTTAAGTCGACAGCTACGACCGGACTTAAGCCTGCAATTACAGCCCCGGCAACTGCGCAGAGTCCGATGCCGCCGACGCCGAATACAACGGCCGACTGCCCGGGCTTGGCTTGGGCGGTGTTCATCACAGCGCCAATCCCGGTTGGAACAGCGCAGCCGAGAATCGCTGCTTCGCTAAAAGCAATTCGGGAAGGAAGGACGGTCAGTCTGTTCTCGCTGACGATTGCGTGCTGACTAAATGTGGTGATGCCGCCGGCGTTGACGTTGCCGAGCGTGGACTGATAAACGGTGCCAGGAACATCTGCTCCGGCGCCTTTCATCCAGGAGAGCAGAACTCGGTCGCCGGACTTAACTCTCGTCACTCCCGCTCCGGCCTCCAGTACGACACCGCTGCCCTCGTGTCCGAGACAGTGCGGTAGATAGGCATCTTTGCCCCGATGACCGCGACATTCGGAGACCTGCGTGTGACAGACACCGCTGGTTTTGATCTCGACCAATACTTGCCCGGGTTTGAGCTGAGGGATTTCGATCTCTTGTAAAACTAGCGGCTTGCCTGTTTCAACGAGAATTGCTGCCAGTGTTTTCATGCTATCTTCCCGCTTGCTCCGAAAGAGTCTCTGCAATGCGTGCCACGATGCTGTCGCTGGTTAGACCGAAATGCTGTCGGACATACTTCTGGTTGCCGGATTCATGCAGATACGCGTCAGCAGTTCCAAACCGTAAGAGCCGGGCCTTCAAACCGATTCTGTCGCTTTGCCATTCGGCGATGCTGCCTCCCAGTCCACCAGCCAGTGAATGTTCTTCCAGCGTAACCACCAGCGAGTAGCTGGAAAACGCCTCGGCGAGAAGCTGCTCATCGAGAGGCTTGACCGTATGCAAACTGACCACTCTGGTTGAAATCTGTCGCCGTGTAAGCTCTTCTCCGCATTCTACAGCGGTCGGCAACATATTGCCGGTGCTCAAAATGCAGACATCGGATCCTTCTTTGACGACAATGCCTCGTCCGACTTTGAACTCCGGCTGGCAGGGATGAACGAGCGGTTCACCTTTCTTGCCGAGCCTGATATAGACAGGTCCATCGATCTTGAGCGCTTCACGCAGCGCTGAGCGCACCTCGTGAGCATCACCGGGGCAGATGACCGTCATGTGAGGAAGCACTCGCAAAATGGCGATGTCTTCGCAGGACTGATGAGTCGCTCCCAGCGATGCGTAGCTGAGTCCAGCTCCGACTCCGACCACCACCACCGGCACGTTGTGATAGCAAAGATCGATCTTGATCTGTTCGTAGCAGCGGGAGGTGATGAATGGTGTAATCGTATAAGCGACCGGTCGCAAACCGCACATCGCCATCCCGGCGGCGGCGCTAATCATATTTGCTTCCGCCACACCGCAATTGAAGAATCGCTTGGGCGCTGCTTCTTTAAACTTATCGAAGAGCTTGTTTCCGATGTCACCGGATAAAAGAACGACATCTTTGTTTTGTCCGGCAATTGTTGTCAGCTCAGAGGCAAAAGCATTTCTCATATCAATCCAAGCTCCTTGCGAGCGGCGAGCAGCTCCTCTTCAGAGGGAATTCGGTAGTGCCAATTGTTGTCGTCTTCCATGAATGAGACGCCCTTGCCCTTGACAGTGTTGGCCACTACTGCCACGGGGCGTCCCGATCCGTCCGGAACTTTGCTTAAAACCGACAAGATCTCCTGTGTGTTATGGCCGTCTATTTCGTAGGCGCTCCAACCGAACGCTTCCCATTTCTGCTTGAGCGGAGAAAGGGCCATAACCTCCTGGCTTCGACCGGTTGCCTGCCATTTGTTGAAGTCGATAATTGCCACCAGATTGTCCAGACGTTGGGCCGGAGCCAACATCGCTGCTTCCCAGACCGAGCCCTCATTGCACTCGCCATCGCTCATCAAAACGAATGTTCGAAACGATTGCTCCTTGATCTTGCTGGCAAGCGCCATTCCCAAGCCGAGCGACAGCCCGTGCCCGAGTGACCCGGTAGCAGCTTCTACGCCGGGCTGGCAGCGTGGGCTCGGTTGTTCGGCTAGTGTACTGCCGGCGGTGCCGAAGGTGTCCAGCACTGATTCGGGGAAGAAGCCGAAGGTCGAAAGAGTCGTGTAGAGAGTTGTAGCAGCGTGGCCTTTACTGAAGACAAACCGGTCGCGATTCGGATCGTATGGGTTGTCCGGCGACATCTTAACGATGCTTCCCAGCAAAACTGCAACGAGCTCCACGCAGGAGAACGCCGAGGCGAGATGCGGAGTCTTAGCGCGGTGTGAAAGCTCCAGCACCTTGCCTCGAATCCGGCGGCAAAGCGCGTCGTACTCCGCATCTGTAGGAGCAATGCCCAGCCGGTTGAGCCCGCAATGCTCAAAAACCGGTGCACTCTCGCGAGTGCCGGCGGTCAATCCGAGTTCCATGGCTTACCCTCTGCCCGTCTCAATCGTCGAGAGTTTATCATCTAATAGATAATAAAAACCCGAAAAATCGCTCAGGCTGAAACTCCGATTGGTTCATTTTTAGAATCGGCGGCTCGCACGCTTTCCGGTTCAGCGCAATTAGGCAGATTGAGCGGAGTGCCGGCTAGCTGCGGCGGTACTGCTGAGCGAATCAACGGCATCCAGCTAACTGTCAGGGCCGGGCATTGCTGCTGCAGCCTCTCGGCTGCCGCCGGGCTTATCTTTGTCTCATGAAGTGTGATTCGTTTTAGGGACGGCATGTTGCAAATGCTCGGTATGCACCGGTCCGTAAGCTCAGTGCTCGACAGGTCCAGCTCTTCCAAAGCCGGAAGCTCGGTCAGATAAAACATTGCTTCGTCCGTGACGGCCGTGCGGGCGAGCGTAATCTTGCGCAAGGTGCGGCATTTTAAAAGCGCACGTATCCCCCCGTCTGAAATTCTATTGCTGGAAAGTCCCAGCTCTGCGAGGTTTGGGATGAGTGCCAGCGGCCCGAGCGCTTTGTCGGTGATAGCCGTTCTCGGCAGTTCAAGTGTGGTTAGCAGATCGAGCGATTGCAGGCAACTTGCTCCTTCGTCACCAAATATGGTACCGCCCAGGCAGAGCGTTTTCAGAGATTTCATTGAACCCAGCGTTAATGCCGCTTTGCTGGAGATGCGATTTTCCCATAGCGAGAGGCTGTCAATGTGCTTCAAGTCAGCCAGATTGGCCATGCCGAGATCGGTAATCCTGGAATCAGAAAGGTCTAAGCATGTCAGCGACGACAGGGCCGGTAGTAGCTTCATTCCTTCGTCCGAAAAGAGAGTCATCCGGCTGCTCAGGAAATACGGTGTGATGTTCTGAAGCCATTTCAGCCCTTGACCGGTCAACCTCGTGTAATCGAGCAATAGCGCTTTGAGACCGGTTAGATTGGAGAGGTGACGCAGCTCGTCATTGCTTAGATTCGTGTGTGCCAGCGATAGTAAGTCGAAGGCATCTGGTTGGATACTGCTCAGCGGCGACAGCGTTGACACGTGAGAGTCGACGCGCAGTACCAGCGACAGTCCGTTTGGGACAGAAATTGTACCAATTGCATAGTCCAGGAAGGCATAGCCGCGAGCGGTCGAATAGTAGAGCCGCCCTAAGTTTTGATGGGGCGGAAATTCGAGCAGTCTTTGGCTTTGAGGTTGGGCGGGCTTAAATAGATCCAATTTGTCTGACCGTCACTTATCATCTGAACAGATCCAGCTAATGATAACCCAGCTTAAAATGTATATGCTTTAGAAGTCTTGAGGAATTCAGTTGTGCCGACTGTGTCCATCTGCCTGCCGGTCTACAACGGCGAAAGATTCTTGGCCGAGGCGATCGAGAGCGCCCGGGCTCAAACTTTTAGCGACTTCGAGTTGCTGATCGCTGACGATCAGTCTCAAGATAGTTCGCTGGACATTGCGCGGTCATATGCCGAAAAGGACAGCCGGATTGTCGTTTGGTCAAATCCGGTCAACCTGGGGCTTTTTGCGAATTACAATGCCGCGATGCGGAGGGCTTCCGGAAAGTATGTCAAACTTTTCGCTCAAGATGACCTTCTGGCGCCGAAAATGCTCGAGCGAGCGCTTGAGGCGTTCGCTTCTTCGCCGGCGGTAAACTTAGTCGGCACCGCCCGTCTCGAGATCAACGAACGCGGTGAAAGCGAAAAGGTCACCAAACAGTTGGATTCCAGCCGGCTGATCGCCGGCCGGGACGTGATTGATGGTTGTCTAGTCAAGCTCTACAACTGGATCGGAGAGCCGAGTGCGGTGATGTTTCCGTCCGATGCGATCGGAAACGGTTTCGATGAATCCTTCCATCATCTAGGCGACCTCGAGTATTGGTTAAGGATTTTGGAGCGTGGCGATTACGCATTTATCAATGAACCGCTTTGCCAGTTTCGGCACCATCGCGGTAGCGCAACCAACAAGAACATGCGAACTCTCCTGTGCACCTTGGATATGTTTCGACTGGGAAGAATCTACAGGGACAGACTCTCTGGCCTCGGAATTGATGAACAGGAGTTCGTGAGACGCACTGTCGAATTCAGTGCGCACTACGTACATACGCTCGTCCGAGAAGAGGGCGTGGTCGGTCGCGAGATCGCTTCCATCGCAGTCGCCCGGAATGACAGCGATGAGCTTCTGACTGATTACAGAGAGTTGGCGTTTCAGGCGCTTTATCAATTGGAAGCGGCGCAGATGCAGGCTGCTGCCTGGCAGGCGGAATGCGACCGAGAAAGATTCGCCAATGAAGAGCTGTTGCGCGACATACAGCGCAGCCGGTCCTGGCGTTTGTTGCAGGCTGTCAAATCTCCGCGGCTGGCAGCGCTGGCCAGGACGGCAATCTCATCGCTTGGTTCGGTCGGAAAGCGCTGACGCTGCAAAGGAAGCCGATGCTTGAACCGCATCAGCAGCAGATGTGGTCGGCTTTACAATCGTTATCAAGTTGTCCATAAAAATAAAATTAGCTCGCCGCTGGTGCGAACTTTTAGAGTCCTTACATATGAAGATAGAATCATGCAAAGAGGGGTGGGCGCTGCTATAGTCCTCACGGCTGTTTCAGGACCCAGCCTGGAGAGTTGCTGATTTAAGCGTTTCGCGACGGCGAAGCTTGTGTGATTTCTCCAGCGGGTTTCTTGGTTTCGGTCATAAGGGACAGGGAGTTTCTGAAGTGCAAAATCGATCCCGGAGATGTTTGGTGACCGGCGGAGCTGGTTTCATTGGCAGTCACTTAGTGGACAGGCTGCTGTCCGACGGGCATTCCGTTGTCGTTCTGGACAACTTCTCGTCCGGCCATCCGAAGAATCTCAAGCATCTTTCCGACCATCCACGCCTGGCGGTTCACCAAGTCGATATCGCTGATGCCGCCGCCATTAAAGAGCTTTTCAGCGGCGTTGATTGGGTCTTCCATCTGGCAGCTCTGGCCGATATCGTGCCGTCGATCGAGCAACCGCTCGAATATCATCGCTCTAATGTCGACGGAACAATCGCGGTACTAGAAGGCGCGCGCGCGGCCGGCGTCAAACGGTTTATTTACGCAGCATCGTCATCATGCTACGGGTTGGCCAAGCAATTTCCCACGCCGGAATCGGCACCGATTAAGGCTGAGTATCCGTATGCATTAACAAAGTACCTCGCCGAGTGTTATGTCATGCACTGGCAGCAAGTCTACAAGCTTCCTTGCCTCTCCTTGCGGTTGATCAATGTCTATGGACCGCGGGCGCGCACAACTGGTGCCTATGGTGCCGTCTTCGGCGTCTTTCTGGCGCAGAAGCTGGCCGGCAGGCCGTTTACCATCGTTGGTGATGGCAGTCAGACCAGAGACTTCACCTTTGTTAGCGACGTAGTGGATGCGTTCGTGACTGCCGTTGAGTCGAATCTAACCGGCGAAATCTTCAATGTCGGCTCTGGTGGAACCTACAGCGTCAACCGGCTCGTCGACCTTCTGGGCGGAGAGAGGCAATATATCCCCAAACGTCCCGGTGAGCCGGATTGCACTTACGCCGATATCACCAAAATCAAGCAAGTGCTTGGTTGGCAACCGAAGGTCGGGTTCGACGAAGGTGTTGCGGTGATGCTCGAGCACATCAATGACTGGCGTGATGCTCCGGTTTGGAATCAGCAGTCAATTGCCGAAGCAACCAAGCAATGGTTCAACTATCTGGGTGAGACGGTCGGAGTTTAGGGACAGCGGTGTCGGAAGAGTACAAAGTCGCAGGCAAAGACGGAGTCAAAGGGATTTAGGCTATGCATCAGTCAGGCTTCACTTTTTCAGGGTCCGCCGCGCAGGCGAATGGAGCGGCCGCCACAGCTGTCGCCGGTACAAAGGATAAGATTACCGAACTCGAGAAGCTTGCCGACATCATCAATGCCGCTCGCGCTCGCGGTCAAAAGGTCGTGCATTGTCACGGCGTCTTCGACCTGTTGCACATCGGGCACATTCGGCATTTTGAAGAAGCAAGGAAACAAGGCGATCTGCTCGTAGTGACTTTGACTCCTGACCGATTCGTCAACAAAGGTCCTCATCGCCCGGCGTTTTCTGAAACCTTGCGCGCCGAAGCGATTGCAGCGCTCAATTGCGTCGACTTCGTGGCGATCAACCAGTGGCCGATGGCTGTCGAACTGATCAAATTTCTTCGTCCTCACTACTATGTCAAAGGATCTGATTACAAAGATGCGGAGAAAGATGTCACCGGCGGTATCGCGCTGGAAAAAGCTGCTGTCGAATCGGTGGGCGGTCAATTGGTGTTTACTGACGATATAGTTTTTAGCTCATCAACCTTGATCAACCGGCACATGCCTGTTTTCTCGAAAGAGTTGAGCGAGTACCTCAAGGATTTTGCAGATAAATACTCAGTCGACGATATCGTCAAGTATCTCGACATGATGAAGCCGCTCAAGGTTTTGACGATCGGTGAAGCCATAATCGACGAGTACCAGTATTGCGAAGCGATCGGCAAATCGTCCAAAGAGCCGATGTTGGCGGTGCGGTTAATCTCGTCTGAAAAATTTGCCGGTGGCATTCTCGCAGTCGGCAACAATGTCGCTAATTTCTCTGATAATGTCGGTTTGTTGAGTCTTCTCGGCGAGCAAGACTCGCAAGAAGACTTCATTCGCTCGAGCTTGAGCGACCGGATAAGAGCTGAGCTGCTGACCAGGCAGGATGCGCCGACTATTGTGAAGCGGCGTATCATCGACAATTACTTCTTCCATAAGCTTTTGGCTGTCTATACGATTAACGATCAGCAGTTGACTGATTCGGACGATGCGAAGCTCTGTGCCAAGTTAGAACAGGTAGTCCCTGAGTATGATGCCGTGATTGTGGTCGACTTTGGGCACAGCATGATTACTCCCAGAGCGGCCGAAGTGATCTGTAAAAAGGCTAAATTCTTAGCGGTCAATACTCAGTCCAATGCCGGCAATCTCGGGTATCAGACCATCTTCAAATACAATCGGGCCGATTATGTGTGCATCACTGAAAATGAGCTACGGCTTGAAGTACGCGACCGAGCCGGTGATGTCACAAATATCATGCCCCGGCTGGGACAGAAGCTGTCCAGCAAACGAGTGGTAATCACGCGCGGCAAACGCGGTTGCGTCTGTTACAGTGAGGACGAGGGGTTCTGCGCGGTGCCGGCGGTGGCCGGACAGGTGGTGGACAGAATGGGAGCCGGAGATGCTTTCCTTTCCGTGACGGCGATGGCTGCTGCTCTCAATGCACCGCTGGAATTGCTCGGCTTCGTCGGCAACGCCGTCGGGGCACAGGCCGTCTCGACCGTCGGGCACCGGGATTCGATCAATCGCAGCACTTTGACCAAATTCATCACCTCGCTATTGAAGTAGTACGAAACAGGGTTGGGTTCAACTAAAATGACTGACACACTGACAAAGGCAATGACAGACGCCAACGCAAAAACATCCGCATACACTCGTTACTTCGACCGGCTACACCAGCTGCTGTTGAACGTAGTCGCCACTGACAGAAACGGCCAGAAGCTGACTGTTGAAGAAGGCACGGACAGAGCGCTGGAGCTGTTGGCAAAAGTAGGGACTGACGGCAAGAAAGTCGCCTTGATCGGCAATGGCGGAAGCGCTGCGATCGCCAGTCATCAGGCTGTCGACTTCTCAAAGGCGGTAGGCATTCCGGCAATCACCTTTACGGATCTCGCGCAATTGACCTGTCTGGCTAACGATTTTGGTTACGAATTCGTCTATTCAAAGGCAATTGAGATGTTCTGCCACAAGGGTGATGCTCTGATTGCGGTGAGCAGCTCGGGTAAGTCGCCCAATATCTTGAATGCAGTCAAAGCTGCCAGAGCGGTGGGTTGTGGAGTCATCACGTTGGCCGGCTTCAAGAGCGATTGCCCTCTCCTGTCAGAAGGCGATCTCAATTTTTATGTCGATTCGGACAAGTACGGTCCGGTCGAGGTGTCACATTTGGCTCTCATTCACTATTTGACGGATACACTGTGCGCAAGGCGACAAGGAGCGACTTTATGAGTAAAGGGGCAGGCACCGTTCTAGTTACGGGTGGAGCTGGTTATGTCGGCTCGGCGCTCGTGCCAAGACTGCTGAAGGAAGGATACAAAGTCAAAGTTTTGGACCTGTACATCTTCGGCGATAACGTGCTGGAGTCTGTTAAGGGCAATCCCAATCTGCAGGAGATCAAAGGTGATCTTCGCGACCAGGCGCTTTTGAAGGAGATCCTGCCGGGCTGTGATTCAGTCATTCACCTGGCTTGCATCTCCAATGATCCCTGCTTCGAGCTCAATCCCGAATTAAGTAAATCGATCAACTACGATGCCTTCCGCCCGCTCGTAGAGATCAGCAAGCAATCCGGAGTGCGACGTTTTATCTACGCCTCGACCTCGAGCGTCTATGGCGTAAGCGAGGCGGAAAATGTGACTGAAGATCACCCGCTTTTGCCGATCACCGATTACAACAAGTACAAGGGTATGTGCGAACCGGTTTTGTTCGAGCACCAATCAGCGGACTTCACCACCGTCGCCATTCGCCCGGCCACTGTCTGCGGTTATGCTCCTCGGCAGCGCCTGGATCTCACGGTCAATATTCTGACCAATCATGCCATCAACAACGGCAAGATCACCATATTCGGTGGCGAGCAGATGCGTCCGAATATTCACATCGAAGATATGGTGGATCTCTACGTGATGTTGCTGACGATTGACAGCGGGCGAATCGCTGGCAAGAGCTTCAACGCTGGTTATGAGAACCATAAAGTGCGGGAGCTGGCCGAAATAGTTCAGCAGGTAATGGCGCAGAAGATGCCGGAAAAGGGTGAGTTGCTGGTGGAAAAGGTGCCTTCGGAGGACATTCGATCCTATCGAATCTGCTCGGACAAGATCAAGCAAGAGCTTGGGTTTACTCCCAAGCGGACGATCGAGGATGCGGTAAACGATCTGATAGATGCCTTCAAGGCTAATAAGCTGCCGGATTCAATGAGCGATGTGCGTTACTTCAACATCAAGGCAATGCAGCAGGTTCAACTAAAGTAGGAAATTGACGTGAGTAAGATCGTAGTTTTAGGGAGCAATTCCTTTTCCGGAGCCGATTTTGTTGATCTCCTTTTAGAGCGGGATCATGATGAGGTGATAGGTGTAAGCCGCTCACCGGAAAAGAGTGAGATTTTCCTGCCTTATAAGCGGCGTGCATCGGCTAATTTCAAGTTTCACCAGTTGGACCTGAACAAGCATAGTTCTGAGTTGATCGAATTGCTGGATTCAGTTCGTCCGGATTATGTCGTCAACTTTGCAGCGCAGAGCGAAGTCGCACCGAGTTGGGAGCATCCGGAGCATTGGTTCGAAACCAATACGGTAGCTCTGTCTAAGTTGGTGAACAATCTGCGCAAGCGGGATTATCTGAAGCGCTACGTCCATATCTCTTCTCCGGAGGTGTACGGCACCTGTGAAGGCAGAATCTTGGAGTCGGCGCCGCTCAATCCGACCACCCCTTATGCGGCATCAAAAGCCGCTGCCGATCTGCTCCTGTTCACGATGGTCAAGAACTTCAATTTCCCACTGGTGATGATCCGTTCTACCAACGTCTACGGCGCACACCAGCAGCTGTGGAAGATCATTCCTCGTTCGGTTATCAACATCAAGTCCGGCAAGAAGATTCATTTGCATGGTGGTGGCAAGGCCGTGAAGTCCTATATCCACATCCGGGACATCTCTCGCGGCGAGCTCGCCGCAATGGAGAACGGTAAGCCCGGAAGTATTTATCATTTGTCACCGGATGACGGCGTCTCCGTGCGCTGCGTCGTCGAGATGATTTCGGAATTGATGAACTGTGATTTCGCTGCTTGCATCACCGATGTCGAAGAGCGTCAGGGGCAAGATGCGGCCTACGTGATTGACTCGACCCGAGCCAGAAAAGAGTTGGATTGGGCTCCACGAGTTTCCTTGAAAGAAGGGCTGGTGGAAGTGGTGAAGTGGATTGACGGGAATTGGAGCGAGGTTAATCGACACTCGCTCGAGTACGTTCACCAGCCGTAATTCTGCAGTCGAACTTGTACAGCCTGTCGTTTTAAAGGAGATAAGCAGTGGGCATTCCGAAAGCAGTTGCGAAACTCCTGATGAAGGAAGGCAATGAAAGACCGTTCAGCGGACGGGTTCTTTCGCTGGGCCGGCAGGACATCTATTTCAGCAACGAATCGTTGAAGCGATATGCCAGCGAAGTGTCGTTCCGGCTGAGCGAACCGCCGGCAATCTCCCTGCATCGACATCCGACGCTCAAAGAGCTCGGGTGCATGAGCGATGAATCGTTCTTGCTGTCTGTCGGATTTCAGCAGTCCGAAACTATGGATTACTCGGACTTCGAAGAGGCGGATCACCTCTTCGACCTCAACTCGGATACGCTGCCGGAGCACTTGCTGGGTAGATTCGATGTCATCATTGATGGTGGCACGATCGAGCATGTTTTTCATGTGCCCAATGCACTCAAGAACGTGCACAAGATGTTGAAGGTCGGTGGCCGGGTAATTCACGTCGTGCCATCTTCGAACTATCTCGACCATGGGTTCTATAGCTTTTCGCCTACGCTGTTTTGCGACTACTATTGGGCTAACCAGTATGCTATCGATCGCTTGCAAGTCTTCCGGCATGAGAACAAGCCAGGATTGCATCTCCTGGAGTTGAGCGAGCTGCCGTTCGAAATCTACGAGTATGTTCCCGGCTGTTTGGACAAGATATCTTTCGGCGGGCTGGACGACGCGCTCTACGGCACGTATGTGGTGGCTCGCAAGTTGGAGAAGTCGCGTTGCGATGTCGTGCCGAGCCAGCGCAAGTTCTTCGAGGCCTGGCAGCGAGCACAAAGCGAAGGGCTCAATCTCGAAGACCTGCCGGTGTCGATGAAGACGGCTGAATCCGAGCTGTCCGAACTGGTGGCACCAGAGCCGATTGAGCAGCCAAGCAACCTTGAAGACTTCGCCCCGACGCCCGCTCAGCCGAGCGCGTTGAAGCGCCAAATCGCCGGCATGGTCGGTCCGGCGATCTGGGGACTGGCCTCTCGGGTAAAGTATCGAGTTTTGACGGCCGTTGCCGCCGAAACACCAGCCGTGCAAGCAGTCGCTGAGCCTGAAGCGCAGTATGTGGAGCCGATACCAACAAAGGGCATTCCGATGCCGGTTGTCGACAGGCTGTAGCGCCGCTCTACTTGCTGCTGCGCAGCGATTTTCTCAGTTTGTCGAAGCGAGCGAACGCTTGCGCGTAGGCTTGATCGAATTGATTGGCGACGATGCCCGGCACCTTCGCCAGTCCGGTCCGGTCGTATGTCTTGCTGAAACTGCTGCTGATGCGTCTGCGCGATCTCTCTGCCTTCAAGGCGATCAGATGTCTGGTCAATCGCGAAGCCGAAGAGTTTGGTCGAGGCGTTTTGCAAAGGCCCTCAACGATCGCCGACAGGCTCATCACCGGTATGAATACCGCCAAAAGCCGTGATTTGATTACCAGCGGCATAATGTCCTGGTAATCCGGACTGTACATCAGTTTGAGCACTTCAACAAATACTTGCCGCTGGCGCTTCAAGTCCTTCATGCCGGAGCAATAACTGGCTTCGGCATCGTCTCGCCAGAATGCCAGCGGCTCGGGAACGTAGCAGCTGCCATGGCGGAATGCCAACACGTGCGCGCTAAACCAGTCGCAATGCCAGCGTAGTTCGGGGCGAAACTCACCGACTTTCAACATGAAAGCGCGTTTGTATATGAAGCTGGGACCGAACAGATTGCTGCCGTCCAGCCGCTCGGCGATGAAATCTCCCGATAAGTAGGTGGGTTCGTCCACCCAGCCTTTGTGCGCTTCATGGCTCTGACCGGTTTTTGCATCGGTTGACTTGATATCGGTGCAGCAAAGCCCGGCTTGCGGATATTGAGCGAGCGTCTGCATCGACTTTTCGAAGAATCCCGGCAGCACTTCGTCATTGGCCGAGGCGAAATAGAGATAGTCGCTTTGCGCAATGTGCAAGGCTCGATTGACACTATATATGATGCCACGATTCGTTTCATTCTTTACTAAGCGTATGATCGGGAAGCGCTTCTGGCATTCAGTTATGATTTCGATGCTGTTGTCCGTCGACCCGTCGTCAATCACGACCACTTCGGTCGGACTGAAACTCTGTTGGCAAATGGACTCCAGCGCTCGCCCGATTAAGCGGGAGTCGTTGAAGTTTGGCATTACCACAGTGAGTGTTGCGCTGGACATCTGGATTGATTGATTCTCCTGTGCGGCTCGGCTTGATTGTCTAATGAAAGAGCTCGACGGAAACAATTTATTGTCAAGCAGTATCGCATACTTTCAGGCGATAAGCTTAGCTCAGCGCCTCTCAATAGCTCAAGCCTCGACTAGAATTAGTGCATAGCAAAAGCAAGCTGTTGAGCGGCAGTTGAAGTCGCTAAGAATAGTTAATGATCGAAAGACGAAGGTCTATTTCTGGTTGCCCAGGAGCCGGACAGCGGCAGCAACGCTTGCACCGTCGCAGTAGTTCATTTCGGAGACGACGCACCGTTGTAGGGGCTGGGCATGGTCCCTACGGTTCGTCAATTGGGAATTGCTCTACCAGTCGCTCCCGACCATTGGGCATGCTGGCGTGCTAGCAGGCGGGCGGCAGGTGGACGTGAAAGTCGCCGATGGCCAAACGCTCAGCAACCTGTGTCGCTTTCTCCGGATTCATACCGACGAAAACATGGCTGTCCGGCGGAACCTGATCGATGCTGTAAATCGGTCTGTCCAGGTGTTTCTGACCGACCCGGTTTGGATCTTCGTCGACGAAAAAGTCGACTTTCCCTTCCAAGGCTGCATACAGCCAGGTTGCCGCGATCGACGAACCAAATATCCCGAGCCTATCCACCGCCCGCAGTTTACGCAACTCGATTTGAACTCTGGCGAGCCAAGCGATTGATTCTGCTGCATTTAAACGCGGCTCGCCTTCCCAGCTTCGCTCCAAGCCGGATTCATTGGCAGAGAGCGTGGTCGCTAAAATGGAGATCTCTTTCGGCACCCAATCGGTCGTAGCAACCACAATTCGATAACCGGCGTTGGCCACCAGCTGCTTGAGTCCGTGAAGCGTAAAGTGGCTGCAGTGATCGGCAATAACCAGATCGAAGGGGTTTTGGGCGGCATCCGGCACTTGAATCAGCAGGTATCCGCCGGCGGTCAGCTTTTGAGAAAGCTCGGACAGGGTCGACGCCGGCAGCGGTAGGTGCTCCAGTACGTGCGACATAGTGATCAGATTGAACCGGCCGGGAATGCTTTCCACGCTGCCGCTGCTGAACGACTCTACTGCGGCGATCGCTTCAATCTCCTGCTTGTGCTTATCGTCGACTTCGAAACCAACCATCGTCCAATTCGAATTGAGGCGGGCAAAGTTGCGCAGGAGTCCACCATTGGCGCAGCCAAAGTCCAAGAGCCGGCCTTGAGCCGACAGATCCAAAAACGGACTGGTCATCTCCATCAGCCGGGCCGAGCGAGCCACCGGTTGTCCGCCGGTGAACACAAACTGTTCGTTGCCGGAGCCTTGCTGGTAGATGGAATACTTGCCGTAGATCTCTTTGATTTCACCCAGCCATTGCTGGTCAGTCGGATTTTGCGCGCAGCCGCAGCGGGTACACGTGCCGAGCTTGCCCCCGCTTTGCCATGGACAGCAGTCGGAGGTTACTCTGGGCAGCTGCTCGTAGCCCTCCACCAGCTCGAGTGTGCTCTCTGCGCAGATATGGCAGTGGTGACCCGAGTCTAAAGTTGCGTCGGCTTTTGGGGATGCTTCGTCGCCTCTTTTGGAGCTTTTGGTTTTGCCTGCGTGAAGATTAGCTGAGGTCAATTTGGAGTCCCTCGGGAAACTTTGCAATCGGACAATTATAGCTGCTGTTCACCGCTGGCCTTTCCCGGCGGTGGTTGAATGATTTCAGCGTAAGGCAGAACCTGACCGATTGTTCATGAAGCGGAAACCCTGCAGAGTCTACAATGACGTGGACTTTTCCGGCTTGGGAAGTCGCTCGGGGCTATGCGGGCCATGAGAGTGAACTTTTACTACCCGTTTTCAGGTGATGGATATGAGCACTATAGAGCAGACGAAAGAGCCTCAATATCAAGTTCAGGTGGCGATTAGAGACAGTGAAGGTCTCAGTTCGCTGGGTTTGTGCACCAATCAGCTCTGGCGTGATGATCCCAGGCATCTGCTCTTCGTTTTGGCACGAAGCAAATTCGTCGCCAAGATGCTCTCGGGGCGTCAAAAGGTTTTGGAAGTTGGCTGTGGCGATGCGTTGGCTCACGACTGGTGCTTCAGGAAGTAAAAGAGCTGACTGCTGTCGATTTCGACCAGGTGTTTGTAGACGACGCAAAGGAGCGCATGTCAGAGCGTTGGCAGTTTGACTGTCGGGTTCACGACATGCTGTCCGGCCCGGTCGAAGGGGAGTTCGATGCTGCCTACAGTCTCGATGTCATCGAACATATAGCGGCTGACCAAGAAGATTTGTTCGTGAAAAACATCGCAGCCTGTTTGAAGCCGCAAGGCGTGTTTTTGGTTGGCACGCCCTCGCTCGAATCGCAGACATATGCCTCCGAATACAGCAAGCAGGGGCATGTTAATTGCAAAGGCGCAAAAGGTTGGAAGACTTTGATGGAAAAGTACTTCCATAATGTGTTTATCTTCTCGATGAATGATGAAGTGGTCCACACCGGGTTCTATCCGATGGCTCATTATTTGTTTGCGCTTTGCGTCGGCAAGAAATAGTTTCGCGCTCGAGCTTCTAAAACGATGTCTTTCGCTGCGCAAGGAGTGCTGGTAATTGGAGCGGATAGCACAGTCGGCTCAGCCTTGCTCGACCGGTTGAAGAGGGCTGGAACTCCTGCGCGCGGTACGAGCAGGCGATTGCAGTCGAACGCCAACGCTGCCCTCCGTCTCGACCTGGCCGCTCCTGATCAAGCCGATCGGAAGGTCTATGATGATCCACCTGCAGTGGCAGTTGTTTGCGCGGCTATTGCAAAAGTTGATTTCTGCCGCGATCAGCCGGAGTACACGGCCGGCATCAATGTCGAAGGGACAAAGTACGTCTGCCGGCGCCTTGCCGAGAGCGGCTGTCGAATCATCTTTCTGTCGACCAATCAAGTTTTTGACGGGCTACATCCGAACATGCCACCGGAAGCAGTGCCAAGCCCGCTGAGCGAGTACGGACGTCAGAAGGCTGAAGTCGAGCAGTTCTTGACTTCGATATCAGGCCAGCATGCAATAGTCAGGCTGAGCAAGGTGCTCGCCGGCAGGCCGGCCATTTTCGAGCGCTGGCTAAACGACTGGCGATCTTCTCGAGTCGTCGAGGCTTTCGTCGACTTGTTTTGGGCGCCTGTGCCGCTCGATTTCGTCGTAACGGCGCTCTCCGCTCTGAGCGAAAGTTCGCATACCGGTATCTTTCAGATTTCAGCGAAGGAGGAGACCAGCTATGCTGATACGGCCTATCGAGTGGCTGAGAGCTTGGAGATCGATCGCGCGCTGGTGCGTGCCGTCACGATGGCGGAAGCTGGTCTGACACTATATCCCGCCAACCGTCACTGCACGTTGGACGCCAGCCACCTGGAGCGAGAACTTGGTCTTTCGCCGCCGGATTTGTGGCGCTGCATCGAGGATTCGCTCGCCGGCATTGGCGGCGATCACTTGCAGCTGTAGGATGATGTCTCGCCGGACAACGGTGCCGGCCCGGTCGCCGTTGAGCCCTGCAATCTGCCATTTTCCGGCTGATCGAAGCTGACCTTTACCCACTTTATCTCGAACGCTTTCTTGAACAGTTTGCAGCCCGGTCCGGTCAGCCTGACGGCCTGCACGTGACTGGGATTCTCTCCCGAGAAAACAGTTGCTAGCTCGCAGTAGTTTCGGGGAAGGCGATTGATCAACAACCCGGACTTGAGATTAGCCGGAGTCATGCGCCAGGAGCGGTTTCCCTCCGGGAAGGCTACTTCTAATTCGACCGGCGGCAATTGATAAAGTGGTGGCAGCAAGGCTCCGCCCGGAGTGGCGGTGAGTTTTATGCATGCCAGCAGCGGGCGGTCTGAACCAGGCACCGGCAGCCACTCCTCGAGCCGCTGCTGGGTTGTGTTTAAGTCCGTGAAAGTGGCGTGCGCTGTTGCGGCTTTCCGCTCCAGCAAAATGACATTGCTTTGCGCTTGCGACTCCGCCAATTGGTATTTCTCGAGCAAGGCCAGCGTCGTCAATGGAGCTTCGAGCAGCGGGTGCCGATGATCGATCTCACCCAGGTCGACGTCTAGATATCTGTTTGAACCGAAGATCACAAATTTCGGTGCATCCTCCTTTTCGAAATGAACTGCGCAGAGCTTGTCTAAATACGGTGTGTAGGCGGAGTAGAGTTGTAGAACCGGTAGCGGGCTCCAGCGTAAACCGTTGGCCGGGCAGTAACCGATACAATTTGGTAGAGTCCCAACCGGCGCATCTCCTGCTTGCTTTATGCGTTGTAAGATTGTGGCTGGCAACCGGCATTCAGATGCGCTCCGCTCAGTTTGTCTGTCCAGCTCTGCTTTCAATTGATTGATGTGCATCAGTCGATTCAACTTCAACAGACCGGGGCTGGCGCTCAGGTTGTATAGGAGGTCGGCCTCGGTTTGACCCGACATTAAAATCGCCTTCAGCCCCAAAAGAATTACCACCGGCACAGAGCAATAGGTTAGAGCGGAGGACTTTTGATTGCGGCTGGCCAACCCGACAGCTGACAAGACTCCGGCCATAAAGGTAAATAGAAAGGCTTGATGCGCATCTTGCCTAACGAAGCTGTGCTTGTAGGCCAAAAGAATTCCAGGCAGGGCGATTAAGAACGGATAGCCGGCCGGCGACCTTTTGAGCAGCAAGATCGAAGTCGCCGCTGCAAAAATGATCATAAGACTCAAAGCTGCTGCCAGCGAGCTGTCCGGATCGATCAATCCCATGGTCGCACTGTAGCCGCTGGCAATCTCGACTGAACCGCGAATCCAGGCGAAAAGGTTGTCTGCCGATTTGAAGTAAGCTGCGCTTAAAAGCAGAAACGTGAAAGCGAAAGAGCCAATTGTAGCTACGATCGAACGAGTCGCTTTCGCTTTGAATTCGAGGCGCCAGCATGCGGCTGCTAGAAATACGCTCAGCAAGGCGCTCAGACCAAGGTTGAACTTCATCATCGTAAGCATCCCGGCCAGCAGACCGGCGACGCTGCCGGCCAGAGTTGTCGGTCGATTCAGTCGGAAAGGGAGGTAGCAGAGGAGCAAGATGATGATCAGCAGGTGATAATCGACTGATAGCTGGAGTGAATAGACGACCGAAAAGCAGAGTACAAAGACGAAAAACTGCTGTTTTCGATCAGCGGCGATCAAATACGCCGTAAGAGTTGCTGCCCAGACAGCCATGATTGAAATGAACACGAGGCTGCTGTCGGTCATACTTGAAAACAAATTTCGGGGCTCTAGCAGGTAACCGAGCGGTCCGTAAGTGAAGACGACGTCCTGACCGAAGGTATATCCTGATGGCGTCAGCATGTTCAAGGCGTAACACCAGCAGTCATCCAGCAACGGCGGGTGGAGCGCTTGAAACTTGCATGGAACCGTGAGCAAAAGCAGATAGAGCAGCGCGAGCGCAGCTGGCACGAGGATAAGGGCTCGGTTGAATTTGAATTGCAAGTGAAGTTAGGCGACGGTCAGTCCGTGCACGTAGTTTTGAGCCGCTATTTTAGGTAAAACGCTGGCAAATTTTACCCTTCAGCCAGGATCCGTTACGAATGAGACTTGTTTCACTATTGAGTTCGTTCAGCTAGATAAAATCTATTGAGCTTTTATTAGTGGAGACTTGGTGAGCATGATGGCAGAGCTAAAAGACAGTCGAGTTTTAATTACCGGCGGGGCCGGATTGGTTGGATCGCATATCGCCGATCAGCTTGTAGCTGAAGGCGTTAAGCAGATTGTGGTGCTCGATAACTTTACGCGGGGAAGGGTGGAGAATCTCGCCGGTCCGTTTCCGGATGGCCTGCTAAAAGTCGTCAACGGCGACATTCGAGACGCTGCTCTCGTACGCGAGCTGACTGCCGGAATCGATCTGGTCTTCCATCAGGCGGCTATTCGCATCACTCATTGCGCAGAGGACCCCAGGCTGGCGTTGGACATTATGTGCACGGGCACTTTCAATGTGCTCGAAGCCTGTGTGGCGGAGAAAGTAAAACGGGTTGTTGCGGCCTCTTCGGCGTCTGTTTACGGCATGGCGGAATCCTTTCCAACAGGCGAAGCTCATCATCCGTTCAATAATCGCACCATATACGGTGCAGCAAAAACTTTCAACGAAGGCTTGCTTAGGAGCTTCAACGAAATGTATGGACTGGATTACATTGCATTGCGTTACTTCAATATCTACGGTCCGCGCATGGACACAATCGGTGTCTATACCGAAGTGTTGATTCGCTGGATGGAGCGGATAGTGGCCGGGCAGCCGCCGATCATCATGGGCGACGGCAGCCAGACGATGGACTTCGTTTTCATTGAAGACATCGCTCGCTCGAATATCCTGGCGGCGAAGGCCGATGCCGGTGATCTCTGTCTCAACATCGCCAGCGGGCAAGAGACCAGTCTGCTCCAATTGGCACAGGCTTTGTTGCGCGTGATGAACTCGGATTTGTCCATCGAGTTTCAGCCCGAGCGAAAAGTTAATGCTGTACGCAAGCGTCTTGCCGATGTTTCTCTGGCTGAAAGGGCGATCGGGTTCAAGTCAGAGATTGGACTGGAGGAAGGTTTGAAGCGTCTGGTCGCTTGGTGGCAGAATCAGCGAGTCGCCGATAAGCAAGTTGCCCGGGTGCAATAGTGTCTCGAGGCTGTCTGATCGAATTCTAATCAGCGCTGGTCACAGCAAATTTCGTGACCATGAAACTCTTCAAAGCTCACACAGCCGGTGCGCGGGTTGTAACGAGCACAGGCATATGAGATCATTGGACGAAGCATATTAGGTCCATTCTCAATGAGAGGAATTGTGCGCTGTGAGACAGCTCTCCGTCGGGGTTGTAGGCTGCGGCTATTGGGGCCCCAACCTGATTAGGAACTTTTATGAAAACGAGCGAGTAGATTTGAAATACGTCTGCGACCTTGTGCCGGAAAAGCTGGCAAAGCTCGAGCGCCGTTATCCCACCGTCAAAACCACCGTCAATTACCAGGACCTGCTGAGCGATCCAGAGCTCGATGCAATTGTGATCGCTACGCCGGTTCGGACGCATTTTCGGCTGGCTCAACAAGCGTTGTCGGCAAACAAGCACGTGCTGGTCGAGAAGCCGATGTGCGGAAGCTCCGCCGAATGCGCTCAATTGGTTGCTCTGGCGGATGAGCGCGGGTTAACCTTGATGGTCGATCACACCTTTGCCTACCATGGTGCAGTCAGAACCATCAAAGGAGCGATTGAGCGTGGAGAATTGGGTGAGATCCTCTACTTCGATTCCGTGCGCATCAACCTCGGCTTGTTCCAAAGTGATGTAAATGTAATCTGGGACCTCGCTCCTCACGACCTGTCCATCATGGACTACCTGTTGGGGCAGACACCGAAAACCGTGCATGCAACCGGCTCCTGTCATGCCGGCAATGGCATCGAGGACATCGCGTACATCACTCTCAATTTCGACAACAACTTGATCGCCCATTTTAATGTCAGTTGGTTGTCGCCAGTGAAGGTGCGTCAGATGCTGATTGGCGGCACAAAAAAAATGATCGCTTACGACGATCTCACTCCGATGGAGAAGATTCGCATTTACGACAAGGGCATCTCCATCTCCGAGCCGCAAAACGTTGACAGCAGTTATGTCAATTCAGTCTCCTACCGGATTGGCGATATGTATTCGCCTGTATACGACTTGACCGAAGCGCTCAAAGTAGAGGTTTCTCACTTCGTCGATTGCGTCTTGAATGGGCAGAAGCCGATTACCGATGGTCGCTCCGGTCTCAGAATAGTGCGCATCATGGAAGCGGCCAACCTATCGTTGAAAACTGGGCAACCGCAGGAGATTCCGACCGATGGAGTGGCGTCGCCGATCGCCAATCAGAGTTTTGCTCCGCTGGAGACCCGCAGCAAGTAGGCATTGGAATTAAGAGCGAATGATTAAACCTGGACCATTGCAAAAGATCAGCGCCGATGTCGAAATTGGCGAGGGCACCTATGTGGCGGATTTTGTCAATCTTTATGGCTGCCGGGTTGGAGCCAACTGCAAGATCGGAAGCTTCGTCGAGATTCAAAAGAAGGCGTCGGTCGGTGATTACTGCAAAATCTCCAGCCATACTTTCGTGTGTGAAGGAGTGACGATCGAAGATGAGGTTTTCATCGGTCACGGCGTCATGTTCATTAACGATCCCGAGCCGCGCGCAACGGCTCCCGGCGGACGCTTGCAAACAGAAGCCGATTGGAAGGTGAATCCGACCGTCGTTGAGCGGGGAGCTTCGATTGGATCTGGTGCCGTCATACTTTGCAATGTTACTGTCGGTGCCGGCGCGCTTGTCGGAGCCGGTGCGGTTGTGACGAAGGATGTTCCACCTGGTGCGGTGGTCGTGGGAAATCCGGCGAGAGTCTTGAGGGAAGGGGACAAAGCGCAAATGGCGCTGGCTAAAGAGGATTCACAATGTCTGCCACGATAATCGGAAACTCCGTGCCGTTCATCGATCTGCCGGCGCAGTTTCGCAGCCTCAAACCGGAGATAGACAAAGCGCTCGCTCCGGTGTTCGAGTCCACTGGTTTTATTCTGGGCCCGGCTGTGGCCGAATTTGAGCAAGCGTTTGCGCAATACAACAACGCCAAATTTTGTGTAAGCCTGAACAGCGGAACAGCTGCGCTGCATCTTGCATTGTTGGCGCTCGACATCGGTCCGGGTGACGAGGTGATTACCGTCGCCAACACGTTTATCGCCACCGCCGAAGCGATCTCCTTTACCGGAGCAACTCCGCGCTTTGTTGATGCCTGCCCGCTGACATACAATCTCGATCCGGCCGCGATTGAAGCCGCCATTACCAGCAAGACCAAGGCGATTATCCCGGTTCACCTGTTTGGCCAACCGGCAGATTTGGACGCTATTGGCGCGATCGCCGCCAAGCACAACTTGAAGGTGGTAGAGGATGCTTGCCAGGCTCATGGTGCTCTCTACAAAGGCGTGAGAGTCGGCACACTGTCTGACGTCTCTTGCTTCAGCTTCTATCCGGGCAAGAACCTGGGAGCCGCCGGTGATGGCGGTGCTGTCGTCACCAATTGCGCGGAGACTGCTGAGAAAGTGAAGCTGTTGCGCGATCATGGCTCGCGCAGAAAGTACGAGCATGAATTAGTCGGGCACAATTTCCGGCTAGATACGATTCAAGCGGCAATCCTCAATGTGAAGCTGCCGCATCTGGACAGCTGGAATGCTCTCCGCCAGCGGCATGCAGACTACTACGAAAGCAAATTGGCCGATCTGCCCGGCGTAGTCGTGCCTTACGTCGCACCAGGCAATCTGTCGGTTTTCCACCTGTATGTAGTGCAAGTGGACGATAGAGCAAGAGTGCAGCAAGCGATGAATGCAAGCAACGTTCAAACCGGGATTCATTATCCCAAGCCGGTGCATCTGCAGGATGCATACAGCAATCTAGGCTACAAGCAAGGCACCTTTCCGGTTGCAGAAGCGCTGGCTGGCAAGATACTGAGTTTGCCTATGTTTGCCGAGCTGACGGAAGCTCAACAAGAGCGTGTGATAGACGTGCTGCGCCGGGCAACCTAACTGTCGCTGCCTGAAGGTTTAGAGAAAAGGTAGAAGGAGATATCACCAGCATGATTCCGATAGCCAAGCCCTGCTTTAGCGGTGACGAAACGGATTTGATCGCCGAAGTGATGCAAACCGGCTGGGTTTGCCAGGGACCGATGGTGGCTCGTTTTGAAGAAGCGGTAGCAAAGTATACCGGCGCTGCGCACGCCGTTGCCAGCACATCCTGCACGACCGCCTTGCATTTGGCGATGCTCGTCAACAATATCGGGGCGGGCGACGACGTACTTTGTCCGTCCTACAGTTTTATTGCTACTGCCAATGGCATTCGTTACTCAGGCGCTCAGCCTCAGTTCGTCGATATCGATCCAGATACGCTCAACATCTGCCCGGTAGCCGTGGAGAGTTTCATTGAGTCAAACTACACCGCGGACATGCGCAACAAGAAGACCGGCAATTGCTTGAAAGGAATTCTGGCTGTTCACCAGATCGGAATTGCCTGCGACATAGACTCATTGGCGGCGCTAGCCTCAAAGCATGGCTTGGTGCTGATGGAAGATTCGGCCTGCGCAATTGGTTCTAGATATAAAGGCAAACCAATCGGAGCCTCCGGACATGTAGGCACTTTGAGCTTTCACCCGCGGAAAGTCATCTCTTGCGGAGAAGGGGGAATGGTGCTGACCAAAGATCAAGCGCTGGCGGACAAGGCGCGCGTCTTGCGAGCTCATGGCGCTTCCAGCTCTGATTTTGCCAGGCACAAAGCAGGCTGTCTGGCGCAAGAAACCTACGACGTGCTTGGATACAACTATCGCCTGACTGATCTCCAGGCGGCGATCGGTATCAAGCAGCTCGAAAAGCTGGATTCCTTTGTGGAGCGCCGGCGGTCGGTTGCATCGCGGTACAACCAGGCGTTCGCGAAACTAGAGGGCATCGAGTTGATCACCGCTCCTGCTTACGCCACGCTCTGGAATTATCAATCCTATCCGCTTCGCCTGCAAAGAGGTGGTGCCGAAGAGCGCAACGCTGTGATGCAGAAGCTTGAAGAGAGTGGAGTGTCGACCCGTCGCGGCATCCCGCCGATTCACAGGGAGCCGGTCTATGCCACCGGATTGGTCTTGCCTCATACGGAGAGTGTATCGGAGCGCTCCTTCTTCCTGCCGATCTATCCGCAGTTGAGCGAGCAGGATGTTGAGAAAGTGATTTCAGCCGTAACCGCTGCTGTGGCATCCGTTCGAGCCGGTGCGGCCGTCCGTTAACAGATATCGCCGAGGTCAAGCTGCTGCAATCGCCGCCCTCGTGCCAAGTTTCAATGATTGAGTTCAACCAAACGTAAAAGCAAGTTGGAGATTGAAAAATGACCGTAAGTGAACAGATCAAACAATACTGGGAAGCCAAAAGCCTAACCCCGCTGGATGACATGGGCTTGAAGCCGACCGGGCGCGACCCTTATCTGCAAAGAGCGGTCGAAGCGGCGATGCTCAAGCATCTTCCCGCTGGCAAGAAAGTGCTTGATGTCGGTTGCGGCGACGGTGTATCCACGAAAGAGTTCGCCAAGAACGCCAAATCGGTCGTGGCGATTGATTATGTGGAGAACTACGTGAAGCAAGCAGCTGAGCTTTGTGCCAGTGAAGGTTTGAAGAACGTGACTTGTCTGCACGGCGACATCTTGAAGCTTAGTGAGACGGTCAAGCCTTACGCGCCGTTTGACGTGGCCATCACTCTGCGTTGCTTGATTAACCTGCCGGAAGAGAAGCTACAATTTCAGGCTGTCGACAATATCTTCGATTGCCTGGCTCCAGGTGGGCTCTACCTGTTGAGTGAAGGCTGGTCGGAAAGCTGGTCTGCGCTGGATGATTGCCGCGAGCAATGCGGTTTGGATAAGATGTACCTGGTGCCGCACAATCAGTTGATTAGTAAGGAGCGCATGATTGCACATCTGGCGCCGAAAGCCGATCTGATCGCTTATGAGAGCCTCGGCTTCTATGTGTTCTTGTCGAGAGTCTTGCAGCCGTTGGTCATGGCTCCGGAGGCACCGCAGCATCTGCATGCCATCAATCGTGTCGCTACCGATCTGCAAAGAGCCGGCATCGCGCCCGCTGAATTCGACAAGATTGGCTACCCTGGTGTATGCGTCTTCCGCAAGAAGGCTTAATGACTGCAGTCATAAGAACAGCAGAAGCGTCTGTCGAGCGGGCTGCACCGAAAGTGGTGCAGTCCGCTTGGACGGTGCCTGTCGTTTTGGCGATTGTGTTTTTCTTCGCCGCTATGGTGGGACTCTGGCATTGGTTGGATCACGCGCTGCCGGCGCCCGACGATTCTTCTTACATCTTGGGAAGCTTTCGCTATGCCGATCTCCTCAGGCATCCCAAGTTCTGGAGAGTCGATTGGTGGTACAACATGTTGACCGTCAATCGGGTTTATCCGCCGACCGTGATGATAATCAACGGTTTGCTGCGATTGGCTCTGGGATGCGGGCACTGGGTAAATGCCGTGTCCGTCATGCTGTTCAATGCCATATTGTCGGCGACAGTGTTTGGCACCGCGCGCCTTTTGACCGGCAGCTGGCGTGCTGCGGCAATTGCGGCGGTTCTGGTCAACCTCTATCCGCAAACGTCCTGCATGAATCATGGTTTTGCTCTGGATGCACCATTGCTGTCGATGGTCAGTTTCGGGCTTTTCATGATGTTCTGGTGGCGTTCCTCGCCGTCGCTGGGACGAACGCTGCTGCTCGGTCTCAGCCTCGGCGCCGTCTGCTTGAGTAAGCAGATTGCCGCCGCATACTTAGTCGGTCCCGGTCTGTTTTTATTTGTAGAAAGCGCCCTTATCGATTGGAGGAGCAAGCGCTGGAACCTCAGCTTGCAACTTTTCGGGGCAGCCGTTCTGACCGTGTTGTGCGGCTTGCCCTGGCTGCTGACCAATCTCAATCACATCAAGTTTCTGGCCCAGGACAATCAGCAGTTCATGGGCAAACTGACCTTGGCTGAGGTATTTCCGCGAGATCTGCAGTTTTATGCCAACAGCTTGCCGGCCATCCTGTCTCCGCTGTTTTGCATAGCATTCTTTTGCAGCCTGCCTATGATTGAGCGCGGCGTTCATTTTCGACTGTTACCGCTGGCGCTGTCCGCCTTCGGCGGTGTGGTTCTTCTGAGCACGCTGACCTGGGCGTTTCCATCGTTTCGATATGACGCTCCGGCCACTGTCGCTGTCGCTGTCTACAGCGGATATGCTCTGTCCAGATTGATGGAGAAGCGGGCGCTCGCTGGTGCTGTCGTGGCATTGATCGCGGCCGGGCTGTTGCAATTCGTCTCTTTCAATTTTGCGCCCTACCCGCTTGCGGCTCCGCCTGCTGTCGCCCAGATCTCCGAGAAGCTGGGAGTCAACATGGTGGAGACGATCGGACTGACTGCTCGCGACAAACGCGAGACACAGATTCGGCATAGCAATCCGCAGCCTCCGCAAGATTGGGGCCAGGAGTGGGTGCTGCGCACGATCGATGATTTCGAGGGTAAGAAGGCAGTCTATCTCAATATCCTTCCTGATTATGTGCAGCTGAACGGCAATACGTTTGAGCTGATCGGCCGGATGCTGGGCAGTCCGGTCAGACCGACAACTTCGCGCCGCTGGACAGTGATGGGCGATGATGTTCGTTTCGATCCGACCGTGGCGCTTTATTATCAGTGGTACCTGCTGAAATCAGGCTATCAAGGCAATCTGCTGCGAGACGATGCCAGCGAGAAGAGCTATGCCAAGCTGATTGATTTCGTTGAGCACAGCGGCAAGTTCGATCTGCGCGGCAGTCACGTCTTGCCAGACGGCACGACGCTTTATCTTTACCGGCAGAAGTAGAAGTAAATAATCGGGCGGTGCCATGCATCGCCCGGCAACTAGTTGCTAATAATCTGCGCCGTCGCCGTTCTCGCGGGCATGCTGTACGCCTCGGCTTGCTGCCTTTGATTTGGCTCGCTGAAATTGACCCGTTCGGCCACAACGTAGCGCGGCGCGCGGCGGCTTTCCTTGAGTGTTAAAAGCAGATACTCGCCGACTAAACCAATCATAGTCATTTGCAATCCGCAGAAGAATGACATGGCGATCCAAATCAGAAGGAAGAGATCGACCGCTGCTCCCAGGACAAAGTGTGCGATTCCGGCAATCATTGCTGACAGCCCGCCGGTAACAGCCAATGCCGCGCCCAGCGCTGTAAAGGCTCGCAGCGGAACCGGTGAGAACAGAAGCGTATCGAGCACCAGTAACAGCTTCTTCTTAAGAGTCCATCCCGACTTGCCTCCGCCGCGATTGGCTTTTGAATAGTAAACGATGCCAGTTTTGAAGCCGGTCTCAGCTACGATTTGAAAGTAAGGAATGTTGCAATCGTGACGGGGAGCGATCGCTTCGACAACCTTTCGGTCGATTAAGAAGAAGTCTACTCCGGTCTTTGGTATAGGAAGATGATTGAGGTGGTGAACCATCAACCAGTACATCGACGAGAAGAAGGTGTCCTGCCGTTTCTGTCCGAGCACCTCTGTGCGAGCGGCCCAGACGATGCTGTCGCCGGCGCGCCATTTCTCGAGCAATTCAGGAATGATTTCAGGCGGATCCTGCAGATCGCCGGCGATAAACATGACGCAGTCGCCATTACTGGCTACAACTCCAGCCATGATTGCGGCATGACTGCCGGAATTCTTCGCGAAGCTAATTAGCCGAACATTCTCGTTCTGCCGGCAGAGCTCCTTGACCAGATTGACGGTTTGATCTTGCGAGCAGTCATCGACGAAAACTATTTCCAACCCGACCGGACGCAAGCGCTCTTCGAGTTGCTTCAGGCGCACGAACAGCCCTTTGATATTGCTCTCTTCATTGTAGAGCGGAATCACTATCGTCAGGATAGTAGCTTGTTCTGCGCGCACTGTCGGGACTTAACCTCAAATGGAAAACAGCCGCCGGAGCTGAGCTGCGTTGGACAGCCATAAGTTATCAAGGATGCGACGACTTTACAAGATTGCCAATTTCGCCTGAAAAGATGTTCATCAATTAAATATTAGCGATCTGTCATCCAGGCTGCTCGCTCAGCCATTCTAGTTTGATGTTGAATCTATCATTTCGAATCGGCCGCTACTTGAGTTAAATCTCCAAATGAGCGCGCGTTCTTGTTTCGCCCATTCTGTTGCCATCAATTGCCGGCTGATTAGTCGGGAGAGGCAGATCTAAAGAGGAAGCAATGCTAGAATTTACGCCCTGTCTCTGCGTTTGGTGACAGGTCTTAAGGAACTAAAGCTATCTGATGAGCGAGATCGCCGCTGTTAGTCAAAGCAAGACAGAGGTGCTCCCGCCTTCCGGCACCGTGAGCAAGAGCGCTGGTTGGCTTTGGCCATTCCTGTGTCTGCTCTTACTTGAAGTGGTTGCATTTGGTCTTAATGTAAAGAATGTCGGCGTCTATCAGGACGAATGGATTTACTTCGGTAATTTACATTTCGTCGAACATACCTTTGGCGCTCTGGTCTCGGCGCTGTTCTGGGATCCAAGAATAATAGTCAGACCGTTAGAAGCGCTCCATTTCGGACCGATCTTTTTCTTGGCTTGGGAAAAGCCGTTTCTATACCACCTGGTCTGTTACGTGACGGAGTTTTTCGGCGGGTGGTTTCTCTATCTGGCTGTGACCAGGCTTGTGCGCAGCCGGGCGATCGCCCTGGCGACTGCCGCTCTTTTTTTGTTGTATCCGACGCATGATGCCTCCCACTATTACATAACAGCCTCCGGTGAGCAGGTAAGCGCTTCTTTCTTCACGCTCAGCCTCTGGCTCTTTATAAAAGCGCTGGATGAGCGGCGCAACTGGTTGTTTCAGCTTGCCGCAATGGCATATTTCTGTTCCGTATATAACTACGAGCAAACGCTGCCGCTGGTAGTTCTTTATCCGCTGGTGACTCTTCTAAACGGCGAGCCGGTCGGGCTCAAGCGTGTTGGATTCAAGCTGTTCGTTCTGCGCCAATTGCCCTTCTTCTTGATTGCGCTAAGCATGGTGATTTACCGCAGTAAGGTGCTGCCAGCGCTGGGACTTGGTTGGAATTACCAGACTTGCTTTAGTTTGCCGAACTTCATGAACGTCATGCTACTGGGCATCAACGTTAGTCTTTCGCCTTATCTGGTCTCCTTTTGCGGCTCGATGATCGGCGAAGCTTGGAAGGAAGGACTTTCAGTGCTCTCCTGGGTTTGTCTGGCATTCACAGTTGGTGCTGTGTTCTGGTGCGTGTCGGAACAGACCAAGTTGCAACCTGCATTTGACAGGGGCCGTTGCCTTTTCATCGTTGTCTTAGGCTTGATCACCATCGTGTGCTCCTACACCATCTTTGGATTCAGTCCTGAGCATCAGCCTGTCTTGGACGGATGGCGCAATCGCGTCAATGTATGCGGTTCACTGGGCGCCTCATTTGCCGTAGCCGGAATCCTGGCCATATTGCGTGATGTATTTAAATCGGTGCCGCTAAGGATTCGTAACATCATTTTTGCAGCGCTGGTCTCCGCGTTGTGCGGTTCATTCGTGTTAGTAGATTGGCAGTTCGCCAAACCCTGGATCATTTCTTGGAACTCGCAGAAGCAGCTGATGGCGGCTATCAAGAATCATGCTGCGGAGATCAAGCCCGGCGACTCAATCATCATCGGCGGTATCACCAGATATGTCAGGTGGGCGCCGGTCGTCGACGGTGTATGGGACTTTCAAAATCTTGTGCGTACAACGCTCAATGACAGGAGCATTAACGCCAATGTCATAACCGGCCGCTTGTTTGTGACGAAGGATGCTCTCGAGGACAGATCCGGAGTGCTGCTCCTGGGCCGCTATCCATTCAAACAGATGATCCTTTATGCCCCTGATTTCGGTGCCTGGGAAAGGATCTCGTCGCGGGAAGAGTTTGGCGCCCGCGCCAAGCGATTTGGCTGGTCCGTCAAATCCGACCTGTCTCGCTAGGCGGAGGATTGACCGGTCGCCGGCAGCGATTGCCGCCTGGTCTTGTTGGATTGCAGGACGGCCAGCAGTATCAGTAAAGCAATACAGCCAGAGGCAAGGGCCGCTCCCACGAAGAAAGAGAGCGGCCGATACTCGAAGACGAGCTGGTGCTCACCGGAGGGTATTGCCACGCCGCGAAACAGATAGTTTGCTCTAATGATCGGGACTTCCGCGCCATCGAGTCTGGCTACCCAGCCGGGATAGTAAGTGTCAGCCAGCACCAATAATCCGGCTTGCCTGGCAGCGGTACTCAGCCGCAATTGATTCGGACCGATGAATTCAATCTTCACCTGGCCTTCCGGCTTGCTGCTCGCAGCGCCTGTTTGCGGCATAGATAGCAGCGGAGATTCAATTACAGCTTCAGCCCGTGGATTGAACTCTTCGGTACTCATGATCCGCAAGGCATCAGCTCCGGAGCTGGCTAACAGCCAGTTGTGAACGATATAGGCTCGCGGCAGGTAATTCCTGCGCTCATACACTCGAATGCCCTGGGAGGTGGTGGTAATCAGATGCAAATCTGGTCGGGTCCCAGGTGCTTTGTCGGCGTCTGCAAGCGGTTCGAGGCTCAGGACATAGCGAACATTCGCCACATCCAAAAGTTTGCTCGAGGCCGATTTGAACAGCTGGTTGAACATGTCAACCTGAGCTCCGGAGCCCTTCATGAAGTCTGTGTAGCGATTCGGGAAGAGCGGATTATGCGTGCGGATGTCGGCTACGCCATAAACTGCTGTTGTGCTCGGGCGGCAAAGGTGATCGCCGATTGCCACCAGGCGATCTCTGGTCCTTTGCAAAAGTGGGATCGGATCGACTGCCGGGTAAGCAAACTTTGTTTGGATCGGAAGTGAGCCTTTCGCTACGCTCGTCTGGCTAATGAAAGTTACAACCAGCAGCGTTAATGGTAATGCGGCTCTCGGCATCCACGAGCAACGCTTGCTGAGCACAAAGACCAAAATAGCCGCCGAAAGCAAGCCGATCTGCTGAAACCAGATCCGGAAATTGACGTCCATGTGCGGAATCATCATGTCGAAGTCGCCCACCGCCAGCCTCAAGTGGAGGGTGTGAAGCAACCAGGGCAGTCCGAAGACGAGCACGATTGCCAGCAGCAATGTGATGAATGTGGCATTTATGCCGATGCGGGTGTTTTCGACTAGCTCTTCCAGTCCACCGGCGCAGACGAGTGTTGCCAGTAATAGAAAGACCGGCAGGCAGTAGACGGTAATCAGGCAGTTAAACGGCTTTGTGATGAAGATGTCGTTGAGCAGCCCCAAGCGGGCGGTAAATGCGAAAGCGGTCAACGCCACTATGAGCAAGCTCAACAATCTTCGTCTGCCGTTGCAGGCCAGCAAGATGGAGAGCGGCAAAACTACGGCCGAAATGATGCCCAGAAACGGGCTGGCTTCGCCGAATCCCGGCTGGAGGAGATTGTAGCCGATGCCTTGCCAGGGTACCCAGGTTGAGCCCCCGATCCCGAACTTATAACTATCGGAGTTGAGCAGATACTCGAGAAACGGCAACAGTACTGGCGCTGACAGGCAAAAGGCGACCAGCCCAGCGCAAAAAAGGCTGCCAATGACATCGATCAACTGTCGGCTAGCAGTCGTCTTGCTAGAGGGTGCGAAGAACATGAGTGCAACCATCAAGAGAGCAGCAAAGCTGATATTGAAGAAAGAATTCTCCGGATGCCCGGACAGAATCGCCGCCGCGCAGCCTATCCCGGCCAGTGAAGCTCGCCCAACCGTGGGATTTTGAGCGACGCGGACGAACAGCCAGATAAGAGCAGGAAGCAGGCAGAAAGACGGACCCGACATGGTCTCCAGGTAATGCAGATTGTATGGGCACAAGGCGAAGGTGAGCGCCGCAAAGAGACAGGTGTATCGTTTGAATTCCAGCGCTCTTGCGGCCAGGAATGTGCAAACTGCCGCCCCGAGCACCTCTGATACCAGGAGCAGATTGTAAGTGTGCATGCGCGGATTCAAGTCGAACACCAGGCGCAAAGGGGAGAACACCCCAGCTTGAATGTCGCCGATCAAAGGAGTGCCAAACCCGCTAAACGGATTCCAGAGCGGCAGATGCCCGCTAGTCCAGATCTTTGCCACCAGAAAGTAGTAAGGAACCAGAAGCTGGACGATTGATGGATCGCAATTGCCGCCCCGACCGGTCCAGAAGGCTCCATAGAGTGAATCCCATTCATTTAACCGAGATATCTTGGAGATCGGTAATCCGAGCACGACGGTCTTGGAAAAGACCAGCAATATCAATGCCAGAATCAACAACGCTGCCAGCCAGTCATGCCGATCTTGGTTGTTTTGATCGGCCAGCCAGCTAGTTAAATTTGACTTCGGAGTGCCGGTCTGTCTTTGGTGGTAGCCAGCGCTCGCCGGTGATGCGTCAGTTGTCGCCTGATCGAGCGGTCTTTCTCGATTCAGTGGCGGCATCTTAGTCAACCCGATTGACAAATTGTTGGGATTAAAAAGCGAAACTCGGTATCTAACCGGCGCTCCAGTGACCAAAAGCGGTACGCCCGACCGGCTTAGCTGGTGACTTGAAAGGCTGGGCTGATGGCGCCGGGACGTTCAACTTTGCACCTTGAGAACCTTGGCAAATGCTAACACAGGATGTGAAAGCTTTACCTTGACCGCTTCTCAGGATAAACGACTGACTAGTGAGCGGGAAGTGAAACTGTCATCATCTTTGAACAGTTGTCCTGTTGTAGTCTATGTCTATTCGTGTCAAGCAGTGTCGGCATCGAGTTTTGCCAGTTTGCCAGAGTCTCAACTTTTGGTGTCGATTGACTATGAGTGTGTCACAACTGTCTCAGCAGCTTGCGTCCATCGACTTAGGGGAAAGAAGATTCTCGCGACTCACGGCGACCGGAAAGGCGGGCGCTCAGCGCTCTTTGCGCATCTGCATCCTCAGTCCGGAGATCTCCGGATCTGATACCAATGGCGGTATCGGAGTCAGCTATGTCAATCTGGCTTTGACGCTGGCTTCCACCGGGCACTCGGTTACGATTCTGCATGTTTGCAATGACAGCTATAGCCCCGAGGCATCGGCTTCCTGGCGCAGCCGGTTTAAAGAGCGTGGGATCTGTTATGAGGCGATCGAGCCTGCTGCTGCGGAGAACTTTATCGGCACCAGCCATATGATGCAGTCCTGGCAGGCGTACCAGTGGTTGAAAGAAAGGCAGTTCCAGATCGTTCATGCGCCCGCATGCTTGGGCTTGCCTTTTTACTCTCTGCTGGCTAAGAAACAGGGTCTAGCCTTCCAGGATACTTACTGGCGGGTCGGACTGCACGGACCATCGGCCTGGGTGAGAATGGCCAACCAGCGCAATCTCGACCATGTAAGCGATGTGGTAGCAGACTATCTTGAAAGTCGTTCAGTCGAGCTGGCCGACGAAGTATTCGCTCCCTGCGAATATGTGCTCGACTGGGCCTGCCAGAATGGTTGGATCCTGCCGGAAAAGTCCTTTGTCTTGCCCGATCTCATCTCAGTTTCCGCTAATTTCGTCTCGCTGCCTCGGCTGGCTCCGGAAAGTACTTTGCCGGTCAACGAGGCGGCTCCTGACGCTGGTGCCTTGGCGGCATCGCTTCGACCGGCTTTTGAATTCGGAGGGACACCAGCTTCTCAAGCGGTTTCGACCGAAACGAACGAGCGTTGCTGGTTGGACTGGCATCAATCTGTAGAACTGCCCGAACCTGTCCTTCAGCCGGCAGAGGAGAATGACAGCCGGTTGCCGTTGGTATCTATCTGCCTGACACATTTCAACCGGCCCTTGCTGCTCAGGCAGGCATTGGATTCGGTTTATGCTCAGGATTATCCAAATCTTGAAGTGATTTTAGTGGACGACGGCAGCACCAGTGCTGATGCTATCGCCCTGCTGGGGCAATTGGAGATTGAATTCGAAGAGCGAAGCTGGACGGTGCTCAGGCAGAAAAACGCCTATGTCGGAGCCGCTCGAAACAGCGCTGCTCGGCGGGCGAGCGGCAAGTATCTGCTCTTTATGGACGATGATAATTTTGCCTTAGCGCACGAAGTATCTACATTTGTGAAAGTAGCCGAGCACAGGCAAGCAGATGTCTTGACCTGCCAGCTTCAAATGTTCGAGGGAGATGCTCCGCCCAACCTGGAGCATCTGCTGTCGAAAACATGTCTATTTCTTGGCGATGCTGCAACCGCCGGAACGATTCGAAATTTTTTTGGCGATGCCAACGCGTTGTTCCGGAGAGACGCATTCTTCCAGCTCGGTGGCTTCACCGAGGACTTCGGTGTTTCACATGAAGACTGGGAAATTTTTGCGCTTGCTGCCTTGAGCGGTCTTACGCTCGAGACGATTCCGGAAGTGCTGGTATGGTATCGAATCGGTCCAGACTCGATGAACAGATCTACTGCCAAGTTCAAGGATTTCAGACGCTCATTGCGCCCGGTAGAAAATTCATTGCCTCGCCGATTATCGGGTTTGGCGCAGTTGACCCAAGGTTTGCATTTCAGAGTTGACCAGCTTGTTGCTGAAAATCAGGTTGTTAACAATTTACTGAAGCTCGCCACCGGTGATACTGCGCGCGACCTTGAATTGTTGCGCAGCCAGCTCGACTTGATGTGGAATTCGAGATCGCTTTCGCTGCTCAGACCGTTTCGCAATTTTGCCAGGGCCTTGCAGCGGATACCAGCCGAACGCCAGCCTCAGCCGGTTGATTTCACCGAAACGTTAACCGAGATTCAACGATTGCAATCATCATTTTCCTGGAACATTACCGGCCCGTTGCGTGCCCTGGGCAATCTCTTTCAAGGCCGCCGTTGAGTTGACGGCTGATCTAACGGAAGCGCCAACTGTAGACAGTAGTCCACAGAATTTCAAATCCGCTTTAGATCTACTCCATTTGATTCAGCTGAGATTGCCGGATGATTTGCTCTGCTTGGGCTGAAAGGCATAGAAATACCATTTTAAATAACTTGGTAGCCAGGCCCAGAGTCTGAACTTCGATTCACCTTCGGTGCGATCGCGCCAGGTGGTAGGGATTTCGGCAATCTTGTAACCGGAAAGGAAAGCCTTCACGGTAATCTCCAGGCTGAGTTCAAAACCGCCTTGACTCTCGATTTGAATTTTCTTGAGCAGCTCCACGTCATAGAGTTTGAATGCATTGGTAGCGTCGTGTGTCGGGATGCCACGCAACCAGAAAAGTGTTAGTCCAGCCATTCGGGACATCAATTGCTTGAGAAAGTTCGAGCCTTCGATCTTACCGCCCGGCATGTACCGGCTGCCAGCGATGATGTGATTTCCCCGGCGATAGAGCTCTACCATTTCATCGACCTGCTTGAGGTCATCGGAGAGGTCCGCCATCACTACGATGCAAGGACCCGACGAGATCTGGTTGAAACCGGTGCGGATAGCCCCGACTACGCCACGCTTTATCTCATTTTTCACCAGGCTTAAGCGAGAATCACCCTGGTCGATCACCTTTTGGGCGGCCGGCACCGTGTCGTCTTGATCGAAGTCGTAGACGAGATAGGCATGAAACGGTGACTTGATGTGAGTGGTGACTTCCGACCAGAGATGCGGAAAGTTCTTGCCCTCGTTGAAAACCGGAATGACGATCGACAGCTCACCAGCGTTTTGCATACCTCTGGGGCTTCCTGCTCCAAGGGTGGTCAGAGGCGCCTGCTCCCGCTGTCCGTCATCAGGCATCGTCTACATCTCACCGGCAGCAATTTGATCTTTGATCCAGGGAATGACTTCGTCCAGCAACTCTGAAAGCGTTGTTTTTGCTTCATAGCCCAGGACCTTCTTCGCTTTGCTGGTGTCTGGTGTCCGCATTTGCACGTCGTACTTGAAAGCAGGATCGCTGACGTAATTGAATGGCTTGCCGTCGCCGTGGCATTTTTTCCAGATTACTTCAGCCAGCTCCAGCACTGTCGTTGGTGTGCTGGTTGAAATGTTGAAATCCTGATTGGTGGCGGCCGGATGCTCCAGGCAGATCCGAATGCCCTGAGCGAGATCGCCGCCATAAGTGTAATGACGAACTTGATTGCCTTCGCCGAGGATATGCAGGGGACTCTGACCCTTCAGCACCTTCTGAACGAGGTCGGGAACGACGTGCGTCATCGCCAGCTTGATATTGCCGCTGGTGACCTGGCTTCCTTTCAGCGCTCGTTTTTCTCCGACTCCAACACAATTGAACGGGCGCACGATCGTATAGGGAAGTTTGTACTGTTCCCATGCTCCCTGGGCGAAATATTCGACGGCCAGCTTCTGAAAGCCGTAGGTGGATTGCGGCGGCGGCGAACGTTTAATTGCGTCTTCCGGCGTGGGAAACTCAGTCGTGCTCTCGAACACCATGCTTGACGAGATAGCCGTAACCTTCTTGAGGTCGCCTTTCTTGAAGGCATGAATGGCAGCATCAAATGCTGCGGCTGTGATTCGCTCGTTCTCCGCCAGCAGATCGTAGGCAAGCTCGTGGAAGTAGCTGATCCCACCGATCATGGCGGCGGAAACTACGAAATGATCGCAGCCTTGCAACCAATCCTTGAGCAACTCGACGTCTTTTGCATCGGCTTCGATCAACTTGTAATTCGGATGGTTGTCGTAGGATTTTTCGACCCGCCCATATTTGCTGAAATTGTCGATTCCGATCACTTGATGACCGTTGTTGAGCAACTCTTCGATCAAATATCCGTTGATAAATCCGGCGGCACCGGTGACTAGTGTTTTCATGCTTTCAGGTTTTGACTCACGAGCGTTTTAACTGGTGCGTTGGTTTGTACTTCCGCTGCTTTTGGTTGCAGATTGGCGCGCCACATGCCCCAGATATCTACCACCACTTTGTCGGAGGCGAATTTCAAATCCTTGTAATCAGGGTGCGGCACTCCCAGGATTATTATGTCTGCTTCCGCCAGCGCATAATCAAGCGGAACGAGTGTGATGTCATCGACATAAGGATCGGTGCACAGAACGCGCTTGCTGTATACGGCCAGCAATTTTTTCAATTTGTAAGACAGGCTCTCGCGCGGATCATCAGAGCCTGACTTGAAGCCCATCCCCAACACTGCGACAGTGCGATTGGAGAGATCTTGCTTGCTTAGCTGATCGACGATGAAGTTGGGAAGTGATTCGTTGATCAGCATCGCCGAAGTGCCCAGGAAGAAGTTGTTATGGGCGAATGTCGACAATTGCAGCGTGTCCTTCAGCAGGCAAGGACCAGCGGCGAAACCGGCCCGGGCAAAGCTTTTCATGCGGGGATAATCGACGGTCATCGCATCATAAATCTTATAGAAATCCAAACCGCTATTTTCGGAGATTAAATAGAACTGATTGGAGATGGCGAAATTCAGGTAGCGCCAACAGTTAGTGAATAGCTTGGCCAGCTCGGCCTCAAGCGGAGAGAGCTCGATTAGCTTGGGCGCTATCAACGAGAAGACTTCAGAGGCCAGCGCCTGGGCAGCCGGTTCAAAGGACGAGACGATCTGCGGCAGTGAGATCAGCTCCTCGAGCGCTTTGCCTTCGGCGATTCGCTCCGGGCAGAAGGCGACATGCACCGGTCTGCCCAATGTTTTGGCGCGATCGTAAACTAGCTTGGTCACACCGGGATAGACCGTGCTGCGCAGAATAAGGAGAGCGTTCTCCTTCATGGCGGTCAACACGCCATCGAGACTTTGCACGAATTGCAGGATGGTTGGATTTTGATGGGAGTCTACCGGCGTACCGATCACCGTGATCACGCAATCGGCTGTTAGCAGGCAGGATGTATCGGTGGTGGCCGTGAGCGATTTGTCGAGAACCCGATTGAGCAGTTCTTGCGCACCGTCCTCCATGAACGGCACAGTGCCGCCGTTAACCTGCGCCACCTTCTCTTCGCTGATGTCCAGCAATGTTACTTGCGCTCTGCCGGTGCCCGCGAAGACCAGACCGAGAGGAAGTCCAACTCTCCCGCATCCTCCCACCACGACGATTCTCTTCGAGTTTGTCTCCGAAGCCATGATTCATCCTCCCGGGTAACGTTACGCCACGGTGTGGCAAACGAGCTATCTATTCCGAGATAGCTGGCCGGGACGATTGTACTATTATCCTCAGCGCCAAGAATTAGCTGGCTTCCATGCTCGGCGCTATGTGAGATTTTTAAGGTTGTGGCTTCGTCAGATCGTTCTGTTTGAGAAATTTCGAAAGTTCATCGGCAAGCAGTTGGTGGCCACTTTCGTTCATGTGTGAGGTGAAATACAGATTCGCGCCTTTGGCGAAGGCCTGGTTAAATGCCGGTGTTAAATTCAAGCAAGGAATGCCAAACGTAATGGCTGAATTGCTGAGCAGTTTGAGCTGCCGATCATTATGGTCCGGACCCGGACCAGGTAGCGCCAGCAGCATGAATCGGCAACCTTCCTGGTTGCAGAGATCATTTACCGCCTTGATTAGGGCGTGCGCAATCGGCCACTGTTGATCAAATGGGCGCTCACGATAACCGCATAGTTCATTTTGATTGTTTCTGACAAGGTGTTGGACGCTCAGGCTAATCACGCCCCAGACTCTGCTGTTAGCTCTCAACCAGGAAAGGCCTTGTGTGCGCTGCCCGTCGGGTGATTTGAGCCAGGCGTCCTGGACGGTGTTATCTTGCTTGAGATTTTTCTTTGCGTCGAGGCTGAATGTCGGGCGCGCAAAGATTAGCCCACCGTGCGCATATGGGTCCAGTTGCGGTGCTTGGTCTATTCTCATGGCAAGGATCACCAAGTCGGGTTTGAAATTTAGCGCCAAGCTTTTGAGGCGCAGATACATCTGTCCGAGGTTGTAGGCGGAGACTCCGAAGTTCATTACTTCGAAATGAGTATCTGTAGATGCGGCATTTAAACGGTTTTCGACTAATTGGCAGAAGGACCGGTCGGGCTCGACTTGCAGCGACTCAACATACGAATCTCCCAATACCGCCACCCGAAACGTCTTAGGCGGTTTGGTCGTGCGGCGCTCGATATCGCGCATACCGGCTGAGTTGAAGCTGGTGCGCGAGAACCCTTCTTGTCGCCAGGTTACATGCTTGCCGGGCGTAGGTGCGGTGCCGGTCGCTCTGTCAGGCTGCAAGTATTCTTGCTCTCCCAGTCCGGCGGCGAAAAAGATCAACTCCAGACCGGCAAGCACCAGAGCGCAGGCTAGTGCAAGCTCCGGTACCAACGACCAACGCCAGCTGGAGCGGGTTTTCGTCTTGACCTGAGAAGCTTGATGTCGGCTGTCGGCTGCTACTGTCGGCATGGTCGTCCTAGAATTGGAAGTAGATAAACGGCTCTGCTTTAGTGGGGCAGAATCCAATCGCGGCTAAGAATGCTCCGGCATATATCGGCCAGCGCAAGCTAGTCTGCTCGAACAGCCAGCCGTAAAACGCGTGCAAGGCCGGCAGCTTCTGCTTGAAGGATTCGTTGACTAACAGCGCATAAATCGAGTAAAGCGGAAGTGCCACTATCACTGGTGACTCCAGCAGGAGTCCGACTACTGCATCGGAAGGCGATAATATAAAGTGCCTGGTGATGATCTCGAAAGCGCTGCCGACGGATTCCGCGCGAAAAAGCACCCAACCTACCAGCACTACGGTGAACGTAACTGCAAGCGAGGACGCTTTGCCGACTGCCGTCTTGTGAAATGCTGTGAGCGTTTTGGACCGCCCGGCCAGGCTTTCGTACTCGTGAGAGACGACCAGTCCCAGTCCGTGAAATCCACCCCAGGCCACATAGTGCCATGCTGCTCCATGCCATAGTCCGCCCAGTAGCATGGTGATCAACAGATTGGCGTGTTTGCGCCATCGGCCCTGGCGTCCACCACCCAAGGGAATGTAAAGATAGTCTCGCAACCAGGACGAAAGAGAGATATGCCAGCGCTTCCAGAAGTCCGACAGATTTGAGGCGATGTATGGGAGGTTGAAATTGTCTGGCAGCGAAAACCCCAGCAAAAGAGCCGAGCCGCGACCGATGTCCGTGTAGCCGGAGAAATCGAAGTAGATCTGAAATGCAAAGGCGACGGTAGCAATCCAAGCGTCGAGCGTTCCTATGCTTGCTGTGTGTTGGAAGCCTGTCGATACGAGCGGTGCAAGGTTGTCGGAGAGAGCTACTTTTTTGAATAATCCCTGCAAGATAAGCGTCAGCCCGGTATGAAGTGACTCGCGCGAAAGTGTCCTTAAGTCTCCGAGCTGGTGCATGAAGTCTTGATAGCGTTTGATTGGTCCGGCGATCTGTGATGGAAAGAAGGCTGCGAACAGGCCGAAGTCAACTAGGCTGCGAATCGGCTTGTGGCCTCGATAAATGTCCATCAAGTAATGGATGAACTCAAAAGCGAAAAAGGAGATCCCTAAGGGCAGGATAATGTTAGCTGTCGGTAGATCCGGCTGAATGGAAAGCCACGGCCCGAGAGATTTCATGCCATCGCTCAGAGCGGCAAGCAGAAAGTTGGTGTATTTGTAGAAACAGAGCGCGCCAAGGTTGACCGCCAGCCCGGCCAGCAAGATTGCTTTGCGCCTGTCTCGAAAGCGGTCAAGCAAAAGTCCCAGCAGGTAATTGGTCGCGGTAAGTGCCAGCAGGAGCAGCCCGTATGCTTTCAGCCAGCTCATGTAAAAGAAATAGCTGGCCGCTAATAGCAGTGCTCGCCGCCAGCGCTTGGGCGACAGCCAGTAAGCCGCCATCACGACCGGAAAGAATAGCAAGTAAGAGAGGCTGTTGAAGAGCATGGCTGGAGCGGGCCGCCTGGCGCACAAGGATGCCAAGCAATCTTACATAACCACCGTCATGAATCCGTTAGCCGCCTCTAAGATTGTTTTCTTTAAGTTCTGTTGTCAGGCGGCGGCAAGTCGTTTTTGAGCTGATACATGCTTTCTGGACAAGAAGAGTGGAATTTTGAGAAGGGTTGAGACTAATTCATGCCTGCTGCCGTTGGCGCCTAATCAGAGTCAGCCTGATGCAAACGATTGATCAATTCGCTTGCTCTCTTCAGGAGCTGATCTTTGCGCTCCGGAGCTACTTCTGACAAGTAGGTATCGAGCGCGTTCAAAGGTGATAAAACTGCTGCTTCAGTCAGTTGAGGCAAGCGCGCTCGATTTTGGGGCTGGACGACTGACGGTTGCAGGCGAACGGAAAGCGCCGAGGCTGCGGCATTGCGCAAGCGATTTTCATCGAGCTCGGCCAGCTGCTCCTCCTTTAGCTTGTATCGAATCCTGAGCACGCAGCCGGGAAGAATCTTCTTGGAGATTTTTTCGATCAGACTTTCGGTAATTCGTTCGCTGCCGGTCAGGTCGGCATCTACCGTGACGAATGGACGGGGGCCGATTGAGTGAAACTGCCAGGTGGTGGCGCAGCGCTCGAGTTGGACATGAACGAATCCCTTATCTTCATCTTGCTCGCCGAAATCCACTCGCTCCAAGCTGCCGGCATAGACTACCGCCGGGGACTGCTCTCTAATTGTCTGATGCTTGTGGACGTGCCCGAGAGCAACGTAGTCGATCCGGTCGTCGTAAAAGATGTCAGCGGGAAAGGTGAGTGTATAACCGATCAGAAGCTCCTGCTCGATGCCGGCGATTGCTCGGTCGACCGTCATATGGGCTGTCACCACTGTCGGTATCGAGCTGTCCAGCTCGTCGTAAAAGCCTTTGAGCAGCGCATCGAGATGATCTGCCAGCACCCTGTCGACGGAGGCTGCCGGCAGTCCGAGATAGTTTTCGGCCGTCAAAAGCTGATTGCGAGTCACGTGCGGCAGCCCAATCAATTGCATCGGACCATTCTTGGTATCGATTCGCATGAAAGCCGGGCGGTCGATGGTAATGACCCCGGGAACTTCCAGGCTCTGAAATACTGACATGGCGTGGCTTGCCGTTGATTTCAAGATTTGATCGTGATTGCCGACCAAAAGGATAGTCTTGATTCCGGCGTCCGACAAGCGTTTGAGCTCGCGTGCGAACATTTTTTGATAGAGCGGCTCGGGTGAAGCGTTGCGATAAGCGTCGCCGGAGAAGAGAAACATGTCGCAGCCGTGCTGGATGGTGAAATCCACCACTTTGGAGAGAGCGGCGACGAAATCCTCGAAGCGTATATTAAGACCGGTCTCCGGGTTGATTCGTCCGTGTCCCTCGCCCGAACCGAAATGAATGTCTGATACGTGAACGACCTGAATCGACATCAGTCCCTCTTTGAACTTTTGAGACTCAATATACGTTGATTGTAGTAGCGATGTAAAGCTTGCTGGCTGATGCCGCTCTTTCGATTGCAGTGCTTGTACTTATAATTGAAGAAGTCTAAACTGGCTCCGGCAAGCTTTTGTCGGTGTCTTGAGCTTGGGGAGATTGGCATGGTTGTGGGAGGCTACTCGGCTAGATTGGTTCTGCCACTGGTCTGGGCGTCTGTGAGCGCGGCGCTCATTTTGCCTGCTTTGGCAAAAGTATCGGCGGCCGAAGTTCTGAAAATTGTGGGCGAGTCAAAAATCCTGAGCGCTGACTCGAGTATTCAGGCTGCAGTACGTCCGAGCGAAAAGGCAGTTGAGATATCGGCCACCAGAGAGGCCCGAGCAACAGACAAGGATTGCAAGATCGATGCCGTCTTGATCGCCAGAAAGGTAATGGATGCCGATCCCGATGGTGTGGCCAAGGTAAAGGTGACCTTTCTCGACGCGAGCGACCAGACCAGCTACCGGCAGGTAACGGTTCGTGCCGGTGATGTGAAGGCGTTTGCGGCGCGCGCGATCAGCCAAGAAATGTTGCTGTCGGAGCTTGAACTCGTCTCTGGGCGAGACAATACAGCAGGCGGTTTGGGCTCTATCGCCGGGACTGCACAGCCAGAGGTTGGGCCCGGAGTTCTGCCTGATGAGCGGGCGGCTTTGTTGGCCAAGATACAAGATTTACAGAAAAAGGGCGTCGGGACCGGACCGTTTCTTGCCATATTCAAGAAAGTAGAGGAAGCTGCTGGCAAGGGTGAATCGGTCACCGTTTCGCAGCTGATTGGAAGCTTGGGCAAGGCCGTCGACGAGCAAGCAGAACATTTGCGCCATTTGCGCCAGGAGCAAAAGGTAAGGCCGGTGCCGCTGGACACCAGCGGCAAGCGGTTGTCGCGGCCCGAAGCGCAAAAGCTCTTATTGCGATCTTCCGGAGAGCTGGGCGAGCTTACTCCCGGCTCCGGACCTTTTCCGGTTCGTCGGTTGCGTGTTGCGCACAAGCTCAAGGAGTTGCAGCGCTCCGGTCGCGATACCAAGTCATACTTTAATGCGTACAGGCAATTGGAAGCGCTGGTGAGATCTGGTGACGGCAGCCGGGCCGAGGTGATCTTGCAACAGCTCGAAGGCTCGCTTGGATTGCCTTCGATTAAGCCGCCGAGATTGACCCGCTGAGAGGTGCACCATGGGTGATGTCAAACTTCGTAACTGGGCCGGCCTCTTTCCCATCTTTCTATTGTTCGTGACGGCCTCCGCGCCAACCAGCGCAAAAATCTCAGCCTCCGAGGTCTCGGCTATCGTTGAGGATTCCAAAGTCCTTGGTTCGGACACTGAAGTACGTTCGGAAGTACTCGACAACGAACGAGAAGTCGACATTACAACGGTTCGGAATCCGAAAGCGACAGACCGTGATTGCAAGATCGATGCTGCCTTGATCGCCAGGAAGGTGATAGATGCTTACCCGTGTGCGATCGCAAAGGTAAAGGTGGTCTTCTTCGATCGCAGCAATACGAACAAGTATCGTCAGGTGACTGTACATGAGGCTGATGTAAAAGCGTTTGCTAATCGCCAGATTGGCCAAGACAGCTTGCTGTCAGGAATCGAACTGGTGAATGGGCGCGTAAACCCGGTGGCGCGCTTAAAAGGACTCAGTTACAAGGAGATCAGCGGGACGTTGGAGGTTATTCCAGGGGCATATCGGCAAGAGCGTGCGCAGCTGCTTTCCGAAATTACGGCTTTGAAGAGTAAGGGCGCTGGTGCCGGTCCGCTTCTGGCGCAGTTCTTTCGGATTGAAGATAAGGTGCGGCAAGGCGATCAAGATGGGGTGGCAAGCCGTTTAAAGGTGCTTCAAGATAAAGTAAAGGAGCAGGCAGAGCACTTTAGTAAGGTCGAGCCGGAAGGGAGCGTTGCGAGCCCGCGGGGTGACGACCTCGTTCTGCAGCCGCTTGGTGAACTGGCTCCGGCCGAAGGATTGATGTACAACCGACGCTTGAGAGCGGCGCGCAAAGTAGCCGAACTGCGTGACACGGGTAAACCGGTCAACCGTTATCTGCGTTTGCTTGGTGAGTTTGAAGGTTTGGCAGCAAGCGGCAACCGGGCTACCTTGAATACAAAGCTGGGTAAGTTGGAGCAGATGCTCGGACTGCCCGAAGATGAAAAAGAGGATTGATTCGCATTGACAGGTAAGGAAAAAACGAGCGGACAACTCAAAAAGGGTGAGATTGTCCTGGCCACCGTCGAATCACTTGCACCAGGCGGAGATGGTGTCACGCGCGAGCGCGGGATGCCAATCTTCATCAGTCGAGTTGCGGTCGGCGATCGGGTTGAATTGCAAGTGTTCGATGTTCGCAAGGATTTTGCCAGGGGGCGGCTGCTCAGAGTTTTGGATGCTTCGCCAGAGCGAGTCGAGCCGCCCTGCAAGCTTTTCAAAGTTTGTGGCGGGTGCCAATGGCAGCATATCGAGTATCGGAGCCAGCTGAAAGCGAAAGAAAGGATACTTCAACAGACTCTCAAGCACCTTGCCGGTCTCGATCCCCAACTCGTCAAACCGGCGATCGGTGCGGAAGGTCCATTGTTCTATCGAAACAAAGTGCAATTCCCCGTTCAGCATCCCAGGGGCTCCGAGCGCTTGCTGGCTGGCTATTACAAACAGGACTCGCATGAGCTGGTCAACATCAAACATTGTCCGGTGCAGCCTGAGCCGCTCGATCGTCTGCTCGAGGCGGTTAAGACCTTCTGCGAAAAGCACAGCATCGAAGCTTACGACGAAACGACTAGAACCGGCTTGCTCCGGCACATTGCAGCGCGGTATTCATTCGATCGCAGAGCCATCCTTGTGACGCTCGTGGTCAACTCAGCGCCGGAGCAAGTGCCGAGCCAACGAGTCAAGCAAAGACCGGCCAGTCCTGTAGATCTGCTTAAGATGACGGAGATTGCCCAAGCGCTTATGGAGAAAGTGCCGGAGATTGCCGGGGTCTGTCTTAACTACAACCCGCATGAGGGCAATCGCATTATGGGCGATATCACTATTTCACTTGCCGGGCAGCCATACGTTATAGAAAAAATCGCGACAGACCGCAGCGATCTGCCGGTGCGCTTAAGGCAGGGCATGGAGTTCAAGCTTTCGCCAACCAGCTTCTTTCAGGTAAACACGGCCCAGACCGTTAAGCTGATGGAGCAGATCCTCGATGCGGTCATGGCACAGCCGGCAAGATTTAAGACTGAACTGCCATTGGTAGTAGATGCTTATGCTGGTGTTGGCGCGATCGCGCTTTGGTTGGCGCCGATAGCGCGACAGGTGATCGCCGTTGAGGAGCATCCGGCCGCTGTCGACGACGGACTCTTGAATCTTGAGCTGAATCGGATTGAAAACGTCGATTTCCGGCTGGGTATGGTCGAGTCGGTCTTTCCACAACTCCTAAGTGAAGGATTGGTCCCCGATGTTCTGGTTGTCGACCCGCCCCGGAAGGGTTTGTCTCAGGAATCGCTGGAAAGCATTGTGAAACTTGCCGTTGAGCGCATCGTTTACGTCAGTTGCAATCCGGCCACACTCGCCCGAGACTTGAAGTTTTTTGGCAGAAATGGGTATAAAACTAAGCAAATTCAGCCGGTTGATATGTTTCCTCAGACTTACCATATCGAATCGGTAACTCTCTTGGAGCGGCAGACGTAACATGACGTTGATTCTAATCAACCCGGTTGTCATTCACGAATAGTTGGCGTCGGAGCAACTGGTTCTGGAGCTGAGACCATGGTTCTATCGGGTATCTGGAAGAAGCAGGACGGCGGCAAAGACGCCTGGCCCGAGGGGCTGGCCTTCACGCATGAGAAGAACATCTCACCGGCCGCCGTGCAGGACTTGTGTGCTTCGGTTGGCTGGAGTCGGCGGGAATCATCGCTCATCTCCAGAGCGCTCGCCAACAGTCTCGCGGTCGTGAGCGCCTGGGAAAATGGCATTCTAATTGGCTTTGCCCGAGCCACCGGCGACAAAGTGTTCAATGCCACTATCTGGGATGTTGCTGTCCGTCCCAGCCACCAGCGTCAGGGCATCGGCTCGCTTTTGATGGATGAGCTCTTGAAAGAGTTGGACTCATATAACATTCCGCTCGTAACGCTTTATGCTGATCCCGGTCGGGACGGTTTTTACCGGAAATTTGGCTTTTCGGCTGATCCTTCCGGCGTCCGCGGTATGTTCCGGGAAAAGATGGAATAGCCATCGATTGCTATATATGCTTAAAGAACCTTGCAGAGATGCGAGTCAGGTGGGGCTCGCATGGTAAATTGTCTAATCTATTTGATGTATATCCGAGGGATGTCATGAAGGTCATACTGCAGCAGAACGTTCAGAAGCTGGGCAAAGCCGGCGATGTAGTGGAAACCGCGCCAGGTTTCTACCGCAATTTTTTACAGCCGCGCAAACTTGCTGTGCTGGCCACGGGCGGCACGCTCAAGAAGCGTGAAGAGGATCTCGAAGCGCTGAAGAAAAAGGCTGAACAAGCGCATCAGGTTGCCGTGGAGCTGGCAGAGAAGATTACAGCTCTGGGCACGCTTAAGATTCAAGCGAAAGCCGGCGAAGGCGGCAAGCTTTACGGTAAGGTCACCAATAAGGAGATCGCTCAGGAGCTCAAGAAAGGGCTTGACGTAGATCTCGACAAGAGGTTGATCAAGACCAGTGAAGACATCGGTGCGCTTGGCACTTTCAAAGCGCTCGTGAAGATTACTCCGGAAGTTCATGCTGAGTTTCTGGTGGAAGTCGCGCCGGCTTGAGCGCCCGTAAGTTGCGCTCATTCAATCGCCGCTCGCTTAACTGCGTCGAGCTGTCAGGCCGGTATGCGAAGTTTGATGCGGCAGCTTTCTGCCGCCGGTTGTCCGTCGTCAGGTCAGGATGCCGAAACCTCTTCGTTTACCTCGACGAATGGTTCCTGGATAAGCTCACCATCTGCGCTTCTTTTCAAGACCTCAATCTTTTGTTCGGCGCTTCGCAAGAAGGTCTGGCAGATTGTGCTTAGCTTCATGCCGCGATCGAACAATTCAAGCGCCCGGTCGAGCTTGATCTCGCCATCGAGTTCGGTGACGACTCTCTCCAACTCAGCCAGGGTCGCTTCAAAATCGAGCGACTGAGAGTTTGATTGTGGTGCACCTTGAGTCATTTGCTGGTCTCCTTTCCCTTCAATACCACTGGTCTTCGGCGGATTCGACGCGAACCTTGAGCTTGCCGTTGTAAAGCATTGCTTCGAGCGTTTCGCCCGCGACAATTTGAGAGCTGTCGCGCACGACTGTGCCGTCACCTTTGCGAAGAATGGCAAACCCGCGCGCTAAAACGTTGAGCGGTCCAAGAGCCAGCAGCTTCTCGTGGTTCTGATGCCAGCGATGCTCGCAGTTGCTCAGGCGAGCGGATATCGAGCGAAGCATGCGCTCCTGGTAATTGGTCAGGCGCAACGAGAATCGCTGCAATCTCTCCTGGTAGCGCAAAAGAGAGCTGGTCGGATCCAGCCGTTCGACCGCTCTGTGCGCGTCGGCAAGCCGGTGCTCGATGCTTTCGGTCAGGCGCCTGGAAAGATTGGACCAACGCTCGAGCAGTTCGGCATGCCCGCCAGCAACAAGCTCGGCGGCCGCAGTTGGTGTCGGTGCGCGCAAGTCGGCCACAAGATCGCAGATGGTCACGTCGGTTTCATGACCGACTCCTGAAATGATTGGGATGGCTGAACTTGCAACTGCGCGTGCCACTATCTCTGTATTGAACGACCACAAATCCTCAATCGATCCGCCGCCCCGAGCCACCAAAATCACGTCGAGATCGCAGAGAGCCTGCAGATAAGCGATCGCTTGTGCAATCTCTTCGGCAGAGCCTTCGCCCTGCACCTTGGCTGGGCTGATCACGACGTTGACGTTGCGATTCCTGCGTTTGAGCGCACTCAGTATGTCTCTAAGTGCTGCGCCGGCTAGAGAGGTAACCACACCTACTTTACGAGGAAAGAGCGGAATCGGTCGTTTTTTGAGCGGGTCAAGCAAGCCTTCCGCCTCTAGCTTCGTGCGCAATTGCTCGAAGGCCAACTGCCATTCTCCAATCCCGACTGGTTCGAGCGCTGTTACTATCATTTGATAGGCGCCGCGCGGCGGATAAACGGACAATTTGCCGCGTGCCACCACCATCAGCCCGTCTTCGAGCTCGAATTTGATCTGCTGATTGGCATTCTTGAAGCAGACGCAGGGAATGGTGGCATCTTTGTCTTTGAGCGAAAAGTACCAGTGCCCGGACGGATAAACTTTGGCGTTGCTGATTTCACCGACGACTGAAATTCGGTCGAAGACATCCTCCAGCAAGACGCGAATCTGCGCGGTCAACTCCGAGACCGTCAAAACTGATTGCAAGGTGTGAGTGTCTTTCGCGCTATAGAGTGACATGACTTTGAACGAACCCCCCCAATTCTATATACGTTGTTGGCGCATAAAGGTTCGATTGAGCCTTAATTATCTCGGAAAATCGCATGAATGGCTGCTTCTTTTCCGGGCGGTCTACTTTGACCCAGCCATCTTTAGATCTCGTCATCTTCATATAAAGGAATGCAATCTTGTTGTAGGCATGCTGCTAACCAGCCTGTCCGTCCAGGTCTGGAGCTGGTGCTTGCTCCGGCTCCACTCGCTTCGAGTATATGCAAGTGCCTGCTGGTGCTGAATCTGTTTGGGCTCGTAGCGGATATGTCTGCTGAAATGTTGATGTCAAGCCGGTTTCGGTCTGTCGAGTGCGGGAAAGATAGAAATTAGAGATTGGGTGCTCACTTTTTATTTGACTGGCCCAGATGTCATACTATATATTAGTATGACATACAAAAGTACGGTAATTTCGAAAGGGGGTCCGAAATGGATAGGACTTTGCTTACTCCTCCTATGATTGAGACGTTCCGAGTTTGCCGGAGGGCGTATCAACTTGCTTTTCTGAAACCGGAGGAGCGCTCAGAGCCGACAAGCAGTATTTGTAAGCGGTTTCTTCTCAAAGCCTTGGCAGAGATCAATCGCGGCCGAATCACTACGGTCAATCAGGTTCAAAAGTTTATGGGGCAGCACTGGCCGGTCGATAAGATCGGCCCGGATGAGGGAGTGAAGGCATTCTTGTTCGTCTATAAGTGTCTGATTCATTATGTCAACGCCCCCTATAAGCCGGAAGGTGCGCAGATAGTGGGCGTGAGTTTGAAGGTGCGCGCGCGTATTCCGCACGATCGCGTCTACCTAGAGGACACATTCGACCTTATCTTGTGGTATCCGCGTGAGAAGAAGATGGAGTTTGTGGATTTCCACGTCAATCCACTTAAACCGCTCAATCCAGCCTGGCCGTCACCGTCCATTCAAGTGAGACAGTTTCTGGCAGAACGGCTCCATTGCCGCTGGCCTTTCGAGCAGCTGGTGATGACATTTGCCCGGCTCGGACCCAATGGTGTTATGCCGGCGAGCTACGTTCTCGACGAGAGCCTGTATCGCTTGCATTGGCCGGAGTTGGTCAAGACCGTCGACGAGATGAAAGATCCGTCCGACTTCGCGCCGCATCGCAATCAACTCTGTGCCCGCTGCGAGTTTCTGAACAAATGTACCGCCATGGGACAATTCGACGATCCGGCGTCGATGTGCAGAAGCGCCTGATTAATCTGCTGTCCTCAATTCGAGTCAACAATCCGACCGGCGATTGAAGTCCCTGGTTACGCAAGGCGGCGTAGGATTGCACTGCCAGTGGTATCAGTTGCGGGAACGGATGCGATATCGAATCGCCGGCTTATGCATACGCCTTCGGGGTGGGGGAGCGCAGATGAACTTCTGGCGAATCAAGCTTTCTGTATGTATGACCGAGATAGCCGTGCCGGACTTTCGAGTTAGGTAGTCCGGTGTCGCCGCCCTTTTCTCATGGTGAATTCCGGCTCGCGGTGCGCTCGGAGACGGTATAATTCACACGATGTCAGCAAGTCGCGATTCATCAATAGACGTACTGATCCATCCGGTAGGCGAACTCGCAACACCGTACGTCGACTCTGGTTCAGCCCATGGCAAGCAGATGGGCGAACTGAGACGCGTGAAGGATGCTGCCGTCGCCATCCGCGCTGGCGCCATTGTCGCTGCCGGACCGGCCCAATCGGTGCTGGCGGAGTTTCGCCCGACTGATAATACTGTTTTGGTCGATGCCACCGGAAAGCTAGTGACACCAGGCCTGGTGGACCCTCATACTCATCTGATCTTCGCCGGCAATCGCGCAAACGAGTTCATCATGCGGTGCCAGGGCAAAAAGTATCTGGAGATCGCAGCAGCCGGCGGTGGCATTGTAGCGAGCATGAAAGCGACACGGTCGGCGAGTTTGCCCGAACTGGTCCGGTTGGGGAAGTCGCGGCTGAAGAATATGCTGCATACGGGCACCACCACTTGTGAAGTGAAGACAGGTTATGGATTGGATCTCGAAAGCGAATTGCGCATGCTCGAAGCTGTCGTCCAGCTGTCGGCGCTGCAGCCGGTTGAACTGGTGCCGACCTTTATGCCGGCCCATGCGGTTCCACCGGAATGCGACCGCGCCACCTATGTCGACCAGATCATCACAACCATGCTGCCGCAAGTAGCCCGCCAATACCTGGCCGATTCCGAAGGCCGGCTCCGAGATTTATTCAATGATGTTTTCTGCGATCAGGGCTATTTCACGGTCGATGAGACCAGGCGAATCCTTGAAGCCGGTGCGAAATTGGGACTCAAGCCGAAGGTTCATGCCGACGAGTTTGCCAACCTGGGCGCCACCAGTCTTGCCGTCGAGCTGAAAGCCGCCAGCGCCGATCATTTGCTCAATGTCAGTGATGCGGAAATAGCTCTGCTGGCTCAATCCGATACAGTGGCCGTGCTCTTGCCTGGCACCTCCTTCTTCTTGAATTTGAGCGAACACGCGCCTGCTCGCAAATTGATCGACAGTGGTGCGGCCGTTGCTTTGGGATCTGATTTCAATCCTGGTTCGTGCCACATATTCTCGCTGCCGCTAATCTGGGGCCTTTCGTGCATGCATTTGAGGATGACGCCGGAAGAGGCTCTGACGGCGCTCACAATCAACGCTGCTTACGCTGTCGGTCGTGGCGATCGACTAGGGCAGATCCGTCCTGGTTTTCAGGCCGATATCGTAATCTTTGCGGTCGGACAGCTTGAGGAGATTCCGTATAACCTGGGCTGGAATCCCGTATCTATGACGTTGAAACGTGGCGAAATCGTCGCCGAGAATTAGATTTCGACAAATTCGATTTTTTTCGTCGATTAGATGCTGTTTGCACTTGCCTATTTGATCGCATTAGTTATAATTCTTAAGAGCGCCACCACGGACGGGGGCCATTCGCGTAGTAAGCGCGGGCTATTTGCGAGGAATACCGATGCCTGAACCAAAGCGTAAACCTGTAGAAAAGGTGGAGTCCAATCTCGGGCTCGAGGGTTTCGAAACTTTTTTTGAAGGGGCGTCGCAGACGGATAAATCCGGATCGGCCGATGCCACCGTCGCTGGTGAAGCAGTTAACGGGGCTCAGATCGAAAAACTGATCGATCGCTTCTCGCAATTGATCACCTTTTCGGTCGATCAACGAGTCGAGACTGCGACGATTGCCAATCAGTTGATTGAGAACCAGAGGCAGCTGATCGCCACGCAGCAGATTCTCATTCGGCTGATGGAAAAATCAATTGAAATGACCAGGCATATCACTTCGATCGAAGAGAAGCTGCCGGCCCTTTTCGAGATTCCAAGAACAGTTGAAGCCTTGAGGGTGCAAGTGGCCAAGTTGGAAGGAGTCGAGACCGCCTAAGGACTCGTCCCGGGCTCAACGAGCAGCTCGCTTTAGCCAACCCGACAGCGCCACACGAATTACCATGCTGGGAAAGGCTCGCTCAGGCAGTCTGGCTCCGGCGTGTGTATAAAAATAAAGAAATGTGGTGATTCCCACTGAAGACCGTCGCGGCTCTTTACACTCATCTGTAGTTATATAGAATAATCTTGGGATTGGGTTGTCATAAGCTTCCGGCAAGAGGGCTAGCTATGAGCGACATGGGTCATCAGGGACAGCACGGCGGGCATTTGCATGCTGGTCATGGTGGCGACGGTCAGGGGCTTTCGCACTCGCTCGGTTTGAATCACGGACATCACAATCACAGCTTCCTCTCTCACTTGTTGGGGCTGGATCACGAGCATCACGGCGAGCACGGTCACCAGGCTCATCACCAGTCGTCGCCCGGTCCAGGAAACTGGGCGGGCTCTCTGCAGGCTATTAAGCTCACCGATATCTTCCAGGGTATTAACGTGACGCCAAATACTATGTTTCTTTTGCTCTTCGCAGGTTTCACCGCCTGGCTGGGGGTAATCTACTGGGTGCGCCATCACGAGCCTTATGCCAATCAGGTGCTCGGCAACAAGGGTGGGTACTCTTCTACCGCGCACGCCGATCGCCAGCTGGTAGCCGGCATCCGGCACGCGATGCCGATCAGAACCGGCTCTACAATGGGCATGGTTTATGTGCCGAAGTCGGGCGACGAAGCAACGGCAAGTCCGGCTGGCTCCGGAGCTTCGGTTGCCGCTGTCGTCAACCGCGGTCCCTCTGAGCGGCCCGTGCAACCACAGCCCGGTTATCACCCGCTGTTTGGTTCGGCCGCCAATCTGCGCACTATGCCTGACCATACTTCCGTCGGCCCTTCCTTTCACCCTGTCGCAACTTCTGGGTCCGGTGCTTATATGGTGCCGATTCACAATGGTGACGGCGTGCGAGTAAAGACAATCACCAGTCGCTAATTGACGCTGTCTGGGATGGCAATTGAAGAGCAGAATCGTCTTTCAGGTGAGCCCGAAGTTGCTTTTGTGCAACTCATCGAGCAAGGCTAGTTCGGATTGAATCAAGTCGGCAGCATCGGAAGCCGCCAGGTTCTCTTGCGCCTGTTCAGCCGTTTTGATGCCCGGGATGACGACCGAAACCGATTCGTCGGCTAAAGTGAATTTGAGCGCTAATTGCGCCAGAGTCAATGTCGTACCTCTTAAGCTGGCGCGCAGTCGCTCGGTGGCGAGAATGCGCGCCTGAACGTAAGATGCAGGCCAATCTCTTCTGATATCACCAATTGCAAAGGTGCTGTCGCTGTTGTACTTGCCGGTCAGAAACCCATTGGCAAGCGGTTCTCTGGCAATGATCGCGCAACCGGCCTGCCGGGCGCGGGGTAGCAACTCTTCGGACGGCTTCTGGGTGAACAGGTTGTAGACCACTTGCAAGCAGTCGGGGCGACCCACTTTCAGCGCCGACAACCCTTCGACCGGGTCGAAGATGGAGATACCCCAGGCTCTGATCTTTCCTTCGCGCTTCAACTCTTGAAGGATCGCGTAGGTAGCCGCTTGCTCGATTAGTTTGAGCGGTGGATTGTGGAGCTGGTAGACATCAACGTAGTCGGTCTTCAAGCGCTCGAGACTCTTGTCGAGTGCGAATCTAATATATTGCTCGCTGAAGTTCTGCCTGCCGGCGCCGCGATAGAAGTCGCCGCCCGCTTTGGTCGCAATCAGCACTTTGTCTCGCTGGGACTTTACTGCCTTACCGAGGAGCTCTTCACTATGTCCAAAACCGTAGACATCGGCTGTATCGAAAAAATTGCAGCCGCAGTCAATCGCTTTAGCGATTGCTTCCAGTGAGATTTTGTCCTCGGTTGGTCCGTAGCTGTTTCCGTGCTCGTTGCCGCCAATTGCCCAGGCTCCGAATCCGACCTCCGAAACCTTCATGCCGCTGCTGCCGAACTCTCTATACTTCATGGCCTGTTCGCAGGAGCTTGAGCGCCTTCTGCTGCGGCTCGAACAGGGTTGTCGATTGACTCAAGAAGTTTCGGTCCGGTCAGCTGCTGTGTCGGAACTTTATTAAGTTTTATAGGCGTGCGGCAGTACATCCGGCTTTTGACGTCTCAAATATTGGTAACTCGCCGATTGGCTCCGGAAGTCGACCGCTTTAAACGTTTGCAGATGTTGCATTTTGCGTCGTTCATTAGGCCGTAGACCGGAAACAACTGGCGGGAGTGTATTACAATAACCGCTTGGCTATCTTCAAGCTGCTGGAGACTCTGTTCGAATAATGGATGTTTACGACATTACCATCGTGGGTGGTGGGCCGACCGGATTATTTGGTGCCTTTTACAGCGGTCTTCGTGGACTAAAGACGAAAGTCATTGACGTCCTGCCCGAGTTAGGCGGTCAACTGACGGCACTTTATCCAGAAAAATATGTATACGATGTGGCGGGCCATCCGAAAATTCTTGCCAAGGATCTGGCGAAAAATCTTGGAATGCAAGCTGCTCTGTTCAAGCCGGCCTTCTGCTTGGGTGAGAAGGTCGCTACCATCGATCGGGTTGATGAGACGACCCTCAAAGTGGTGACGGATAAGAATCCCGAGCATTACACCAAAGCGGTTTTGCTGGCGCTGGGAGCTGGTGCCTGTGTGCCGAAGAAGCTCGATATCGACCACAATCGCGGGCTTGAAGATATAAACATCTTTTACGCGGTCAAGAACAAAGAGAAGTTTCGGGACAAAAAAGTGCTCATTATTGGTGGCGGTGATTCCGCAGTCGACTGGGCTAACGAGTTTTCGCACCTATCGACGTCAGTGACGTTGATTCACCGGCGCGATCAATTTCGGGCGGTGCAAACATCAGTCGATGAGATGAAGCACAACGGCGTTGATGTCAAAACGTTTTACGAGCTCAAGCAGATTTTCGGCACCAATCAAGTTGATGGCGCGACCGTTTTCGACAATCGAACCGGCAAGGAAGAAAATCTGGATGTCGATACCATCCTCATCTGCCTCGGCTTTGTGATTAACCTGGACTTCCTCAAGACATGGGGATTGTCAATGGAAGCTAATGCGCTAATCGTCAACGAGAAGATGGAGACAAATCTGCCAGGCATTTATGCCGCCGGCGATATCGCCACCCATCCGGCCAAGTTGAAGTTGATCGCTACCGGTGCCGCTGAGGCTGCCACTGCCGTCAATTTCGCTGCGACTTATATCAATCCGCAAGCGAAGGCATTCCCTGGCCATAGCTCGAATCTCAACTTGAGCATTTAGCTCCTTTCAAAACGGCGCCGGTCAGACTGCCTTGCGCAGAGATTAGGCGGCCTTAAATTTGACCCGGCTCGTCTCTTGGCAATCTTTCTACATGGAAAGCAAAGCACCACACTACCGGTGGGATGGCTGTGTATAATATACGCTATATGTAGTGCCATACAAAAGATGGTATACTGTTTTCAGTAGAACTGAAAGCTAAAATGGCGATCCAATTTCGATCGAGGATGGATGGAGTCCCGGCGATGTTTTCCAAAAACGCGCTCAGAGTGCTTGAGAAACGATATCAAATGCGGGATGCGCAGGGGGATTTGAATGAAAGTCCCGAGCAGCTTTTCGCAAGAGTAGCTCGTGGTGTCGCGTCCGCCGAGCTCAAATTCGGCGGCGACCAGCAGGCGGTAAATGCACTTGAGAAGCGTTTTTACGACGCCATGATTGAATGTCGCTTCATGCCTAATTCGCCTACCTTGATGAACGCCGGAAAGAAGCGCGGGCAGCTGTCTGCTTGTTTCGTCTTGCCGGTGCCCGATTCCCTGGAGGGGATTTTCGAGACTTGCAAGAACGCTGCCTTGATTCATCAAACCGGAGGAGGCACAGGCTTTTCCTTTAGCAGGCTGAGACCGGCGCGGGATCGGGTTGCCACCACCACTGGAGTCGCCTCCGGTCCGGTCAGTTTCATGACCGTCTACGATGCTGCAACTGAGGCGATTCGGCAGGGCGGTACTCGCCGTGGTGCCAATATGGGAATGCTTAACGTCGACCATCCGGACATTGAGGAATTCATCTCTTGCAAACGGGATACGACGCGGCTCAACAACTTCAATATTTCGGTTGCAGTCACCGACAAGTTCATGGCGGCCGTAAAAGACGATCTCGATTTCTGTTTGGTCAACCCGCGCAATGGCAAGCCCGTTCGTACCGTACGAGCTCGCTCCTTGTTCGACAAAATTATTGAGAATGCACATGCCACCGGAGAGCCGGGAATTGTGTTTATCGACCGCATCAACGCCGGCGATCCGCTCGTGCAAACAATCGGGCAGAACGGACAGCCGATCCCCGGCACTGAAGATATCGAGGCAACGAACCCTTGCGGTGAGCAGCCGCTCGGTCCCGGTGATGCCTGCAATCTAGGTTCAGTCAATCTGGCGGCGTTTGCCTGCGAGTCGTCACACCAGTTCGACTGGGAGGCGTTAGGTCAGACAATTGATCTGAGTGTACGTTTTCTCGATGATGTGGTTGAAGCTAACTGTTATCCTTTGCCGTTTATCTCCGAAGTAGCGCTCAACAATCGCCGGATCGGACTAGGGGTGATGGGATGGGCCGAGGCGCTGATCAAGCTGGCTGTTGCTTACGATTCAAATCAGGCTGTCGAGCTGGCTGAGACCGTAATGAGTTTCGTTAATCGACGGGCTCATGCTGCATCCGGTCAGCTCGCTGCGGAGCGCGGAGTATTTCCCAACTGGCCTTACAGCACCTGGGGACAACAAAAGCTCCCTCTCCGCAACGCCACGGTTACAACTATCGCTCCGACCGGCACCATCTCGATCATCGCTGGCACTAGCTCCGGCATCGAGCCGCTCTTTGCGGTTTCTTTCGTCAGAAGAGTAATGGGTGGTGAAGAGCTGGTTGATGTCAATCCGTTATTTGAGAAAGCCGCCCGAGAGCGCGGGTTCTACAGCGATGAGTTGATGCGGATAGTAGCCGAGCAGGGATCGGTACGCCATGTCGAAGGCATTCCAGCCGATCTCAAACAGCTCTTTGTCTGTGCTCATGATATCGAACCTGTCTGGCACGTGAGAATGCAAGCGGCATTCCAGAAGCACACCGATTGCGCCGTTTCTAAAACGATCAATTTGCCGGCGCAAGCCGGTCCCGACAATGTGCGAGAGGCTTATTTGAGAGCCTACGAGTGGGGATTGAAGGGAATTACAGTTTATCGAGACACCAGCCGAAGCACTCAGGTTCTCAATATCGGCCGCACGGATCCGCTAAAAAAAGCAGTATCTGCCAGCAATGCGGGGACTTCGATGAGTCCCCCGACCTCTGACGCTGGGGGCGACCAAGTCGCTTACGCTCGCCAAGCACGACCCTTGAAGGTTCATCGCGGCAGCGGGCAGTCGACGTTACGGGCGGACGGAGCTGCCAAGGCACGCCTGTCTGCTCCGTCCTTATCGCTAATTGAAGCGGCTGGCCAAGACGCTTTCATGGCACAGCCAGCCTGCCCTGACCGTCAGCATCAAGACAATCTTTGGTCCGACGCAAAGCATAAGGACAAATTTAGCCAAAGACAGCCGATTGACCAAGACCAAACAGCGACCGGCTCCGCTTCGAGAAATTCTCTCTCATGTCCGGAATGCGGCAGCCGGGGCGCTTCTTTCAGCCACTTTGAAGCTTGTCATATGTGTCATAGCTGCGGTTATACTAAGTGCTGAACTAAGAACGCCCTCGAAGCCTCACTTGAGGTTCATGCGCTGCCCTTAGAATGCTTGGGACGGCAAGGAGTTAAAAGGACAATGTCCATTCTTGTGGATCACGAGATACGCGAAGCAGTTTCGCAAGGCAAGCTTATCCTGGAGCCGTACTGTCAGTCCTTGATACAACCGAACTCTTACGATGTTCGGCTCTCCGACCGCTTCTCCTGGCACGATGGCGGAGCCGAAATCATCGACCCTTATGATTCGCAAAGTGTTCTGCAAGGCTTGATTCATGTCGTCGAAGAAAGCATCGTTGTTAAACCGGGGCAATTTGTGCTGGGAGCAACGCTCGAGCGAGTATGTCTGCCGCGCGATATCGTCGGTCAGTTAACTGGAAAGTCCAGCTTGGCCCGTCTTGGAGTGATGGTTCACGTCACGGCCGGTTTCATTGATGCCGGCTTCAGCCATCCGCCTGCACAAATCACTCTCGAGATCGTCAACGTCGGCAATCGACCGGTCCGGCTGCATGCCGGTATGGCGATCGCTCAAATGGTCTTCACTCGCACCGCCGAGTGCGCCATCGCCTATAACGAGAAGCCTGGCGCCAAGTACAACGGCCAGCCTGCGGCCGCTCACAGTCGCTATTACCTCAACAGCGGCGCTGCTTCTTAATCAATGCCGGAACTTCAATTGGTTACTTGTTGGCTGTTACGATAGCGAACGGATTTAATTTTGACAGCATAGCCGCCAACCCGGCTTCCGGCTTGCGAGCTGCCATCTCTTTCGTGAGCCTGTCGGCATAAGTCGACTTGCGTGCGGCACCTTGGTCTTGCGTTGTACTTTCCATTGAGCTGTTTACCTCTTTCTGGATAGCTCTATCTGTACGCGCGGCACTGCCTGCTGAAAGGTAGTTTTACTTTGAGCCATCGATTGTCGGCAGTGTAAAGATAAGTTGTGAAAATGGTGGGGAAATTACGATCAGATTGGGAATTGTACGGATTTCATCGAGGTTAAGTTTGGACTAACATAAACTCTTGAGGCGGTATCTCCCTTCCGACCTCTCAAGGCTGGATATACGCAATTAAAAGACTCTGCGGCAGCACTGGAGAGAGATATATGGGCGACCGTGCAAGCGAGCGTGATTTTAAGAATGATACTCACAGCTCCTTAGAACAGGCAATTCCTAAACTTCAAGCAGAGGCCAGAGACGGCCTGCAACATAAAGCGCAAGAAGTAGCGCCGATCTTCTTTCGCGGTCAAAACGGTCAGCAAGGCGTGCCGGCCGAGCCAGTCAGACCGGCTGGCATGGGTGTGCCAGGGGTGCCTGTCCCGGCCGCCAGACCGGGAGATGCTCCACCCCCTAAAAAGGGCAGCTTGCTGGGGATTTCAAAAGATTTGCAAGGTCCTTCCGGTGCGCCGGAAGCTAATCCTCCTGCGGGCGGCGATCCGTTGAATCCGCCGAAGAAAGACTGGCGAGCTCATCCATTTAATGAAAAGCCTGCTCCCGGATTTTTCCGGAAGCAGGAAGTGCCGCCCCATCAAAAGCGTGGCGGCATCGACGCCGAGCCTCCTGCCGAACCGGCCAAAGTCGAAGCGGGCAAGGGCAATGGCCAGGCACCAGATATGAGAGCGAGCATCAACCGGCTGGCACCGCTGGTGGAAAGACAGCTGGACCCCGCTTCCGGATTTTGGGGAAACGCACTGATTGCTGGCAGTGGCGCTATGCTCGGTGGTGGTCCGCTGGCCCGTGCGCTTGATTATGGCACCAAGAGCTATCTGGCCAACACCGAGCCGAGCCGATTCAGAATTTTCAATCTATTGGAGCAAGGAGCGGCCATTTATCAACGCCACCATGGCTTGGTTGGAGCTGAAAGTGCTCTGGCACCCTTGTTTGAGCGGGAGAGAAATGTAGCCGATGCCTTGAGAACCAAGGCTGACACGCTATCGACCGTGGTGCAACGGGCCGAGCAAGAAGCGGCGGTGCGCCGGCTCAACAGTTTGACCGCCGTCGAGCGAGAAGCGCTCGGCCGGTATGCATACTTGAACGGGCAGAATCCGCCGGCAGGTTTGCAGTACGTTCCTGACGCCGCCGATGATCAACTGCGCAAGCGATTGGTTGATCTGGCTGTCAAAATTGACGAATTACACCGGGACAAGTTGGCGCACGATCCAATTGAATGGAATCGACTGACCACTCTGGACCGCGATATAGAAGCGAGACTCAAACCGGTAATCGAGCAGGCGGAAAAGGCTGGACAGCCGGTGCTGGATAAATTCGAACGGGCCGGACAGGCTGCTGTATCGACGGAAGAGCTGTTTTCTGGCAAGAAGTATCAGTTCTTCAAAGACTATCTAGACAACCCGAATCGCAAGCCGGCAGATTACGGAGTGATTCTCTCGACTGAAGAGCAGCTCATTTTGCGCGATAGCGCGCAAGTGAAAAAATTGCTGGACAATCTCGAGCCAACCGGCAGACCGGCCCTCGAAAAATACATGAGAGCGGGTGAAGGCGCACTTTCCGATGCCGAAAAGATTGCGATGAATCGTTATCGATTCTTTAGAGAATTCGCGGCCGATGCAACTAAGAGTGCCCGGGAATTCAACGCCGTCTTGATCGGTGAAGAAAGTGGGTTGGTTACGGTCAGGCAGCAGATCAAAGGCGACATTTTACGGATGGAGCCGTTTATCACTCGCCAAGCCGAGTTGCCTGGTCTGCTCGTCGAGCACCAGCGTCTCTCGATGGACCTTGATGCGACAGTGCAGCGCTTGAAGAGGCAAATTGAACCGCTGGAGACGAAGCTTGCGCAGCCGGTTGAGAATTTCATGACGCAAGCCGAGAAGAACTTGATCGCTCGCTACAACTACTTGAAGAGTGGCGCCGCTGGAGAGATACCCGGCGGAGTGGTATTGGATGCTGATGAGGCCAAGCTGGTGGCCAGGCGTCAGGCGGTCGCCAATCGAATCGAGCTGGTAGACCCCTGGCAATCGCCGAATCGGCAAGCATTGATCGCCGAGAGAGAAGTGATTGCCACCAGGATGAAAGCGCTTGCCGACGGCATGAAAGACGAGATGGCTGAGCTGCTGGTCAAAATTGAAGGAAGACCGACCAGAACAAGACTGCTTGGCGCGATTCCCCTGACGGAGCAGGTTCCGATCGAAACCGTGCTTACACCCGATGAGATAAGCCGCTGGAAAAAGTATGGCTATTTGAAGACCGGAGGACAGAGCGGCGCGCTGCCGCACGCCGGCGTTCTGACCGCTGAAGAGGCGGCCGTAATTGCTCGTGCCGCCGACATCGAAAAGGCATTGGCCAGTTCGGCGAAAGGCGATGCGCACGCGGCGACAACCTGGTTCAAGCGCACCGCTTCTGGTGGCGCAGAAGTTAATGGGCATTTCTCTAACTTCGCAAGAGGGATGGCTGCATACGTTGCCGCTGACTTTCTTTCCGACCGCATCGACAACGCCCTTTACGGTAAGTCGGTCTGGGATTCGCACCGGGGAACCACGCCTTACTTGACTGCGATCACCCCTTGGGTCGGCATGGCTGTGCCCGGCGGCTGGTTCAAGAAAGGCGGCGCCATGATTGGTTTGAACGTAGCTGGAAGTTATCTCGAGCGTGCTTTGCCGGTCGATACGAATTCCAAGTGGAGCAAGTTGCTCAGACCGACCGGTTTGGATGCGGCCCTTCTGGGCATCGGTTCGGCGATCCCGATGCGGCGGGAGACATTTGCCGCTCGTCTGGGTTATATGGGAGCCGCGCTGGTTGTGAGCAAGGCCGGGAGCCATTTCCTTTCAGCACCGAGCGCGCGCGAAACGCGCGATCAAGCGTGGGAACTCTTCAAGACAGACAAGACCGAACGCACCGAGCGCTCTATGACCAATACGATTGAAAAGCTCAAGAAGCTGGATAATCATCAGATTAAGGGCGATGCCAAACAGACCTCAACGGTGCTCGAGTATTATGTCGCCGACTGGATGTCCCGGGATCATTCCAAGGATGTTTTGAACGGCGACCGCGGCGCAGCCATGTTTATGGTGGCGGCTGGCGAGGGGCGTTTGGATAAAGGGTCGAGAGTAGCTAAAGGGCAGGGCGGTACTGACGACGGTAAGGTTATGCAGACCGTCCGATCTCTGTACAACACTTATGTAAGCGGCAACGATCAGCAATTTGACTACATCCTGGCCGGGCGTGATTACGATCTCGGCGGCGGCGCTCTCAAGTATCTGGTTTCCGCCAGGACTAAGCTTGAGCGCGCAAAAGAAGAAACCTCAAAACAAGTAAGCGCCAATGGCGAAGTGCGCGGGACCAAGGTTCAGCAGAGCGAAATAGCCGATCTGGAGAAAGTCCAGAAACGCGTGGACTCCAGTCTCGATAAGATTTATGGACGGCATGACATTCCAGCTCTGCTCAAGGAGGTACAGGAATACACATTCCGGCTGCATCAAAAGGACATGGCCAGGATTAGGACGCAAGCAAAAAATACGATCGCTGACCCAAAGACCGACGATCCGAGATATGTAGCGAAATTCTGTCGGGACGTGGCGCTGATTGATCTCGCCTGGGCGATCAATAAGATGGGAGCATTCAACAATACAGGCAGTGGAAGGGATGGAGAATCAGCAGCAATCATGCTCGGTGAAGCGAAGATCGCTCTTCGCAAGGCCGGCGAGCTGGATCCCAAAAATCCCGATCTCGAACAGCTCAATCAAATATTGAAGGAGCAGGAAGAAAAGTGCCAGAGAACTATCAAAGAGCAGTGGAGCAGCACAACCTTCAATCCGCTCGAGATACCGAAGTCTAAATGAGTCGCTACCGCTATTATCTTGTTTCGGAAATGACGCTCCACCTTAGGGGCTGGGCGATGCCTGGCTCGGGCTATGCACCGGCCATTGCTGCTACTTAACGTAGATTCGCAATCTCTGTCCCAGAGGCGGTTGACTATCCTTAACGCCCGCTCGACTGGCGTGGGAATCCTCCCATCCTTAATGGGATTCCCACGGATTTACCCGGGCGGTCCAGCCAACTAATATTGCAGAAACCAGGCGTAATCCCTGCGCTCTGGCAGGCAAAAATTTAAGCACAACTATGCTACCTATGGCTGGAGGTCGCAAGAATGGGTGATGGTGGCGCCATTGGGCGCGTAGATACTGATATTAACTCTCAACTCAAGGAGAGAGCAGACGTTGCTCCGCAGTTGGGGCAAGAAGTTTATCAGCGTAAAGCTGACTCCAGCAATCCGCCTGTACGTGGGCGAAGAGTCCTTGAGCTCGCTCCCGAGATCGTGGTTGATGAAAGCTATATCGCTCCGCCGGCAGCCGGTATGGGTAGTCTAGCCGACCAGGCTGGTCTGCACGGAGTTGACGCCGGACACGCTCCATCTCCGACTGAGGTGCAGCCGCCTGTCACGGCTGAAGATCCTGCCGCGCCGCCCCCTGAGTTACCGGTTGTGCTGCCGCCCGCTCCCACCAATCCCGGTGACCTGCCCGGCAACGGCGTCTCGCCTGCTCCGGCCAATCCGACTGAACTGCCAGGCAACGGTGCCCCGCCGGCTGCTGAGACAGTGCCGGCGCCGTCCGATCCGGCTCCTACCGTTCCCGGTGGAGAGCAAAACGGCAACTCCGCACCAAATCGCAATGGCAATCCGGAGCAAAACTCCAATCCCAATCCCGGTACAAATGGTGAGAACGGCAAGCCGTGGCGCAAAGGCTACGGAGAAGTAGCGCCGGGATTCAAGGAACCGGGAGAAACCCGGCCGCCAGCCGGCGTTTCATCTGAGCCAACTAATCGACAGGGCAGCGACGGCGTTCCCCGTTCTAGCACCGGTGCCACCACCGGCGATGCCGAGCGCTCAAGCATGAGGCAGATAGTCGATCAAAAGCGCAATCTGGCTGAGTATTCTCTCGAGAAGCACTCCGGTTTCTGGGGCAACGAGCTTTATGGCGGTTTGGGCGCATTCGCTTCCGGCGGACATCTGGCCAGAGCACTGGATTACGGCACCAAGAAGATTCTCGCTTCCGGCGAGACCGATCCGGCCAAGGCCGCTGGCTTGGCCGACAGACTGGCCATCTTTTATCAACAACGTTTCGGCTTGGCGGACAATCGAGATTTGCTATTGCCGCTGTTGACGAAGGACAGAGATCTGATGGAGCTCATTATGAGCAAAGCAGATACTCTCGATGAAACGAAGGCGCGCATCGAGCAGGACGCGATTGCCAAACGGCTGGAGACGCTTCTGCCGGAAGAGAAGACTGCGCTCGGTAGATATCGCTTCTTTACAGGCGCTGCCGCCCAATTTGAATTCGAGCCGCCTAAAGCCGACGTGGACCTGGTGGCGCGGATGAGCGACCTGGATGACGCGATCCAGCCATTACAGAGTGAATTGGCCGCCGCTAACTATGATCCAAAGAGCTTGGAAAGTATGCGACAGCAGGCTGCTGAGAACGACCTCAAATTCAATAAGATAGTGCAGGGTCTCCACGAAGAAGGACCTCTGCTGGTCGACAAGTACACGCGCGCGGCAGAAGCTGGTTTGACTGCCGAAGAACAGATTGTCGCTAATCGGTTTCGATTCTTCACCGACTATTTGAAAGATCAGAATCTAAAACCACATCAATATGGACTTACACTGACGCCTGAAGAGCTCATATTGCTGGGTGACAAAGCCGAAGTTCAGAAGCTTTTGGAAACGGTCGAAGGTCCAGGTAAAGCCGCAGTCGAGAAGTCCGTCAAGGCTGCCGAAAGTGCGCTCACGCCAGACCAATTGAAGTCGATGCGTCGCTACCAATTTTTTACAGCGCTTACAGACAATCCCAAATTGGAGGCAAAAGCTTTCGGCTTGGTGCTTGATTCAGAAGAGAGCGCATTGGTGAGGCTTCGCGAACTGCTCAAAGACAAAGACCACGGACTTCCGAGAATGGAAGCGCTGCAAGAGAAGTACTTGCGCATAAATACATTGGCAACAGAGTACGGCTTGCTTGATCGCCAGCGCGTCGATCTGCTGGCGAAGCTGGAGAAGGAGTCGGCAATAGCGAGGGAGAAGGTCGGTAAGCCGCTAATCGAGTTTGTGTCGGATGCTGACAAGAAATTGATCGCTCGTTATGAGTACTTGAAAAATGGAGCTTCTGGACCGATTCCGGAAGGGGTCGTGCTGGATGCCGATGAGGCGAAGCTTGTCGCCAAGCATCAAGCGCTCACCAGTCGGATGACGCTGGCTGATCCGACTTCTTCGCCGATTCGAGCCAGCTTGATGGCCGAGCGCGATCTGCTCGGCAAGCAGATATTGGTGATCGCTGACGAGCTCAAACCGCAGGTGGAATCAATCGCTGAAAAGATCGCCGGGCGGCCGGTGACTGAGCGGCTCGTCAACGGTATTATGACCAGCGAGAAAGTGGCAGTCGATACGGTGCTGACGGCCGAAGAGTTGAAGGTATGGCGGCGCTATGAGTTCTTGAAGGCTGGCGGGCTGGGCGCGATGCCGGAAGGCGGAGTCTTGACTAAAGCGGAAGAGACTATTGTCCGCAGAATGTCGATTGTGGAAAGAGACCTCAGTTATCTTGCCAAGCAAGATGCCAGAGCGGCAACTACCTGGTTGCCGAAATTGTCCCCGGAAGGCGTAAAGTTGTCCGAGGGTCACTTCAGCAACTTCGCGCGGGGATTTGCCACTGTCGCTGCGGCTGATTTCCTCGCCGACAGAGTAGACAACATGAACTTGTGGGGGCATTCTCATCGCGGCACGACTCCCTATGCGCGCGCGCTTGCACCGTGGGTGGGGCTGGCTGTGCCGGGCGGCTGGATGAAGAAGGGCGCAGCTGTTACCGGCCTGCAAATTGCCGGCGGCATGCTCGAAGGAGCTTATCCGGTCGATCCGACTTCCAAGTGGAACAGGCTGCTTCGTCCCGATGGTGTTGATGCCCTCACGCTCGGTATCACTTCGGCGATTCCGATGCGTAGTGAATCTTTCAGGGGAAGACTCGCCTTGATGGCAATGGGGCTGGGTGTGGAGAAAGGGCTGAAGCTCTTCTTCGAAGGTCCTTCCGGTCGCGAAGTCAGAGACCAGGCCAAGGAGCAGGTGAGGCAAGATCAAAGCGAACGCACTGCCAATAGCATGAATCAATCGATCGACAAACTCAAACAGCTGGACAATTATCCGCTCAAGGGTGATGCGAGAACAAAACGACCGATGACCGCTCTCGAGTATTATCTGGCTGAGCAACTCTCCTCTAGGCCTGAAAACGCTATTGCGGGGGGAAGGTCGGCGGCTGTCTATCTGGCGGCTTGCGGTGAGGCTCGATTGGCGAAGGGCACGATGGTGGCACCCGGTGAAGGCGGGGCCGGCAGCAGCAAGTTAACTCAACTCTGGAATGCAATCTCCTCCAGCTTCACCCACGGTCAAGATCGGCAGTTCGACTACATACTGCCCGGCGCCAATCTGGATCTCGGCGGGCGGGCGATGACCTACCTGGAAGGAGCCAAGAAAACCATCGAGCAAGTCAAGTCCGATACTCAAACTCTGCTGGACGGCGATCCCAATGCCACCGTTGACGGGAAGAAAGTCGACAAGGCTGAAATCGGTGATCTCTCTGCGGTTGAGCAACGAGTGGGCGCAGATCTCGAGCTGATCTACGGCCGCCATGACATTCCGGCTATCTACAAAGACATGGTTGATTTCACCGGTAATTTGAATCAGAGAACAGTCGCGCGCGTAAAGGATCAGATTCAAGAGAAGCTGAAAAATCCTGGTTCGACGGACACTCGGTATCTGGCTAAGCTCAATCGAGATCTCGCTCTGCTCTATCTGGTCTTCGCCGATACGAAGGTCAACCCGTCTACCACCGGCTTCGGACGCGATGGTGCCTCGGCCGATGCTAGCCGCAAGGAAGCGTTGCGCTGGTTGAAGAAGGCTCGTGAGCTGGATGCCAACAATCAAGATTTGCCGCAACTGGAGCAGATCGCCAAACAGATGGGCGGTGATGTCTCCGCCGCCATCAAAGAGCAGGGAAACAGCCCAACCAGCAATCCTCTCGGCGTCCCCAATTGGCGCTAGTACCGTTTCACAGTGATTTTGATTGATTGCGGTTCGCCCGGGAGAGAGCCGGCTTCCAGCCGGCGCTCCGGGGATAACCTGCATCGCAGCTTGTTTCCCAATCGATCATTTCCTCTGTGAAACGGTACTAGCGCCAGTTGGACTGCCGTCGACTGCCGACTGTTCTTGATGAACCAGCGGCAAGCTTCAATTGAATTGAACTTTAAGCGAAACCTGAGCGTCTCAAACTACAGGAATTGATTTAGCGGATTTCTGAGCGATTGAGGCCACCATGATCAGCCGTATCTTCGAGCGTCTGTACGGACTGCGCTTGTTTGCTCGCGCAATCGCCGAGCGGCTCGACAAGGCTTTGCAACCGGAGCGATCCCTCTTGTTTGCGCTGCCGGACAGGCGTCGATTTAGTGACGGACTGACTTGGTGCATCGCCGGTCCCAGAATGCTTGTCACTTTTACTCTGGCTTACACTTGCGGAGTCGCTTTCGCCACTTATGGCTGCTCTCCCTGGTGGCTGGCTTGGGCGGCGCTGCCGGTCGGGCTCTTGACCGTTGTCTCTAGTCGCTGGAAAGCCGGGCTTGCTCTACTGCTAATGGTGATCTTTGGCTGGGGGTATTGTCTGTGGCGGATGCCACGGCCTGCTTCCGGAGATCTGAGCAGATATGCTTTCAGGCGCGGCGTGATTTTCACCGGACAGATAGAGACAGTCCTGCCTGTAAACTCACCAAGCAGGGCCAGAGTAGTCATCAACTGTCGGCAGATGATCTTTCCGGACCGAAAGAATCTATCCGGAAAGACTGTCGCCACTATCAGCGGTGCCGTGCCGGCGATTCAGGCCGGTGATCAATTGCAATTGACCGCATCAGTAAGACTGCCGGAGGCTGCCCACTTTCCCTGGGATTTCAACTATGCCCGCTACTTGCAAAGGCAAGGAGTCTTTTCGCTTTGTACGAGCAATTCTGATTCCGTCAATAAGATCGACACGGCCAGCGCCCTTGGACCGGCCCAGGGCGGCTATCTGATCGAGCTTTCGCTTAAGCGGTGGCTGGAGCAGTTGCGACGACGGGTAGTCGAGACTCATCGCGCCTGCTTGGGACTGCCGGCCGGCGACCTTTTGTCCTCTTTTGTACTGGGAGATCGTGCCGTCAGGCTGACCGGCGAACTGTCTGAAAGGTTTCGAGTGCTCGGTCTTTCTCACCTGCTGGCGGCCTCGGGATTCAACCTCACCTTGGTTACCGGCCTTGCCTGGTGGTCGGCGCGATTCATTATCCGTACAGTCTGGGGGGTCAATCTCTTCTGCTTCCTGGCGATGCTCATGTTCGTCGGGCTGGCTGGCCCATCTCCTTCCGTGGTGCGGGCGGCTCTCATGTGCACCTTTCTGCTTGGATCGCGCTGTCTCTTTCGAACGCTATATACGCCGGCCGCTCTCTCAATGGCGCTGTTGATCACGCTCTTGATTGACCCGGCGGCGGTTTCCGATGTCGGATTGCAACTTTCCTACGCTGCCACTGCTGGTATTGTAAGTGGTGCGAGACTGTGCGCGCGCAAGTCCGATTCGACCAGGAGGCTGCCTGTTCTTAGCTGGCTGAAAGAGTCGGTTGCGATCGTGCTTATCGCGCAGGCTTCCGTAATGCCGATTCAGCTGGCTTACTTCTGGCAGGTGGGAATGTTGTTCCTGCCGGCCAACCTGGCGGTCACACCGCTCGTGTCGGCCGTTTCCGTGCTTGGTTTTCTCTCTACCGCCTTGGTGATTTTTGATTGGCGCTCATTGCTGACCAATTCGCTCGTGTCATTACTAGATCGATTGCTTGCTTATCCGATTAACTTGATAATGCTTGTCGTAGATGTTTTGTCCAGATATGAAGCAGCCAAACTGGACCTCGGCCCGCCTGAGGCTTGGGCTGTAGTTTTCTACTACTTTTGCTTGACAGGCATGTTTGCCAGCTTGCGGATACAACGGTTTCGCACCGTAGCCTGCGTCCTTTTCCTCCTTGCGCTGGGATTGATTGTCTGGCGCCCGTCGGCGCCGGCCTTGACGCTCTGCTCCTTCAAGGGGGCGGTCATCCTCATGACTGCTGACCGTCAGGCTGTCTGCCTGGGAGAGACAGAAAGACTCGGACCGACGCGCTGCTTGCAATATTTCGGGGCGACAGCAGCGCCTCTGGATTCGGGCGCCTTCGCGGTCAGCACTCGCACAAACTCAGTGCTATCAATCGATTGCCGGCCGGCAAAATGCCGGGTCTGCCTGGTCGATGGCGGCGGGCCGATTCCGGCGCCGGCCCCCAAAGATCTGCCGGTCTCAGCGATTATCTTGACCGGACCAGCCGGGGGTGGTCAGCCTGTCGACTCTCAGCCGGAGACTGTCAAAGCTGAGTTCGACAGGATTGGCAAGGATACAGCAGTCCGCTTGCGGTACTCGGGTGGTCCTCCCGACATAGACGGGCTGGTAAGGTTTGTAAAGGAGTCCGGCTGCCGCTGGGTGATTGTCAATTGCGAGGCGGCCAGGTTCCGCAGGCTGATGGACCTTTTGGTGGAAAAACTTCATGAAATACCAGGAGTAAGAGCTTTGCGATCCGGCCGGGCTGAGTTTATGCTTGTAGGCGGCGGCTATCCAATCGAGCTCAGGCCGTCCGGCCAGCAGGTGGTCTATGACAACGTCTCAAAAGAACGAAATTGAAAGAGCGACTGGCGCGCTCCACCGGCGAGATGGAGTAATAGTCATTCCAACTGATACCACCTATGGTGTAATCTGCCGTTTGGATTATCCAGACGCGATCGAGCGAATCTACGAGCTGAAGGGCCGAGATCGTTCAAAACCATTGATCATCCTTGGTTCTGACCCTGCCTCTTTGCTGCGCTGGGCAACCGGTGATCTGCGGCTGGCCGTTGAGCTGGCAGAGCGGTTTTGGCCTGGTCCGTTGACGCTGGTTGTGCGAGCTACCGAGCTGGTGCCGGGCGCCATCTTGGCCGGAGGAAAGACGGTCGGGCTGCGCATGCCGAGACATGAGGCGGCGCTTGCGCTTCTGGCCCGGACAAAAAACGGCTCGGTCGCTTCGACGAGCGCGAATCTTTCCGGTGCCGGTGCGCCGAGGACGAAGTCGGAGGTGGAGAGTTGCCTGGGCGATAAGGTTGACTACATTCTGCCGGATTCAGGGCAAGCTCCGGCTGGCAACGAGTCCACCATTATCGATGTCAGTGCGACCGAGCCGAAGCTGCTCAGAGTCGGCGCGCTCAGTGAAGAGACGCTGATGTCGGCCGTCAACGAAATTGTCCGTCGTTGACCTCTGTCAGCTCGTCCACGTTGTAGTTGAAGCTGTAATGCAAATCGAGGTAGCTGTGCGGGTAATCAGCCGGCAGGGGAGTGAACGGGGCTGATGCCGCAATTGCTTTCAGCGCGGCTTCATCTGTCTCGTTGCTGCCTGAGGAGCGGACAATCTGCACTGCCAGCAACTGCCCTGCTTTGCTGATCCGGAAGAGAACTTCGGTCTTACGCTGCTGTCCGCGCGGTGGAGACCAGGCGTGCTTGATCCGTTTGTTGAGATCTTTGAGATAATGAGCGAGGTCGGATTTCGAGCCGGAACCGCCGGCTGAGTGCCCGCCTGCCTGCCAGATTTCCAGTGACTTGTTGCCGTCATTGTCCACCAGCTCCACCAGCTCCGGCGGCATTACCTCCTCCATAAACGGCTTGTCATCAGGCTCGTGGCGTGAGCGCGGCGACGGGGCAACCGGGCTCAACCGGCGGACTAATTGCTCCGGCTTCGGCGCTAGCGGTTGATTGGTGGCATAGAGAGGTGAGCTCGAAGCGCTCAATGGTTGCATGATTACCATCTTCGCGTCGTTGACCGGCGATTGCTTGGTGGTCATCCTTTTCGGCTCAGACTTTCGCTCCGGCGTGTCTCTTCCGTCACTGGTGCTCGGTTTTGGTGGCGGCGCCTGGCTTTGAACTCCAGCCACCGGCTTAAGCGAGCCGTGGGAGGTCGTTAAGGCCCCGTTGCGTTTCCGGACAGCCTCTTTCTCGACCGTGCCGGCAAGCAGCTCGTGTCTGTCTTGAAAGTCCGCCAGCGAAGTCAGCTCGATATCTATTACTTGACGCTTGACTGAAAGCGCTGGCGGTTTGTAGATGAAGTGAAAGATTATCCAGCTGCTCAACGCGACGGAGGCCAACATGTACGTGAGCGCAAATGATTCCAGAAAGCTTAGAGGCTGGCGGTTGGCGGTTGCCGCGAACTGAGGGATGATTGAAGCGTCGGCTTTTCGGGTGGACAGGAGTGCACCGCCGGCGGTAGCGGCTAGTGTTATGCACCAGGGCAGCGCTTCTTGCGCGTAACCAAGCGTAGCCAGTCCGGCAATCCAGACCAGGCTGGAGAAGGCTGTGGCTGCCGCTGCTGCTCGACGGCGCTTCAGCGCAGGTGAAAGAGACAGAGCAAGCAGACCGGCAGAGCTGCCGGTCTGCTTGCCGGTTTGACTCTCAGTTCCGGCAGTATTTGCAACCGGTGGTCTCATTGCTCGCGCCCGCTGTTGGCAAGTTACTCCCCATTTTAAGGGCGTTAGCAGCCGAGACACGTTAACAGTGTCGTTCGATTACCTTAAACTTATCTCTCGGGCTGAAATTTTCCTAATTACTTGCCCATCGCCGCGAAATAGACCGCGCAAGCATGGTCGAGATATTCGCGCGAAAGTCTTGGCTCAGCTTGCAGGAATGCGCAAAGGTTCAAAACTTGATCGACAATATCGCGCGGATGGCAGCATCGCATCATGCGCCGACCGCTTCGGTATTGAGTTTCAATCAGGTAGTTGACCGCCTCCTCGTTGTAGGGGACGCCGGCCTTCTGGCAATACTGCAGGAAAATCCACTTGAACTCGTCTTCGGTCGGATTGGTGATGTTGATCTTGTATGGAATTCGGCGCAGGAAGGCCTCGTCCACCAGGTCACTCGGATTGAGGTTGGTTGAAAAGGCGATCAGCTGTTCGAAGGGAACTTCGAGCTTCTTGCCGGTGTGTAAGGTTAGGTAGTCGACTCGCTTTTCCAGCGGGACGATCCATCTGTTGAGCAGAGACTTGTGGTCAATCCGTTGGCGACCAAAGTCGTCGATCAGCAACAAGCCGCAGTTAGACTTGATCTGCAATGGCGCCTCGTAGAGTCTGGTGCCGTAGTCGTACTGCAGTTCGAGCATGTCGATCGTCAATTCGCCGCCGACGACCACGCAAGGGCGTTGAATGCGAACCCAGCGATGATCGTAGTCTTTCGGGTAATGACCGGCTGCCACTTGGATGTGGCTATGATTGTCATACACGCGAATAATCTGACTGTCAATCTCCAGAGCATGCGGAATGAAAATGTGACCCTTGAAGCTGCGAACAATGCGCTCTGCAATCGAAGTCTTGCCGTTGCCGGCTTCTCCGAACAGAAACATTCCGCGTCCGGAGTTGATCGCTGGACCGACCGAGTTTAGAGTGCGCCGGTTGATCATGATGTCGGAGAAGGCAACTTCCAGATCCCTGGGAGTGACTTTCTCTTTGCGAATAGTCTGATACTTGATTGAATCAATGTACGAGGCCCATGGCACCGGGCATGCCCCTACGTAGTTGTTGTTGTCGAAATAAAGACGGGCACGATCCCGGCCCTTTTCGGTGGTGACGTATTCATAGTCGGCTAATCCGCCGGCGCTCCTGACTTCGACCAATAGCTGGCGCTTGAGCGATTCGAGAATTTCTTCGATAATTTTGAACGGCAAAAGCGTGCGTGCAGCAATTTCGCGACCAAGCGCGTAGTTGACCAAAAAGATGTCCTTGAGGACTAACTCTTCCAGAAAGCCTTCCTTCAACCCCGTATCCTGCATCGTGTTCGGATAGGGCGGGACGAAGTCCTGAGCTTGGCTGGATCTCGCTTGTTGAACCATATTTCTCTCCCGCGACCCTGTTTATCGGTCAGTCCTGCTTACTAAGGCTGCTAGGCATTATTTACCTACAATTGCTAAATGTTAATCACATTGATAGCACAATTATGCCTTCGCGGGCCCATTCGATCCGAAACTTTATTGACCAGGCCTGCCGCCGGGGCAAAGGTGATTGATTCGTTGGCGGATGTCAATGCCGAGCACCGTCAGGTCATCAGTGCTGGCCGTCCTGCCAAAACGCTGATTGGAGTAGCTTTTTACGAAGCGATCGATCAGCGCGCAGAGCTCCGGATCGGGTCTTTGATCGGTCATAATGCGACAACGAGCTCGGGCTGACAGCGCTTCTCCCGTCTCGGATGGCAGACGGGTCACCCCCAGCCGGGAGAGTAATTGGCACAGATAAGCAAAGTGCCGGCTGGCTGCATGCCGTCCGGCGTTCGAGGGTGGCTGCGGGGGGACCGCTTTCCATGTTTTCGAGAGCGAGCGTACCAGCTTGATGGTCAAAGCCGCCGCTGCTATGAACGTCATGGCAACAACTGCCGGTTGCCAGAGCGCCGACAGAACAAGAACGGCGCTCGAAATCTTGTCAACGGCCGCCGCCAACTTCGGACCGGCTGCCGCCAACGCTTTTTTGATCAGCGGGTTGCTTTCGAGCCTTTCCAACAACTCTTCCAGGCGCGTAAGGAGGAAAGCCAGGTCTGTGCGCTGCCCGTCCGAATTCAGTCCCGGCGGCGGGCCGTCCGGGGTGGGATCGAACGGCACCCAACCCCAGCGAGGTATGTATACCTCTGCCCAGGCGTGTGCATCGCGCATTCTCACTTCGAATAGCCCGGTAAACGGGTTGTAGTCTCCCGGTCTGAAACCGGTTACCAATCTCGCTGGAATGCCGTTTGTGCGACAGAGCATTACGAATGCAGTGGCGAAATGCTCGCAATATCCGGACTTAGACTCGAACAGAAAGTCATAAATGCAGTCTTGATTGTCCGGAGTCGGTGGCACGTCCAGGTTGTACTTGTAGTTGCGCTGCAGGTAAAGGTTGATCCGGTCGGCCCGGTTGAACCAGTTGCCTTGATCCTCGGTGATCTTGTGGGCAAGCTCTTTGATCGCTGGTGGTAATTTGTCCGGCAGCTGGAGGTAGTTGGACAACTTGAAGTGGGTTTGACTGATGAGCAGCTTGGCTGGTGGGGTTTGACTCCTAAGCAAAGCCAAGTTGTATCGAGGAACGGAAGAGAAGACGGTGTAGACCATGTCCTTTTCCATCATCACCGGGCTTCTCAGCGAGCCGTAGGTGTCGATCTGCACTTTGTTGGCCGGGAAGTAGATCAAATTAGGCACGGCCGCTGCCAGAATCAGGTTGGGCTGATCCTGCTCCAGATAAAACACCTGCCCGAGCTCTTCGACTGGAACGCGGCGCGGAGTGACAAGCGATGGCACGGGCGCGAGGTGAATCGCTGCACCGTATATGGTGAGGCGATCGTAGGTCTTGCGCGGCTCGCTCATCGTCCACTGGTGCCCGTCGTATGTGTCGAACGCCATCGCCCGCCAGAATTCTCCTTTCGGGCAGCCAACTTTGAGCACAACATCATTGGAAAGCTTACCGCGGTAATTGAGGTCGAGCACTTCGTTGAATCCAAAGTAAGCTTGCGGATTTACCACCAGACTGCCGTCACCCCGCTTCGCCGACATCAACAGCGGGTTGCTTACCTTGTTGCCGCTGAGAAACGGCAGATTGAGTTTGAGCGATACCCGCACATTGCCGAGCACTCGAACGTCCAGCCGCGGCAGCAGCAGAAACAGAGCGAGCGAAACAATCGGTACCAGCGAGATGATGGCGACCGTGCTCAATCGGGAGTGTTTGGGTTGGACCGAGCTGGCACCGCTGCTCTTCAACTCAACGGCACCGTCCAGCGTTCTGGATTTCGAGTCGAGAAACAGCATGTACGAGCCAAAACCGATAAATGTAAGCAGATAAACTCCGTATTGCAGATCTCGACTCAAGGTTGCAGCCGAGGCCATGAGCGTGGTGCCGACCAGGGCCGAAACGTTCAGATCTCGCCGGCGCGGCAGGTCGAAGGAGTGCAATGCTTGCAGCGATATCAGCATATTGGTGAGCGGTACGCGGGCATCGGCGATCGTTGCTTGAACGCGATAGGCAATTTCTTCGATGAAGAACCCGAGCACCACCAGGATGCCGGCTGCCAGTCCCCATTTGATCCAGAAATTGTTTTTCTTGCGGCGCAAGTAGCTGATGTAGCTACCGAAGGCGGTGCCAAAGATGCCAAACAGACTGAGCTGAATCGGACTTTCAGCCAGCTGGCAGGCAGCCAGAATGCCGACTATCGCCATTGCTGAAGTGATTACTCTCAAGCTAAGCAGGCTTTCGGCGATCTGGAGATATTCGCTCTGCTCCACTTCGGGTGAAGCTCTTTCCGGTATAGCTCCTGCTCTAGCACGATGTTGCCCCGACGTGCGCATCCCCTGGTGACCTTGCGGCTGGCGCGCCAGCGTCTGACCAGATACTCGTGAGCGTTGGTCGGTTTCATGAGTCATAGGAAAGCGATGTCCTCTTCGCTGCTCACGACGGTTCTTAACGGGCCTTTCTCTCTTCGATGGCTGGCCGGAGCGACTGTGCCTTTATCGCCTGGAGCAAGGACAGTTTGTCCAATCTCGATCAAGTAGCAGTTCGGGTTGCCAGTCTGTTCGTCATCTTCAGGTCGAATCACCACCAGTGCATGCTCAGTCTTGTCTTGCCTGTGGAGCTCTGGAATTTGACCGGCAACGCTTTTGACAGGATTTACGCGGGCCAAAATTTCCATTTGCAGCTCTATCCCATCTGGGATGGCCGGCAGATTGTCAGCCACTGTATCCAGCGCCGGATTGGTAAACAGTTTCGGTCCGATGCCAAGCCTGTGCCCGAGTGACAGCAATGAGCAGGCGGTTGTAACTGCCAGCTCGAATTGCGCCGGCGTCTTCCAGTGAGCGGATAAGTCCAGAAGTACGTCGAATTGCGGCATCCCTTCTGTTTCGAACTCTCTGACCAAGAGACGTCCGGTGCGCGCCGATGATGCCCAGTGAACGATTCTTGGACTGTCACCACGCACGTACTCTCGTATTCCTCGTGTGTAGTTGGATTGCCTGGCCGATTGCCGTCCGCGCGACGGCCCGCCGGCGGCCGCCGTCGACGGTTGAAGCCGGTAGAGAAAGTAGCCGTCTATGCGGGTCGGCTTCGGATAGACGGTGATAGTTTTGCCGGGGCTGCGAAAGCTGCGCTGCCACCACAAAAGCCCAATTGGAAAGCAGCAGGATAGGGTGGCTGTTCCCAGCGGGTGGAGTCCGCGTTTGAGCGGCTCGGTCGTCCAGGAGACATCGAGCTCGTGCTCCAGCGATTCGACCACTTTGGCGCATTTGCTCGACAGCGTTTGCTGTTCTCGGTCGAACTGATAGCTGAGTCTCAGCCATTTTACTGGGAGCGGCAGCTTGGTTCTCTTCAGCTTCAAAACGATCGACGCTTGCTGCCCGGCGACAAACTGGCAAGGTGCATACTGATGAACAGTCACCGCCAGAACTTGACATAACGGCGCCGTCACCGCCAGGAGCAGCGCGGCCAGCATGCTTGCACAGAGAAGATAAATCCAACCGGAGCCGATATTGCCGGCGATGAAGTAAAAGACCAGTGACAATGCCAGCACGGCAAAGAATCTGAGCTCGAAGCGCGGCCAAAGTTTACCGGCGGTGCCCGCTTGCTCTTCGGCGCTGCCCGAGCCGGACTTCGTCTCAGACTGGCGTCCGGACTTCCGATAGAACTTGCTCGACGATTTCAGCATGACCTACTTTGTTGTCCTGATGCCGGGGAATAATGCGATGACCGAAGACGTAGGGCGCCAATAGTTTGATGTCTTCCGGTTTGACATAATCGCGCTCGGACAGAAGAGCGGCGGACTGGGCGGCGCGCATGAGCAGCTGGCTGCCGCGGGGACTTACCCCTAAGACTATCAACGGATGATTTCTCGTGGCGTTGACTATTTCGACGATGTACCGCTGAATCGATTCTTCGACAAACACCTGGCGTGCCCGGACGCGCGCTTGCAAAACCTCTTCGACCGAAAGCACGGAAGCGACGTTAAACGCGCCATCCTGCAACGTCTTTTCCAGGAGCGTAACCTCCTCGTCAGGAGTTGGATAGCCCAGCGATAAGGAAAGCATGAAGCGGTCGATCTGCGCTTCCGGCAAGGGAAATGTGCCGTGGTACTCAATCGGGTTTTGAGTGGCGATTACGAAAAACAGCTCCGGCAGAAAGCGCGTTTCACCCTCGATCGTCACTTGATTCTCCTCCATCGCTTCCAGCAGGCTCGACTGGGTGCGTGGTGTGGCTCTGTTGATCTCGTCTGCGAGCAAGATATTGGTAAAAATCGGACCCGGAACGAAGGAAAATTTCCCGTCATTCTGGCTGAATATGCTCACACCGGAGATGTCACTGGGCAGCAAATCAGGAGTGCATTGAATCCGTTTGAAATTTGCCCTGACCGATTTGGCGAGCGTCTTTGCCAAGAGCGTCTTGCCGACGCCGGGCACGTCCTCCAAAAGGACGTGCCCACCTGCCAGAAATGCTGTGGCTGCAAGCTTGACGGACTTTTTCTGACCGACAAGCACGCGATTCATATTATCCAGCAGGTCTGATAATCTCCTGTAAAGCGCATCTACGACTGCCGGCTGCTGCTCCACTACATTCCTTTCCGGCTCGACTCCTAAGGCGTCGCCTCGCTTTTCCACAGTCGATTCCTCTGTGCTGTCGCTCATATCGGTTATGCCCGGTATCACGCCTCCTTATCACCGCCCGATTCAAGATCACTCTTTTCTAGAGCCTGGTCGACAGTCTCACTTGCTTTCCCACTTTTGCGCCCGGACTCTTCTGCGGTTCTCAATGCCGCTATCGACGTCCTGGTGTGCCAGACCCTGGTTGTGCTATCCTTACTGTTCGCTCCGATGGCGTTAGTCTGGAGCGCCCGGCACCCGCTCCTGGCAGGTGTCCGCACTATCGGGTTTGGCGAATGGTTGGCTCGCCGCTGCACTAGGGGTTACATATGGCTCTGACGTTCCAACAAGTAATTCAAACTCTCAATCAGTTCTGGGATTCCCAGGGATGCATCGTATTGCAGGCGTACGACCTGGAGAAAGGCGCTTCGACGATGAGCCCCGGTACTTTCTTGCGAGTGCTCGGACCGGAGCCATGGAAGATGGCTTGCGCGGACCCCTGCCGCCGCCCGACCGACGGACGCTACGGCGAGAACCCCAATCGCTTGCAACACTACTTCCAATACCAGGTTATTCTCAAGCCTTCACCGGATAACGTTCAAGACGTTTACCTGAGCAGCTTGCGAGCGCTCGGAATCAACCCGATCGATCACGACATTCGTTTTGTCGAGGACAACTGGGAAAGCCCGACGCTTGGCGCCTGGGGGGTTGGCTGGGAAGTCTGGCTGGACGGGCTGGAGATCACTCAATTTACTTACTTTCAACAAGCTGGCGGTCTGGACGTCAGACCGGTCGCCGCTGAAATCACCTATGGACTGGAGCGCATCTCGATGTATCTCCAGGATGTGGACAGCGTCTACGATCTCAAATGGAACGACAAAGTCAGTTACGGTGAGCTCTATCATAAACACGAAGTGGAGCAATCCACTTACAATTTCGAGGAGAGCGACCCTGAGCTGCTCTTTACACTCTTCGGGCTGCACGAAAAGGAAGCACGCCGCTTGCTCGACAAGAAGTTGATCATGCCGGCTTACGAGCAGGTGCTCAAGTGTTCGCACACCTTCAACTTGCTGGACGCGCGCGGTGCGGTCGGTCGCGACGAGCGCATGGCTAACATATTGCGTATACGCAAGCTCTCCGAGCGGGTGGCAAGAGGTTATCTCGAACAGCGCATCGAGATGGGATTCCCTTTGATGGAGAAGGAAGGGCGGCAGCAGGTCGTCGAGACTTACCGCGAACGCTTTCTCAAGCCGGATGCTGTTCCTGATGGGCAGAAACGGTAAGATACGGTGAACGACGGCACACCAAGCGTTCCTGACGAGGCGATTGGCGGTCCCTTCGTTCTCAAGCCGAATGCGCGCTCGATGTTTCAACTAGCGCTGGGAAGCGCGACTACTGTCGCTACTATGATGGTCTTGCCTGATGCTGTCGGCATCATTCCGGTTGTTCCCGACCCGCTTACCTGGTTGATGCGAATGATCGGCTTATGGCTTTCCGGCTTCATTCAATGGACGATTAGCTTTCTGGCGCTTCTGCATTTCGCCCGCTTCGTCGGTGGTGGCATCTTGCTGACGCCCGAGGGCATACGCATCTGGCGATTTGGCAAGGAGATCAAATGGGGCAATATCAAGGCTTTGACAGTCGAGACTCAGCCGCTCTTCTCGGCTGCGTTTCGATTGAAGCCAGTAGCCAGGCGCCTTTTGATCTTCGAGGAAAAGCCGGCGGCCGGTCCCGCTGCTGGCTTTCCAGGACAGAAGCGGTTGGTGCCTCATCCGGTGCCTTCATTTCAATTCCTGCCGGCTGAGTTTATCTCCCTGTTTGCCCATCTCAGTCAAGCCAGTTTTGGCTTCGTTCCGCACTCGCTCGATTCATTTGTACTTTCGCCTGGCGCTGAGCCGTTCTTGAAGGCGGCCAGCGATCGCGCTCGGGCGGTTCGAAAGATACTGTCGGTTGTGATCGCCGTCGGGCTCGTCATGTTTCTCGGGCGGCGCGCCTCTGAAAATTACTTCTTCAATTCAGGCAACAGCTACTTTCGCAAAGAGAATTACGCCGAAGCGGCCAAGCTGTATGCGCTGGCGACTAAGGTCGATCCCACCTTTGCTGCCGGCTGGGACCTGCTGGCGAGAGCTGAATTCCGGATGGGCGATATCAAAAATTCTGAGCAGCATTGGCATCGAGCCTTGCAGATGAAGCCGGACTTGATTGAGTCCAAACTTGGACTTTCAAATATTTACCTGCGCAGAAATGAATTGGACAAGGCCGAAAGGCTGCTCAACCAATGTGCATTGCTGGCTCCGCACAATAGTGCGGTTTATCTCAATCAAGCCGAGCTTTACGTCAAGCTCGGTGAAAAGGAGCGCGTGCATCATTTGTTGGAAGTGGTGACCAGGGAGTCCAGTGAGAATGCGGAGGCGCTTGCCAGAGCCGCCAAGATTTATCTGCAATTGAAGGAAGATGAGCTGGCTCGCGGATTGGCTGAGCGTGCCTTGCAGATCGATCCGGCCAATGCTTCGGCAAAAATTGTCATTCAATTCATGCGTAACTCACACTAACGAGGTGCCGTCTTGCCATTGCGTCATTCTCTCAAGGATTGTCTGGTTTGCGGGCTGACGGTCTTGCTGGTGGCTACTGCCGCGGCTGTGCTTTTCGGCGCAGTCTGGGGAGTTGTAGATTGGCTGCGCAATTTCGGTAGCGGACTGAATCCGTTTCCTTACTTCGACAAAGCGCAGATTCAAGCACAACCATACAGAATTCATCCGGCCGGCAGCCTTCTGGGTTCGATTGATGACCTGATCAACTGGTACAACGTGGTCTTTCGCGGTGCCACCAGATTCGGTTCAGGACTGGGACTGATCGCCGGAGCGTTCATGGCGATGGGCTGCGCCTCGAGCAAAGCGGCCGTCTGCCGAATCACCACCGGCCTTTTAGCCGGCGGCTTAATCGGTTCGCGGTCGGTCTTGATGTTAGGTAGCGGGGCGCCTTTGTTCCTGATCGGACTGGTGCTGGGGGCGGTGTTGACAGCCTTGTATATGTGGATCTGCGCCGGACCTCAGAAGATACGAGAACTGCCGTTTATTCCGCTGTCCAATCCATAGTCTATGCCAGCCATCGATAAAGAAGCATTCCAGCGGACAGACCGGCTCGGACTGCCAGGTCCGCCATCAGTGTTGGGTGTTGTCGCTCTGAAAGGCGTCGTGAATAGCCTGAGCGGCTTTATCCGCGTCCGCTCGGCTGACTACGCAGGTCAGCTTCATTTCGCTGGTGGCGATCATCTTGATGTTTACTCCAGCTTCGCCCAGGATGGTAAACAGCTGTGCTGCGATGCCAGGCTGATGTACCATGCCGGCGCCGATCAAGCTTACCTTTGCAATGTCAGGGTCGGCTTCGACCTCGCTTGCCCCGAGCTCCTTTTGTAGATCGTTCAAGACTGAAATTGTCTGATCGAGATCGGCTTGAGCGACTGTAAAACTGATGTTGTTCAGTCCGAGTTTGGGATGAAAGGCTTGCATAATCATGTCGATCACGATGTTCTTGTCGGCCACCGCTTGCATTATTTTGCCGGCTATTCCCGGGCGGTCCGGCACATCCATAATTGCAACTGTGGCTTGCTCTTTGTCGACAGCCACTCCGCTTACGGTGCGATAGATTTCCATGTTATCCCCTCCGTCGATCGCGGTTCCCTCGTCGTTCGGCTTGAATGTATTGCGAACGCGCAGAACTACTTTGTATTGTCTGGCCAGCTCGACTGCACGAGGATGAATCACCTGTGCTCCCAGTCTGGCCATCTCAACCACTTCCTCATACGAGACTCTTTCTAAACGATGCGCACCTTTGATTAGATTGGGATCGGCCGTGTAGATGCCGTCGACGTCAGTATAGATATCGCAAGTAGTGGCTCCTACTGCGGCTGCCAGGGCGACTGCCGTCGTATCCGATCCGCCCCTTCCCAACGTGGTGATCTCGCCGTTTTCAGTCACGCCCTGGAAACCGGCGACTACAACCACTTCGTTCTCTGCAAAGGCGGTTTGAATCGTCTCGGTTTTTACGTCAATGATTCTGGCTTTGCTGTAGACGCTTTCTGTAAAGATGCCAACCTGATAAGCGGTAAACGAGCGAGCCTTGATCCCCATGTTGCGGAGGACTAGTGCAACCAGAGTGATGGAAATCTGTTCGCCGGTCGACAAAAGAAGATCCAGCTCGCGCTTGTCCGGATTCTTGGAGGCTTGATTGGCAAGCTTGACTAGGTAGTCGGTCGTATCGCCCATCGCTGATACGACCACCAGAACAGGCCCTTCCCGTCTCCTCTTTTCGATGATTTCGCAGACGTGTTGAATTCTGCCGATGCTTTTGACGGAGCTGCCGCCGAATTTGAGAACGCTTATATTCTTGATCATTGGCCTTATCCTTTCTGCCCGGCCAAAGTTCCGTTGAATTCTTCGATGCCGGTCTTGGCTATACGCAGATCGAGCACCCGCGCTTCCGGTGCCGTCCTAACTCGCCAAGCTTCGAGAAACTCGAGAATTTGCTCTTTGTGCCGGTTAGCCGTTACTACCAGCACTGACGAGCCTGCGCCCGAAAGGACGCAGCCGAGCGCCGGCAGCTGTCTCAATTGAGCGCGCAAGCTCGAAAGCTCTGGTACCAGATGCAAGCGATACGGCTCGTGAAGCCTGTCGTGAAGAGCAGTGCGTAAAGCGCTCTCATCTTTTGTCGCGACGGCAGAGACGAGCAACGAGACATTTTGAATGTTGGCTACGGCATCGGCGAGCGGAACGGTTTTGGGCAGGACGGATCGCGCCGCGTGCGTCGACAGCGGATAGGGTGGAACGACCACAAGTGTCGACCATTCTTCCGGCCAGGAGAGTTTCTTCACTACTATCTTGCCGTTGCCGCCAGCGCGGGCGCAAACAACCAGCCCGCCGAAAAGGCTGGCCGCGACGTTATCCGGGTGTCCTTCATAGGCGGTCGCGCGCCTGAGCAGCTCATCGCCGTTGAGCGGCATCTCTTTGAGCGCCCAGGCGGCCCAGATTGTCCCCAGCGTCGCGGCGGCGCTGCTGCCAAGCCCTCTGCTCAACGGGATATCCGATTCAATCGTGATGCGCACGCGGCTTAGAAGCTCCGGTGAGTCCTGCCATTGATCGCCAAGGATTTTGTACACCAGGTTACTGGCGTCCGCCGGCAGTGCGCGCACGGTGTCGCCATGCAAAGTGATCAGCGCGCTGTCCGGCGCGCCTTGAGCCAGGAGATCGAAAGTCAAGGTAGTGTGGAGATCGAGCGCCAGACCCAGTGCGTCGAATCCCGGACCGAGATTCGACGTGCTGCCGGGAATACGCACGGTAACACGGCTTCTCACAGCTGCATGACCTCTTTCAGTTTAGACGGGTCCGGTGCTACCGGGCTGAGATCGGCCTTCACCAGCTCGAGGGCCGTATTCGGGTCCTTGAGCCCGTTGCCGGTCAGGACGCAGGTAATCGTCGCGTCTTTGATCACTGTACCGAGTTTCAGGTGCTTGATCAATCCAGCCAGGCTGGCTGCACTTGATGGCTCGCAAAAGATCCCTTCATGTTTGGCCAGCAGAGCGTACGCCTCTAAGATCTCCTGATCGCTCACCGAATCAATCTTGCCGTTCGACTCTTGCGCGGCCCTTGCTGCTTCCTGCCAGCTCGCTGGGTTGCCTATTCTGATCGCGCTGGCGATTGTCTCCGGATTCGCAATCGGCTGGCCGCGCACCATCGCCGCCGAGCCTTCGGCTTCAAAGCCGAACATTTTCGGCGTCGAGTCGGCTCGTCGAGCTTCTTTGTATGTTTTGAAACCGCGCCAGTAGGCGCTGATATTGCCGGCATTGCCGACCGGAATGAAGAGATAGTCCGGCGCTCGGCCCAGCTGCTCGACTACTTCGAAAGCAGCTGTCTTCTGTCCTTCCAGGCGAAACGGATTGATTGAATTGACGACGGTCAAATTGTTCTCGTCTGCCAGAGCTCGCACCATATCCAGTGCTACATCGAAATTTCCGGCAAGCGCTATCACGCGCGCGCCATAGAGGATGGCTTGGGCCAGTTTGCCGAGCGCCACGTGACCGGCCGGCAGTAAAACGTAACAGGTCAATCCGGCTTTGGTGGCGAAAGCGGCCGCCGATGCGCTGGTATTACCGGTGGAGGCGCAGATGACTGCCCGCGCGCGCGCCTCGACCGCTTTGGAGATGGCTAGCGTCATGCCTCTGTCTTTGAAGCTGCCGGTCGGATTGAGCCCTTCCAGTTTGAAGCTCAGTGACAGCTGAGGGTAACCGAGCGCACCAGGCAGGTTGCGGGCTGCCACCAGCGGTGTGTTGCCTTCGCCGAGGCTTACAATCGGAGTTTTATCGGATACCGGGAGAAACTCCTGGTATCGCTTGATCAGGGCAAGATTACTGTGCATTTTTTGTAGATTCCGGTTGGAAGATACGAAGGGCGTTGCCGACTTCGATCAAGAAGTCTCGCTGCTCGAGATCCGTAAGGGCCGCGTCCATCTCCGAATTGAGAACGGCTTGAGTGACAATTACGATGCTTGCGCCTTTATCTTGCACGCCGCGTTGAATGATGCTTGAAATGCTGATGTTGTGCGTTCCAAAGATTGAGCCGATCTGACCGATGACGCCCGGGAAATCGGCAACCAGGAGTCTCAGGTAGTAAGGACAACGCCATTGACCGGCGGCGCTAACGGCAGCCCATTGGCACTCAATCTCGGGATTGAAGTAGGTGGCGAAATCAGGCAGCATCAAGGCTGAAGCTAGATTCATCGTGTCGCCGACGATCGCCGAGGCGGTCGGCATCTGTCCGGCGCCCGGACCAACCAGGGTGAGCTCGCCGACTGCGTCGCCTATTACGACGATGCCGTTGTTGGAGCCGGATACGGCTGCCAGCGGGTGAGACAGCGGCACAAGCATCGGATGAACCCGGACGGACAGTGAGTTGCCATTGCCCGACTCCAGGCGGCAAGTCATCCCGACCAATTTGATCCGGTAGCCGAAATCTCGGGCTTGGGCGATGTCCTCGGCCGTTATCTTGCGAATGCCTTCGCGGTAAATGGACTCCGGTTGGGCGAAACGGCCATGAGCCAGAGCGGACAGGATGGAAAGCTTGTATGCGACATCGTGACCGTCGACATCATTGGTCGGATCTGCTTCCGCGAAACCGAGCCTCTGTGCCTCGGCAAGGGCCAGCTCGAAGCTGACCTGCTTTTCCTCCATTTGAGAGAGGATAAAGTTCGTTGTGCCGTTTAATATGCCCATCACGGTGGAGATCGAATTTGCTTCGAGGCCCTTGTGGATTGTAGAGATTAGCGGTATGCCGCCGGCGACTGATGCTTCGAAAAAAATCGTCACGCCGTGATCGCGAGCGAGCTTGAACAGCTCCGGACCGTGCTTGGCGAGCACTTCCTTGTTGGCAGTGACGACATGCTTGCGCTTCTCAATTGCTCGGCGAATGTAATCCAATGCCGGCTGCTCTCCGCCCATCACCTCAATTATTATTTCTATTTCCGGATCGTCGATTACTGCCGATACATCGGTCGTCAGCTCGCAAGATGGTACAATTTCGCGCTTCTTGTCGAGCGAGCGCACCGCCACCTTCTTCAAATTTAAGTGACGTTCTTGCGAAAGCAGGCGCACAACGCCGCCGCCTACAACTCCAAGCCCGATCATGCCAACGATTACTTTTGCCATAAGAGCGACAATTATGCCAACAGCGGCTGGAAAGGTCCAGAATGGCGGGTGTCGACTGTTTACATTACAGCCCCTGGATGCAAAGCGTTGTATATGCCATGCATAGCTGTAAATGGCGGAGATCGTCTGAATCTGGTCGAAAGACTTGCTGATTTCGTTACGACCAGCTAATAATGGGTATTAATGAGGTGGCTGGTTTCTGAGGGGTCTGGATGTCCACGGAATCATTTGGGGGAATCGCACGGTTGTCGCGCGTAGCGTGCGCTTCGCTGCTCTCATTAATTATCGGCGGCAATTCTTTCGCTATGGCTTTCGGCATCGTTGCTCCAGTGCCTGTGCATGGACCACGCGTCCACACAATTACAGCGCGGGCTCGACATAAAGTGACAGCGCCGGCCGTGAATCATTTCAGTCGAAAGATTACTCGCTCGGTTAAGCTCTTGACGCCTCGGCGAAATGCGAAAGCGCATGGTGCCAAGGCTCACAAAGAGCCGCCGGCTCCGCCGCCGCAGGACTTGATTGGAAAGCTTTCCACTAAGACGATTGCGCCCGGTGTGGAGTATAAATTCTTTCGCGGGCCGCTCAACATCAATGTGATTGATGTGAACATGAGCAAAGCCGCAGTGCAGGTTCGTCCGGCGCTGGCCGGCAACAGCTTCAATCAGCTCGCCGATGTGAAGAATCACGCGCGGGCTACCAGAGCGCTGGCTGCAGTCAATGCCAACTATTTCAAGAAGGATGGCACTCCGCTTGGTACTTTGATCATCGACAAAGAGTGGGTGGCCGGGCCGCTATACGATCGGGTTTCGCTTGGCATCACCAATTATGGTTACGTCCGGATCGATCGAGTGAACCTGTTTGGGACGCTTGATACGTCGAATCCGACCGCACCGTCCATCTGGGTCAACAACATCAATCAGCCCCGTCGTCACGGCAGCCGTCTGATTTTGTATACGCGCCGCTGGGGCGATGCCGTGCGAATGCCTTATGCCGGCTGTCTGGTTGCGGTAGATCGAGCCGGCGTCGTGGTAGACAAGCGGACTACCGTTATGCCGGTGCCAGCTGGTGGATTTGTTTTAAGCGACACAAAGAGCGGGCAGATCTCCAAACTGAAAGCAGGCGATCTCGTCAAGCTCACCTGGCACACCAGGCCGGAGGCCTGGGCTGATGTCGAGCAAGCCGTGAGCGGTGGGCCGATGTTGATCAAGGACGGCGAGTTGTATCTGGACCTGCAAGCGGAGAATTTTCGGAAAGCTTGGACCGGCCGGCAGATCCATGCGCGCACCGCAGCTGGTGTCACTGCTTACAATCATCTTTTGTTGGTTACGATTGAAGGATCGCACACCTTGTGGGATTTCGCCAAATTTCTGCGCAAGCTTGGCGCAGTCGATGCGATGAATCTCGATGGTGGCGGATCGACTACGATGGTAGTGGCTGGGCAAACCGTGACTAAGAATGCCAATACATTTCAACGACGGGTGGCCAGCTCATTAGCCGTAATTGATGCCAGTAATGTTCGAACGACTGAAAGGCGCAATCTCGATAATTACGTTCCAGCTTGCGACCTCACCGAGTTTTGCTTACCGGAAACTTTGCGGCCGCTGGAAGAGAGCGTAACCAATGGTTATGAGCTGCCTGAATTGCCGGCGGACTTTGCTCTGCCGGTTCAGCCGACCGCAGAGTCGGCGCCGTCCGGCGAGCCGCTGTCCGCCAGTCCGGTCTCGGACAATCTGGTTTCTGAAGCGGGTTCCGTCCAAAGCGTTCCGTAAAGTACGGTCAGCAAATGTCGTACATTGGGCCGGCTTATAGGTAAGCCCGACTGTGTGTGTCTGTCGACCATCAGGTCTGCGAGTTCTCAAGGCGCCAAGTGGATTGACTGCCAGGCAAGGTAAAATGAGTTCTCCTTGAGGCGGGGTGTCTATGGCTGAAAAGTTTGCGGTCGGAGTGGATTTCGGCGGAACAAAGATTCTCTCCGGCGTTGTGAATCTGGAAACCGGGCAGCTGGTGGGAACGGGCAAGAAGAAGACCCGGGCCATTCAGGAGCACGACGATCTGGTCAAGCGGCTCATCTCCGTGGTGGACGAATCACTAATAGATGCTGGCATGGAGCTGAAGGAGGTAGCCGGGATCGGTATTGGCGCGGCCGGCCAGGTCAACCGCGAAAAGGGTGTGCTGATTTATGCCGCCAACATCGGTGTGAGCGACCTTCCGCTCAGCCAGCCGCTGACAGAGTACTATAAGATCCCTTGCGTTCTGGGCAATGATGTTGAAATTGCCACGCTGGGAGAGATGCACTTTGGCGCCGGCCGCAAGTGCGACAATTTTGTCTGTATCTTTGTTGGAACTGGCATCGGCTCTGGAATCGTTCAGGACGGCAAACTTTACCGGGGCGCTACCGGCACGGCCGGCGAAATAGGCCACATCGTGCTCGACCCTTATGGGCGGCTCTGCGGTTGCAGCTCGGTGGGCTGCTTGGAAGCGTACGCCTCTCGCACCGCCATCGCCAAGCAGATCGTCGGCGAGCTTACGCGCGGCTCTGAGTCAGTTATCAGCGACAAAATTGACATGCAAAAAGGCATTTTGAGATCTAAAGCTCTTTCTGAAGCAATCGAGGCGGGTGATGAAGTAGTGAAGACTGCTGTAACGCAAGCTGCACACTTCCTCGGGATGGGTTTGGCGACGGTGATGAATTTCTACAATCCGCAAAGGATCATTCTCGGCGGCGGTTTAGTGGAGGCTTGCGATTACTTCTTTGAGCAGGCGGTCAAACAAGCAAAGCATCGGTCTTTGAGGGTTCCAGCCAAGAAAATCGAGATAGTCAAGGCCGAACTGGGAGACTACGCCGGTGTAATCGGAGCGGCCCTGATGGTCAAGGAGCGACTGGGCATCGCTACGCGCTGACAGCTTGAGCGATTCACAAAACTGTCACAAATTCGTCACGTCCCGGTCACGAGTCGGCTGGAGAATGGTCATGTAAGAACCGTTTCAACACGAAGCGAGGGGAAGCATGATTGCTCAGATTGAAAGTGGACGCTATCCGGTCGTCCTGGTCGAAAATGACCTGAAAGAGGAGCTAGAATCAGGCGCTTCAGTGCTAGTCACACGCGTGCTCTACACCGTTACCGCCTTGTCCGGCGTGCTGTTTGTCGCAGACACTTTATACCTGGCCTTTCGTCTATGCTCCGGTCATTAGCGAGAGCTTTGAGCCCTGCTTCGTGCTCCGTCGAGCCAATTCGGCATCGATTTGATCGTGTACCAAACTTTTGTTGAACGACCAATCGGGAGCGATCAATTCATCTTTCGTTCCTTCCGCTACCAGTCGCATAACTACCATCTCCGGCGGCAGCATCTCCAGCGCATCTGCCACGAGCTGGACATACTCGGACTGTTCCAAAAGCGGCAATCGGCCAGCTTTGTAATCAGCCTCCATCGCGGTGCCTTTATATACGCATAACTGATGAATTTTGATCGCATCGACTCCGCACGTGGCAACTTTGCGCACCGACTCCAGCATCTCTTGCTTGCTCTCTCCGGGCAGACCGAAAATTAAATGGGTGGCTACCATCAGGCCACGAGCTTTGGCGCGTTTGACTGCATCGAAGAATTCGTCTGCGCTGTGCCCGCGATTGATCAGGTCCAATGTTCGATCGAAGACCGATTGCACCCCCAGCTCCAGCCACAAGAAAGTGCGGGAGTTGTATTCAGCCAGTAGATCTAGCACGTTGTCAGGCACGCAATCCGGGCGTGTACCGATAATCAATCCGGAAACATCGGGATTTTCGAGGGCCGCATCGTAGAGGCTTTTGAGAGCTGCTTCCGGCGCGTATGTATTGGAAAATGCCTGGAAGTAAGCGAGGAACCGTTCGGCTTTGTAACGCCGGCGAATTCGCTCGATGCCGGTTGCGAGTTGCTCCTTTACAGACAGCTCGGGCTTGATGGTCGGCGCTCCCGAGCCCCGGTCGTCGCAAAAGGTGCAGCCGCCGAAGGCACGCGTACCGTCGCGATTTGGGCAGGTGAAGCCGGCGTCGATTGGAACGCGATAGACGCGCGCGCCGAACACTTCGGCCAGATAGTTGTTGAAAGTTCGATAAGGATGTCCCATTAAGTTGTCTTCGTGTCACAGGGGCTTAATATCTTACTATGAGTTGCCATGAAGATCTTTCGTCTCCGTTGAAAGCTTGTCAAAGGAAGCTGAGTGGACGGCATATTTAACCAATGCTTGCGCGTCAATCTTTCATGAGCAAGCCGTCGCAATGAGAGTTGGCTTTTGTTGAGGCTCTTCAAAGATCCGTTAACATCGATTGGAAAGATGAAGCGGATTGAACTCAGGGAAAGTCGATGGCAGGAGGGATACGGCAGGTTGATAAGTGTCGACGCTAATATTTCCTTCAAGTTGACAGCGTTTGGCGAGGCTTGTTAGTATGACCATTCGCTAGCCTTTGTTCTAAGACAGGCTTTATGCCCCCATCGTCTAGAGGCCTAGGACACCTCCCTTTCACGGAGGTAACGGGGATTCGAATTCCCCTGGGGGTAAGTTTTTTCGCAATCGGCACATGTTTTGGTCATTGATTGGTCGTCTTCTTTGGAAGACCCGGCTGTCTGGCCAGAAACACTACGGAATGACCCGCGCCATCAATTTCCAAAGTCGTGGGAAGTGCATCGAGTGTTGCAACCTCCATAGCGCATGTGAGTGTCAGCCTGGCTGTTTTTTCTGAATAACACGTGCTCTGCTAAATAGTCATTCATCACGACGATAAACAGAAAGCTAAGTCAATAGATCTTCGGTATGTTGATTTCGTTCTGCTCAACGATTGCATGCAGGTTATTTTGCTTCCGGCTTGCCTTCAATTGCCTTCCGGACGAGTCCCGATATGAAGCTGGCAAACGGACCAATGTCCTGCTCAATGCTCGCTGTTTCCAGCGCGCGTAGATAGTCTGTACGACGTTCAACCGGTATCACCGTCCAGGGATATCCGCCGGATGCAAGCATAAGATTCATCATGAATCGGCCAGTTCTACCGTTGCCGTCCATGTACGGATGTATATAGACAAACATGAAATGCCCTAAGACAACCCTGACGGCCGGCTCCTTTTCACTGCGTAGCAGTTCAAAAAGCGTGGGCATCATATCTCGTACGGCCTCTGCGCTTGGTGGCACATGCGAAGAAAGTCGGATGTAAACTTGTCCACTTCGATATCCAGCAAGGTCAGCAGGTCGCAGAATGCCAGCTGACACACTCGGAGAAAACAATTCTCTGTACCAGTTGCCGTGGTCTTCGTCAGCAACTGCTCCAGCATTTTCTCTTGTAAGGACACGCCGCACGCTTTGGCGTACAGCCTGATATGCCTGCCAGTAACCACGAGCGGCGAGCGCGTCTCGTTGCTCGTGGTCCTTAGCATCGTGGTCTGGATTCCAGGTACCGAGCCTGACTCTTTCAATAAACTCACGGCTTACCCTATACCCTTCAATCGATAAGGAATGGTATGCGTCAGTTACGTAAATTTCTTGTACGCGTTCGAGATATCTATCAATGTCTAACGGCATTTCTACTGGTTCTGGAAAGACTTCAATTATGGACTCCCGCATGTCGTGCCACATCAACTTGATGCGATTGATATATGGTGATTTTTCAGCTCTGCCAAAAATTACTAAAGACGGGGTATCAAATGGGTTTTCCTCACGAGAATCGAAATCAGCAGATTTCATTGTATTTAAAATGTCATCAGCAATTCGAGTTCTTCCGATGTCACGGAATCCGCCTGCAATACGTCTGGCGACAACTGAATGACCACCTTCCAAGAGGCGCGGCAATATTTCAGACGCGTCAGAAATCATGGACAGCGCAACGCGCACATCTGTCGCATGATTGCGGAAGTAATTGGGAGAGCTAGCTATGAGACTTGCCGGCAACGTGACCAAATTGAGCCCGTCCTTCTGCTCAATGTCTTCCTTCGCTGGTAATGCAGCTCGAATGTCGAGAATTGAGGTGCCCTGCGGTAGGGCGGTTATATTGTTGCTACCCTTAGCGCTACGGACAATCAACTGCTGAGGTACTGCCCTATTTCCTCCAAGAAGACTTAAGGAGTGTTCGGGCGATAGGCACCAGTCATTCCCGAACCTATCTCTCAGGTAGTCCGCACAGAAAGACCAGTATGAAGCATACCAGGCTGTGCTCTCGCCGACTGCTTGATCCGGGCGTGCCGCAATGTACCAGCCTTTCATTACTTCCTGCAGAAAGCCATTTTTGGATAGCCGCTCACGATGCACTCTAGAGAGATCGCTACTTCGAATAGCAACCTTTCCTTGGTCTTGCAGCTGCTGAAGCAATTCCAGCGATTGCGCCAATTTTTCCGCAGGTGACGGCATTTGTATTGGGACCTTTGCGTGTATTAGCGCAGTTTCTAGTTTTTCGTGCCGGGCTTGGATTAGTTTTTGACGCCGTACCATTGCTAGTTTATCACGCCGTATTCTTTTTAGTTAAAATTGATGGGTCATTACTAGTTTATTAAGCTGAAAGTAGAGCTGGGGGTAGTTTACGCAACTAGTAGGCGGTTCTCAAGAAGCCCGTGTACAGGACTGGTCACAAAACGGATCGGCGAAAGCGGCAACCGGGACAGTTCAACGGCACAAGCATTGAGTGAGGGGTGACTTAGAGCCTCGGGTCCACAGGCTCGCTTTCCAGGGCGAGGATGCCGAATACGCACTCATGAACGCGGTAGAGCGGCTCCTGCCGAACGAAACGCTCCAGGTCCTCTATCTCGAGAGCAAATTCTCTAAGCGAAATAGAGCGCTTTGAAGCCAGTCCACGGCTGGGCGGCCGCTCAAGAATTTGAGGCATGGTGTATTCCGCACCGTATATGATGCGGAGGTATTCGCTTCCGCGGCGCCGTCCTGCCTTTTGTTCGGTTCGCTTCGCTTTGATAATAGGATACCCCCCTATGCTATGATCTGGCTTGGTGGAAGAAAAGAGGTGGCTATGGCGCATACAGCTAAAGACAAGAAGAAACTCATAGATAGAGTTAGGCGCATACGCGGGCAGATTGACGCGATTGAAAGGGCGCTAGAGGAAGAAAATGATTGCTCATCAATTTTGCATCACATTGCGGGATGTCGCGGCGCCATGAATGGGCTAATGGCTGAGGTTGTCGAAGGACATATCCGCTCCCATATCCTGACGAATGGCAACGGTCCGGAGGACAAACAGGCCCAGGCTCAAGCAGCGGACGACTTGATCGCCCTAGTCAGATCCTATTTGAAGTAATGAGTTTACATAGATGACAATCACAGATACGAAAGCCGATGCCGCTATGGCGGTAGAACCACACGAATACGACGCGCACAATCTTGAAAAATCAGACCTGATTCGTATTGCCTTTGTTGGTTTGGCCGTGTTGTTGTGTTGGCTGCACGTGTCTTGTTTCAACTATCTAGCAATCGCTGCAACGCTCATTGGCGGATATCCGATTTTTGAGGAGGCCTTTTCTAACTTAAGAGAGCGGCGGATGACCATGGAGCTATCCATGTCAATTGCCTTGTTCGCAGCGCTTGCAATCTCTGAGACCTTCACCGCTTTGCTGATCACGTTCTTTGTCTTGATTGCTGAGGCATTGGAAAAACTAACCATGAGCCGGGGCCGAAACGCCATTAAACAATTGGTTTCATTACTGCCCCAGAACGCTTTTATTCGCATTGGCGAAAGTGTAGAAGAGCTGAAAGTCTCAAGTCTAAAGATCGGAGATGTAGTTGTAATCAAGCCTGGCTCTCGTGTGCCGGTGGATGGTTCGGTGTTATCCGGGCATTCATATATTGACCAATCGACGATCACGGGTGAGTCGATTCCCTCGGAAAAGGTTTCTGGCTCAGTTGTGTATGCCGGTACGATTAACCAGGCTGGCACGCTTGATGTCAGAACGACTGGCATCGGCGAAGATACGGCCTTTGGAAAAATCATTCATGCTGTTGAAGCTGCCGAGCTTTACAAGGCACCGGTGCAGAAGACAGCGGATCGCCTGGCGGGCTACCTCGTGTACTTTGCTATTGGTTGTGCATTGCTTACGTTCTTTCTGACACACGACATAAAAGCAACGATTTCTGTGGTAATTGTTGCCGGTGCGTGCGGCATCGCCGCTGGGACACCACTGGCAATCTTGGGCGCTGTTGGACGCGCAGCCAGGTCCGGTTCGATCATCAAAGGCGGCTTGTTCTTGGAGCTGCTAGGCCAAATTGATACAGTTGTATTCGACAAGACTGGCACGCTTACGTACGGCACACCAGCAGTCGTAGATTTGGAACGCCTGAACGATGCTTCAGCATCTGACCTCCTGGAATTGGCTGCTGGTGTTGAGTCCGTATCGGAACATCCGTTAGGCAAATCAATCGTTCAAGAGGCGCGAAACAAGGGGCTTCCTATTAGGCAGCCAGAACAATTTAATTATGTTCCCGGCAAGGGAATAATTTGCAAGCTTGATGGCGATCGGGTTCTAGTCGGCAACAGGACTTTGTTCGAAGAGAACGGTTATTCCGTAGCGTCGTTGCCAGCTATGCGCACCGAATCATCAGAAGTGCTAGTAGGCAAGACTCAGCAGATCGTGGGAATTATCCACATAGCTGACGTGCTCCGCCCGGAAGCAAAACGAGCTGTAGCAGATTTGAAAGCCATGGGCATAAAGTCAATTCTGCTAACTGGGGACGCCAAGCCGATTGCTCAAAGTATCGCCGACAAGTTGACGATAACAGAAGTAGCAGCAGATGTATTACCAGACAAAAAACAAGAGTACATTAAGAAGCTGGCAGCCGCCGGTCGTTGTGTCGCTATGGTTGGAGACGGAGTCAACGACGCACCAGCATTGATCGAAGCTTCTGTAGGCATTGCCATTGGTTCTGGAACTGATGTTGCCAGGGAATCAGCCGACGTAGTTCTGATCGGAAACGATTTAGGCCGCCTTGTTGAAACCATTCGCATAGCGCGTCAGTGCAGGCGAATTATAATGACTAACTTTGTTGGAACCCTTGTTGTGGATGGAATAGGCGTACTATTGGCGGCGTTCGGCTATTTGAGCCCTCTTTTAGCAGCTTTCATTCACGTGAGTTCGGAGTTGATTTTCATCATGAACTCGGCGCGGTTGTTGCCGGGAAAACCCCGCGCCTAATTGTAGTTCTAGAGAAGCGGACAAGATCGGGTCGCTAGTGCGAGCGAGTATCTTCTTCAGCCGTTCCCTTTGCAGTCCATAGGTTTTGGCGTTTCGCTTGTAAACCAGACCTAGCCCCTCTAGCTGTTTCAGGGCACGAATATGCTCGGCTGGAATCTGATCCAGATAGATGGGCTGAGCAGCATCTATCCATTTAAGGGTAGGTAACAGCGCCACTAAAACGTCAAGCAATTTTCTATCAGTAACGATCATTATGTTGCTCCAGATTGCAATCAAGTGCAAGAGCTACTCAAGAAGTAGCAGCACTCAGTAGCTCCTTTCGGTTTCATCGCCCGAATTCATAACAGCAGCGCGCATCGCTTTGACTCGAACCAGCATTGCACAACGAACCAACACACCAGGACCACCCAAATTAAGCCACTAGTAAGTCTTACTAGTGCAGATATGAAGGTCACCACTGCGCTATGCTGAAATGAATTGCGGAGTTGCGCATATTCGCAAGCACTATTATACTCAATATTGAACCGAGATGGCAATCAATCATGCATCCATCCAACCGCTGAGCAATTGAATGGGATTCTTTCGCCTTGTCCCTCAGTTAGCTTACTGCGCGATGAATTAGTCATTGTCTGTGGAAAGATTCTGACGTGACTTACCGGGATCATCAGGCCACCTTTACCTTCTCAACACGCTTCTGACGAGATCGCAGTCAGGACGCACCGGTGACATGGTGGTAATCTTTCGTTCGGTGGACCCGTGAGGCTTTGCCGATCAGCTAAATTAAATCGGGCTACGTCTTTCCTGGCATGGTTGTTCCGGAAGACCAATCTTGAAGAAGTAAAGCGCCTCTTCCACTCTTTCGTCGAGCCCAAGCAGTTTGGCCGCAAGAGTTTCGGATAACGCAGGTGTCATCCAGGCTCCCAGTCCGTGTTTATATACCGACTCGATAAGAACCTGTCCAGCCGCTCCGAGTTGCCGCAACAAGTCTACGTAGCTGCTCGGGTATCCGTAAGACGCGGTTTTCAACTCAGCAAACGATACCGTGAAAAACCAGCAGAGTCCGCCACCGTTGAGCCACCACTGCCCGTGGAGGCAGTCGAGCAGATCTTTGCGAGCAAACTTGTGGCGCTGTGTGATTAGTGTGGCTGTCTCTGAATCTAGCTTGTAGACTCCGCTGGGAAGCTCGTCGACCGCCTGAACAACGACGAAAGCTGAAAGCCACTGCTTGCCTTGCATGTAGGTTGCCAGCTCAGCAATCACGTTCTGAAGCACCGCCCTGGCGACCGGCTGCTCTGAGAAGAAGCGTTGTGTTCGCCGCTGAAGCATGGCATCGAGCAACACGCTGGATTCTGTTGAGAGACAGTTGCTTTGCCAGCGGTGCTCAGCGCCGTTGTTGACAGCGCTCCTGCCGGTCGGATTGCTGTTCTGGGGTGCGAAGGCAACAAAGGCTGCGCGCTGCCAGTTGTAGGTCTCCCAAATGTTACTGCTCGTGCTACTTGTTGTCTCGCTGTCTTCGATTACACCCAGATCGAGCGCGCGCTCGATCTCTTGTTCTCTGAACCCTGCCTCGAGTCCGTCTGCAAGCGTGCCTGCTTCCATAAAAAATTCTAGGATGGCGACATCGCGCAAAGTCAGTTGAGAGGCGAGTCTGCGACCATTTATTGTGGATCGACCGCCAGGACGAAGAAACAGCAAGGGCGAAGTTCGGATCTTAGACATTGCAATTGAGCTCGTTGTCTATTGAAAGCACTCCGATTGAAAGCACCGGTTCTGAGAATGGATCCAAACCCAGTAATCGAGCCATTGCCCGTTCATCGAATCTGATGCAGCTCTTTAGTTTAAGCTCCAAGGTGGCGCAAATTCGCCGGCACATTTGTTCTGCGTGTCCCACATCCAGAATAACTGCTCGCCACGATCGAGATTCTCTATAGCGCCACATCGCGCGCTCGCACAAAGAAGTAAAAACAATTGCTGCATCCGGACTGTTCGGTTGAGCCTGGCTCTCTTCGAAATGCACAGATGAATGGAATTCCGTGTAGAGATTCTCCTTGCGCAGTAAATCAAGAGAATTGTTCTTTACGTTGTAATGATAAAGTCCGATGTCTAGCCCGAGCCGGTCGGTGAAGACTAGCATGAATGCTTCGGTTGGGTGGCGCCCACCACCGGATGGAATGGACTTTCGCAAGGTTTCCAGCTGCAGAAACTGCTGCTCGTCGTATTGGCGCTCAAGCCTAAATCTCTGCCCGAAGGTAAAGTCGAAAATGATGCTCAAGTCTTTGACAATGCTTCGTCCAATCAACTTGCGCTCATTGAGGTAGTGAGCAACTTCCTGATCGACCTTTTCCAGGCTGATGGAACGAATTGAGGAGAATGAGCGGTAGCAATCTGGTGCTGGCCAGTCGGTCTCGTAGTCCTGCATTCTTTCATTGTCGCTCTTGAATGCGTCTTTGCGGCTCATGTCAACGAACGGGTAGTCCCGAGTTCCCTCGTGATATACACCGGCTTCCTCCCAGCCCAACCGATCCCAAATGGCTAATCTGTCGAGTAGCGGGGATGCAAGTTCTGCCGAGAAAATGAGGCTTTCAGAAGTCAGGTAACTCCACAGGTCATCAGCGAGCTCTGCTGACTCCGGCTCTTGCGACCATATGAATAGCGCTTCTTCCTTCGTAAAACTTTCCGGCAGAGCGATGATGGCCCAGACCAGAACACGATTATCGACTAGGAAGGGCGGTGACGATGACTGGACATCAATTACGAATGATCTTTGCGCCTCGACTCTTCTGGCGCAAATAAACACCCACGGATGGACTCTGTAACTCATCCGATTCTCAACGACTGCCGAAGAGCTGCAAACTGTGATCTGATTCGACTACTTGGCTGCCACCGGACGCGGACTTTGAGGCAGCAATTGTTTTTTTGCTTTCAGCAGGTCGGCGCCGCCAGGCTGCGGTAATGCAATTACCACCGAACTGATTGGTGCTCTTCTTGCCAGAGATCTTTTCTCTTCAGAGGCGATTGTCAATTCGGGCTGTGATTTCCCGATCAGGCGGGTTGCCATAGGTGATACTCCCACTGTAACGCAGTTACTGTGGGAGTATTGCATGTTCCGACAAATGGGGTCAAGCGGAGTGTTTGCCGTTTGAATCAGATCGCTTTCGGGATTCGGAAGCGCGAAAGCGATCTGCCCATCTGGTTGTCGAGCGCCGTCAGGACAGCCTTGTTTGGCTGTCTAAAACTCCCAAAGTGACAGTCTTAGCGGTCTATTGGCAGCGCTCCTTAGTTAAGGCGGAGAATGTAATGCTTAAGCATGAATCTCCCGGGATGAGCATCCGACACCTTGCAAATCTCAAATCTCGGATCAAGCTCTGCCAGAACCCCTTTGTTCGCCAGGGTGCCGGTATGAAAAGGATCACGAAGGATGATAATGCTGTCACGCTTTGCTGTGGAAAGGATCCGTTCCATTACTTTCAATCTCGGGTTGGCGAAAGGCCCCCAGTAAATTATGTCGAACGAACTGTAGTCGAAATCAATACCGTCGGCATGATCGATTTGAATTCGATTGAGCCCGAAGTGAGCAACGATCTTACGCGCCGACTCAACGGCTTTAACGTCGTTGTCAATACCGACAAGGCAGTCAGCAGCAGTCCAATCATGAAGATAAAATAGGCTTGCTGGCAGCTTTCCGCAACCAGCTATTACATACCGGCAAGACGAAGAGAATTCCACGAGGTTGAGGACATCGGCCATTCTTGAGTATGCGTCCCAGGAGTGAGGGCCAAGAATGTCTCCGAGCTTTTGATCGGCGGCAAGCTTTTTAGACATCATCTCGTCGAACGTGCGGTCTTCCATCGCCCAGGCGAATCGAAGGACGCGGGGGGAGAAGAATTCGTAGTATGAGGTGAAATCGGAGCACTTTTCAAACTCGGCATAGGCTGCTTCGTCTTCGTACGCATGCATGAAATCAAGCAGCGCTTGTGCGGCTGCCATGAAGCCTTGATCGATACAATCTAACGGGTATCTATCTAGTTGTTCGCGATGGAAGTTGAGCTGCTTCCTTAGACTTTCTATTCGCTCAGGCGCTACGTTGTGATCCAACGAATGCTGGGACGTACAGTCGGGTAAGGTACTGGCGTTCATGTGTTACCTTCAAATTTCGGATGGGAATCGCTTCTTGGCTAGATGGCTGGCTGATTTTAGCTAACCGAAATGTTGGTTTGCCGTTAAATAGTAGTAATCTTCGTCAACCAAATGGCGTGCCCCGGGTGTTTGCAATGAATTTGATTGGCAAGCGATCAGTCAGGCTTGTTAGTTACGATCTACGCCGATCGATTTGTGCGAGCTGAACAGAGAGTTTTTGAAACGGCGAATGACATTGCCGGTTCTCCAGATTCGTGAGCCGGCCATTCCCGCGATCTCGGCTTGCAGCCTGCGTAGCTCTTGTTCGAGGTCGATGTTCGCAGAAAGCAGCTGTTGGTTGTGGCTCTGAAGAATCCGATTGCGAATTTGAAATTGTTGATTGTGATACTGAGTAGTTTCGGCTGTGAGGAGCGCGTTGTCTCTGCGCTTGAGCAGGCGTCTGATGGCTGACTCCAGCCTCGGCTCAACGCCGCGTTCGAGCAATTCGTCATAAGCAGCTGATTGTGTTACGTAGGGCAGTGCGTCAATTCTGTCCCAGATTGGAACGCTCGAATCGAAGACTGAGAATTTCTCCAGCCTGCCCCAGTCGTGTAGCACCGCCATCGTTCGCACGCATTTCGCGCATTCAGAGCAGTTTCCGTAAGGCGCACGGTTTTCGAAGCACACCCGCAGGTGTTTCTGAACAAGCGGCTCGTCGGCGATCGCCCGGATTCGATTGCCGCGCGTTTGCGAAGCATCACCGTGAATCACTGAAAGTGTGGAAGACGACCAGAGCGGATCGAGCGTCCAATGAGTTCCCCACAGCGAATGCCAGGTTCCGGCAGACCACGATGGGGGGATGACGATCGAACCGATCTCACCGGCTAGAAGATGGCCTACCGCAGCCAGCGTACCACCGTGTGCATCATCCCATGAGACCCTTGATACGACAGGATGCGCTCTGACATTTGTGCGAACGATGCAGGGTTTTGCATGATAGTGACTGGCAACCTGGCGCAGAGTCGCATCCAGGTGCTCGAATCTGACTGCATCGTCCAGGTTTACGTCAAAGCCCTGAACGGTGACGAGGTAGTCGACCGGCGTTTGGGCGGTAATCAGCGCAAAGAATGAATCGACTCCGCCGGAGAAAAATTGAGCGCGGGCAGTGGCGGCGTTTCTGGCAGGCTCGGCCAGATGAGTGACTTGCGGCAGCCTTGCCGGAGAGCCCCAGTTCTCGCTGACAATCTTCGTGAGTTCGGCGATGTTCGAATACCAGGTGGCACAAACCGGCTCATTGATCGAAAGCGATAGCTCTTGCATCAAACAAGGGATGATTAAGGTCGATGCGAATGCTTCGACGCTTGGTTGGACAGGTAGTTCGTTGGAATCAAACCAGATTTCGGTGCCGCCAATTAAAGAGGAGACGCGCAACCGTCCCGACGTTCTTTCCGATTGGAGCTTGCCTATTGCTACGTTGGTCAACGTTGGAAAACCTTAGATTGGTAACGAGATGCCAGAGATTGAACTGAACTGGAATAACCGCCGACCGATTGTCCACCAATCACCGAAAGCTCAGCTATTGTTAAGAGGCCAATCGTATCATGGCGTTCTCAAGGGTCGATGTTCGACTGAGTTTTTTCTTAATAGGCAGCCAGGCATTCGTTTCGGTGGCAGTTAGAAGTTTAGAGTTCCATCACTATTTTGGTAAGAGTCGGTTTGCTGGTAGTTTTGCTGGAATAAAATTACCTTGTAAAACTGCAAACAATTCGTTCGGTGTGTTTGGTCGGCTACTTCTTAAATGCGGACCAGGTTTGGCAATTCTGATTGGCGCCTTGAATTGTAAGAACGGAAGTGAGTCGGTCGTGCTGGAGGAGAAATGCGCAGACACCTGCTGATTGTCGCTATGTTGCTGTTGTTTGGCGGTTCATCCGGGCTGGCAATAAAGTCTCCGCCTGCCTGTGAGTGGGAAGAACAGGTCGGCTCCAGGCTGAAGGCAGGTGAGAATTTTGCACCTAAGCTGCTGCCTGCAGCCGGCGAGGTCGCATTGGCCCGTTGCCCTCGCTGGCTTCTAGGGACCTGGCGTCAGGAGGAGCTGTTTCATGTGCAGTCTGGCACGAAGACTCGCTCGTCGCCAGTCAAGGCTGAATGCGAAAGAACATTTGCCGGCAGTGTCGACGCGAAGGGCCAGTCTTGGATCAAGCTGCAGAGCCCGCATGTCAGTACCGTTAGAGGTGGCAACAGCAATACCGTGCTGGTTGTTTTGGACGAGCAGGCTCTACCGAGTTCCACGAAAGTATTCAGTCTCTATCAGCGGCAACGGGAGATCGAGTATGCCCGCGATACCGGCAAGATTATCCGAACTTCCCTGCATTACAAGAAGTCGCTTTTAAGTTTGGAGCCTGATGGAAAAATGAAGATGGAATACGTCCGATGGAGCGATAGCCAGCCTGAATCCAGGACGATTTCATACAGCGTTAGGGTGAAAGCATAGTTTTTTGAACTTTCGCTTTGACGCTGAGTAGGCTGAATGCGTTTAGATAGGATTTCACGATTGCCAAGATTGTGTCCAGCTTTAAGCCAGCGGTCCACTATCGCTTGATCGCATAAGACCTTAGCAATTGGTAAGAGTTACGGTGGAATTGTGAAATCGGATTCGTACCAGTCTTCGGCGAGTGGTAAGTCTTTATGTCTTCACCAGCTCAGTTAAGAAACTATGCGAGGGGGAATAACTTTGTTTGAGCGCCGCACTTTACTGGTGGAAGCTTGATGTTCACTAGGTCGCAGTTAGCTAAATGCAGTGCTCGACTGCTCATATGATGTCAGATGGAGCGATACTATGGAAAATGCTGATAATTCTCCGCAGAATCCTCACCTACCGGAACAAAGCGAAATCTCTGATGCTTCTGTGGAGCGACAGCCTGCGCATCCTGAAATGCCTCCGCCACCGCCTCCACTTGAATATGTAGGAAAGCAGGCCAAACGTCCGCTGCGGAAAGTGAAACTTCCCGATGCTGTGAGTTTTCGAACAGTTCTTGATATGGATGCTTGCCGGCAGGTAGTTACACGTGCTACTGGCGAATTGGAGATAAAGGTTAAGGAGCAACTTAAAAATGCTGTTCCCGAGCCGCCAAAGCCGATCATCGCAATCGAGCAGTATCGGATGGCCACTCCCTGCTCATCTCGGTGGAAAGAAACGCCGGACGGAACAAGATTGCAAGCCTGCTCACAGTGCCAGCTGTATATTTACGACTTTGCCAAATTGGACATGTCGGAGGTTGAAGAGCTGGTTCTGAAGCGGGAAGGAACTGCGCCCAAAAATTATTATCGAAGGCAGGACGGTAAATTTCTTACGCAAGATTGTCCGATTGGAGTCGCCCAAAAGCAAAAGAACATTGTCTTGATTGCGTTGGCAGCCCTATTTGTGGTGGGCGCAATCGGCCTGGCGCTCACCTTGCCGCAGCCCAAGCCTTCTTTAACTGCGAGCCCATCACCAGATGGTGATCATTCGAATTCTAGCTCTCCCATTCCTTTGCTGACAGAGAAGTCGACTAAATCGGGAGGCAAGCGGATTATTACGCGTGCTCAGCCATCTTCGCGTACCATGATAATTGACTCAGTTCAGCAGCGGTCCGGGCTCAACACTTTGGAATCTCCGTCCGGTCAATCCGAAAGTGCTGCTCCCGCAAGCGTGAGCCCGTATCAGCAGCAAAACTACTCGGCTTCTTATCCCGCGAGTCAAACCACTCAAGCTTTGCCAGCGGCTTCAGTTCAGCAGGAAAGTCAATTAGCTGCTCCTCAATCAGTACAAGCTCCGGCATCAAACACTTCCTTGTCTGTACCGGCTGTCAACACTGTAGAACAGGCAGAAACAGCTGCAAGTTCTGTGGATGGAGAAAAGCCTACTGGCGTTCAAAGTGTTCCATATGTCAAAAATTACCGATAATTCTAGCTCCTAAGCTTATCTAAGAGGTTCCGGAAGGTATCGCAATGAGCAATATTCTTCTCGTCGATGACGATGGGCTCGCGCTTAAGATGTTGGCGGAATGGCTGACTTATGAAAAGTTCTCGGTAACTTCGACGACTTCTGGAGTGGAGGGGTGGAACAACGCTCGTTCGAATAAGTATGATCTGATGATCTTCGATTGGGATTTACCGGACTTAAACGGCATCGATATTCTCCGCCAATTGCGGTCTAGTGGCGATAGAACTCCGGTAATAATGCTTACCGGTAGAGCGGCTGTTGATGATAAGGAACTTGGTTTCGAATCAGGGGCCACTGACTATGTAACAAAACCATTTCATATGAAAGAGCTTACCGTCCGAATTCGGGCGATATTGAGAAATTACGCACCCGCAGTCCCTCGTCAACAGGCGCTCGGCTCAAACAATCAAGCGGTGCTGTCCAAGGCGGACTTGGATGGTACGGCGCTGGCTGGGAAGTTTGAATTTCTCGAGATGATCGGAGAGGGGGGGGTCGCATTAGTCTTTAAGGCTAAGCACCCTCAACTCGACAAGTTTGTAGCGATCAAGATGCTGCAAGTTACCGACTGTTCCGATGAAATAATTGCCAGATTTGAGCGGGAAGCTCGCTTAATAAGCAAGCTGGATCACCCTAATATCGTTACTATTCATGATTTCGGCGTCACCGAGCGGAAGCAACCCTATATGATAATGGAGTTTATAGATGGCAAAGCGCTTGATGCCACTGTCCGGACGCAGGGCTATCTGCCCGTTGGTCAGGGGCTTTCAATTCTAGCTAATGTGTGTGACGCAATTGAGTACGCGCATCAGCAGCGAATACTTCATCGGGATATCAAACCAGCCAATGTTATGCTCAAGGCGATTCCGAATCGGCCTCCGATTCCGAAGGTTTTAGATTTCGGGCTTGCCAAATTGCTTGATATCACGCCCGGCAAATCGGAGAGTCTGACTCAAGCGCAGCAGATTCTTGGTACTCCACCGTATCTCCCTCCCGAGCTCATTCGCGGAAAGCCAGTAGATGAACGCTCGGACGTCTATTCTTTTGGTTGCATGGTCTTTGAAGTCATAACAGGATATCCACCGTTTGTCGGTGACAGTCCACTTGAGATTACGATGAAGCACTTGGAGGAACCGCCACTTACCTTCGAGGAGGTTCGTCCAGACGTTCAGTATCCAGCTGAGTTAGAGCGGTTCATAGAGAAAATGCTGGAAGTCGACCCAGACAAGAGGCATCAATCAATGCATTATGTCGGCCTGGAGCTGAGGCGTCTGCTAGAGAGCTGCGGTAGCGCATAGGGCGTCATCATTGCTTTGAGCGATTTAAATCTGAAGCGCTGTCTCTATCTTCGCCCGGCAAACGCTTTAAGCGTATCCAGAATGTACTTCCCTTGCCTAATTCACTCCTGATTCCAATGAGTCCGTTGTGAGCTTCAACAATTTTCTTGCAAATTGCCAGTCCCAGACCTGTTCCAACGGTCTTTTTTCGCTGTTCGTCATTGAGCTGATGAAATGGCTCGAAAACCGCTCTTTGATTTTCGGGTGAAATGCCTGGACCCTGATCTGTAACACTTATCTCGGCGGAGGACTCATACTTCTTTACCGAAATAGTAATTGTAGAATTTCTCGGTGAGTATTTGATCGCGTTTGAAATGAGGTTAGTTACTGCTTCAGTAAGCTTTCCACTATCGCCGGAAACGAAGACTTCTTCTGCCTCTAGCGCGAGAGTGACGTCTTGCTGCATGGCCCAGCCCCGCACTGCATCTGCCGCGTGGTTGACCACGAGGGAAAGCGAAATGTGCCCAACGTCCAGGCTGAACTTTCCTGCCTCCATCTTGTCCAAATCTAAAAGCGAATTGATCATTCTTACTAGCCTCTTCGTCGTATCCCCGGCTTGAGCTACGATTGCTAGCCCTTCTTCTGTAAGCTGTCCGAATCGATTTGCTTCGAGCATCTCCAAGGTCATGGAGAAGGAGGTCAATGGTGACCGGAGGTCGTGGCTTATCATCGACACGAATTCTTTCTTCATACGATCTAACTCGCTTAGGTCCTTAGCCATTCCGTGGAAAAAGCTATCAAGCGTAGCAATCTCGTCCGAGCCGGAAACGGGTGGAAGCAGGTCGCCTTTCTTGCTAAGACGAGTAGTATTTTCCATAAGAACCGAAAGCCTGGCTGCTGTGTTGCGGTGAAAAAATATCGCCAGTCCAATCGCCAAGCCGATGTTTGCGATCGCTCCAAGCCATAAGGTCGCTTGAACAATTGTTCTCGAGCGGTTCTGAACGATGGGATTTGCCTCTTCTACCTTTCGAACTATAAAGACTACTTCTTCCGACTGTGACCACACTTTCGCCAACAGCCCGGTAAGCGAATCAAGAACTGCGGTGCCTTCCTGGACGTCTCCTCGCTCAATTAGCTTGATTCCTCGCTCAGTACTTGACCTGAGATCTTCTATCAAAGCGGCGAACTTAGCTAGCTTCTCGATTTCAGTGGTGTTGAATCCTCCGATCTCTACAAGTTGTCTCACTTCTTCCGGAATTGGGGTGATCGAACTCCGGAAGCGCTCGAGAAACAATTTCCCTGAAATAGTGTTGTATCCGATCGCTGCACTACTGGCGAAAGATTTTGACAATGTACGAACTCGCGCGAGAACCGTACGAGCACAAGCTTCCCGCTTAACTTCCTGCTCTGCTTGTTTGAGCATTAGCGACAGGGTAACAATGAAAGCTAGTTGGAAAGCAACCGGGACCGCCACTAACGTGAGCGCGTTGCGAAAGAGTCCGGAAGAGAAGTAATTTCCGTGCACGTGTCTCCCATTCGTTCTCAAATCGGGTCGTCTTCGTAGTCCGGACTGTTTTGTGATTCGTTATCATCTAGATTCGATGCGGCTGATAGATAGCTATCGGTCTGTACCACAACTATCTCTCTGCCGGCATCTGCTTCCTGGTTGGGTGACTGTTGATTTGGTGTAGCAAGAGGGTTGTTTGCAACATTTTGAGACTCGGGTGCTCTGCGGTTTCGCAAAGCGTCGTCTAAGTGAATGAAGTATTGATCTTCTAGTTGGTTGCTTCTGGCCAATTCTGAAGCGTAGTCTGCTGATTCAAATGAAGTAAGGTCACCATTATCGACTTGTTGAACAGCGCGCAATAAAGCCGTATTTAGTCGTTTGCGAATGTCATGATTAGCTGGTTGAAGGCGAAGCGCATAGTTCAGAACTTGTATCGCTCCAACGTAATCACCTAGTCTCATTAGCGCTACCCCAAGATTGTTGTAGGCTGTTACAAAAAGAGGGCTCATCTCCGTTGCCTGGATAAACAGTCGCTTTGCTTCCAGATTGTCTGCTGATGCTGCAAGCGCTACTCCTAAATCGTTAATGAGCTCCACGTTGTTTGGAGTCATTGCCAGTGCATTCTTGTATGCGTTTGTAGCGTCCTTGTACCTGTTTCTGAGTGCGAGTGCGCGACCGTAGATGTGCATGGCTTTTGAGTCCAACTTGATTGACTGCATGCTTCGCTCAAATAGTTTGATGGACTCATCATACTTGCCACGCGCGGCCATGGCATAGGCTTCTTGAATAAATGGTGGTTGCTCTAGCGAGGTCGGATGATGTGATTTAGCCGCTTCCGAATTGGCAGCCAATCCCGACTGGCTTGCTAGAGCAAGGACTGCAAATATGGCTAGCTTGCTTCTCGCCGTCGAGCAAAACTTGCTCATAACTGGGAACCCTCCGGCAGCAGTTTTCAGATCTAACCTGCAGAGCATCGTACCCTCCCGCTTCGATACTTAACCAGATAGCGAGGCAGTTAAGCGCAACTGTACTGGCAGTGCTGGTAGTTTACGGCTGCTGCTGCTGGTTCTAATCATTAGTCGTTGAATACGGTCCACGCCGTGTGCCTACCACTCCCAGGCTAGCGTGTGTCTTCAGCACTTTCGACGACCAGTGTTTGTTGCTTTGACTTGTGCTGAGCATTAGGTCAGACACGAGTCGATCGTCGAGGCAAAGTGACACTAGTGACACCTCGCCGCAAATTAATACTCCCAAGCCATCAATCGCATACTTTTTAACAGATCTTCTGGCCACGGCAGAGTGATTCTTAAGCAACCCCTGGAGTTGCCGTTCAGAAGTTCCAAATGCAATTTCCCGTCCGATCCCCAAATGAAACTGTCGATTGCCGACTGTTAGCAGGACGGCGTCAGCGCACTCGTCGTGTAGATTGCGAACCAAAAGCCTATTTCTCGAGCAGCTGAGAGAGAGTACAGTCCCGCGCTTTACCAATGCTTGAAGCAATCCAGCCTTGAAGGACGTGTCTTTCTCGGCACAGATCATATATTGCCCAGAGTAGAACTGCGTGACATCGGTTGTGGGACAAAATTCGACTGGTTGATATTCGCCGGTGTCTGGTGCGAGCTGATCTTGGTTGGTTACCTCATCAACGGCCAGCGCTATGTCCGGCGTAGACAGGACCTGCTTTACCAACATTCCGGAACGATGACTTTCCTTGAACCAGCCTGAGGCTGAAACATTTTCCGAGTCACTTTGGCGGAGTCGTATCGATTGTAATTTGCCCTTATTAATCGATAGTGCTCTGGCCTTTCCGCCTTCTCCAGGCTGACCTTCCGATTGGTTGGGCGTGAGATTTAACTGGGTAGCTACATTAGCAACTTGTTTCTCCAGCTCTTTGAGTCGATTTGCGGCTCTGGCCGGCAGGCAGTCTTTACACGCGATCATACATCCCCGCTCTACCAGCTGACTCTTGCTGACGGTAGCCTTGTGTACGATGATTTCCTTGCGGAGTACTTTCAGTTTTGCTTCGACGACAATTTCCAAACGGTCAACTCCATCTGCTGGAATAAGTTCTTCATCTTGGTTGTGCACGATTAACTCTTTACCTGGTGTAATCTTCGAGACAAACTTCTTGTCCGAATTACTGCTACGAAATTCGGAAGAGTTGCCGGCTAAGGGAGCGATACGCGTGCCGTGTCCGATCGATGTTTCGACTACTGCGATTGATTGTGGTGCTAGCGCTATGTCGCCATATCGTGCTGCGAGATTCACGGGTTTGTTTCCTGCAATGGCTACAATAGTTCCGCTGCCAAGTACTACTTTGCCGTCCTTTGATGCGCGGATATTCGTGCCAGCTTGGGCAATTACGATAGTTCCACTTCCATCATTTAACTGATAAGCCTGGCATTTACTAGCCACAAACCATGGCGATGTGTCAGAGTCTGGAGTGTCGTTTGATGACAAGAGAACTGGCAATGGGCACGATTCTGGCTTCTCGTGGGTGTCGGTATCGACAGCATAGATGATTGGAACTGCATCAGTCGGGGCCAGCGGTGCTGAGCCTGGATGTGAAGTGGACTGCGACTCGCGTGCTGGTGGTAGTCCAATTGGGGATGATGTATTCGGTGTACCTGGGGGAAGCCCGGCAGCAGGAGATGGTGGTGCTTCCAGTGTGGATCCCGAAGTGGGAGGAAGGCTCGGTGGTGGTGGCGGTGGCGGTGGCGGTGGTGGCGGCGGTGGTGGTGGCGGAGGAGGAGGAGGAGGAGGAGGAGGAGGAGGTGGAGGTGGTGGTGGTGGCGGCGGCGGTGGTGGCGGTGGTGGTGGGGCTAGCGGAGGAGCTATTGCTAACAGATTTACTCCATTTAACCCATTGCCAAGGTTAATCGGAAAGCCTGGAGGGTCTATAAAGACTGATCCTCCTCTTAAGTCAACCGTGCTGAATCTCATATGCACCTGGTCTCCGATCACTTCGAATACCGGGTCTTTGGTAGCGATTACTTGAAGACCGACGGTGTCCGATGCCGGATCTATGCTAATAACTCCGCCTGGCTCTCTAAGATTTTTCAGGGAGAGGAACTTTGCCGCATGGTCGTAGCTGGCATCGCCGGCGTACAGCCCTATATAGCCGCCTACATAATCATGGTCCACCACACCACTGCCGAATTCCGGAATGAAAGGAGCAGAATTTGGGATGTAGCGCGCGACTGATGTGATTTGAAAATCTGTATCCAGGCTGATCGAAACCGCTGCACTGAAGTAGACGTTGCCGCCTTGCACAAACACTGATGCCGCGGGATCTGTTGCACTAAAGATAGTGGAAGCGCTGGACGCAATAATGTCAGACCCAAAGGCGGTTAAGGAGCTGCCGGCGTCAAACACGAGTCCCTGGAGGTTTGGGGACAATCCGGGATTTTGTGTAGTATAGATGTGAATGCCGCCACCAAATGTATCGTCCAGATGGTAGTTTTGCGCATAGGAGTCCATGTTGATGCTAAACGGGTCTAGTCCATTGGAGACACCGCCAGCCCAGATACGTGCCTGACTGCTTACGGCCACAAGATCTGTTCCTTGTGCCAGAACAGACCCCCCGACATAGGTAGTTGAAGTGGTCTCGAAGAAAATGTTACCGCTGCTTGAAACCAGCGAGATTCCACCACCAGAGGCAAGCTGGTTGGATAGAATTCTTATATCGCCGTCGCTGAGAATTGAGAGAAAGTAGTCGAAGAACGAGTTGATAAGTTTTACTGGATTGTTGCTAAAGACGTAAGCTTCTCCGCGTCCATTGTTTCCGAAATTCTGGAAGTCAGGTAATGTGCCGCGTACCCACACTGCCAGCGTATTTGACACATTTATCGACAAGGAGTCCTGTACGAAGCTGTTGCTCTGCGTCTTTCCGAAGTCACCAAACTGACCGACAAGTCGAAGATTTTGAGACTGCAAGAGTCCGTTGATCGAATTGACCAGATCGGCAGTGTTGGTATTAGCATAAGCTGCGGTTACAACCGTCATGTTCCCAGTTGCTTGAGCCAGCCCCCGGAATAGGAGAGCTTGCGGCTGAGAGCTAAAGGAGGTTTCGACCAACAAGTTTTGACTTGTTGCGATGTTATTGAAGGTAAGATCTGAACCGCTTACATAGATACTCCGATCGGATGAGATAGAGCTCACGGAAGTAAAGTCAATCATGCCGTTCTGCGCTCGAATCGTGGAGTCTATCGCGCCTGTTGAAATAGAAATTGAGCTCGCAGCGCTTCCTGTAGGGGCGAAAGTGTCGCCGAAGCCAAGGTCATAGCCCGCTTGTATGGCATGGCCGGCGAGTAGGTTTAGTGCTCCGGCTGCGATCTCGGTCGTGTATTCCTCACCAAGCCCGCTGTCCAAGCCAGTATTGAATAGATTGACACTACCAGATATGGATACTATGCTCAAGCGGTTGGCGCGGAGGTCGACTTCCCGAATGGTCAGATCATCTCTAGATAAGAGCAGTATTTCAGGTCCAAATGTACCTGCAATTGAACCGACAGAGTTGGCGGATTGATTTGCTCCTACTCCAAGGTTTACAGCGCCATTTTGCGAAACAATCAAGGTTGCAATCGACGATGAAATCGATGAGCTATTCTTGAGGGTCACACCGGTACTGCCAATAATTTGAGTCGCCAGGTTAAACCCGATGTTTCCTGTGAACACTGCACCGGCTGTGGAGATTGCATCTATTGCATTAAATTGGCTGCCGACAAAGCCATCGAAGTCGAGCCCGGCTGGTGCGACAATGGCGATATCTGCGCGCCGATTGAGAGAGCCGCTAATGTTTCCGATGTCCGCGAAACCGGTTCTAACCACAATTGGTAGGTAGGGTATGAGGTCGCTGTTAGTGACTGCGATGTTTAACGTGCTGCCGGCTGCCAGTGAGTCAAATCCGCCTGGGTAAAGACCGCTCAGGCTTCCAGGGGAGATGTTGATATCGTAGCTGCCGGTGACGTTGGATGTCGCACTGCTCGGTTCTCCATCAAAGAGAACACCGGATCCTATGATCGATCCTATATTGCTGCTAGCTGACGCGAGCCGGACCAGCCAGATATCACCTGCGTGGCCTGGGCTATCTGTGTTAATGTCTCCAGTGGTAATTGCTCCCGGAGTATTTGCGCCGCTCGAGATGATTAAGTCACCACCAAAGCCTCCGCTAGCGGAAGAGTCAATGTTGCCCGTAATGATCGGACCATTGGATACGAGAGCAATAGAAGAGCCGTGTCCAAAATTTGTAGCTGGCCCCGATATGCCGCCAAGAACGTTAATCGTTCCGGCGGGACTTGTATTTACCAGCAGGATTCGACTTTCACCGCCGGCGGAATTCTCGTGCCCGTTGTTTACCGCATCGGCCTGGAGCGTGGCTAACGCACCTGCGCCTGTGCCGGCAATCAGGGTTATTGAGCCGGCTGTACTACCACCGGAGTTGTTAACGTCTTGAACCGTTACCGAGTCGGTGGCTGTCACTACTATTGCACCGGTTCGGTTTCCGGAGAAAGTGGTAGCGCTTAAGTTGCCGGCATTTATGCTGCCGCTACCAGGTCCACCGGCTGCTAGGACTATGTTTCCGCTGTTGCGATCTCCGGTTGAGGATGTATTCACATCACCAAGAGTGAGATTCGTTCGGCTGAAGACGGCAACATCTCCGGGAGTGAATTCAGCTGAGGCATCAACTGATCCGAGATTCACCAAGTTTCCAACTGCAAACAGGCTTGCCCCATCAAACGTTACGGACGTATCGATATTTCCTGTGACAGACAATTGTCCTTGCGGTGCGGCTAACGTGACACTACTATTGGCCCGAAAAATGTCACCGCCGGCTGCGTTCACCGTACCATTAACTAAAACGTTGCCACCGGCTGACCGGACGAAAATGTCGTTGCGATTATGAGAATTTGCCGCTTCTACCGTAGACATACTGCCTACTGTGACGTTGCCGCTTGAAGAATCGATAGTAACTGGCCCTGCTACGTCTACACCTCCAATTGAGATTGTGCCTTGCGCTGCGGAAGTAAAACGTGTTCGCTGGTCCTCTATTAACACATCGTCGTTGTATCCGTGGGAGCTTACATCACCATTGATTGTGATCGGACCCGATGAAGCTCTCAGATCGATTGCTCCCCCTGCTAAAGATAAGGGTGAGCCGGCATCGGCTCTGATATCACCATTGATTGTAATTGGGCCGTTTGATTCAATGGAGATATTTCCGCCCACTCCGTTGGTGTCTCCGCGGGTATCGATCCCGCCTGTCTGCACAAAAGTGCCAGCTTTAAGGTGCACTCTGCCGCCAAATTGCTGACTTTGTCCGGTAACAACGTCGGGCACACCGGTTCCTTGTGGCGAGGTCAGGATATCTTCGGTGGTTATGGAGCCGTTGACAAGATCATTGCCGACATCTACGAGCACGTACCCGCCAAAAGTGTTGATATCGCCAAGAATGACTGGTCCATTGCCCTGAATTTGTATGTTGGGGTCTCCAGAGATGTTGAATCTGTCGATGATCATGCCGCTGGAGGCTTCTGTTACTGTAAAGTCTGCTGTGCAAGCATCAATACTCACCGGTCCGCGAATGTCAGAGACATTGAGGTCTAGCTTACCTTTGCCGGCATTCAGTACTATTGAATTAGCAGCGAGAGTTCCGCCGTGAACTGTAACTCCCAGCGCAGACGCCAGATCAGCTGTCGAAATCTTCAATATGCCGTTTAGTGCTTCGATCAATGAGCTCCTGGTTCCGGACACTGACAGAGTGGACAGTGGTGTACTGAGAATATTTATGTTTCCCTGTATAGCTTGAATTACCCCGTTGTTAATGAGGTCTATTGCTGAAATTCTCAAGGTTTCAACCGCGGTAACTTGTGGGTTAGCCATAAGCATTCCGTTGTTCACAATCGAAGCAGCTTGCACCGACAAGAGTCCTTGAGCAATTACTGTCCCTTGCGCTCCATTAGTTATGGACGAGCCTGCAGTCATGGTCAAGTTGGATGCGCTGGCGATAGTTCCATAATTCTCGATCTTGTTTAGAGCAGTCAAATTCAAGCCCAAGTTCTGTACTAATGCGCCAAACTGGGATTGAAAGTGATCGGGAACAACACTTGAGATTGTTGCTCCCGGTAAATTGAAAATGTTGGTTGCGGTAATACTTGCCAGTGATGTCGATTGATTGGTAGAAATCGCATGGAGCGTACCAGAGTTGGAGAAATTACCACCAATATTCAAGGTATCTGCCTTCCCAAAATCGTGAAACGCTGCGACACCGGCTGAAAGATTTAAATTGCTCAAGTTGAGGTTCGTCAGGTCCACAGTACCTCCTATCCCCACCCCTTGAGCGTTGAGTTGAAGAGTCTGTTGTCCACTGCTCAGAACCTGCTGTATTGCCAGGAATTCGGCTGGTGTTACCGATTGCTCGTGACTATAGGTAGTACTTTTGCCATCGACACTCAAAGTCGCTGTCTGCCCCTCTTGGACCGGGGAGGCAAGAGTTCTTTGAGAAGAGGACAAGTCCATATTTAGTGGTTGTCCCAATTGATCCTGGGCCAAACAGCTTTCGGGTGACAGCTCAATTAGTAGAAAACACTGGAGTACGATTAGTAGCTGAATAATTGCCCGACGTTTTCTTGTTTTCGACTCAGTGCGAGTCTTGGAACTCTGTTCCAATGCTCTGCCCCTCCTTGCGGACTTGTGTCCAGTGAGCCGGCCTAGAAGGGAGAGATAATGCCATGCTCCGGGGCTATCCCATATGGCTCCTCCAGGCAAAGCCGAACGGAATAAGCGCCTACTTTCAGTCTGCCGCCTCCGACTACTCCTGTATATGCTTCCGCGGGCTACAAGACTGTGTTGTAGCAGAACAGTATTTCCCCTTAGAGTCTTTATACCCATATTCGAGCTCCGGCATACCTGGCGACAATTAAAATCTGAGAGAAAAGCGCTCGTAGCGCACTTCTTGATCCTGGCGAAACTACAGCTAAAGCCGTCGCTCAAGTGCCGTTTTGTGCCCGAATTGCTCTCAGTCGACGCTGCAGTGTGCGAGTTTGTCCCGCTGAGAAGCGCCCAGGGTGCTTCGAGATCAACTGGCGCATAATTCTTGTAGAGCCCATGTTCGGTCTGTCTTTCAATAAGGATAGTACTTCTTCCCAGACGTCTGAAAAGGCGTCGGTTCTGGTTCGATGTCTGCGGGTTCGCTTATGTTTTGCGCACATGTAAGACTCCAACTGACGGCCGCAGACTGGCGTGCACAGTCTGGTAGTTAAAACTGCTTCGGAAGGCTAATCTGCTGCTTCTTTGAGTTGTTACGGTTAGGAATTGCTACTCGACTGCGCCGAATTGATTAGCAATCTTGATAGAGCATAATCCGGACATCGTGAGAAGAGAGTGACGATAGAGTGACGCGCTTGTGACGGAATGGTTCTCCTTCTGTTGAGCACAACAAGCAAGTCATTTACTTCCGCTTGTTAAGCGGCCGCCATATCGTCAGGTAAGGTTAGTAGTAAGGCACGGGACCAATTTCAACCTGGAGCATTCACATGCTGCTTTCCTGGATACTTGTAGTCATTTGCAGTCTTGCCCTTTGCGGCTGCTCTAGCTACTTTCCGAAGTTGGAGTCAGTAGCTGTTTCCCAGTGGGTAGCTTATGAGAAGGATGCATTTGAAGCTGTACAAAAAAATGATTTGGCTAAGGCGAAAGAGTGCTATCAGCGAGCTATCAACGAGATAGCCCCCTATTCAAGCCAGAGAACCAGGCTGGCTCAAAGTCTTTGTGAAATGGCTTCCACCAGTGTTGCTGCGCATGACGGAATTGGTGCTCGGAAATTATACATAGAAGGTATTCAAATTTATGATGAATTGGCCAAGTTGGAGGATCCACCGGCGGTAACCGTGCTACTCCAAAGCAGAGATGCGAAGGTGGCGCTTGCAAATGTTTTCTATTCGGAAGGTGATCTGGAAAGGTCCGCTCGGCTGTTTCAAGACGTACTTTCCATCTCAGCAATTCTTGACCCACAGCAGTCGGACGGTCGGTCCAGCCCAAAGTTACCGGCTGACCTCTTGAAACAGCTGCGGCTTGCGCATTTCGGTCGGGAAGCGCAGCAACTGCAGAGCCAAATAGACGGGCTGAGTATTGCAAGGGCTGATAATCTACTTGGCGCGGGAATGCCAAACAAGTCTGCAGAAATTTTGTTGAGCGTACTCAAAACAATCCCCGCTGGCGATGTAAAGGAAGTTGTATCGCGGTTGTGCCGGGCCGTTGAGGTTTGTCAGTCCAAGGGATTGGATGCGGAAACGAAAGCGCTCATTGGTCGAGCAATAGAAACTTTCAACTTGAGAGCAGACTTACAGTTGGCTGATTCCGTACTACTTTATCTGACGCTCTCGAAGTATTACAGTGCTCGAAATGAGCATGAAAAGGCGATTGCAGTTCTGGAAGGCGCTGAGCGGAAGTGTCGCATGTCTTCCGACCGCGGTCAGATTCGTATGCTGAACCTGGCACTGGCTCAAGAATATGTTGCTGCTTTGCGACCGAAGCTATCCGAACGACTCCTGTTGAAAATGAGAGAGTCGGGTCTCGCGTTGAGCGAAGATGCTCAAATTGAAGTTGCGCTGTCCTTGGCGAAAGCTTGTCTGGCGCAAAAGGAGCCCGATAGAGCACGAGGTTATCTGCAAGAGTCGCTGGGTGAGTATCGGAAATCGCAAGCAGGAAAGTATTCGTTGTCTATTGTCAGTCTTGTTCTGGAACTCACAGGGCAATATATCGACTTGCATCGCCAAGATGAAAACCCGGAATTGATCAGGCAGGCTATTGCAATTCTGGCACGGGACATGAATATCGCTACGGAGCGCCGTGCAGACTTGCTCCTCGCCATGGCTAACAGGTTAAAGGTTTCAGGGGCGCTCGCGGAGAGTGAGCCCTTGTACAAGGAATGCATAGCTCTGCTACAGGCAAATCCTGAGTCGCCTGCCTCAACGCTAACTGCGGCCTTAGTCGCTCTTGGCTTTGCATATGAAAAGCAGAAGAAGTACGAGCTGGCAAGCAAAGCCGCTGAACTTGCTGAGAAAGTATGCGAGGAACGGAATGATGACAAGTCATTGCCTGAGGCTCTTTTCCTGTCAGCAATTGTGTCGAGCGAAACTGGAACTCCGGCAGCGGCAATACCTAAGCTGCAAAAGGCTATCTCCATACGCAATCGGCTGGGGCCACGGCTGGCGGCTAATATGGCGAGTCTTTATCAGAGCCTGGCTGTAGCCTATTCGTTGAATCGTCAATTCAAGCAATCTGAGGTCAGTTATCAAAAAGCAATCGCTTTTACCGAAAGCGCGTACGGACCAAGAAGTGAAGAACTGGCAAAAGTTTTGGATGATGCGCTGTTTCCTTATGTGGTTCAAAAGAATTACGTGGAAGCAATGAAGCTGACACAACGGGCGCTGTCGATTGGACAACTTGTGCAGACAACACCAAAATCGGCTCTGGTACTGAGGACAAAAAGGGTTGCGCGTTTGTACGTGTGGATGCATGACAATAAGCATGCACTCGACTACTTTCGGAGAGAGTTGGCGCTTGCAGAGACTCTTTCTCGATCGCAGCGCATTTCGTTTCGTGGTGAATGGCAGGAAGATATCGCTTGCCTAAAGGAGATCGGCGCGACGCACGAAGTGCGGCAATTTCAAGAGCTGCTTTCCAGCATACCGGTCGGCTAGCCGGACACAAATTGAGTCACCAGATCAAAAAAACTAGATTTTAGTTGTCGCTTTTGTGACTGCAATCGCTGGATGGGTGGTGATTGCAATGACTGCGGTTGCTTTGCTCCAGTTTGACTTGACTGAGTGTTGGGTAGAAGTATGAACAAGTTCGCTTTGGCGATTGTCCGGCAATCGAATTGAAACAATGTGGAAACGTAGGCGTTACTGCAGGACTAGAAGTGAGCGCGGCAGCAACTTGGCTGAGGGGGCTGCTGGAACAATTTTCTTTATCGCGATTGCGGTTCCGATTGGCATATTCTTTTCTGATGTGGCAGCGGCCCAACTGTGTCAAGCTCAAGCGTCACACATTGCTAATCAAGCGTGCAAAGTAGCTAACAGCAGGAAGTATTGGCTCGGTATGCGACGTCCTGGCTACACGGAGAGTGCAGCAAGAGCAGAGATTGAGGAAGTCGCTAACACGGTTTGTAATACTGTTGGTATGGGCTTTGTCAATGCCACAGTTGCATTCGACGATCGGAGCACTGAGTTCGATTTGACGGTATGTGAGCTCAATTTCAATGCAATCGGAAAGATACCGTTTCGATTAAATGTGTTCGGGTTCGATCTTGCGCAACTTTTTCCAGGTAATGTTCATGTGAAAAGTGTGGCTGCTCGTGCCAAGATTACGCAATACGCAGTATTAGAAATTGATGCACCCAGTCCGAGCAAGAATGCTATAGATCCTAACAACAATGCGGTGTTGAATCAGTGGAGAGATGTGGTCACGATGCCGGTGTATGGGTATTTCCAGGATGTTCCCGTACTGGCTGCGCCCTACACGGATACTACACCTGGTACAGCAATTGGCTACGGACTTGCTGATATGTCGACAGCAGAGAATTTCTTTGCATATAACCTTCAGTCCGTTCAGGGTGGCATAGTGCAGGATATGGTGAAGAACTCACCGCCTAACTATTGGTGGAGTTGGCCGGTATCGTGGAATCCGGCTAAGTTGGAGACGAAGTAGACGGAGCGAAGGAATGCCGTGAGGCAACCCGTATCGGAGTGATGTAACTAATTGCTGGGAGAAGTTTTGATATGTGTCCACTGAGTCAAGGAAGATTGCATCGAATTGAAAGTGGGAGTTCTAGTACTGACTTTGTGGTGGGAATGCTGATCTTTCTTGGTGCTGCACTTCCGATCGGATTCTTGATGGGTGCAGTTGCTGCTACGCAGTTTTTTCAAGCTCAGGTTTCGTTCATTGCCAATCAAGCCTGCCAGGTGGCGGACAATCGGAAGTATTGGCTGGGAAAGGAACGAAAGGGCTTTTCTGCAGCTGATTCCGAGGCAATTACAACCGCGGCCGCGGAGCATGCAAGAGAGATGTGCACTATGTTGGGGCTCACGAATGTGAATCCGACCGTTTCATTCGACAACGCCTCGGACGGTAATCATCCTAAGTTTGATTTGACAATCTGCACGATTGAAGTGAAAGATGCCAAGATCCCTTTCGCCTTGAACGTTATGGGTTTTGATCTCGCAAGGCTCTTCAAGGGCAACTTTGTCGGCCGGGGTATTTGTACCCATCCCAAGATATCGCCGTATGCAGTACTGGAGATAGATGCGCCAGCCGTTGTGGAGGACAAAACTGAAGCTCTCGCAACGAAGGATAGAGATATCGCAGTGATACCAGTTTATGGATTTTTCAAGCAGAATCTGGCTTCAGGTTCATCTCAAAACGAAGACTACGGTTGCGGTCATGCGCCGACCGAGGATGCGCTCAACTTCTTTGCTTTGAATTCGCACCCTGTTCCAAAGTCGGAAATAAAGCAAATGGTTGCTGGAACGTGGCCAAACAGTTGGCCTGTAACCTGGCATCCTACTCATAAGATCACAATGCCCTGATTGGTCAGCAACGCGCCGGAGAAGGAACATCAAAACAATGATGCCCAGCGGTCGAAAAAGGTCAAGTTATCGCTCTCAAAGGAGCGAATCGGGCGGGAGCCTCGTAGCGGCGATCGTCGGCTTGTTTGTATTTTTGTCAATCTTTGCTCCTGTTGGCGTCTTCTTGTCTAATATCGCCGCCCAACAGCTGTTTCAATCGCAGGCTTCCCATATAGCCGATCAGGCATGTGAAGTGGTCAACGATTGGAGATATTGGTTGGACCTTGAGCGGCCTGGCTTCAAACAAAACATGGGATCGACAAAAACTATTGCACTAAGCGCGGCTAAGAATGCGGCTGAACAGATGTGTGCAACTTTGGGGCTAGCAGATGCAAATGCTGCTGTGAGCGTCGACGACGGTGAAAGCCCCGGGCAGCAATCGGTGAGATGTATTTTGACAGTCAAGAATTCGATACCGTTTCCAATCGAAATGTTCGGGTTTGACATGAAGAAGCAGTTTCCACCTGCGATTTCTGTCACCAGGGTTTCCGTTCACAAGACGATAGGACCCTACGGCATCATTATGATTGATGCTCCAGACAACATTGTAAAAGGAATCGCTGGACCATTCAGAAATGCTGCTGTCATACCGGTTTACGGTTTGCTCAATAAGGGAGCTATTGCAGACCCCACTGATACCACTCCCGCTACTGCGTGGGGCAAAGGGATGGCTTCAATCGGTGATACTGAGAACTTCTTCGCTCTAAATGGTTTTCCGATCCCGCGTAGCCACATTCTAATGATGAATGGCGATCAGCCACCAGCGAATCCACTTCAGAACAGTTTTCCGTTTGTGTGGAATGCAGCACACATAGAGACGGTTCCCTAGGTGTCTCACAGAAGCCAATCTGTCACGAGGGCGCTGAATCGTCTAAATCGAACTTATAGCCAAGTCCGTGAACTGTCTTGATTGGAGATGGGCTGCCATCTTTGCATAGTTTCTCCCTCAGGCGCTTGACGCATTGTCTGACTGCCTCAGGCGAGGTGTCTTCGTCGGCGGACCAGAGACGTGTGAGCAGCGCTTCTGAGCTGAAAGCACGTCCAGGATAACGCATTAACAGCTCAAGCAAAGCGAATTCTTTCTTGAGCAAGTCGATCGACTTGCCTGCTCGTGTAGCTTGGTAGATACTCAGATTAAGGACAATATCGCCGGCAGTCAGAACATTGCCTATAGCTTGCGCTGGTCTCCGCAAAAGAGCTCGGACTCTGGCCATCAGTTCTCGCATGTGAAAAGGTTTGGTGAGATAGTCGTCTGCGCCCGCGTCAAGCCCCTCTTCTTTCTCGTCGATCGACCTCTTTCCGGTAAGCATAAGGATTGGGGTTTCGCCTTTTCTAGATCTATGCTCCTTTATCAATTCGATTCCGCTCATTCCGGGCAACTGCCAATCAACGATAAGCAGGTCGTATTCGCCGCACATTAGGCATGCTCGCGCGTCGTTTCCAGAGTTAACGGCGTCCACCACATGCCGCTCCGAGGATAGCCAGTCCTTGATGTTCTTCGACATTTCTAAGTCGTCTTCCACTAATAGAACTTTTGACAATTCTTTAATTTTCTCCGAATCAGCAAACTGGTCTAAGGCATGAGCGCTGCGTGATTGACAGAAGTACGCTGGGGATATACCCTGCACGGTGGCGACTTAATCAGTTCGATGAGCACTTCAATTACGCCTGCTCTTAAAGTCTAGTAGCGAAACAGTCTAATGTGCTCGGGGTACATAGTAAGCGGGTCCGCAGAAACCGGAGCTATGCAGTCGTTGAAAGTGCGAAAGACTGCGAGTGCCACTAGAATGACTGCAGTTACCACAAGCTATCCGGGCGTGAAATTGCAGAGCTTCGTATTTAGTCCAATCCTTATCGTTCCTGGCATTTCGCTTATGCTTGTTGCGAAACCCACAAGTGAAATGCTACGGCTTGTGCTGGAAAGATCTCTTATTGGACACCAGAGTGGCAGTATCGCTGGCTCCCTTGTCCTCTGCCTGGCGACTATAGTCACAGCATTAATACTGGTGTCATTTTACTGCGTAAATGCGTCAAATCTTCTATCAATGATGATTCCCCGTGAGGTTATCTTATCTGATGATTTCTAGCAAAGATGAATCCCAGATTGCGACCGGCCATAGACTGATTCAGGTGATCTCCGTCTTGTGCCTCGTTATGTGCGGTGTTCCGCTCACAAATTACACAGTAACTCAGCTTTACTATGGGTGTTCGAGTTTGCGCTGGCAGGCATGCCCTGGAAAGATATTAAGTAGCAAACTGGTTCCCTTCTACAATGGTGATGGACTTCGTAGTTTTAAGTCTCAAGTCGGATATGAATTTGAGATGCATGGAAGAATCTTGCAAGGTGACCTTATTAACTACCACCTATTTTCGCCAACCGATGGAATTGACCCGACAACACTTCCTGAATTTAAGCCACTGACGCAAGTCAACGTATATTGCAATCCGGAGAATCCGTCCGAATCGTGTTTGGAGCCTGGTCCGGACTGGCGAATGGGACCTGTCTATGTGATACTCGTATGCTTCATTTGGTTCCTTGTGTACTGGATAGGAACTGGGAGGCGGATTTTTTCGACTGAAGAAACTTTGCTGAGGTAGTGGTAAATCTGTAGCGTCTCGGCGCTTTCAAAAGTGCGCGTGAAGTAATCTTGATGGGCAAACAAGCGCCTGTGCGGAGCTTTCTCTGCAGATGGTGCTGAGGGCGTGGCAGCCAGCAGGTGTTCTCGTTCGCAGGCTGCCTGCGCTAAAGAACTTTTCTTGTTGTGCAACTCGCATGCGCAGGTGCTACCGAGACAGTTAGTCTTGTCCGCGCTTGAATTGAGTTACACAGGCTGGCGACAATTAAATTCATTGGCTGTGGGTGCAGGCAACATCAAGGTAAGTATTCGGTCAGTACAAGTAGGAAATTTCTTAGAAGGGGCGGGGCGGCTCTGGCAGCTGCCCAACCACTTGCCTTTGAATCCAGTCCGGCGGAGACTCGCAGCGGGCGGCTACGAGAGCCGCCCCTACGCAAGCTTTCATGCCAATACGCTGTGCTGGCCGAATATTAACACCTCAAGAGATCGTCTGCAGAAACTTCAGAATTTGGTCGTATTCCAAAATAAGACAAGAAATCAAACAAAACGCGGTGACCAAAAGGCTGAGCGATAACAAGGCGAGATGCTGGGGAGCCAGTCTTCCTTTTGTCGCAAGCAGATCTCTTTGCTCTAGAAACGCTTTGTCATTGCGACTGGCGAAATGTAACAAGGAAGTGTTTTTGCATCTACGACAGCGCAACACGCTTCCGGACATCGTATTTCCACAATCCTGACATAAAATGGCGTACATCTCAGTTACCCTCCAACTGCTCAATTTCACCACCAGCTTAGGTTCTGGTTGCAGCAAAGCTTACTTGGGTCGAGTGAGCGGCCAGTGACGGCAGCGTGAGTGATTTGTGACAGAGATGTTCAAAGAAAAATCTTTTCCGATGTTTCTATCGGAGGGTATCGGCGCCTGAGGTTGACGGAAGGAGAGCTTGAAAGAATTCGAGAATTGGACTTCAGCTATCCCAATAGATAATGGTTCTAACAGTTTGTGCTGTGTGGCTGGACATTTGAAAGCGAGTTGCAGCTAGACGTTCTAAAACGCACACATAATGTGAAGTTTCCCTGTCTCGCGGTGCCACCATAATTCTATTTGCGTCTTTTCGAACTGGCACCGTTGTGTTAGTAAAGGTGCCTAACTTTAAACGTTTTTGTAGAGCTTCTACTCATATCGTCTGGCGATAACCGCCAGAATTTGGCATCCTTTGAACCAAAAAGCTCTACGGCCCTGGCTTCTACCATTTCTGTCAACATGACATTCATCGTGGCTAGAAGGTATCTATCAAGACCGACTTCCTCCAAATGCTCTCCCTTTAAATCAGTACCTTTGCTTCTGGCGTCAGTTCCGACTAGCTCCTCCAAGCCTGCAATGTCTAAATTGTTAAATTGGTATCCTTTTGAACCCCGATATGGTTCAACAATCTTCCAAAGTGCGGCTTTATATACAAGGTCTCTCTGTTGCGCACTCAGGCGCCTTCTTGTCGCTAAGTTACTGATCTTAACCTTCAAGGATTGCTCAAGCTGATGTATTCGTTGTGCTTCCTTGTCATTTGGAGGCTTGAAGTCAATTTCGATTGCATCAACTTGTGTGATACTGGCAAGCAATACTAATCCAAACTTGACCATGAAAATCCTTGGTCTGCAGGTAGTGCCTTCAAATTGGTGTTTCTTATAATTGCCCATGATCTGATTTTTGCATGGCCTTCGGGTTTTTTGCAAATTGACCTGGTGAGCGAGAGGACTAAGTGTCCGGCAGCACTCGTTGAAAAGGATCATTGGATGGCTGCGATTTTGCTCGGGCTTTCCGCGTCAATTGCAACCACAGTACATCAGCGTCGTTGGTTCCCTGACGTTGAGGCGTCTGCCATAAACATAAATGATACTGCCAGCTATTGACATAGCGTCTGCCAATAATTATGCTGTAGTGGTTGGCACGCGGAGGACTATCTATGATGGGTCCTATGCCACTAAGAAAGTTCGAGACTCTGGTTAAGTCCTTCGGCTGTCGTGTAGAGCGGTGCACAAAAGAATGGGAGATTCGTGATAGCAATGACGGCAAACGGGTTATGGGATTTGCGACTGTGAGCGGACGCTACGTGAAACGGTGGTATGTTGATGAGTTTCTCAAACTGATTGCTGTCAAACGAGGTGGGCAGAAATGAACAAAGTGACTATAGCCAAGTCAGCAGTGAGCTATTGGGATGAAAATTACCAGCAATACATTGTTGAGTCTCCTTTGTTCGCTGGTTGCACAGGAGTTGGGGACACCGAAGAGGAGGCTCGACAAATTTTTGACGATCTACTGAGTGACGCTTATCAAGCGTATCTGGAGGGTCGAGTGCCTGGTTATGCAAGGCCGGGGCGTCCTGCGAAGGGAGCTGTTCCATTTAACAGTAATATCAAGCCGGAATCGAAAGAGTTAATCCAAAGACTGGCAGATGAAATTGGTTGCTCCCTTGGTGAGGCTGTTGACTATCTTTCGTTCCATTACAAAGTGCGCGGAGTCCAGCATGCTAACGTAGAACACAGCTTTAAGAAGGGTGCTGGAAGGGTCGTGGCCGAGCCAAGAAGCAGCTATCGTGGTAGAAAGAAGTTGACTCTGGCGGTGCTAGCGACTCGCCTGGAAGCTTTGGAAGCCAAAGTTCAAAGTATTGCTTTGCGCAGGAAACTCAAGTAGGCAAGCGCCCTCTTGCCTGCTACATGATTTGGGCATGCATCGGCCGATACTACGAGGCATTCGTAATACGAGATTCCTCGTCGTCGAGTCGGTTCTCGGAGCAGTGTAGGTCGCAATTATTCTATTCAGTTTTGTGGGTTTCTTTTGTCCGCGCGACATACGCATAGCGATTTCTGATTGCGTTGCATAGTTGGCGCGAAGTATAGATTGATGGCACCATTGTATTAAAATCGCCCTTTGTCTATTGAACTGGTAAATACATAATCGTTACAGCAAATTCAACCTGGTGATGCCTGGGCAGAGAACGGCAGATTGATGCTGTTTCACGCGCGTTGAATACGGCTTGAAGCGGCAGCTGTTCAAGCAAAATCCAAAACATGTTTGGGTGCTCTCGTTCGTACAGTTGGAAATATTGATGAGTGTCTGTGTCAGCCAGAAGAGAGCATATTCGGCTAAGAACATCAGCACTACTATGAATGTCGGAAGTCGAAGATAAGTAACCTGTCCTAGCAGGAGCATCTTGCTGGAATGGTTACTTGCACGTCACGTAATTGTCACGGTGCCATCACAATTCTGGCACGCATTCCGTAGTACCGTTCCGCATTAAGCAATCACGCTTCCTGCCACTCTTATTGTAAGTCGTGAACTGCTACGCATGAATTTTTCGATCCTTTCTTGGGAAGGAAGGTTATGCAGCTGCATGCAGTCATTTCCAACTTGCGCCGTTCCAGTCGAACACCAGACCGAGTACACCAAGACGCTCCGCATGCACAAACTGTGTGCTGGTTGAATGCCATCATTACATTGGTTTTCACCGTCAATTGTGTTTATCTATTCTGGCAGCACGCCGGCTGTATCCTTGCCGGCAGCTACGACAGCGGGTGGATTATCAAAACTGGTGAATACATCCTGCAGCAGAGACAGCTCCCGGCGCATGACATTTTTAGCTGGACAAGTCTCGATCGCCGTTTCGTGTGCTATCAGTGGTTGTTTGAAGTTATTGTGGCTAGTCTGTTTCAGATTGGTGGACTCTGGCTCGTTGGATTAATAGCATGTCTTACTACTGGCGTTCTCTACTTTGCCGTCTTACCAGCAAGTTGGATGACTCAAAGGATTCCGCCGCTAGTGACACTCTCCTGTCTGTCGCTGGTTCTCACTCCTCACTGGTTCAATGTGCGGCCACAGTTGTGTTCGTACATCCTAATCCTTATATTCATTCACCTGCTTGAGAGGTACCGCAAAGGCAACCGAAGCAGTTTCATTTTGGCATTGCCAGCTCTGTTGGTGCTATGGGTGAATCTGCATTCATTTTGGTTTATTGGGCTGATGCTGATTGCTAGCTACTTTCTCTTTGACAATTTGCGCCGGCTTCGGAGTGGCCAGGGCGTCAATTTAGAGTTGGGACTCGTATTAGTTTCTTGTATTGTTGCCAGTCTTGTGAATCCATACGGCACTGACCTCTTCCGCTATATCCTGAGTTTCACAGACAGCAGCCAGTGGATGGGAATGTGGGAAGTTCAACCATCATGGTTAATGCCATCCGCTGTGCTGCCTTTGACCTATCTTGTTCTTGCCTGGGTTGTATTGATTAGGTGTCGCAGGCATGTTCCAGCGGAGGCTTTAATGATTACTCTGCTTGCGATCATTGCGGCTCTCTTTGTAAGGCGGTATCTGTCGGTAGCGGTGTTCTGTACCTGGCCATATCTCGGTGCAGCCCTATCTACCATTGCATGGGGTCAGTACCTGCCATTTCGAATTAGTGGTCCGTTACGACGTTCGAAAGCGGTACGGACTCATGTCTGTACGACTTCGACAATGCTCTCACTGGCTGCAAGCTCGATCCTGATTTCTTCGGCAATCTGGTCGTTTGCCTGTCCTACAGAAGGCGCTGCTCTGAGCCAATATTCAGATAGCACACTCGAAGTCTTAAGCTTCTGTTCCAGTCATCTTAAGGCAACAGATCGTGTATTCAACGATCCGGTGACAGGTAGCATGATGATCTTCTTCGGCGGTCCCGCTGTGTTTTTGGACACCCGCTATGACATGTACCGGAAGGACTTTTGCAATGAGGTCATGGATTGTTTGACACCGAGCCTTAACTGGACTCTCATTCTTAAGAAGAATAGCATCACGCATATTCTGGTCAGAAACGACTATTATTCGTTCAACCAAGCTCTTAAAGAATCTCCTGAGTGGTTGCTCGCTGTTGATGATGGGCGGCTGTCGTTATGGCTAGCTAATCGAGAATCACAAACGGAACAGCTGAACAAATGGAGGTTGTCAGACGATCAGATATCGAGGAGCGGGCTCTCACCTGATTTGATCGCACGGACTATCCAGGGACGTTGCCGGAAACACTACGCACTGGCCAAGAAGTTATTGCGAGAGGCATGTCCGTCAGAGGCAGCCGGCGAACTCGAGAAGGCGGTCAAATTGTTACCAACTTCGAAAATCCTGAGAACTGAATTTGAGAACGCTCTGGCAAAGTCTAAGACAACGGTGCTCTAGACGGAACGACTTAAATCTTTGCGCGTTTACTGAAGAAAGATCGATCTTTCAAGTCGTGAGACGCGAAACCAGATACGAAATCACTTGTGATGCCGCTTGCTTGCCAGTCTTGTGCCACTACTGCATTACTGATCCGGCTCATCGCCTGGACAGAACAAACGGCATCTACAGATCGATCGATCAAAATTACAGCGAAACAGTACTAGTATCTCGTTTCGGAAATAACGCGCCACTGGGCTGGTTCATGCTCAGCCCGGGCGATGCCATGCATCGCCCCTACATCTTAGCCACATAGTCTCGGCTTGACGAACAAGAGGAAATCTACATCCGAACCACATAGTCTCGGCTTGACGAATAAGACGAAATCTACGGATCGTTGATTCAGAATCCCTGTATTAGTCCAACGCTTCCAAAACGTGTCGTGCTTCTGCGAGACAAGATAATGCAGAACAATCCAAGAGCGATAATTGAGCAGACAGATAATATTGTGCCCAGCAGCAAGGAAGTGGGGCGAAAGGAAAAACTGACCAGACGCCTTCCGGGCGGAACGACCACTCCCTGCAAGAGATAGTCAGTCTGATAGATTGCTGCTGGCTTTCCATCGATGGTTGCATGCCAGCCAGGATAGTCAATGTCGCTTCGTACGAGGAATGCAGTTGACGTCGAGTTTGTGATCAATTGTTGCTCGTTGTCGTTGGTACGCACTATCTCGATGCGGTCACTAGCCTCGTTGCCAGGTGTATTTTGTTGAAATGGACAAGGCTCTTCTACCAAGGCCTGTTTATGCGGATCGAAAAAGCTGCCGTCAGAAGCTATTCCTGATTGAAGAATATGAAGGACTTCTGTGGTTCCTAGACTCTGAACTTTATGAACTAACCACGCGCGTGGCATAGCACGCATGTTCTCGAAGACAAGCGCATCGCCAATCCGGTGTGCCAGATTGAAGTGGCGATGATCTGACTTCAGATGGTCGATAATGAAGTCGAACGATGAGGCCTGATTTGGTGCAATTACGAAGCGAACTGACATAAGATCAGGCCAAATAGAGTTGCTTCCCAGTGGTTTAAACAGCCAGCCGCCGGCTGCAATGGACATTAGCCTAATATGCCGGAGAAAGACCAACGGTGTGTAGCCACCTGCGCTTGGCACACCCCAAAGCCTTGAAGTATTGGGGGGAAGTTCTTCAGTCGAGCCGGCAATCCCGCGCACGCTGAGCATCCTTTGTGAAGAGTCAATAACCTCGTTGCGTAAGTCACGTAGTGATGCAGGAAGTTGTAATTGGGTTGAATCCGGGTGATCGTAACGCCACGCGCTGAAGGCGGCAAAACTACCGAGATCTAGAATTAAAATAGTAATTAGTAATGCCATGGTAGTCTTCGAATTCGCGAATCTCCATGCCAGCAGGAAGCTGCATGCGGACAACAATAGAATAATTAGAGCAAGATCGATCGCTGGGTTGTTCCAGAGAATTGGATCGAACTTGCCGCCAACATGTTGGCTCGCTTGCGCCTGCAGAAAATGAGCATTACAGAAAAGAGCGACGAGCGCGGTCATCGCTGCAAGAAAGCCGGCACCAAGTGCCGTCATGACCTGAGCAAGTGTTGCCTGGTGTCGTTGAATCGCCACCACGCCGAACCCCGCCAAAATGCTAATTGCCAGCGACACCTCTAAGAAGTGCCTGGTCGGACAGCGAAAATGGCCATAGCCCGGCACGAGATACGCTAACCGGGAGAGCGGACAGGCATCGCCAAATGTAAGCGCCAGCGCAATAACAGTGACCACAGCCCAGAACCACACTCTTGCCTGCCTCTGAGATGCGAGAGCGAGGACAGCAAGCATGAAAGGAACAAAGCCAAAATAGCCGCTGGTTGTTTGCAAGTTGAGTGGTCCAAAGTAGCTTCCGAACGGAGAGCCGGCTGGACCACCGAAGAGATGTGGGAATACCAGCGAAACCGTGCTGATTGGGGGCAGGCTGAAGCTCACAAAAACATGGTACGGAAGCTTTGTTCGCTCTCCAAACAGCGAAAGTTCCAATGATGGTAAAAGTTGAATCGATGCAATTCCACAACCAAAAATGAATGCTGTAGAGCAGGTAGAAAGAAATTGTGCTCGTCTACTTGTTAATTCGAATGCGCACAAGCAAGCATAAGCGGCAGACAGGTAAAGCGAATAGACTGAGGTTTGGGGATGACCAGCCAACAGACCGCATGCTACTGCCGCGCACAGGATAGTAAACCAGATCGGTCTGCTTGATTTCTTCAGTTCTGTAATGGACCATATGAGCAATGGAGCGAACATTGCAGCGTGGATCATCGGAGTGTGGCAGAGATTGGAGATCAGGAAACCACTCATACCATACGTAATGCCGCCAACAATGGCACCAGTCGTCGAGCGGGTGATTGAATAAACACATCCGTGGGCAAAGCTTGCACTTAACGCAAAGGCGGCAAGGACGTAACAATTCCAACCTCCCGGCATGAATTTGAACAAGTATTGGAGCGGATACCATGTCTGTACTTGAGGATCGGCAAACACGGGGAATCCGCCAAACAGCATCTGTGACCAGAGAGTTGGTGGGCAATGGAAAGCGGGCACCGACTGGAGCCATGCGTCACCCGGCGCTAGCAAGTTGGTAGAGAAAAGAACCGGACGGAAAAGCAAAACATAGAGTAATATGTAGCCTGCAACGGGCATAAAGATAGATTGCCACACCTCGGGCTTTGAACGATTGTTAACCGCGCGAGGTTCAGTGAATCTTCTAAGTGCCAACAATGTGCGGTTACTCATGATCTCTAAATTGTGCAATATTCGAGTGGGGCATTGACTTCCTGCCAGAGCTCTAGCGAAGAAAAAGTTTTTATAGCCGAATTATTCCCGAGGGAATCAATGTCAGAGAGTCGCAGTGTCACTTAAAACTTCAACTGTTGCAGGGCTAGTGTTGGCTGGTGCGAGTTTGGTGCCGAAGACGGTGCCGATGTTGCGGCTCACTGTCATGTGCAAGGCCATGAGGTACGCCGCCGGCAGTAGCAAGATGGCGCCGATGATGCAGCAGTCTGTTCGCAGGAGAGGTAATGCATGAGTTGCGATGGCATTGACTTCCGACCAGGCGAACAGCCAGACCAGGACAAGGATGGAAAATGGATTCTTGCTGAAAAACCTGGCGCAGAAAAACCAGCACAACGCAATAATACTGCCCATACTGGCAAGATTGAGCAGAGTTTCCTGAAAGTGACGGACATCAGTACACACAGTAGCGATCGAGATAAGGGTTACCATTCGCCAGATCTTGTTGTACTTACCTCCAAACCGGGTAATAAAGGCTACCAGCAGAAGGAGGGCTGCCGGCACCAGCAAGAATTCAAGCAGGTAAGACGTGATGTGGTCGACTGGCAGGGATAAGTTGGAGAGCCCCGCCAACCGGCTGAGAGCGGTCAAATGCTCAGGAATTCGAGAGACGGAGTGCCGGATCGGCTCTGTTACAACCTTAAAGCTATTCCCAACTGCTAGCAGGGCTGCTGCCGCAAGTAAGGCGTCGCTCCAGAGATGCTTTTGTTGCTCCGCTACTGGTTTGTCCTGAGGAAGCAAGGCCTGACTAAGGGCTGATTTTAGTGATACGGTCGGAAATATGATTTTGAAGGCCGCCAGCGAGCTGCGAAACAGCAGCGTGAAAGCTGTGACTCCAACAATCAGCCCCACCACTTGTTGGAGCACTGTCATGGTCACAAATGAGCTCCATGGGCTGGTAGTATCATAAGCAGATAGATACGATGGTAGTTTGTTTAACGCCGCCGCAAGAGTTAGCAGACCTGCTGCTAAAGCCATGCAAAGGGCCGCTCGCCAGGATGCTTTGACTTTCACCAGCAACCAAGCAAAGCCAATCAGCGCAGACATTGACAGTACGGCTACCAATACAGAGCGCAGTACTTGAAGAGCTTCCTCTATGCTGCTCTGCTTGTTCTTTTCCCATAGCCAGCTATCCGGGACTTGCCAGTGGTGCGATACATTTGCCGGTTGATTCCCGACAATTTCAATGTTGACCTTAAGGTCGGCATCTCCGACCTTATATTTCGGCACACTGTAGGTAAACTTGTAGTCCCTCCGGTGCGTTCGAACAATCTGTTCTGTAGAATCTAACTTACAAGGAAAGTAGAGTGGTCTGTATTTTCGGAGAAACTGCTCGGATAAATTGCGAGCAGCGTCAGTTGTAAGTTGGGCTCCGGGAGTGGAATCCTGCAGGCTTATGACCGGAGATAGCAGGTTGCCGCTTTCGTCCAGAGCGATCCGATACTCGGATGAATCAAGAGGCTTGCACAAACGCACATTCCACTTGCATGGGTGTTCGATTGACTCGAGCAGTGTTTTGGTTCTGGCATAGCCAAGAGTTTCTTTCAGATACTCTAGCTCCGAATCGTTATTGCCGGGAGTAGTCTGTAAGGCTGCAGAGATTAAGTAACCATCCAGATGAATACCTTGACTTTGGAGGTATTGCCTGGCAGTTGCAATTGCTTGCTCGCGGGAGATAGACAGAGGTTTTGACCCTGAGCCTATGCTGTTATCGTGATGTAAAGCTGATATTGCCAGAGCGGCTGCGATAATGACAGTAAGAGTCAGCTTAGTTTGTCGTGACAGCCGCACATAGTTGAAATGCCCTTGCTGATGGACCGCGGAGAGCAATTCAGTCGACTTGCTCTCCGCCCGCCTGGCATTGCTCTCGGCCGCCTGCTCTGAGCTGGATAGGAAGCCTCTTCTGGATGACATGAATAATGCCGCTGCAAGAACCACGAGAAACGGTGCTACAGAGAGCAAAGCGGACGCCTGTAACGCAAGCACCGGTGCTCTGAACAGCGGATATGCCGTCCAGAATGCATCGAGGGCGTAATGAGAGACCAGGCAGGCGATCAGTCCGTAGCGTTTGAGCAGCCAGCCCATGAACATACCATCGAAAGTCAGCTCAATTCCACGAACGTAGGCTGGTTGTTGTGGGTAATTACTGTGCATAAACCCCCACGCTGCTGCTTGAAGTAAATTGGCAAGCAGGAAGTTGCGTGTCAGTTTTTGGAGCAGCCCGAGTCCGATTACGCGATAGAGAAGCTCCTCCATGACGGCGGCTCCCAGTCCGAGATCCACCCCGGAGAAAGCTGGAATGGCAGTGCCGATGGTCTGGTAATTATCCACACCGAGTGGGCACCAGAAATTTAAGCGATTACCTAATAGATAGTAGATAATCTGGTAAGCCAGGGATAGACCGAAGGCTGCATGCCCCGCTATTAGAGCCTGAATAAACTGGCGGCTGCGAAGACTTTGCAAGCAAAACCAAGAGCTGATTTGCAAATGGGAAGGATACATAGATCGATAAATGGTCTGGGCCGCTCCCGCCAGTATGAGAATGCCAATGAAATTGGCAGCGGCACCAAGGGCGTCAATCACAATTCTATGGGTGAGAAAACCTGCCAGGGATTGATCGCTGCTGTAGATCGAAAGCGCAATCTCAAGCTCGTTAAGGCACTCCAAAAATTTGGCAACCGACAGTAATCCCGCTATAGCAAGCGCTGACGGCCAATGAATGTTTCGCAGAGCAGCGTTGCGAATTAGTAGAAAGACGGCAGCGATTGCGAGGATGAAAAATGGAACCCGTGCCATCTGATACAGGAGTTCGTTGCTACTTCTCATGGTGCTGTAGCTGCGCGACCATGATTCAGGTACATGAAGATAATTGTCGAAATACGTAATGTTGTTTCCTGATACCTCTACAGTAAGCCTGATTCTTGCATCGCGATAATCGGTTTTGCTGTCTTCCCAGGTAAAGGAAAAGTCTTTTCGATGCGGTTTGGATACCATGCCGTCGTCAACAAGCTTGTATCCTTTCAGGTCCAGGCCCAAGGTCTTGCTGAGAAAATCGGTGGCTAAGCATATTGCTTGCTGTTTTTCCAATGAAGGAAGTTTCTTGTCGTCCGGTATATCATAGTCAAAGCCCAGCAATCGCCCTTGCGGACTGATTTGGACTGACATGCTCTCTTTCTCTAGCTGATGCCTGAAAGTGGCGTCCCAGTACCAGACTGGCAATTTCTCCGCCATCAATTGGTTGGCTGTTTTGCAGCCAAGCTGATGCTCGAGAAAAATCTTGGCTGTCTCATCGTAATTGAATTGAATTGTGTTGACGCCACCGGCGGTAGCATATCCGAGCTTCTCCGACCAGTTTTGCGCAAGATGCATTAACTCGGCTTTGCTCATCCGGAGATCGATAGATGCGGACGGAAAGACTTTATCCTCAAGCGGCAACGATGCAGCAAACGCAATCAGACCACCCAGAACAAGAAGCACTAGCGCTGGTGGCTTTGCGATGCCGCGCCTGACCTGTGCAAGAAATCTCTTTATACCGTCCGTAAAATTGGTAATCGCTTTCGTCATGAAACCCTCACTCGAATGCAGTCAGATGGACTAATTACCTCGATAGTAATGATCGGTGCCGGCAGCAGCTTGGCTCGGCAGAGTGTCGATGCTCTAAGTGCTCGGCTTTACTCTGCCTGCCTATTCGAAGTTGTATAGACTGGTATTCAAAAGCTATAATAGGCAAACAGCGTGACGCGTGTGTGACGGAATGCCTGTGCAACGGACTTCTCGCATTTCCGTTGACTGATGTCGAATGAGTCCGCGGGCAGCCGAATGGCGGCGATGATGATCACTCCGCTGATTCGGTTTCTTTCGCTTCCTTCAGCGGTACATCGAGTTCTTCTGATTCTTTGAGCAATGCTTCGATTGAATCGGGTGGCTGCCCCTTTTTCAGTCCTTTGGCGAACAAGGCATATGGATCGTTCTTGTCGCCTGCCTTCCGGAGCGTCTTTCCGTTGTTCATCCAGGCGTAAATTACTACCTTTATGACCTGGTCGCCCCTCTTCTTTTGCTCGTAGCGAAAAAACAAACGATAGCGGTGGTCCTTACCGAACTTGGCCCGCTTCCAGTGCTGATGGCCAGCGCCTAGCGTCTTACCCTGCTGGAAGCGCTCGTGTCCCGGATCTGCAGGTATTTCTTCGGAGATCAGATCAGTGATGCGCTTTAGCAGCTTTGTCCTAATGTGATTCTGATAAGTCTCTGGCTGAGTCTGAGCTAGTTTCTCGACTTCAGCCAGGAGCTTAGCGTATTCTGCTTTGAACAGCGTATGCTGAAAGAGAGTCCAGCCATTTACTTCCATGGCGCTATTCTAGCTCGTCGTCCGTGACGTTGACGTTTGCGGTGAGAGCTTTGGCACGGGCAATCTGGTCGGCTGAGAGACGCGTGATTGTCTTTGGATTTTCCAACATGTCCCTTTCCAGGAAGGCCAGAAAGGCTGAGACGACGGGATCGTCTTCGTTTTCCATTTCAGGATTATTGATCAATGAAACTAGTATGGTTCCTGGTCCTATCACATCCGCTCTTACTTCGGCCTTTTGTTTGAATTCTGGATGCTGCCTGAATAAGGTCTTGTCGAAGCGGAAACCTTCTGATGTCCCAGCAGTCGTTATCTTGCCCTTGTAGCTCGCGGCTGGGATTCCACCTGCTTGAGCAATAGATTTTTTTGAAGAATCAGAAGCGGATTTCCCCTTGTTCATTGTCAGATCTCCCAGTTTTATTGTAGATTTGACTACATGTATAATTATACGTATGGTAATACGTATTGCGTGATTTTGTCAAGCAGGGAAAGGCTTTTAGGATACGGCTAGAGGCTTTTGTGTATCTCTGGCGAAGCATTACTGATAATTGATGACAAAAACCATATCAGCCGGTTCCTTGCCGGTCTGTGGAGCAGATTTCCAGAGCCAGATCTCCAATCGAGCTGGTAAAGCGGTAAGTCTAAGACTGTCCAATTCGGCTGTCGTGGGACTCATATTGTTGCAGCCGCCTGGATAGCCACAGGAGCCGCCACAATGAATGTATTGAGGAATGGACATGGCGGCACGCATTGGTGAACCAGCCTTGATATTTGTGCACCGCTCTATCGGTACATAGATATACTCAAGCCCCAGATCGCGAGCGTTGATTGCTTCCAGCTGAATAATGCCGCCATAACTTGTTTGTGAGCCATTGATCTGGCAGGACCACTGTTGAAATGAGCGAGCGTCGTAGGTTACCTCTGCTCTGCTCTCACTGGGCCACCATTTGAGGTCCCTCGGTTGGCAGTAGAACGGGAAATAGCCCTGGTGTAGCCTGGAAGCGGGTACCTTATGTTTGTCGAACAACGTCGAGCCACCATTTGAATCTCCAACCAACAGAAATGGGTTCATGATGAATCTCGACTCTTCTGCTGGGCCGAGAATGCTCTTGTTGCCGGCTCCATAATAGGACATACCTTCGATGCCCCACCATGGTTTGCCATCTTCTATTCTTCCAAACACGTCTTCGGATGGAGTATAAGGTCCCGTAATGAGTTTCGGCTGAGTCATCACGAATTGCTTTCTCGCTTTGAAAATTGCCGACTTGCTTTGGTAGTTCAGTTCTACTGGAGGGTAGATCGGAATCGCAACCATTCCGGCAACCTTGGCTGACTTGCCGATCGCCAGACACGTCTGCTCTGCTTGTACAGGGTCAAGCAGAGAGAGAAACAATAAAGTGCAGAGGGAAAAGCCAATTACTAACCGAGATATTACCTTCTCAGTAGATCTGTTATTGATTTCTGCGGGCACATCCGACATTCAACTATCCCCCGTTGTTTGGCATACACAGTCAATCAACCACAATTAGTCATTCCTGGCGATGGGACGCTTTGGGTGTTGGCTTCAGCTCAATATTCTTATCCTTTTGTGTGCGGTGCAAATCGGCAAGGGTTACCCAGCCATCGCCGTCTGCTCCATGCTGATTGTCCAGAAGAACCCATACTTGTCCCGACTTGCCTATTGACACGTCGTGAATGGTCTGAACATGAGCACCGCCCATAGTGGGTACTCCCATTGGCAGATTACCCGCCCTCTTCGCTGCCAGCAGGCGATCCTTATCTGGAAGGTCGAACTCCCAGGGGTGAGTTATCACCTTTCCGTCAGGCAACCTCTCCGTCACTTGACGCGGAGTTTTCAGATATGGCATTTCATATCCCAGAATCATTTTCGAGGCTGCAACATTATCGTATACAGTGAAGCCAGGATCGGTCTGAATTACTCCATTCTCGACGATTGGCTTGTTCTTTCCATCCACTAAGAGGTCTTCACCAAGGTCGATCCAACCATTGGGAATCGTCTGTCTGCGACTCGGTCCCATGATGTACCGCCAATCAGATGGTGTATGTCCGTTACGCTTCAGATGACCTAGCTCGAACATCCCATTTATGGACGTCATTTGAAACACTTGACTGGCGTGGTTGCGCAGGTCACGATTAGGCGACTCCAGTTTGAAGCTCAACTCGTCTCGACCGGGCGTTATAGCAAGTTTTGGTGGAGTAACAGACTTGCCGCCGGCGACCGTGTAACTGCCGGTCAGCGCTACCTGGCGCATCATGTCGGCATATACTTCAGGATGCTTGCTGGCGACATAGACTTCTACGGTGGTGACGTTGCAGGTCGGGTGGTGCCCCTGATCGATTTCGCGAGGATACGCAAGATTATGCAGTGTGCATTCCACCAGATTTTTGAGCTGCTCTCTACTGAATTGAGATTTGCTTGTTTCCGTCTCAAGAACCTGTCTCAAGTGATCGCACATCTTGTCGATTTGTTCTGGCTTCACTCGATAATGCGCTGCTCGATTGTCGATTGCCTCCAGGTAACCGAGCACGCGAGGTATCATTATTCCTGCCTTTGAAGCGGCTTGTAGAAAGTCCTTCTGGAAGCTTTCGCTATCATTTGAGCTGCAGACTAGATCGGATTCTTTTGAATGACACTCGGAAAGTTTAGGTGTTTTCTGATCTCGAGCAATTTCGAATGCGAATTGATACAACCGGTGAGATGCCTCCTGTTCTCCACTTTCAGGGTGTGCTTGCCGATTGTAGGCTCTGCTGAAGTTCTCATCGAATTCTAAAGTGTCCTTGAACATACTAAACCTCAGTACAATCTAAACGATTGTTTCAAGTGTTGCGCTGCCTGTGTTAGCAGAGTGCGCTATCTACAATAACGGAACAACGAGACGCGCGTGTGATGGAAAGGTGAGACGAGCGTGACTGGGGCGTGGCGCACCAAAATCATTCCTTATGGGGTGTTGCGTGGAGTTCAAATTGTGCTGCGCAGCATGTGCCCATTCGATCTACATCAGCTGAGATGTTGGTGAGAGTATGTTTCCGCCTAGTATCAATGAAACGGCAGAAAGAACGAAAACACACTTCCCTTTCCGAGTTCGGATTCTAGTGTCAATTTGCCACCGTGTGCCTCGACTATCGCTTTGCAAATTGGCAGGCCCAGTCCGGTTCCCTTTCGTTCTTTGGGGTTGGCTGGATCGACTTGGCGAAATCTCTCGAAAACTTTATCGATCATGTGAGGAGGTATGCCTCGACCGCTGTCGGCTACAGAGAATGTCACTCCAGCGGTACCTTCAGATGCTGATAAGGTTACTTTGCTGCCTGATTCGGAGAACTTAATGGCGTTCGATGCAAGATTAACCAATACCTGGACAATGCGGGAAGAGTCGCAATTGACTTCCAAATCATTGGGTTGAAAGGTGACTTCGACGCCTTGTTTTTCTGCAAAGTCTAAAACACTCTCACGAGTTTGCTCGAACAGGGATTGTACGCAGGCAATCTCGGTATGCAAATCGAGATTGCCTGACTCGATTTTTTCAATATCTAGCAGTTCATTGACTAGCTTGACTAATCGATCGAGACTGCGATGCGCCGCGGTTACTCTTTCTTGTCCAGTTTCGCTCAGATTGCCGTAGAAGCCTGATTCTATGCTCTCCAATACCCACATGACTGAATTCAATGGTGTGCGCAGGTCATGACTGATCATTGCTACAAATTCTTGCTTGACGCGCTTAGCCTCTGCCAATGCCTGGGCCATTTTATGAAAGACATCATCCAGATGCGATATCTCATCACCGCCGCCAAGCTTTTGGTTGAGCTCCTGGTTGTTGGATAGGCGGCTAGTGTTGTCGACTAGTATGCCCAATCGTGATGTGGTTGCTCTATTGAAGTAATATGCTAATGAGAAGGCAAGTATGATATTTAGAATTACGCCAGCGGCCAGCCAGATCATAACTGCCAGATTCGATTGAGCTTCAGCTTCCGGGCTCTCCCGCTCGATACTTTTCATCGCTTCTGTGAGCGATTGGCCTGAGGCGAGGAAGCGGTTTGTGTAGTCACCAACCTCCTTGCGCAGCTCCACATTGGCTAGTGCGGACGCAGGCTCTCTCAATTGCCCGGAGTCTGAAACTAACGTAGAGATTGTGCTGTCAACCTGCTTGTATGTTTGGTTCATTTTCAAAACATGCTCTAGATTGGCCGGATCGTTGGCAAGCTTTGTACCTAAATAGTGCAGCTTTGATTGTATTTCCAGCTTGAGTTTCTGAAAGTGTTTAACGGAGACCGGATCTCTTGTCGCAACATACCTGGAGGCTGTCATCGCTTGATCGTAAAGAAGCTTTCCCAACTCATTGCTGTTAGCTATGACATCCTTTGCCATAGCCTCGCGTCTTGCAACTTCATTCGAGCGGACGAGCAATCCGGATAAAGTCACGACGAATATTATTTGAAAGACAACTGGCAATGCGACAAGAACGAACACCTTTTTTGACAGAGTCATGGTCATAAGTTAAGTGCATTCCTCTGGTGGTGTTGCTCGCACTGAGCGATAAGCGTCAACCCGAAATACTCTCGAACAAGTAGCGGAATGTCTCGAAGATTCACTCGTCAACTTTAGTGACATCGTCTGTCACGATTGATCGTTGAGGAGAATCGGTCATTATCACTAATTCGATTCGTTCTCCTGGTCTGTCGCTACGGTTGAGGTATTGATTCTGATGATACACCGGCTTGTGAAAGCTGTACTCATATTTAACACATGACTGCTCAAGGTTATGCAATTTGTTGACAAGTCGGCAAATGAGGATCGGAGCAAGAGTCAGCACTGCCCGCCGGTGTAAACGCACAACTCGTTTGCTATTCATCGATCGGCTTTGCAAACTTGTGGCGCTGCTCAGTGATTGTTTCCAATGGATGCCTTGAGTAGCTTTCGATGCGGATATTGCCGCATTATCGGCAATGGCTGTCACAATTGCGTCACGTAGTTGTCACTCCTCGCTCACAGTGCAATCGTAAGCTCAATGCTCTTGTTGACGGTCATAAGGCTGTGCAGCAGTTATTAAAACAGAGTGGGGAGCAGAAAATGACAGTTTCAAGTACAGGGAAGCGAAAATCGAGAGTTCCTAATAGTAGGGGTGGTGCCATTGTTGAAGGTACCGTAATGATGGTGCTATTTATCTCCATTGCCGTTCCGGTCACGCTATTTTTCGTCAATCTCAGTTTTCAAATGCTCTATCAGAGCGAAGTGTCAGCGTTGGCATCGAATCTGGCATCATATGCGAGTGTTCAAAATAGATGGCTGGGATTGCCGGTACCTGGTGTACAAGACAATCTTCCGTCAAGCGATGTGCAAACACTAGCAACACAGATGGGTGCCAAGCTCAACTTGAAGAATGTAACTGCAACACTAGATCCGCTTGATACGTCCAATCCGCAAGCATCAGTTTACACGGTTAGGGTATCTGCCAATCTCGTAGTGCCATTTCGAGTGAACATTTTCGGCTTCGATTTGGGTAGATTCTTTCCCGGTACTGTCAGCGCCAACGGTGTAGCAGCCGCTGCTAAGACACAGCCATATGCAATGGTAATGCTTGACGGTCCGGTCGTATCCGATCCTACTCAGCAAACGGTTGAACGAGTGGTTGCGTGCCTGCCTGCGTTTGGTTTTCGTAAGGATGTCGGTAACTCTAACGCCCAAGCTACTGTCAATGGCATTCCGATCGGGACGCCCTATGAAGTTCTTTCTCCAACAAATTGTCTTTCTATCAACTGCCACAATTTAAAGAAGGAACATCTAGATCTTTTGAACGGCGACCCAAATCGGGAATTCTCCTCCGCTTATTTCCATCCAGCCGTATCTTCTAGCTCGGGCACCGTTACTTACTAACAGCAAGCATGAGTGGCAAACGCACTACTTGGGATGAACTATGCAGTCAGGCCTTGCGTCCGTCACAGCTCTGTCACCCAACTGTCACGTGCTCGCGACGCGGTGAGCGTTAAGGTAACTGCGAGCTGACAGAGTCCCGAACAATGTTCAAAGGCGGAAACGGTTGCTTCCGAATTCAGTAGCACTCGCCTTGCTCAAGCTAAGAGCAATCGAACCATGATAACTGGGAGAACAAAGCATTATGAGAAATTTTGAGACCAAAGGAGACGCCAACCTTCGTTTCTCGACCGAGCAACGTTACCGGATGAGAATAGCTTTTGTCAGGTTGGGTGTTCTTGCCAAGATAGTTCGAACCATTAGTGAGTTGCGCAACGATCTTGCAGCGGCTCGTACCAGTCTGACTTCGAGGCGCTTTAGTCCGTCGTGCCGAAGCATCGGCCATGCGGTTGACCGAAATTCATGGAAAGCAGGTGAGTTGAGGTGCTGTGAATGCGGTAAGCGCCTGGAGTGTGTGCGGGGTGTAAGAGGGTCGATTTAGCAGGATGCTGTTAAGCCAGCGGTCTATCGAGAGCGCACCGACTTAAAGCACCGAAAGTTTTTTCCGTTTGGAGTCGGAGTCGCTACGCCCCCTCATGCAAACGGTTCATTGGGCACAAGGAAATTTCTCTGCTTTCACGAACCATCGAGTGCGAGCCAACAAAGCTTCTGCTTCTACTTTAGTCAATCCCATAGAAAGAAGATCGATGCGCCCTTGAGGCGTATCCATGCGGTGGAGAAAATTCTGCAATTTCGTCAGTGTTTGCGGTGACAGCGACGCACCGGAGTATCTCTCCTCGAGCCAGAAATCGTCCGGATCAGTTGCCATGTCGCTGGTCGAACCTCGTACTAATCTTGGCTCCGTGTAATTTGCAAAGGCTGACTCCAGATCGATATTGTGGAGGCGCAGCGCTCCGCCGTGTGAAGCTAGCGTTAGATTTCCCGTATGAGTGTCGTAATCAGCCAATATCAGGCGTTGCACAAAGGTCTCCTCCAATTGCTCGCTCAACTTGGGATTGTCAACGAAGAGCCGTTTGATGTCCTTTAGTGAATCGGTCCCGTACAGCTGACGCGCCATGGATGGAAGAGCTTGATCGAGGGTTTCTCCCGCTGCCTGCTGAATCCACCCTTTCACAGGCTTGCCATCCATTTCTACAGTACGCTCAACTGTCGGTGGGCAACCGCCTTCGAGTCCAAGCGCCAAACTGACTTGCGAAGCCGCAGTCTCTTTGCGGCAGCGGTCTCGAGAATCGCTGTCGACTTGTCCGGGAAATGCTCGAAAGACGGCTTTCTGACGAGTTCCGTCGGGCAGTGTAAGCGTCACCCAGGACAGCACCGGGCGTGACGCTCGTCTTCCACCGGCCGCGAGCTGACGTGCGGTGCTTTGGCTATCATCGAACTCGAGGTCAGTATCGTGCAACTCCTGCGTAGTCAAAGTGACGAAACCTTTTTTACGGTCCTCAATCTTGCGTTCGAATTCGAGTTGCCGAGGCCATTGTAAGTCGCCTGCTTTCTGCAAGAGATCTTGTGCAAATCCGGCCGGCTTATCCATGCCCCTTTTCAGCGCTTTCTGGTCCAACATCCCCAAATTGAGTGCATCAGCGAGCGTGGTTAGTGCCGCCCGATCCAGCTCCAGGAGTTGGCCCGGACTAAGAACGGAAAGAATTTTTATCGCCTCAGCATTGAGAATGCGCTGTGGCTGCGCGTTGGAAACTATCACCATCAGATCGGCAATATCCATTGCTGTTTTCGGATCGACCTTACCGGTGTTTACCATTTCCTCGAGAATTTCAAGTGAGTCACCGGTGGCATCCTGCAAGACCGCAGAATCGCCCATGTTCGTCAGAAGCTTGATGTGAGTCTTGCGTATGAGAGCATTAGCTTTCTCTAGATTTTTGCCACATGGATCGACCGGGGCACCGCCATCGGTTCTTCTTGCAATGGCCCGGCTATGGTCTGTTCGTCCGGCTTCCTGCGCCATGTGATAGGACACGCTGTCTACGAGCAGCGTTTGTCCTCGACTGCCCTGCGCGGGATCGAAGTATTTGATCTTCCCGTCCGGCAAGCTCACCTTGACGAGTGCATGGTCAACTGTCTCACCATCAGTACTTCTGCGTTCCATCGTTGCAGAAATGCCGTATCGGTCGCACAAGCCTTTGAAAAGCATTGACTGAATGCTGCAAGTCATCAAGCCTTCTTTAATGAATGTGGCGAGATCGATGCGTTTGCCGGCGTAGTCTTTGTGAAACTGGCGATAGGCCAGCTCCACAGCGCGAGGATCATCGAACTTGTGTGCCAGTGATCCACAATAATCAGCCAACCTCTGGGCAACTGCCAGACATGGCTCAGGCGAATCTTCAGCGTTGCGCAGCTTTTCCAGATCTGCGGCAAATCCATTTCTTTGCTCTACCGCTTTGAAGAATTCGCTCAGCGTCGCGGGATTATACTCTATGCCGGCCCGATTGCCGCTGGTGGCGCTGCCGTTATGCCCCCAGTTAACGAAGCCTGGAAGCAGCGGCTGGTCCATTTTACTTGCCAGCGAATACTCCCGTGCTTGCTCGCATGAGGCACGATATTCAGTCATTAGAGGTATTGTTTTCCCAGTAGGCAGTGTGACACGATACTCGTGCAAATCGATTTGCTCGAGCAGATACCCCTCCACGCGCAGCTGATCGACAGCCTTAGAGAGTGTAATCTCGTCTGCGAACGCTATAGACTTGCGGTGACATCCTTTCGCACCTGCTGTTAAAGCGGAAGCCAGCAATCCTAATGCTGGATCAGCTTTTCCCAGCAAGTTCTGCAAAATCTTCTCGGCGGTGGCTTCTTTGGCCTCATCACAGAACTCGTCGATAAATTCAGCTAGAAACTTTCGTGCAAACGCTTGCTTAGCTACGTCTGCTCCAACTGCCAGTTCAATCCTGCTCATATTTTGCGCGAGCTTACATATAGTCGGAGCGTTGTTAATCATGAACTGAGACGCAGCAGCCTTTCCCATGCCCTTCAGTGCTTCCTGAAACAATCTCGATGCTGCGGCACCAACTCCAATACATCCCAGCATCATCATTACTTGCAGACCGTATTCCTGCGCGTAAGGAAGAAGAAGATCATCGACAGCGTTCCTCTGCCGTAAATTCCCGGTTGCACGATCAATCGTTTGTGGATTGGCCAGGAAATCGCCCAGTCTGCTTCGGCCCCTGCCCAGCTCCGTCCAACCAACTTCCCGCGCAAAGTGCAGTGACTCTCGTGTTAGCTCACCTGCGCACATACCGGCTAGAGGCGCCAGGAACACTGCACCGGCACCGCCTGTAGCGACGGCGACTGCCACGGCAGCTCCAATAGTGGCAACCAAAACTGGTCCTTCTCCCTTAAGCCAGTTCGCGAAAGTGTCTTCGTCGAATCGATTGCTAAGAGCCTGCGGGCCAAAGAACTTAAGAGTTTGATCCAACTCAAGAAGTCTCTTCTCTCTGGTTAGCTTTTCAGGGCTATCAGGCTTGTGCGACCAATTCTCCTGCCAGTCCGCCCAGCGGGCCTCGCGTTCATTTTGGACGCTCTGACAGCCGATTGTAGCAAGCATGCTTTTCAGCTGCTTATGCAGTTTTGCTTCCGGATCAAACAACTGGAGCGTATTACGAAGGCTATCTATTTTCTCTTGAATTTGGTCGATAGTTCGCTCGTCCAGAATGCTCTGTTTTACCAGCTCCAGTGCATGTATTCTCTCGTGAATTTTCTGCAACTCAATAGAATCAGAGCTTATTTCAGCCATTGCAATCTGCGCGGCCGTGCCGCATCGCTTCACCTCGGCGACGTAGTCCTTAAACTTTGTGCCTGTCATTCCAGCCAGAAACAGACTCTGCAATTCTGGAAGTTCACGTGCCATCACTGCTGCTGCAGAGCCAAGTTTGGCAATGGCAGGATCGGAGTCGATAGCACGCAAAGCATTTTCGAGTTTAGCCTGGTAATCGATGTTTCGTGAATCGAGACGTTTGAGCAGTTTCACAGCATCATCAAAGCCTTCCGGCTGACCTTCGCGCAGTTGTATCGCACCATCGCCACACTGTCGGAAATCACGTCGCAGGCGGTTCCATAGTGAACCACTATCGCTTCCGAATGCTTTCCAGATATCCGCTGCTGTCTCTTTAAGCAAACTGCCGTACTTCCTCCACATCTTCAGTGCCAACAAATCAGCAGAAATGGAGCCGTCAGCGCGACTGTGCTTGCAGCAGTCCTCCGCCAGCGTCAAAAACGTTGTGCGCGCAGACCGACCTGCCAGCGCCTCAAGCTGTCTGTCAACTTGTCGCAAGTGCTTAATCCACCCGCGCTGAAACCCCTCAAAAGTGTCTCGGTCAAAACAGCCGGACCCTTCGCGACAATGTTCTGTGAGATCGCGCACAATCCGCGCTCTGGTTTGCAATAGATCCTTGTAATGGACGTCATGCTCCTTCTCTGCCTCTTTTAGCCTGGCACACCGGCCTTCGAGATCTGCCAATAGAAAGGCGTTTTCAGACGACTCCACAGTCTTATTGGCCAGCTGCCCAATCAACTTTTGTATTTCAACCGTGCGACTGGTGCCGCTTACTTCCTGCCGCAGGTCAAGCTGTTCCGATGAAGGCAAGGCATTGTGAAGTGCAGCACGAGCAATTACATCTTGTACTTGACTGATTTCGAAATTGTTTATTGCCTTCGCAGCCAGTTCACATAACTGCTGCTCAGTCAGCTCAATGCCGTGGTGCTTGAATGTTGCAGCCAGCTCGGCCACCTCCGAAGAGACTTCTCCCCACGGACACACAAATGTATAGGAGCCGTCAGGCTTAACTTCGATCCGCCCCTTAATACAAAAGTCGCTTCCCCGCCGGGTGAAACTTTCTCCATCGGATGAAGACCAGACCAATCGGTTTCGAACATCCCCATGAGAGCCATCCAGTCCGACATGAATGACCTCTCGCTGCGTAACCCCAACTATGCGCTGATCATCGCTTCGCTGATAGTGCACCGCGACTTTCTGGCTCTGGTCGTTAACTTCTACAATCTGCCCGTGTCGATCGAAGACGACCTCACGACCACTTGCCGATTTGACGCGCTCCTCCAAAACTGTATGTCTGTCGCTATCCAGTCTCTTTGTGGACACTGACTGATCTGGACGAGTCTCAACAATTTCCAGGCGATCCTGATATACGATGGTGCCATCAGTCAGGATGCGCTTGCACCATTTGTCCTGCTGATAGCGGTCTATGCTATTGATAGTAATCGTGCCATCGACACAAACGGTAAAACTTCCGAAGATCAAACCTTTTGGATTTCCAGCACTGTCGGCTCGTTGATAGGCCAGACCGCCCGCCTTGGCGGAAACAGTTTCTCCCTCCGGGAAAAATTGCAATTTAGACAGCTTGAGACTGTCGCCTTCATACTCGAAATGACGTTGTCTTCCGTCAGCCAATTGTACTGATACAGTTCTGCCTGCCGAATCAAGAATGACTAGTGAGTTGTCGTTCTTGTGAATCTTGATGCAAGTATTGTTACCCCCTCCAATCACTTCGATGCGGCCCAGTATCTGTCTTGCCTGATTGCCGTCCATGTAGGTCCAACAGTCGTCACCGACTTTGTGCAGTCTGACGCATCTCGTTTGGATCTCATTCAGATTCCCATCGCTTGTCTGGAATCGTGGCAGTTGCTGCTTTTCGCCTGCCTGACCGGCTCGAGTGCGCGCAAGCAAGTCGATCGCCTGTTCCGACAAAGCCTGAGCTGCCATCTCCGCGGCCGCCGAGGCTTCGGTTTCGACGAGCTTTCCACTTAAGAACTCGAACCATGATGAGTACATCACAATAACCTCCAGCGCTCGTTTGAGACGGGGCACACTGCGAGCGTTGCTATACAGACTAAGATTGAGCGCAGCTCTGTGCGCCGGTCGAGCAATCGAGCCTGGCACCACTGTAAATTTGCCATTTCAACGTTACAGCACCGTAACAGCAGAGCTGATCGGCCCACAGTTCGAATCCACCTCAATTACCTTATGTGGCTGGCGGTTCGATTCAATCTGTGCTCACCGGTGGGTTAAATGCTATATGATTGATGCAAGAAATTCGCACTGAGGTCACAAAGGGTGAGCTGTCTGCGCGTTGCCGTTGCTTTGTTATGGCTCCTGTTGCTCAATTATAATATTCCTGCATCAAGCGCCGTGCAATTAACAACCGACTTCGGCGAACCGGCCGTATCGGCTGGTAAGGATGTAGTCGAGTCCTTCAATTTCGATGGGCAGCGCAGAACCGTGCTTGTCCATCTGCCGCGCTCACACGATCTGAGCAAGCGGCTTCCACTGGTGCTGGTCTTGCATGGTGGCGGAGGCAGTTACAAGTATGCAGTTAAGATGACCGGCATGAGCTCTAAGGCGGACAAAGAAGGCTTCATCGTTGCATATCCCAATGGCACCGGCCGTTATGGCTGGTTTATTCGTACTTGGAACGCCGGTGACTGTTGCGGGTATGCGCAAAAGCACAGAATTGACGATCTTGCCTTCATTCGAGCATTGATTGAGCGGCTGACGGCTGAATATGCGGTAGACAAACGCAAAGTCTATCTGGCTGGTTTCTCCAACGGCGCTATGATGGCTTATGAGCTCGGTTGCGAGCTTTCGGAGCAGCTGGCCGCAATTGCGGTGGTGGGCGGTTCGATGACGGGCAGAGAGCGCCTGCCGGCTCGGCCGCTGCCGGTGATTATCTTACACGGCTCCGCTGACGATCATGTTCCGTATGAAGGCGGCCCCGGCAAGCTAGCTAAATGGGGCTATCCGGTCAATCGCGCCTCGGTTGCCAGTGCGGTCTCCTTCTGGGTAAAAAGAGATGGCTGCTCGCCTGAGGCTCTCAAGATCGCCGGCGCTGCAAGCGAACATCGGAAGTACTCCGGCGGACTAGATGGCTCCGAAGTCGAACTCTATACGTTAAAAGGAGCTGGTCATGCCTGGCCGGGCGGGCGGCGAGCATGGTTCGGCGCAGACCGTCCCAGCAGCGAGATTTCGGCGACGGACAAAATTTGGGAATTCTTCGCCCGGCACTAAGCGAGGCTCGTGGGGCAAGACTTATAAGTCTTGGGTTTGTCCGCCTGGTCCTTAACTGCACAATTGAACAGCGAACTCCGCGGATTCGCACCTAAAAGGTGGACCGGCGCCGGGCTAATATCTGGGCGTGGGTAGCAACAAACCGGTTCTGAACTCTCCCCCTTGATTCCCAGAACCGGTTTTTTTACTAGAATGCCTGGATGCCGCACTCCCAGCAATTGCGGACTCCAGGCATTCAGTGCTTTTTTAGTTGAGTTCGTGATCGGCCAATTGCGTCTCCGCCTATGTGCAATTGTGCAGCATTGTCTGCAGATTGCCGCCTTAGAACTCGACTTGGGCGGCTGTAGGATAACAGCGTGGGTAGCAACAAATCGGCTCTGAACTCTCTCCCTTGATTCCACCAGAGCCGATTTTTACTAGAGAACCTGGATTCGCAATCTCCCAGCGATGCGACTCCGGGTTCTCTGGCTTAACTAGTAAGAGGCGGCAGCCGGAGCTGTCGTTGCTTTGCGCGGCCGGATTCCTTTTCCGAAAAGGAATGATTTCAACTTGCCGCCACGATTTTCCGGTAGAATAACGAACCCCTTGGCAGGCGTGGCCATGTGATGATGCCAGCCTGACCGGGAATGTACTGCAAGTAGGCATTAGAGGGGTGAATGGCCACTAGCAGATTGGAAAATGACAGGAGCAGGCCTCAATTGAACTGGAGTCTTTCGCTCCGGAACATAGGAGGCTACCTGCGTTCGAATCTCAAGCTTTCGCACAAAGGGATCATTCTTGTCTCGGTGCCGCTTTTTTTCGAGCTCATGTTCCTGGGTGTTTTGGCATCACTTTTGAATCAAGCCGAGCATCAAGCGGCCCGGCTCGAACATTCCAGGTCGATTATTCGCCACTGCAATCATCTCATTCAGCTGATGTACGATTCGGGCGCAACCATCTTTGGTATGACGCTTTCGGGCGAGCAGTCCTTTAGCGATAAATACGGCGTGCTCATGACCGAGATACCAGCCGAGTTCAAAAAGCTCGACGAGTTGGTGCTTGGTGATGCTGACAGACGCAGCCGGCTTGCTCAAGCTAAAGCAGTCGCTGACAGATTGATAGTGTTGCTCGACGGTTACAAGCAGTCGTTAGATGGCGGGCAGCGCCTGGCTTTGCTTGTCAACGGAAAGGCCAAGTTGAAGGAGATGAAGTCGCTGATTGATGAGCTGATCAAATTCATGCAGGACTTCGTGCTTCCGGACCTCAATCGGCAAGAGGTGGACAGTGCTCGAGAGCTCGAAACCAGGCAGCTGGTAAAGGGATTTCTCCTGATCGGCATCTTCTTCAATGTTTTGCTTGCTTTTACGGCGGCGGTCTTTTTTAGCAAGTCCGTCGCCAATCGTCTGTCGAGCGTGACGGAGAATACGCGCAGACTGGCGCGCGGAATGGAGCTTAAGCCGCCGATTCCGGGCTCGGATGAGATTGCGACTTTGGACCGAGTGTTTCACGCGATGGCCGGGCAGCTGATTGAAGCCTCTCGCAAGGAGAGGGCGGTGATCGAAAATGCCGTTGATGTCATCTGCTCAATCGATGCCGAGGGCAAATTTCTTGCCGTCAGCCCAGCCTCATTTAAGCTCTGGGGATACCAACCGGCAGAGTTAATCGGCTATTCGTATACAGAGCTGATTGAGCCGCACGACCTCGACGATAGTATCAGTAAGTTCAAAGCGATCAGGCTCGGCTTGTCGTCTGCCTCGGTCGAAAACAGAACGATTCGAAAGGACAGGACTGTCGTCAACGTAATCTGGTCCGCCTATTGGTCCGACGTCGAGCGCTCGATGTTCTGTGTGGTGCATGATATTACCGGTCGCAAACATGCCGAAGATGCTCTTAAGGCCAGCGAAGGGCGCGTGCGGCAGATCATTGATGCAATGCCGGTCGGACTGTTGGTGGTCGACGAGAGAGGGCAGATCGAGTCGATTAATCCTCGCACAGAACAGCTCTTCGGTTACAATTCCGAAGAGCTGATTGGCCAGCATCTGATGCTGCTCTTCCCGCACTCGCACGACGAGAAGCCGGAATCGTTCGCCAGGCAGATATTTGAAAAGGCGCTCGGGCACGTCGAAGAGAGAGAGGCCGTTAAGAGTAACGGCGAGCTGTTTCCCACCGAGCTTTCGTTGACGAGATTTGAAACACTCGACGGCAACCGGTTCTTAGCCAATGTCTTGGACTTGACGGAACGTCGCGAGGTCGAGCGGCTTAAGCGCGAATTCGTCTCGACTGTAAGTCACGAGCTGCGTACGCCTTTGACTGCAATTCGGGGATCTCTTACATTGATCACGGCTGGAGCCGTCGGCGAGTTGAGCGAGCAGCTGCGCAAGGTGGTGACGATTGCCGAGCGTAATACGATCAGATTGATCAGTTTGATCAACGATCTGCTCGACCTCGACAAGCTCGAAGCCGGCAAGCTCGATATGCACTTCGATCGCTTTCCGCTTTCCTCGGTGATCGAGCGCTCGGTCGAGTCGGTGCGGGGCTTCGGCGATCAACACGGTGTAACGATTGAAGCTGATAACACTGCAGCCCAAGTCTATGCCGACGGAGACCGCCTGGTCCAGGTGGTAGTCAACTTGCTGTCTAATGCTGTCAAGTTTTCCAGTAAAGGCAGCGCTGTCCAGGTGCGTGTCAAAGAAGAACAAGATTCAGTGCAGATTCAGGTAATCGATCACGGCAGAGGAATTCCTGAAAGGTATAAGAACCTTTTATTTCAGCGATTTCAACAGGTGGAAGTGGCCGACTCCAAGCGCAGAGGGGGAACCGGGCTCGGGCTTGCAATCTGCAAATCGATTGTCGAGCAGCATAAGGGCACAATTGGGGTAGAAAGTGAAGAGGGGAAGGGCAGCACGTTCTGGTTCAGAATACCAACGACCGATAATTCAAAGGAACAGAGGGCATGAAAGTAGTAATCACTGATGATGAAGAAGACATTCGAAGTGTAGCCAGTATGAGCCTGGGAATTTTGGGAGGTATCGACGTCGTGGAGGCTGAGAGCGGGAAAGACGGGATTGCCAAAGCCGCGGCCGAACAGCCGGATGTAATCTTGCTTGACGCCATGATGCCGGAGATGGATGGTCCGGCCACGCTCGAGGCTCTTCGTAACAACCCGGATACAGCAAGCATTCCGGTGATCTTCTTGACAGCGAAAGCGATAAGATCCGAGGTTGACAAGTTGAGGTCGATGGGTGCATTAGGAGTGCTGTCCAAGCCGTTCGACCCGACTACACTGGCAACGCAAGTCAGGGAGATGCTGGAGAAGAGCTAGGATGCAAGCCTGGGAAGAGACTTTTGCGCAGCTGAGGGAGCAATATGTTCGACGCTCTCGAGATCGGCTCGATCAGATCGCCCAATTGGTCAAAGACCTGGCCAAAGAGCCGACCGACCCGACGATTGTCGACCGGTTAAAGCACAACTTCCACTGGTTGACCGGTTCTGGCAGCATTTATGGCTTTCCTAAAATCACTCAATACGGGTCGTCTGGTGAACAGTACTGTGAGGTTTTGCTGCAAGAGAAGCAAACAGCCACTACGACCGACTGCGAGCGCTTCCAGGGGCTTTTGGACGGCATCAAGGCTGAATTTGCGATCGGGCAGCCTGCCGAGCTCCAAACCGGCGCTCCAGCAGCGGCACAGCAGGCTCAGGGGAAGGAATCGGATGGACCGCAGATTGACTTGTTAATCGTCGACTCCGATCAATCAGATCTCTTCAATCTCAGTCGTCATTTCGAAGAAGAGGGTATGACTGTTCGGGCGGCGCGTTCGATCTCCGGCGGGCTCTCCGCGATTGCCGAGGAGATGCCCGACGCCGTCGTCATGTCGATTCCCTTGCCGGACGGGCAGGGCTATGAGCTCGTCGAAAGTTTGCGTTCGACCGCTGGCGGCGAGCGCCCGCCGGTTTTGATCGTCAGCAAGCAGACTGGTTTTCTCGATAAAGTTCAAGCGATTCACTGCGGCGCCGACGGCTATTTCGAAAAGTCTGCCGACTGGGAAGATCTGACTGCACGCCTGCGTTACTTGCTGGAGAAGGACCGTCCGGAGCCTTATCGAATTCTTTCGGTTGAAGATGATCCGGACCAGGCAGCATTTCTGCGGGCCGTACTCGAACTTGCCGGCTACAAAGTACGCCTTTGCTCCGACCCCAAGAAATTCGAGCAAGAGCTGGCCGAGTACAATCCCGACCTGGTCTTGATGGATATCTTGCTGCCCGGAATCACCGGTTACGAGCTGACTCAGTATGTCAGGCAGCAAGAGCGCTATGCCACACTTCCGATCGTGTTTCTCACGACTCAAGGGCAGCTTGATGCCAAGATCAAAGCGGCCAAATCTGGTGGAGACGATCATCTGGTCAAGCCTGTTTTGCCACCATTGCTCTGTTCGACGGTTTCTGCGAAGCTGGAGCGCTCGCGCTTCCTGAAATCACTTTTGCACCGAGACGGACTGACAAAATTGCTTACACATACCGCCTTCATGGAGCGGGCCAGTGCGGTGGTTGCTGACCGCAAACGTCATCCGGAGCGGCTTGCGGCCATGATGATGATCGATATAGATGGGCTCAAGAAGGTCAACGATGCCCATGGACCGCTAATCGGTGATAAAGTGCTGGTTACGCTTGCCACGCTCCTGCGCCGGCGGCTCAGGCAGCAGGACTCGATTGGCCGATTCAGTGGCGAAGAGTTTTTGGTTGTGGCCGAAGATCTCGATGAAAACGAAGCGGAGAAGTTGGCCGGAAGATTGCTGGCTGACTTTGCAGCTCGAGTAATTGAGATCGGCGACGGCAATAAGGTACACGCTACTTTCAGTGCCGGGGTGGCTGTGCTGGACCCTTACACAATGGACCTCGATCGCTGGCGAACCGCCGCCGAGAAGGCTCTTTATGCAGCCAAAGCGAGAGGCAAGAACTGCGTGCAAAGCGCGTCGGTTTCGGCTTTTCTTTGAGCACTGGGTAAGTGAATCGGTCCTTTCGGTTAAGGCTGCTTGGCTGCGGCCGGGATTCTGAACCAGAAGGTGCTGCCTTTGCCGCTTGCGCTCTCTACTCCGATTGTGCCACCGTGACGCTCGACTATCTGTTTGCAGATCGGCAATCCAAGCCCGGAACCGGCATTTTCCACTCGGTGCGTTTTAGCTAGCGGTTTATATCGCTCGAACAAGGAGCGCTTCGTCTCCTCCGGAATTCCCGGACCATGGTCGGTGATTTTGAACTGGACCAGGTCGTCAATGCATTCTGCTGAAATCAGAATTTCGTCACCGGCAGCTGAGTACTCAATGGCATTGTTGAGCAGATTGACCAGCACTTGCAGCAGACGCTCCCGATCTGCAAAGAGACTGGTCGCCTCAGACTTTACGGCTAGAACGATACTAGCGTCGCGAGCCTGTGCCTCGACCGACTTGCATGCCTGCTCGATTAGAGCGTCTACCGGCACTGCTTCGAGAGTAAGCTGCATCTGTCCGCATTCCAGTTTCTCGATGTCGAGCAGGTCGTTTACCAGACTGAGCAATCGATTGGCGTTGACCGTCACCGAATTCAATTTGTCCTTGACGTTTGCGGGCAGCTCGCCGAGCGCGCCGGCGGTTCCCAATTTGGAGACGCCGACAATTGCTGTCAGTGGCGTGCGCAGATCATGACTTACCATCGCCAGAAATTCTTGCTTCAATCGCTCCAGTTCTTTGCGCTTGCTGATATCATGGGCGGTGCCGAAGTGGAGCGCTTCCGGGGCGGACCAGGAAAGCGACCAGAGCACGTCCTGGTGCGAGCCGTCTTGGCAGACTACCCGGTTTTCGAATGTCAGCGACTGCCCGTCGGTCAGCTCCGCGCCGATCGCATCGGCCGTCGATTGGCGATCGTCTAGAGCGGTAATCGACAAGATAGAGCTGTTCTGCAGTTGCTCGACCGGATGGCCCCACAGCCTCTCACAAGCCGAGTTGACTTGCAGAACTGTGCCGATTCTGTCTAATGCGCAGATTACATCTTGTGAATTGTCAAAGACGGCCCTTTCCTTCTGTCTTGATTCTCGCAAGACCAAGGCCATCGAATGAAATACGCGGTCGAGGTGGGCGATCTCGTCGTTGCCGCTGAGCGGCTCGCTCAACGGAAGATTCGCCGCCAGCCTCCTGGTGTTGTCGCGCAATACGGACAACCGACTCGTAATGCTGCGGCTGAAAAAGACGGCCAGCAAGATGGATGTCGCCATACCAAAGCCGAGCGCTACCAAAAGCAAGAGCGCCTGCTGTTTGTGTTGTCTGGCCACTCCAACTGGATCGTCGATTTCCATGGTGTTAGTTTCTTGCACGAGTTGATCTAGCAGTCGGAACGCTTCTGCCAGATGAGGCTCTAGCGCTTCTCTGCCTTTGTAGGCCTGGATTAGCACTGATTTCCCGTGACCGAGCTCATCTACCAGCTGTACTGCGCGCAGTAAGAAGGCTTGCGGCTCGGTTAGTGAGATTCTCAGGTCAGCTAGAGTCGCCTCCAGATGCTGATTTCCTTCGGCGAGCTTGCAGAGTTCGAGATAAGTGCGGGGAATTTCGTCTGCGGTAGCTTTGAACTGTATCCAGCGCTTGACTGTAGGCGGTTGTGCCACAATCGAGCCGACCTTGTAAATGAGCGTCATCAACTTGCTGGCATTCACAGCAATCGCTCTGGTGTGGCGAACCTTGGCTGTTTCCCGATCGGCCTCAAGCAAGCCGAGTCCTAGAATTGCAATGAAAATCAAGCCGAGCACTACCGGCACACCGGCAAGCACTGCTCCCTTTTGAGTCAGACTGAGATTTGAGCTCAGGGCAAAAAATTTGCTTGAAGCTTGAGTTCTTGCCGTTGGCTGTGACGAAGCGTTGCTCTCGGCTGAACCGGAGCGCTGTAAGCCTCTTGACTCAAGCCTGGCTGGGACGGTTGTTGTTTGCCCGGCAGCGGCCGGAATCTCAAGCCAGAACGAACTTCCTAGTCCGTCTTCGCTGTCGACTCCGATCTCTCCGCCGTGCTGCTCCACTATCTGTTTGCAAATGGGCAGACCCAAACCGGTGCCAGACTTGCGCCTCCCATCGGCGGCCTCCACCTGGCGAAATCTTTCGAAGATTGTTTCACGGTGACTGGCCGGAACACCTCTGCCATTGTCCGCTACCGCTATTCTCAAGGATTGCGGCGAGTGCTTGGCCGAAATGGTGACTGTTTCGCCTTCGGGTGAAAACTTGATGGCGTTGGACAACAGGTTGACCAGTACTTGCAACATGCGGTCTTGATCCAAATCAAACGTGCCGGCGCTCGACTCCACCTTAAGCTTGATCTCTTTCTTCTCGGCCAGCGACTCAATTTCTTGCGTCGCTTTGTTCAATAAATCGCTGACCGAGATGTTCTGGCAATTCAATTCGAGTGTTGTCGACTGCAGGTGCTCGACTGTAAAGAGATCGTCTACGAGCTTGAGCAGCCTCGTAATGTTGTTGCCGGCCATGGCAATCTTGCTGGCGGCTAGATCGGGAAGTTCGCCGAACGCTTTGGCTGTGAACTGCCGGAAAACTTCATGAATCGCCTTCAACGGGATTTGCAGGTTTTGTCGCACCATCGACAAGAATTCCTCTTTCAAGCGCTCCGATTGTTTACGCTCAGTAATGTCATGCACGACACAGAAGAGCGCACCGTCCGTTGCAGACCAATAGGTAGACCAGAGAGTCGAGAGCGGCTGACCATTGTTGCGGATCATCTTGCATTCGAAGGTGGTTGCCGGAGAGCTTGTTTGAGTAGCTTGCATGGATTTGCCGGTCAGATCTTTGTCTTCATCGGCAACCAGTTCGAGCAGGCTTTCGCCGATCAATCGTTCCGGCAGATGTCCCCAGAGCCTTTCGCAAGCGGCATTGATTCGTGTAAAGCGCCCGTTGGGATCTAGGACGCATATTACGTCATTGGCTTTGTCGAAGGACGCTCGCTCTCGCTGAGCTGCGAGCGAAAGCTCGTCTGCAACCCGATGAAAGACGCGATCTAATTCGGCTATCTCATCGAAACCGGTCAGCTCCGGCTGTAACGATTCTCCGTTGGCAAGGCGCTCGGAATTCTCTTTCATGACATTCAGTCTTAGTACGATATCGGTCATGAAGAACTTCACCAGGAAGAAAGCAGCCGCAATATTGAGCAGCACTCCCCCGAGCAGGCTAGCCAGCTGCATCTTCCGAATGACCGCTTGCTTCTTCGGGCTGTTGATCAGATAACTCTCCGACTCGGCGATTAGCACGCCGAATGTCTCGGACATTCGACCGGAGGCTACTAGTGCGTCTTCCTTTGCGTGCTCGACGGTCTGGCTGAAGGTGCGGAGGTTGAGGCGATGATGAGCCAGATCTTGCAAAATACCGAAGTATCCGTAAAGCGGATTGTCAGTAGTGAGCATCTTTCGAAAACGAGTGCTCGTTACTGGATCCCGGTCGACCAGAGTCATCAGCTCCGTTCTCGTTTTGACGAATTTGAACAGCTCGTCCTTGATCCTTCCGTACTGTGCGATGTCTTTGCTGAGAAAGACGTTGTTGAGGGTGTAAACCGAGTCGTAAAGTAAATAGCCCAATCGAGCCGAGCATTCGTAGATTTTCTTCTGCCTGTACTCTTCCAGCCGCTCATTGTCTGCTTGAATTACCAAGAGAAAGAGCACCGCAACAAGCAAAACATTGATGATTAGCGGCAGGCCGATCAGTATGAGCCCTTTGTGGAACGTACGAAGATTTAATCGCATACTTTGCCTGACTGATCGCGTTGGCGGCTTGTCTCTAATAATAACGACATTATTCTCTTACCGACATCTGCCGAGTGTGACTTCTGGCAATTATGTGATTTACTGTAGAGCAAATGAATCAAGTAAGGTCTAAACAGGCTGGTTTATGTCGATTGATGGTCACAGGCAAGCAGAAAACGAAAGGCAGCAGAGCTCCGGTTCGAATCGCCGAACCATGCTTGAGGCTATCGGCGGGCGAATTTTGGAGACCGGTGAAGGCTATGCCCGAGGCGAGCTGCCGCTCAGCGAAACGGTAATGCAGCCGACCAGAGTCTTTCATGCTGGTGCGATTGTCGCGCTTGCGGACGAAGTGGCTTCGGTGGCGATCGCCGGCCACAACTATGATCCAGTCGTAATGAAGGAGAAGCCGTTTCCGTACTCGATTCAGATCAGCACTAATCTCTTGGACAATGACCCGGTCGGACCTATTACCGCCGAGTCTCGAGTGGTTCGGCAGGGTCGGATGGTAGTTGTCGATACCGAAGTAACCAGCTCCAGCGGCAAGAAGATGGCGCTAATGCGCAGCACTCACCTGATGGTCGATCTCAAGAAGGTTGGACCGCATAAATCGGCAGAGCTGAAGTAGACGGCGAGCGAAGCATTGTCCGCGTACAGTTTCGCCGGACTGCAGCTCAGTCTTTGGACGTTTGTTGTTTCGATTCAATTACCTTGCTGCCAACCTGGCAGCATCATTAACGACGTCAGCTGCCGCCCGGGCAATAGCCGGGGTCGTATGGTATCACCGGTAGTGCAGGGCGGACCTGGGGAGTGGGCTTGACCGGTGCCGCCGGCTTCTTGGGCTGTTCGGCCGGCTTGTCCGCCGCCGACTCACCCTTCTTTACCCGCTCGACCAGCTTCTGGCGCTCACGGTCCGATTGCATCTGATATTCCAGGTCTGCCTTGCGGCGCTCGGCCTCGAGCTGTGCCGGGCGATTGTTGTCTTGAATCGCCTTGCCGATGTTCTGGTCCTCGACCTTTGTCTGCTCGGCAATGAGCTGTTGAGCCAATTCGTCTGCTTTCTTCTTGCCGGCTTCGGTGCTGGTGTCAGTGTTGCGAATCAGATGCTCCAAACCGCGCACATTGCCTTGCGGATTGTCAGGCTTTCCGTCGCTGCCAGCCTTGGAGTGAGCGGTTACTTTCGGTTGGGCTGGTGCGTCCAGCTTGCCTCCAACCGCCATTCCATCTTGGTCTACATAACGGCCGTCGGCGGTAGTATTGACGGACACCGGCTTGGGAGCATTGGCGTCGCCGGCGTTCTGTCCCTTGACGTTGTATGTGACCTTGTAGCTTCCATCTTGCTGGCGCTCGCTGACCATGCTGGTGACGCCCTTGATGGACTTCATATTGCCGTCGCTGTCCCTGTAATAGATGGACACGCCCTTTTCAGTATTAAACTTGGTTTCGCGCCGTTCGATCTGACCGTCTTTGACTTGCTGGCTGATGGTATAAGAGTAGCCCTGATCTCCCATATGGGTTTCGGTCAGATTGCCTTTGTCCGCGCCATACCCATCGAAGCCCCATTGGCTATTGACCGACGGCACCCCTTGTCCCCAGGTCTTTTTGCCGTCGCTCTGGGTTCCGACTTGAACTATCTCCGTTCTCTTCTTGGCGGCAGCCTTTTCGGCATCTGATTCCGGACCTTTCGAGAAATCTTCGGCTGCTTTGCGCTCGATTTCACCAGTTGGCGCAAACTTGCTCAAGCTGCGGTCGGATTCTCTTAACTTCAGGGTGCCGTCCTTCTCGACTTGCGGGTTGGCGCCCCAGGTGACTTGCTTGCCGTCCTTGCCGATCATCGGGCGGTCTTCCATCTTTCTGGTCTGATGGTTGTATACGCTCTCCGAAAGACCCCATTTCCCATCTGCTTGCTTGGTCAGTGCCAGCGACTTTTCGTTGCCGTCAGCGGTTTGGGTCTGGAATTCAATGCGCTTGAGTTCTGGCTTGCCGTCTTTGGTAACGACCTGTCCATCTTTCTTCTCATAGTCGAATTTTGTGGTTTGCGCAGTGCCAGCAACTACTTTGCCGTCCTTAAGCAGCGGATGCTGCACTTCAGTCGGGTGCCCGTCCTTGTCCTTGGTCGTTTTGTACTCGTAGCTGGTGCCCGCCTTGTCTTTTGCGGTTCGCGTCTCAGTGCGAGTGCCGTCCGGGTTAACGGCGATTTGCACCTTTTCGGGCTGTCCATGCTTGTCGCGCAGCTGAGCTTCGCCGGCGATAGTGCCGGTCGCCGGGTCGACGTGCGCCTTTTCTATCTTGTTTGGCTCACCGCTGCCGCCCTGTCTAACGGCGGTGCCATCTTGCCCGACCTTCCAGGTTTCCTTGCGATCTTTCGTGTCGTACTTAACTTCGGTCGCTTGCCCGTTGACCATCGTCACTTCAACACCGGATGGTGGGTTGAAGCTCCGGATAGTCTTATCCCCTTCGGTGCGCTCAGTGAATTTGGAGACCTCTTTGCCGTCCTTCCCTTGAACGCGGAAGGTCTTGCCGTCATCAAGCTTGCTTGTAATCTTGCCTTCCGAGTCTATGCCCTGAATGGACTGGACCTTCTTCTCCCCGACCTTTGTGAGCGTGACATTTTCGCCGGCGGCATCCTGTTTGCGAACTTCGAGGACTTTCTCCTTGCCGTTCTTATCCTTCTCGACCGCCATGCTGTATCCGGGCGGATTAGAGAATGTGCGCTCGAATTGACCGGGTTTGCCTTCAACCGCTTTGTCCTGGTATTCAATGCTCTTGCCGTCAGGGCTGGTCAGACGAGCTTTGTTGTCGCCGAGATCTGCCACGACATTGTTCTTTTCATCCAATCCGATCGATTTGACGCCGTTGTCGCCAACTTTGGCGGCGGTCACTCCGTTGCGCTTGGCCTCGATAATATCTTCTTTGCCGTTTGGACCTTTCTCGACCGTCGTGCTCAAGCCGGGCGGAGAGGAGTAGGTGCGCTCCACTTGATTTGGCTTGCCGGCGACGGACTTCTCCTGATACTCGGTTTTCTTGCCATTGGTGTCGATAGCCCGAAACTTGCCGTCGCCCAAGCCGGCAGTTACATTGCCTTGTTCGTCTACATTGAGCGACTTGACGCCGCGCTCACCAACTTTTGCTACCTTTTCGCCGTCTTTACCGGAGACTTCAGTGGCGTTCAATTTGGAATCGCGAGTGACTTTGCGCTCCCCATGCTGCTCGATTAGCTTGCCGTTTTCCACCGGCAGCTTGGTCGTGCCGCCGCCTTCATTATGGCGGGTAACTTCATTGCCTTGAATCTTGCCGTCCTTGTCGACGGTCATCTCATACTTATGTCCGCTTTTTGCGCCGGCCGCATCGAGGTTCTGCAGCTCGCGCTTGAAGTTGCCGTTGCCGTCGGCGGTCTGGCTGTATTGAACTTTGGAGCCGTCAGCGTTTGTGGCTCGAAATGTGTTGTTGCCCAGGTCGGCAACCAGAGTGCCATCTTTATCCAGCTGCAACGATTTTACGCCGTTCTGTCCGACCTTCTCGATTGTCTTTCCGTCTTTGCCTTTTGATTCGGTAAGATTGAGGTCTTTGTCATAAATGTTCGTGCGGTCGCCGATCTGTTGAGTCAGCCGGCCTTCCTTGTCGAAGGAGAGCTTGCCGCCATCAACGGTTTTTTCAGCCTTTCCGCCTTCGCCGAGCTTGCTGACTGATTTGATCTCTTTCGAGTTGAACTGATCTGTTTCGACCTTATACTCAGTGCCGTCTTTGCTCTTGAATCCGGTTGTGGTGTAGTTGCCTTTCCCGTCGCCTTCTTGGATCGTCTTATTACCGTTTTTGTCGGTAATTGCGCGCTCTTTCTTGTCGGCGGAAGTCTGAGTCTTGGTGCCGTCCTTCAGATTGTATTCAATGTCTCCACCGGTTGGGCTCTTGTGGCTTATGTTCCCGCTTGTTTTGTCGACCTGGATTTTGCCGTCCTTAACGCCTTGCGCGTCGAGAAAGGTCTTGCTCGGATTGTCGGCATTGACAATTTTAGAGACATTGCCTTCTTTGTCATATTCAACTTTGAGGGACTTTCCATTTAAGTCGATAGTGCTTGGGCGACCTTCTTTGTCGCGAGATTGGACCGGATTGTCCGAATTCTTTCCGAGTTTGAAACCTGGCAAAAGCCCACGATCCAGAAGATCAAGCGAGCTGTTCTTGTTGCTGCGATTGAGATCATCGAGAAATTTGTTGAAGTCTTGGCGGACATCGGTAAAAGAGAGAGCGGCGACCTGGGTTGGAGTGTTGTTGCTCTCAACCGGTTTTTCAACTGGGAGTCGTTCTTGATTCTCTGCGCCTTGAGGCATTGGGGATAGCCCTCGTAACTTAGTAACCGCCAACCTGTAGAGTTCTGGCACTCTAACCAACCAGGGGAGAGTGTAAGGACAATTTGTGAAAAGTCCGTGAAATGGCTCCATACAGCTAGCGCAGGCGCTCGGCTCAGGGGGGAGAGTCCCAATTGGGTCGGTTAAGCCTGGCAGGAGTCATGCCAGGCAAGTATCCGAGCGATGCCTGGCATCTCTCCGGTACACGGTTTCATGCATCACCAGGACCGTCCGATTGCTGACTGAGCGTGGAGGAGAGATACTCGCAGTGACACGGTTCTTTGCATATGAGACAATTGACCTTTGCCAGAGATTCGGGTGTCCGTGGGAGCTTCTGCGTCGATCATGACTGAGGCGCCAAAAAAGCAGGTCGAGATTCAGTACTTCGCTGTGCTCAAAGAGCAGAGCGGCATTCCGGGCGAGACGATTCAAACATCGGCTCAGACGCTCAGGCAGCTTTACGTTCAGCTCAAGGAAAAGCACAAATTCGGGCTGCCGCTGGAAAGTCTCAGGGTAGCGGTCGATGATCAGTTTCGCAGCTGGGATGATCTGGTGGAGGACCGCAGTAAGGTTGTCCTCATTCCTCCGGTCGCGGGAGGCTAATTGTGTTTTCGATTGCGACGGAGTCATTGGATGTAAACCTTCTCAGGCTTTCGCTCGACGACAGCCGGGCCGGAGCGTACGTCTCATTTGAAGGCTGGGTGCGCGATCATAATGAGGGGCGAGCTGTGACGCGCCTGGAGTACGAGGCGCATCAGTCTCTGGCTGTGAGCGAAGCCGAGCGCATTTTGTTAGAAGCCAAAGATCGTTTTGGATTGATCGCTTTTCGCTGTATTCACCGGGTTGGCACGCTTGCCATAGGCGAACTTGCCGTTTGGGTTGGCGTTACAGCTGCTCACCGGGCAGAGGCTTTTGAAGGATGTCGTTACATCATTGATGAGATCAAGGCTCGCTTGCCGATTTGGAAAAAGGAGCATTATGCTGACGGTTCTTCCCAATGGGTGAATTGTCAATCCTGCAGTTCGCCTCAGCACCAGCTGGCGGCTGCGAGCGGAAGCGGGACGCCATGAGCCGTTTGGTCGACAAGTTCGGACGCGAGCACACGTACCTTCGAATCTCGGTCACGGATCGCTGCAATCTTCGTTGTCTTTACTGCATGCCGTCCGAATCGATCGTCTGGAAGAAACGCGACGAAATTTTGCAATTCGAAGAGATCGTTCGAATCGCCTCTATCCTGGTTGAGATGGGCATCAGCAAGATTCGCATAACGGGCGGAGAGCCGATGGTAAGGCGAGATCTTGAAAGTCTGGTGGCCAGGCTCGCATCGTTGCCTGGTGTTAAGACGCTGGCTATGACTACTAATGCCGTTTTGCTCGCCGACAAAGCGGCTGTTTTTAAGAGTTCCGGATTGACGGCTCTCAATATCAGTCTGGATTCGTTGCAGAAAGCCAGATTCCAGGAGATTACTCAGCGAGACGATTTCGACAAAGTAATGGCCGGCATCGAGGCGGCGCTCGCCGCTGGATTTGAATCTGTCAAGCTGAATTGTGTCGTGATGGCTGGGTACAACGATGATGAGATCCTCGACTTTGTTGAATTTGTGAAAGATAGAGGAGTCAATATTCGATTTATCGAGTACATGCCGTTTCCGGACAATCAGTGGCACAAAGGCCGAATGTTGTCCAGTGCGGAGATGATCAAGACTGTCGAAAAGCGTTTCCGGTTGGTTCCGCTGCCTGGTGAAACCGGTGCGGTGGCAAGGGATTTCGCTCTGGCTGGGCATAGCGGTACCGTCAGCTTTATTTCGTCCATGTCCGACAGCTTCTGTGGAACCTGCAACCGCCTTCGCCTCACGGCCGATGGGGCGCTCAAGTCTTGCTTGTTTTATGCTCCCGAGATGAGCCTGCGCGATGCAATCAGGGGCGGTATTAGCGACGATGAGCTAGGCAAGCTAATCCTGGAGGCGGTAATGCAGAAGCCGGAAGCCCATCCTCCGATGGAGGAGCTGGTCGGTATGGCAAATCGGTCGATGGTGGAGATCGGCGGATGATCTCTTTTGAAGAAGCGCTCTGTGAAATCTTGAAGGCTACCTGCACGCTCGAGAGACAGGACGTCAGGCTGGCGAAGCTGCTGGGCAGCTACCTGGCCGCGCCGGTAGTGGCGACGAGAGATCTGCCGTCCTTCGACAATTCAGCGGTGGACGGCTTTGGTGTTTTGACCGCTGATCTGCGGCAGGCTTCTCCCGAGTCACCGGTTGCTCTCAAGCTTGCCGGCACGATTCAGGCCGGCGACGCGGGCGGTGAGCGCCTTACGGCCGGGGCGGCCTTTAAGATTTTGACCGGCGCTACTGTCCCCGACTCGGTCGAAGCGGTAGTAATGCGAGAATTTTGTGAAGAGCGCAATGGGCATGTCTTGGTTCGCAAGAGCGTGCAAACCGGCGAAAACATCAGGCGACGCGGAGCGGAGTTTCAAAAAGGGCAGGAAATTTTGCCGCCCGGGCTCAGAATCACTCCTCCGATCATCGGCTTGTTGGCTATGCTGGGCTTTTCGGCGTTCTCTGTTTGCAAGAAGCCGAGACTGGCTGTGATCGCCACCGGCAATGAGCTGGTTAAACCCGGTCGAGCGCTTCAGCCTGGGCAGATTTACGATTCCAACACGTATGCTCTGGTGGCGGCCGCCAATGATCTCGGCATCGAGCTGTGCCGAACCTTTCTTGCTCGCGATGATGCGGATTCCACCCGCAATGCAATCAAGCAGGGACTGCGCGAATCGGATGTGCTAATCACCGCCGGTGGTGTCTCGGTCGGCGACTACGACATCGTCAAGGATGTCCTGGAAGAATGCGGTGTACGCGGGCACTTCTGGCAGATTGCGATCAAGCCTGGCAAGCCGGTTTACTTTGGAACGTTGGATTCAAAGAGGGGCAGCAAGCGCAAGTTGGTCTTCGGCCTGCCGGGCAATCCGGTTTCAGCGCTCGTCACCTTCCATCAGCTGGTGAGACCGTCCTTGCTCAAGATGATGGGGGCTTCTACGTTTACAAATCAAACTGTGCCTGGCAAGCTCACCAGGACTCTGTCCAAGAAGTCCGGAAGGTTGGAATTCGTCCGGGCGGTCATGAGTGTTGCGGGAAACCAGGCGATGGTTAGTCCGGCAGCCGGTCAAGACTCGCATATGCTGGGCGGCTTGAGCCTTGCCAACTGTCTTGTTCGCTTCGATTGCGATGCCGACGAGCTAGCCGAAGGTGCTCAAGTTGTTGCTGAGCTGCTGAGCTGGAATGATTGAAGCGAAGGGCGAACAGTTTGCTGACTATGGCATTCATTAAGTAGAAATTGCTGAGTGGTGTGCTGAAAGTACGTGGATTTTATAAAGTGAGCAAACCGGTTAGGCTCGATTCATTTCGCCGAAATGCTTGTTCTGCATAGCCTTGCTGGCTCCTGGCAACAACGTAAAGCTTGCGGCGGATTCCTGTTGACGTCTGGCGGCTGCAACACTATTATCAGTTGACTAATTCTAGGGTCCTCATTAGTTTCGGCTAGTTTTTCAATCGAAATCGCTTGACCCGGAGGTAGTGCATTACGCACGCTAGCTCTGCGCCCGCATGTCTTGTCTCACTCAGGAAGCAATCAGTGAATAAAGCAACTAATCGGTTTGTGGCAGTTCTTGTGGCCGCCACATTTTTACTGTCGTTTTGTTCTCCTTACGCTCTTGCCCAGGCTCAGCCGGCTGCTGGTCCGACTCCAATCGAACTGGATTTGACCTCGGCGTCAGCTAATTTGACAGCGGGTCATCTGCTCCAGAACGGCAATGTTTTCATTCAGGTCGGCGGGCAAAAGATGGAGGTTTCGGCGTCAACGTTTCTGACGCCGGCGCAGCGGCTTGCGGTCTATCAAGTTGTGTCGACCGGGCAGCAAAGCATCGAATTGGGAGCCCAGGGTCAGGCGGTCGGTGGCAGCTTCAATATCGGAGCACGCTTTTCACAATATGTAAGCAGCCTGGTTATTCCTCAAAATGTGACTGCGCTCAGCAATTTCGCCAGGGCGGCTGTTGTTAACCTGACCGGCAATTTAGCCAATTCCGGCACGATGTATCTTTTCTCGACCGATCCGGCCGTTATGGCTGGGCAAATCGGCGCCAACAATATAGTGAATGGCCAAGGAGCGCTCATTACGTCCAATTTTGCTCCGGCGGCTGCCAGCTTCGGTGTCAATCCGGCTTCTTTAGTCAGCGGATTCAGCTTTAATTTGAACGCTGTCAATGCCTTAGTGAACAATGGCACCATATCCAGTGCGGGGAGTCTTGGCTTGACTGCCGGCACCATGACTAATACCGGAGTCATGAATGCCGTTCAGAATCTCAGTATTCAAACCGCTCAGCTGGTCAACAGCGGAACAATTGCTGCGCAATTGGGCAACCTTAACGCCGCAACGGCCATGTTAAACAATCAAAATGGCATTATGCAGGCTCTGGCTGGCCAACTCTCATTAGCCGGCGCTCCCGGTATGGACCTGACCATCAACAATGCTGCCGGTAAATTGTTGGCCTCAGAGCTGCAGATAGCCACCGTCAAAAATCTTGTCTCCGATATCGTCAAACCTAACTTGGCTGTCAATGGCGGGGAGCTTGCGGCAAACACTGTGCGCTTCTCGGCCGGCAGAATCGCCGTCGCCGCCGATCAGCTCGCCGGGCAAGTTCATATCACCGGCTCGGATGCCGACGTGCGTGTGCAG
>JAGVKB010000046.1 GCA_020050835.1 Candidatus Obscuribacterales bacterium | reverse complement strand
TCGCCGCCAACTTTCATCACATACTTTCATCGCCCTGGTTGATCTGGTGGGTAATTGTCTTTCCGCCAATTCTTTACGGCTTCCACGGTTGGTTTGCGACCGAAATGGCTATCTGGGCACTCTTTCGCCCCTATGAACCGTTGCTTGGAATACCCTGGGCGCAGGGCATCTTTCCAAAGCGCCGGGCCAAGCTGGCACAAGCAGTAGCCGGGACGATTACCGACACGCTTTTGACGACCGCCGACATCAAGCACCAGACCGAGCAATTGGTAACCGAAAAGAACATTTATATGGCGATCGATGCCTTTGTCGAATCGGTCTTGAAAGAGTTTCGCGACACAACCAAATTGCACAGGCTGGCAGCCGACGTAGCAGAATTGAGTCCAGCCGTGCTGCAGCATCTGGTTGTTTCGGTAATTGACGGGCTGGAGCAAGGGCGCGAGCACCGAGTGGCTATTATTACGGAGAAAATTTTCGACCAGGTAATTCTGTCGGCCCGCATTCCGCTGGACCAAGCCAACGAGATTGCCGGGCGGATAATGGAAGCGTTCTTGACTCCCGCTCGCGTTCGCGCCGGACTGACGAAGCTGCTGAGCCCGCAAAACATCAACGCTTTGGATGAATCAATTCAAGCTCACGCGGGCGGCCCGTACAAACTGTTAGCCAAAATCATCGGAGTAAAGCGAATCTGTTACGAATGGCGAAACTATCTGGAAAAGGAACCGGATGAGTCGGAGCGAATCATTTCGGATTTGAGCAAACGATTTGGAATCCGAGATCAGATCGCCATTCAAATTGCAAACTTCGACCTTAGATCGATGCCGATGCAAAACATCGCTCAACTCAGAGAAAACCTGGTGTCCTTTGTCCAAACTTTCATGCTACATCATCGCGAAGACATTCTGTCGGTGGTGCAAAGGATTGAAGGGGAAGCGATGGGCACGGTACGGCATGCGATCATCCGGTTCAATCCGGAATCGGTGCCGGCGTCCTGGGTGCAGAAAACCAAGCAAGACGTTGCCGCCTTCTTTTACGGCTACTTACAAAGGGAACTCGGTGAGCTGTTGGAAAAGGCGATTCCGGCCTTAGGCATGTACACGCTCATTGCACACAAGATTGACATGTTCTCACCGGCGCAACTAGAGAATCTGATTAAGCGAATCTGCAAGCAGGAGCTGCGCTGGCTGGCTTGCTTAGGTGGTGCGATCGGAGCCGGCTTGGGCTTATGGCAGATAGTCGTCAATGTACTAATTCTGGAGTTTCGTTAATCCGAGCAGGGAAGCCGGCTCAAATGCCATCTTTGCCTCTCGAAACTGGTTGCCCCGAGGGTCCTGCCGGTCTTTCAGCGGGTCTGTGGCAAGGAGCGTTATAATGGTCGCTCTAGAGCCCGCACCGGCCCGAGATCTCAATCATGGACAAAAAAGGCAACCAATCTCTAAACGAAGCCGCCGACAACAATATCGTCGTGCGTGGGGCTCGTCAGCACAATCTCAAGAACATCAATGTGGTGATCCCCCGCAACAAATTGGTGGTAATCACCGGTGTGAGCGGATCCGGCAAATCCAGCCTGGCGTTTGACACTATCTTTGCCGAGGGTCAAAGGCGCTATGTCGAGTCGTTGTCTGCATATGCTCGACAGTTTCTCGGACAACTCGACAAGCCGGACGTCGATCATATCGACGGGTTGTCACCGGCAATTTCTATCGATCAAAAATCGACCAGTCACAATCCGCGCTCGACAGTGGGGACCGTCACGGAGATCTACGACTATCTGCGCCTGCTTTATGCTCGTTGTGGAACGCCGCACTGCCCGCAGTGTGATCGTTTAATCAACCCTCAAACCGTCGATCAAATCGTCGATCAAGTTTTATCTTTATCGGAAGGGTCTCGCATTCAGATTCTGGCGCCGTTGGTTGCCGGACGCAAAGGTGAGTATCAAGCGCTTTTTACCGATCTGCGCAAAGAGGGATTTGCGCGGGTGAGAGTCAATGGTGAAGTCACAGCTCTGGAAGACGAAGTAAAACTCGACAAGAACAAGAAGCACTCGATCGAGCTGGTAATCGACAGACTGGTCGTTCGGCCCAATATTCAATCTAGATTGGCCGACAGTATTTCACTAGGTTTGAAGTGGGGAAAGTCGAATGTAGTGGTAGAGGTGCTGGGCGAGCCGAGCAGAGAGCTGCTGTTTTCCGAGCAGTTTGCCTGCGCCAATTGCAATATCAGCTTTGCCGAAATTTCACCCAGAATCTTCAGTTTCAACAGCCCATACGGTGCCTGTCCTGACTGTCACGGTCTGGGATGCACGTTCGAAGTGGACCCCAATCTGGTCGTGCCTGATCCCCAAAAAACGCTGGCCGAGGGTGCCATCTATCCCTGGGCGAAAACCGGTAATCCGTACTACCTGCAAATACTCGCTTCCGTAGCCAAGCACTATAAGTTCAGCGTCAATCTGCCTTACGAAAGACTCGCCCGCCAGCACAAGCAGACCATTCTTTTCGGCTCGAGCGGAGAGAAAATCAAGATGTCTCACGACTCCTTCGATGGAACGGAGTTTTGGGAATACAAAAAGGAGTTCGAAGGTGTAATCAACAATCTCAAAAGGCGGCACGAAGAATCGTCTTCCGACAAGGTCAAGCAGGACATTGAAGCCTATATGACCGAGATGCCTTGCCAATCTTGCGATGGCGCCAGACTGCGCCCGGAGTCTCTGGCGGTCAAAGTGGGGGAGCTTTCAATTGCGCAATCATGCGCGCTGTCAGTGTCAAAGTGTTCTCAATTCTTCGAAGCGCTGCCTGACAGATTGACTGAGAGACAAAAGACAATCGCCCATCAGGTTTTAATCGAAGTCAGATCACGCTTGCAGTTTTTGAATAATGTCGGACTGGGCTATCTCACGCTCAACCGGCGAGCCAATACACTGGCCGGCGGCGAGGCGCAGCGGATCCGCCTGGCTACTCAAATTGGATCGGGTCTGTCCGGCGTACTCTACGTGCTTGATGAACCATCGATCGGCTTGCATCAACGTGATAATCATCGTTTGATCTCAACATTGAAAACGCTCAGAGACTTGGGCAACACCTTGCTGGTGGTCGAGCATGACGAAGACACCATTTCCGAAGCCGATTGGATCATCGACATCGGGCCCGGGGCAGGAATTCACGGCGGCTTCGTAGTCAGTGAAGGAATGCTCTCGGACATCAAGAGCTCAGCGGGCTCGGTAACCGGTGCCTACCTGTCCGGTCGCAAAGCGATCCATGTGCCGAAGCGAAGGCGCAAGGGCAATGGACTCACACTCGAGATCGTCGGTGCAAGCCTGAACAACTTGAAAGATGTAAGCGTATTAATTCCGCTCAATAAATTCGTAGCAGTGACCGGCGTTTCCGGTTCAGGCAAGTCTACTCTGGTCAACGATCTGCTCTATCAATACCTGCGCAATCGCACCGGCGGCGCGGTGCCGGCGCCGTTCGGACTAGTAAGGGTCAACGGGGTCGAGCATTTAGACAAGGTAATTGACATCGATCAATCACCAATCGGTCGCACTCCGCGTTCGAACCCGGCAACTTATACCGGACTTTTCGATGTAATTCGGGAAGTCTTCTCAATGACGGTCGAGGCTAAGGCGAGAGGATACTTGCCTGGCCGGTTCTCGTTCAACGTCAAAGGTGGACGCTGCGAAGCCTGTCACGGGGAGGGCATGAACGAAATTGAGATGAATTTCCTGCCTTCGGTTTTTGTCGCCTGTGAGGTTTGTAAAGGAGCCCGCTACAACCGGGAGACGCTGGAAGTAAAGTTCAAGGGCAAATCAATCGCCGACGTTTTAGAGATGACAGTCGAAGAAGCGCTCGAGTTCTTCACCAACATTCCCAAGGCAGTCTCCAAGCTGTCCACCATGCACGAAGTCGGGCTGGACTATATAAAGTTAGGGCAGCCTGCCACCACACTGTCAGGCGGCGAAGCACAGCGCGTCAAGCTTGCCGAGCAGCTTTCCAGGCGCTCGACCGGCAAAACCATCTATATTCTCGACGAGCCTACCACCGGACTTTCTTTCCTGGACGTAGACAAACTGTTGCATGTCTTGAACAAACTGGTCGATACCGGCAATACAGTGCTGGTAATCGAGCATAATCTCGATGTGATCAAACAGGCCGATTGGATTATCGATCTCGGTCCGGAAGGCGGCGATTTAGGCGGAACGGTGATCGCCGAAGGGACACCGGAGGATGTCGTGCGCATCGAGCAGTCCTATACCGGGCATTATCTGAAACCACTTCTAGCGAGCGCGGCTTCGGTCTCACGTAGTTAGCGACTCGCACCACCGGTAGTATCAAAGTGGGAAGGCAGGAAAGGCTGCCAGCCTCGCACGGCTGTTAGTTACTCTCATAAACCGGTTCGGGTCTTATAATATGGTTTAAAGCTTTGCAGCTTTTCTTAGCATCTGCCTGGCAGATCAATTAACATGTACGGCATTGTCTGGGGGCTGGAGGGTAAGTGGCCAGTCGAGATACCGCGAAAGTAAAAGGCGCCGGAATGCGCGAGCTTCCAGATTCGCTCTATGAGAATCTTCGCAAGCGCGGGCATCGGATCACGGCACAACGCGAAACTATCCTGCAGATCTTTCGCGAACAGCCTCACGGCACCCACCTTTCAGCCGAAGAGCTCCACGAAAAGCTCTTGGAGCGTGGCTCACACGTGAGCCTGGCTACGGCTTATCGGACACTGAAGCTTCTGTCGTCCCTAGGACTTCTACGCGAGCTCGATTTCGCGGAAGGTCACAAACACTACGAGCTCAAGCAGGACGATCTTCCGCACCAGCACATAGTCTGCATCAGCTGCAACACTACAATCGAATTCGAAGATCATTTTCTGGAGGAGGCCGGGCAGAAGATTGGCGCCCGCTACAACTTCGAAGTGATCGATGCTCAGTTTAAAATCTTTGGACTCTGCCCCTTATGTCGCACTGCCCAGACACCAGCGACAGCGGAAAGCCGGTCTGGCAAAGCTGCCAGGGGCGTGTAAGCAAGGACTGGAAAGCATTTACGACGCCGACCAGCCGCTGGCAGGCTGAGTCCTTGTGACCGCCTGCCGGTTGCGAGCAGGTAAAAGCGAGGATTACCTAGGCAACTCAAATGACAATTCTCCGCAAGCCGTGGTAAAGAGTTGTTAGTAGCGGCCAAGCGTACGGAGGAAACAATGCTAAGCCTTACTGATGCTGAATCTCGTCTGTTTTCCTGTAAGATAAACTATGTAAGGTCGCGCGTGGGTAGGTTGCCTGAGCATGTTAAACACCATTGCCGGTCCTTTTAATGGGGTGCTTGACTGAATGCCGCCGCTAAATCCCTGGAAACTGACAGGATATAAAGCCGGACAGAACGTCGCCTGCAAGGTGATGGCGGCCGAGCCTGGCGGTTATGCCGTTTTAATTCCTAAGGACAATTTGCCTGGCTTTTTGCCCACTGAAGCCAAGCTCAAGATCGGAGAAGAGGTCCTGGCACAGTTCGTGTGCGTTCATAACAACCGCATCTTGCTCTCAGGTCGGTTTGCTGGAACGGCAGCAGCGACCGGACAGTCTCAGACCGGCAATTATGCTGCGCAGCAGCAAACAACTCAACGGATTAACTGGACCGAGCAGGTAGCTGGCGCCACGCCGGCTCCACACGAACAGGATGCGGCCTTTTCGGTTTGGGCTCAGGCAACGCCACGGAAGTTTCATTTAAAACGAGCGACAGATTTGATCTTGCCGCCGATGGAAGGAACGGAATCCAGCAACTACACGATGAGCGACTACGATCTCGAGTGGCTAATTACAGATCTCGAAGGTGGGATGCGCACAGCCTGCGTCAAAGCATCTTCCGAAGCGCGCCTTTCGCGTTCGGCGATGTTGCTTTATCGCGGTCGAGCGGTTGGCTGTATCTACGGTCGCAAGAGCATGCCTGATTCGATGCCGACCGAGCAGTCACTCACTTACATGCTGCAAGATCTCGGTCAACCTGACAGCAAAGTGGTCATTTACGACTTACCAGAAGAAGTGACACTGGCGATGTCGGCTTTGTTTCTAGGTTATCCGGTTCAACGCTCAGACGATCTCGATGCCCGGTCGTATATGGACTATCTCTGCGGCTGGTTTGCGGAGAAGGGACAGACCGCTTGTTTGGCAGTGACATTGCCGTCGTCGGCCGCCAATTGCCTTGTTTTTGTGACTCGCGGACAGTATGTGGGCGCCTTTTACGTCGAAGATCAAAAGTTCAATCCAGATCGTAACTATGTTTATGAATTGCTGGCAAACGAGCAGGGTGCAGGTCTGGAAGCCAGCATCTTGCCCCCGGAGATGACCTCAGCGGCGGTGCGCTTTGGATTCAGCCTGAGCATGGCGCGCAAGAAGCAGTAGCGCAAGCAGTCTCACAGCCTCTCTTTGCTCGACCGGTCATTCGGCAACGGCAAAACACACATCGCCTAAAATGCGGCGGTCCTCGCCGGAGAAAATGCTCCTTCAAGGACCGCAGATTGCTGGCAGCGTAAGGACGGAAGACTAGTCCTCGTCCTGGTTGCCGTGCTCGAAGGAGCTCTCGACCGAGCCGTTGTAGATCGGCTGGGCGCCACCGGTTAGGGCAGCCGGAACGCTGAGCTCGCCTTGTCCGTCCACTTCATTTTGATTAGCGGAAGCCAGAGGAATTTCAAGCTGCTGGGATCTGTCCTCGTTCCACCAGCTGCCGCCACCGTTGTCGGAGGAGAACACTGGCTGGTGCTCCAATTCAGGCGAATCAACCAAGCCGGCAGGAGAAAGTCCAGATTGCTCGGCTGTTTTCATGTCAAACTCACCCTCTCGAAAGCTCGAGAAAGCTTGCGAGAGAGTCGACGAGTAATCGAGCGCCTGCTCGGAGCCGGCCGAAGCCTGCTGCTCAGCGTCGTCATTGCGAACCGGGTCTGCTTTCGGCTTCAATCGATAGACACCGGTGATCGGTTCTGGCTCGGCGGCAAACGGACTGTAGGGCTCAGGCGCCTCAACCTGGCACTCTTCGTCGACAGAGATTTCGTCGGACTGCGACTCAGCCGGCTCTATTTCCAGCTCCAGCCTTAGCTTTTCGGCTTCCAGGACGGACGTACCGAGCGCTTCACTGACGCTTACATCCTCTTCGTCATCAAAATCTTCCTCGAACAGCGGTCGTGGCGTTGAGAAGTTCTGCGAGATCATTGCCACTTCATCATTGTCGTCTGCTTCAACGGAGTCGTCATCCCTCTCCAGCGGCAACCCGCCACGCGGTCCGGAATGTCCGAATCCAGCACCGGCGCGTTGATCGAGCAGCTCATCGGGAACTTGTTCGAGAATATCCTGCGGCACCTCAGCCAGCTCTTCATCACTTTCACGAATGCCGGGAGAGGCGAGTCCGAGCACGGTCGACTGTACGCGCCCTGAGCTGACGCTGGCAGCACGCAAGCCGGACTGCTGCCTGCTGGCAGCGGAGCGCCGTCCTTGGGAGCGTCCACGCTCGTCTTCCTTTGGCTTGGTGCTGATCAGACGGCGGTGCTCGGCAAAACCGATCTCCAGGGTCGGAACCACACCCAAGCCGCTGCAAGTTTGGCAGTTGGTCGTAAACAGCTCTCTCAAGCTCTGTCCTTGTCGACGACGGGTGAGCTCAACCAATCCGAGGTCAGATAGCTGTCCAATCTGCGGCTTGGCTCTGTCGTCTTCGAGCGAGCGCTGAAACGCTTCAAGCACCAACTGTTGATCCTTGCGGCTTTCCATGTCAATGAAATCGACGATTACCATGCCACCGATGTTGCGCAGACGAAGCTGCCTCGGAATCTCATGGGCAGCCTCCAGATTGGTGCGGCGGACAGTCTCGGCTTGCGTGCGCGAACTGGTGAAACGCCCGGAGTTGACGTCGATAACAGTAAGCGCTTCGGTCGGCTGAATATTCAAGTGACCGCCGGACGGCAGCTCGACTCGATCAGAAAGGGCCGCCTCAATCTCACGATCGATCCCCTTGGCGACGAGCACCGGCTCCTCGCCGGCATGAAGAAGCACCTGCGTATTTCGTCCGGTCCAACCGGAAAGGAACTCTTGAGCACGCCTTTGACCATCTGGCGAATCGACAATTACTTCATTGACGTCAGTCGAATAAGCATCGCGAATAACACGATAAAGCAGGTCTTGATCACGATAAATCAGAGTTGGACCGATCGACGCCTCGCCATCGGAGACTACTGACTGCCATCTGTCCCAGAGCTGCTCGAAATCTTCAAAAAGCTCCTGCTCGCCCTGCCCCTTGGCCTCTGTTCGGATAATTAGCCCCACCCCCGGTGGCTTCAAGAGATTGACTACTGATTTGAGCCGAGCGCGCTCTCTTGCTTCGGCAATTCTGCGCGAGATCGAGACCCCTCTTTCTTCCGGCACCAAAACCAAGAATCTTCCCGGCAAGCTAATTGCAGTAGATACCCGCGGGCCCTTATGCCCGGTCGGCTCCTTAGTGATCTGCACCAGCAGCTTTTGTTTGGGTACCAATCTCTCCTTGAGCGGTCCCTGTCCCGGCACATCGTTGGCATGAAGAAATCCCATCTTGTCCTTGCCCAGATTGACGAATGCTGCGTCAATTCCAGGCAGAATATTCTCGACCGTCGCGGTGTAAATGTCGCCCAGCAATAGCTCGCCACGATTTACAAAGAACTCGACTACGCGGTCGTTCTCCAAGAGAGCGGCGATGCTGTCGTGCTCTGAAATAACTAGTGACTTTCTCATAAAACTCCTTTATTATCCGCCGATTGAGAGGTTGGCTCATTCATTGATGAGCGTCCTTTTCATCCGTCACGGAAATCGAACAGTGAACTACCATCTGGCAGTGCCAAACCAAGTCTGGTGACCCGCCAGTCAAAACCAAAATCAACTAACTTCAAAACTTCTGTCGGCTTAACGTGCAACTTGGGACCGGTAGCCAGGTCGAGCTTCAGGCAGATCGGTCGGTCGCTCTCAAGTGAAAGATTGAAAATCCCGGGGCGGAGATCGCGCGTCTGTTTCCCTATTCGGGTCTGTCCGGAGCCGTTACGGCTCCCCTTATTTTTCTTTGGCCTATCCGGTGCCGCCACAGCTACTTCCAGTTTGTCGGCCGAAAGCAGCGAGTCGAGCCGCTCAGTGACATCAACTTTCGGTTGGTCCGGAGCGGCTGCACCGGAAGCTTCAATCGTTCGGGCCAGGTAAGTTGCCCGACCGACCACCGATGCCAGCGACGCCCCCGTCAGAGAGACGTCCTTGGCTCTCTTCAATTGAATCTCGGCCGGCAACTGCTCGTTTATCCGAATGAGGAATTGAGCTGCCGAAAGAGGCTCGCACAAGTCGACTTCACCCACTTCGGCCTGTCCTTCTTGAAAGATCGGCAAGGAAACTGCCAGATTGAGTTTAGGCGCAGGATTGAAGCCTTCAGTAAAAGAGATAGCGATCTTGGCTCGGCGAGCAGCCCGCGCCAAGAGATGTTGCAAGTCCAGATGCGAGATAAATCGAAGCTCTCCTTCCTTGCAGAACTCGAAGCGAATGCGGGTAACAGCCTTATTCGAAAGCGCTGTTTGCGGCTTCATAAAGAACAACGAAGGATGTGAATCGTCGAGCTCGTGTGCGGCCAGCTCCTTGACGAACGGATTTTTCTTGACCACTTCCGGCTTGGGGGCAGCCAACTGGTGCGTGGCATCGAGCTCAGTACAGACGCCGCATGCATGGCAGAGATTTTCCGTGCATGGTGCGGTCTCCTTTTGAGCGACCGCCTTTTCCCACTCCTTGACCAACCACCAATCATGCAGTCCGATATGGATCACATCCCACGGTTGAGGCGAGCCGACCTGACGAGAATTGGATGCGAGATCGGCTAAGGAGATCTGCAGTTGCTCAGCCGATTGATACCAGATTTCCGGTTTAAATCGATCGTCCCAGGCGTCGAACTTCGAGCCGTTTAGCCAAGCAGCTTCAATCAAATCGCCGATCTGGCGATCGCCGCGCGAGATTACTGCTTCCAAGAGGCTGATTTCAGGGTCGGTGAAATTCAATGTAACGTTGCGCAGACCAGATTCCTTCAATTTGTCCCTGAGCACTTGATGCCGTCGCCTGGTCTCGGGGATGGTGATCTGACCGAACCACTGGAAAGGCGTAAACGGCTTCGGCACAAAATTGGACATTGTGCAGGTGAACTCGACACTACGCTTGTGATTTTCCGGGTCTGTCTTCTTAATCTGCCGACAAAGCTCGGTTGCTTCCTTGAGGATCTCCACGATGCCGGCTAAATCTTCGTCCGTTTCAGTCGGCAAGCCGAGCATGAAATAGAGCTTTACCGAGCACCAGCCAGTTTGATAAGCAGCCTGGATGGCGCTGATGATCTGTCCGTGATTCAGCCCCTTATTAATTACCTGGCGCAAGCGTTCACTGCCAGCCTCGGGAGCGAGCGTGATACCACTTTTGCGGACGGATTTCAGCTCTTCGGCCAGGTCGAGGTTCATGCGATCGGCCCGCTGACTAGGAAAGGACATTGAGGCTCGCCACTGCGAGTGCTGACGATTGAGCGCTCGCACGGCATCGTGCAAGCTTGTATAGTCACTGACACACAACGAAAGCATGGAATACTCCTGCTGTCCGCTTTGCTCGAGAGCCTTTTGGGAGAGCCGGACGAGATCCTCGGCGGACCGCTCTCTGACCGGCAAGAAGGTGTAACCTGGTTGACAGAAGCGGCAGCCGCGATCGCAGCCACGCCTGACTTCCAAGACGGCTCGGTCGTGCACGAGCGACAGATAAGGCACGATACCGGCCGTCGGTTGATTTTCGTCGTTGAGCGGTTGCACCTGCCGCAAGATTCTTTCAGGTAGTGCCTTCGGTTCGACTGGTACCGGCTTTACCACTACTTCTGGCGGCCGGCGCTCGTATAAGCTCGGCACATAGACTCCTGGCACAGCGGTGGCGAGCTCTATCAAGAGCTCCCGGCGGTCCAGACCATCAGCTGCTGCCCTTTGCTTGAAGGTCCGGACCCGTTCCATGATTGCAGGAACAGCTGCCTCGCCATCGCCGATTACAAAGAAATCCATGAATTTGGCCATCGGCTCGGGATTGACCGAGGAGGGTCCGCCACCAAAAATCAATGGGAAAGTCTGCCTTCTCTCGGCAGCGACCACCGGCACCCCGGCCAGGTCGAGCATATTCAATACATTGGAGTAAGTAAGCTCATACTGCAACGAGAAGCCGATCAGCTCAAAAGCACTAAGCGGTTTGCGCGACTCCCAAGCCCAAAGCGGCAAACTCATCTCCCTGAGAAGTTGCTCAAGGTCTGAGTCAGGAGCATAACTGCGGTCGGCGAGCAGCCCCGGTCTGTCATTGACAATCTGGTACAGAATCCGCAAACCGAAATTCGACATTCCGAGTTCGTAGAGATCCGGGAATGTCAGCGCCAGGTGGACATCAGCTTGCTCCCAAGGCTTGGCAGCCGCCCCCCATTCGTTGCCCAGGTACTGCCCGGGTCGCACGACGCGCTCCAAAAGACAGTCTGTGAGCAATCGGCTAAATTGCTCGGTAGTATATGTCGTCTTGTTTTGGCTCTGCTTAGTCAGATTGAGCTGACCAACAAGTGAATTAACGATGATCGTTCTCCAGACTCTAGATGGTTCATAGCCATCGTTGCCGCTCGGCTGTCTGTTTAAAATCAAACCCTGCTTGCAAGCTTGGGTCCTTTCCACTTTGCCTTATGCTTCCTGACAGCGGTTACACAGGCACCAGGGGAGACAGGTCGCGTCTCTATTGCGTGGCTATGAAATTAGAAGACCTCGGGCGCGGAGCCCTCAAGCAGATTTATTATACCGCTTTGGAACTTAAGACGTTCCCACTTTTACATTTTTAATTTTATGCACAGATTTCGCGTGCAGAATTTACTTTCGCAAAGCCTAAATGGCTAAATCATCGCAGGGCAAGCAATTTCGTGAAGGTCTTGAGAACTTGTGCTATATTTTTCATAGATGCCAGCATGTGCAGCGACCACTAGTTGCAAACGAGCATGACGACTGGAATTACGTGCCTTCCGAAGCGACGGTTCGCTAGTTTGAATTCTGCCAAGAGCTCGAAGACAGGCGCAGTGTTTCCGGTCTGTGGATTCGGCCGCATTCATCCCCTAGACTCTGAAAATAGACGGAATCGTGATTTTAGAAGCCTTCGCAAAATATCTACACACAGCCGATCCGGAGCTTCCGGCCGCCACCGTCTTAGCTCGCTGGCTTTGGGAGCGACTGAGTCAACCACCGGAGACCGCAGTAGATCAGGTCTTGCATTGCGAGATAGCAATTGCAATCGGCAAGCGGGGCGGCAAGGAGATCTTGCGGTTTGAAGGCACAGGCTCCGGACGGGCATATGTTTTCAACGGACAATCGGACAGCGGCCGCAAACTGCTCAATTCATTACACCAGTATGCGCTCAGCTATGAGCAGCAAAAGTGGTCACGCTGGGTGCACAAAGTGAAGGCCAGCGACTTCAATACCCGTTTCAATGACGGCTAAATGTTTGGCTTGCCTTCCAGAAACAAATAGAAGACGCAAGCAGTCTTGCAGGCTTGGCTACTAACACAAGATAATCTGTCCAAACCTTCCAGCAGGCAAAACATATGGGCGTCTATTTGAAATACGGCATTCCAACCTTTGCGCTCCTCACCGCGGCAGCTGGAATGCATTTTCCGGCAGTTTCTGCAGCCGAGGATCTCAAGTTAAAGGAAGGCATCTCCTTTTCGCAGGACTTGGACAACGGCTTCCCAATCGTCGCTGAGAAACCGGATGATTTCGTGTTAGGCACCGATCGTCCTACCTTCATTTTTTTTGGAGCGGCGGGAGATTTGAACACAAATCGTCAGGCCAAGCGAATTGTGGACCTCTACCGCAAGAATCGCTCGACCAAGCTCAAATTTCTGGTCGTGGATGTGGATCACGCCGTAAGCTCGGAGTGCCTGAAGCTCTTGAAAGACTACTATCGGGGTTACATTCCCTTCCAGATTCTCCTCAATAAATCAGGCGACAAGGCATGGAGCCAAACAGGTGAAGTGGACAATCGACTGATGCAAATACAGCTTGATCGGGTGCTGGACTAGACATTACCGTTCAGCGCGAAGGCTGCCAACAGGTTCAACTATCGATTGCACAAATCGAGCAGTTTTGTCACTACATCTAGTGGCACAGAGATTGAACCGACTGTAGCCGAATACTCTGCCAGCGGTCCATGGCAATCCGATCCTCCAGTAACAGCAAGTCCGTTATCATGGGCAAAGCGAATGTTTCGCCTTACTGTCTGCAGAGAATGCCGTCGATGGTACGCTTCCAAAGCCCGCAACCCGCAATGCTTCAGCATCAAAATTAGATCCTTGCTCTGCTCCACCCGGCCGGGATGAGCTAGTGAAGCCACCCCACCGGCTTGATTGATAGCTTCTATCGCTTCAACCGGGTTTACACTCTCCCGCCTTACATAATATGGACTGGCCGGGACCATGTATCGTTCGTATGCTTCGACCACGTCCTTGGCACCGCCGCAATTGACAATTGCCTGAGTGATATGCGGGCGGCCGATCGACCCGAGTCCGGCGCACTGTTCGACCATTTCGATCGTCAGACCAAATTTGAGCTCAGCCAGGCGCTCGACTGTAGCAAAGACCAGTTTACGGCGAGCCTCCTGTTGGCGGCAAAGCAGTTGCTGCAACTGCCAAGAATTTTTGTCCAGATAATAACCGAGAATGTGAACGTCCTGAAACTGCTGATTCTCGCCTTGCCAGACGGTGTTTATCTCAATCGCAGGGATCACTTGCAAGCGACCAGCAGCACACTCCTGCGCCTCTTCGACACCAGCCATGGTATCATGATCGGTAAGCGCGATGTGACTCAATTTCAGCTCAATCGCTCGCGCAACAAGCTGAGTCGGAGACCACGTGCCATCAGAGTGATGCGTGTGAAGATGAAGATCGACTGCCACCGGAAACGCGCGATCCTTACTTGGTCAAAAACTAAAAGATACAAACAAAAGTAGTTTTAGACAAGTAAACTCAATTCACATTTTTGCACTGAATAGAAGCTAGGGAATCCAGAAACAGTCGCTAAGCCATGCAGGCATAAACGACTTACGCTGCCTAAGCTCGAACCTTTCAGCCCGCCCGATCTCTTTGGTAGCATTGGCAATTGTAAGTTTAGTGCATAGCGACTTTCCGAGATACCTGAGCGCTCTTACCACCTTTCCAGCCGGACGATCGCCCAAAATCATGTTGCGAGGGCTTGTCTCGCGAAAGTAAATCACCTGGTCGCCGAACCTAAATGAACTCGACCGCCCATTTATCGCAAAGCAAGTCTCCCGGTTGCCTATAGCCACTAAACTTAGATTGAAGGCTGCATCGCGAGCGTGCCTTACAATTCTCCTTCCAAATGATTCTGCCTTTACTTTAGCTACCTGAAATGCGGAGACAACAACACCAAGTTGTCGATCCGGTTTAACAAACACTCCGAAGGCGATTCTAACAATACATCCAGCCTTAACCAAGCGGTAGAGAGCTTGATCAACTGCCGCCCTCGTACCAAATGAAAGACAATCTCTGGTAGTAAAGGCAAAGTTTGGACTAAGCCGATTGATAAACCGACGTATAGAAGCTGTGGTCTGCATTTTTCAAGCCCTCCTGATTGTCAGAAGTTTCCCTATACTTCTAACAACGTGGAAACTCAAAAAAAGTTCAGCTGCTCATGGTCAAAACAGCACATTGTCTTTCCTTGACAGGCATCATCACTAATCATTTGAACTCGGCAATACTTGTTCGAGGAATTGAACCCGCTCAATTGACTGAGCCTTTCCTGATTCAGCTTGCAGTTTGACTAGTACACCATTTAGCATAGCTGGGCCGGGAGCAACTTCAAATCGGGCTGGTAGCTGATTTATGAACCGTCGATATACTCCGCTCCTGTCCATTCCAATTACTCCGTCGGCCGGTCCGCAGCAACCCATATCCGTAAGGTAAGCTGTTCCGCCGGGCAGAATTCGCTCATCAGCTGTTTGTACGTGTGTGTGCGTGCCAACGACACACGAGACTCGACCGTCGAGATACCATCCCATTGCCACCTTCTCTGCTGTGGCTTCAGCATGAAGATCTACAAGGATAAGATTTGTCTGCTCAGCAATCAAGGGAATTAGCGCGTCCGCAACCAGAAATGGTGATTGAAGCGGCTCCATAAAAACCCTGCCGAGCAGATTTAAGATACCAACCTTAACACCATTTACTTCTATCAAGCACCATCCTTTACCGGCTGTGCCCTCGGGGTAATTGGCGGGTCTAATCAGCGTCGGCTCACGATCGATGAAATCAAAAATCTCCCTGCGGTCAAATGTGTGATTACCGCCAGTAAAGACCTGTACTCCGGCTTCCTTAAGTTCTTGCAGATTGCTTTCAGAGACGCCAAAACCGTGAGCTGCATTTTCGACATTTGCCACTATCAAATCAGGCTTGCTTGAAAGTCCGGATAAATACTCTGTCACGACACGCCGACCGGGCTTTCCGATAATGTCGCCCAGAATTAGCACTGAGACGTATTGCGGCAAACTAGTTCCATCCTGATTAATCACGGAGAAGGGCGTCATACATCACAATACCCTACAATGAAAGACGTGAACTAGTTTCTTACAATTGGCTTATAGAGTCCCAGCGCCAACATAAACGATGAACAAAAAGTGTTTTTCAATCTGTTTCTTGATGATTACGCTGACAGGCACCGATGCAGGCGCACAGTCCAAAACCGAGCAGGACTTTACGAAGCCAAGCGCTATTGTTCAGCGAACGGCACTGTCTGTCGGTCGCACATCAAACTCGCAATCGCAGCCCAGAATACAGGTCTGCGTCGATAATCGAAGGCTAACTGTATCTCAAACCAACAGCGCTGTCTCAAAACCGAACGTAAAAGCGAGTACAACCGTCGCCAAGACCCAGCAGGGCACCAATCCTGGTGTGAAGCTTCATAGCGGCGAAATTTCGTCAGACAAAGACAAAAAAAGGCAAACCAATCCAACCGGTGTAAGCATAGAACAGCCCGAGTCTTCTAAAACTCGTAAGTCGGGAGCGCGCCTTCCTGTTTTCATCCCTCCTCCGCCTCCAACTGTCCCTATCGGCTCGATACCGGGGTTGATTGGAGCGCCAATCGGACTTTTGTCGGCAGAGGAGTTAAAAAAACGAGCAGTTGAGCTGGCCGGACAGATAACAGAGTTATCGAAAGAACTTGCCAGTTTAGAGTCGAGGGCTGACGAAAAGAGAAAACGATCTACTTTGTTTGCTTCCTTATATACGGAAGGCGTCGTTAGCCGCCGTGAATTGGAAGCATCACAACATGAGGACTCAGAGGCAAGCGCCGAGCTCAAAACCGGGCGCAATAAATTGGCGACGTTGCAGAAGGAGCAAACAGAGCTAGAGTCGCAGTTGAGAAAACTTGTAAAACGCACTGACAGCAAAGCTTCCAGAGCAGCCAAGAAGAGCGAGCGCAAAGTGCCGGAAAAGAAATTAGATTAAGCACAGCTAGGGAAATACTCCGAACCAGAAGCGAAGACGCAATTCAAGAGCTTTTATGAGCCCCCCTTTAACCAAAGCGCTCTGCCCGCTTAGAAGCAAGTTAAGATAGAGTCAAGTCGACGTGGCTCAAAGCTTGATTATTAGCTGCACTTAGAGTTACCAAGAACAAACTGGAACAGAAAGTAAACAACCACACATTAAGTCGATTTAGTCGATAGGATTGATGTAGCGAAAGCTGAGCAACTCTTTCGAAAGGCGCATCAGAACTAGGATGCGCGCGTAAGATCGTGTTCAGTTTTTGAACGACGTCAAAGAAAGGAGAGAGTCCAAATGCTGAATATCAGAACAATCGGTGAACTTCAACGGCAGATCAACCAACTGGAACGTCAACTAAATCGCGCCTCTTATCGCGATCTGCCCAATCGCCCGTTAACCAGCCCGCAAACCTTTGGTTGGCACAACTTCGAAACACAATCTCCTTGGGGATGGCAGCATCACCAACTAAACACCGCGCCGCAAACCGACATTCTCGAACTAGACGATCAATACTTACTTGAGATTGCACTGCCTGGCGTAGTGATGGACGATGTTGAACTCAAGGTCGAATTCAACGTCATTACCGTCTTGGCCAAGCGTACCCCTTCTATGTTCGAGGAGAAAGCCGGCATTATTCGCAAGGAGCTGCCAGCTGGATACCTGTATCGTCAATTCGAATTCGACGCCGAGATTCTCCCCGAGCAAGTTGAAGCCAGAATGGATCGCGGGATTCTCTTTGTAAGCATTCCGAAAGTCGAAGCTTCGGTGCGCGTGCCAGTCTCAGTCGGTGCATTCGAAGGACACCTACCGGGAGTCAAGACCCGCATTCCGAGCAAATCCGAAGCGATGCGCTCCGGCAAGGAAGTCGCGATCAAATAGGTCTTAGCGCATTCAGGTAAACACAAGCGATCGCTCGTGAACAGGTACGGAGAAAGAGGAAGCATTGCTTTCTCTTTCTCCGTCGAATCTGCAGTCTGGACAAACAACCCACTTTCCTTTCAATCTGGACAACCTTGGGGTATCTACGAAATAGACTGCTCGCTTACTTGATTGACAACAACGAGATCAGACCTTACTCTTGATCCATCCTTCTAACTATGCAGAGTCACGCAAGCTCTTAACTCGCGCACGGTAAGCTAGACATTCTCAATGGCGCCTACTATCTCTCCACCGCCGACCAGTGCAACGCCATAACCTTCCAGGTCAAACCTTCATGGCTGATAGAAAGCTCACCACGAACCAGAAGCCAAACGACTATGCTCTCAATTCACTGGCGCTGGCGCTGGCTCTGATTGTAATTTACCTGGTTAGCGTTAGCATGACGAACGACACCACCAGCCCAACATCTAGGGAAAGACAGAATCAAGCGCTTGGTGCAGCTGCAAATCATACTCTCAAGAGCATCCCCAGCTTAAGAGCGGATAGCATCAAGCAAGCAACAAAAGGCGCGCCGGCGGGATAAACTAGGCTCGGACAGATTGACTTTTGCACAACTGTTATTCGGCAACGGCAGCCTACGGCTCGGCAGCACCGGCTGATTGGATCGATTGACCGGTTTTGCGATAGCCATAGCCAAAGTAAACTGCCAAACCCAATGCCATCCAGAGCACAAAACGCCACCAGGTGATCACCGGTAGCGACAGCATGAGGGCAAAACAGGCAATGATTCCCGCCAACGGCACAAAAGGAACGAGCGGACACTTAAAGGGCCGCAACCGTTGGCTGTCGGTCTTTCGCAAGACTATCACACCACCACAAACGAGAATAAAGGCCGCTAATGTGCCGATGTTAGTTAGCTCCGCCGCCTGCCCAATATCTAGGAAAAGAGCCGAAACACTGACTACTACACCGGTCAAGATCGTCGGTATGAAAGGGGTTCGATAACGCGGATGCAGAGTCGAGAAGAATTTGGGAAGTAGACGGTCACGGGCCATCGCCATGAAGATTCTGGGCTGCCCGAGCTGAAACACTAGAAGCACCGAAGTCATGCCGGCCAGCGCACCCAGTGCTACCACGACCTGCGCCCATGGATTGCCGGTTTGAGCCAGCGCCGTCGCAACCGGTGCAGCATCGTTGGCGTAGGTTTTGTAAGGGAGGATCCCGGTTAAAACCAGGGAGACGGCAGCATATAGAAGCGTACAGATCAAAAGGCTGCCCAGCATCCCAGCTGGCATATCTTTTTGCGGGTTCTTCGTCTCTTCAGCCATCGAGCTGACTGCGTCAAAGCCGATGAAACTGAAGAAGACGATTGCCGCACCACCCATGATACCAGCCCAGCCACTCGGAGCAAACGGAACCCAATTGGACGAATTTACAAATCCCCAACCAAAGACGATCACAAACAGCACAATTGCTACCTTCACTACCACCAAAATGGTATTGACGATCGCACTTTCATGAATGCCCACCACCAGCACCCAGGTAACCAATGCCACGATCGCAAAGGCCGGTAAATTGACTGCGAACGGATGCCCGAAGAGAGTTGGCAAGGTCAAGCTGGAGTATAGCTCGAGCTGAGGACTGCCGGCAGCTAAACCAGCAGTGCGAGTGAGCGCAGTCGAACAATCGCTGACAAGCCATAGCGGTACTTTCAAACCGGTTACTCCATGCAGAAGATAAAGAAAGTAATCGGACCAGGAAACGGCTACCGCTACATTGCCGACTGCGTACTCCAAGATCAGATCCCAACCGATTATCCATGCCACCAATTCACCGAGCGCCGCATATGCAAAAGTATACGCAGACCCGGATACCGGAATCATTGCGGCCAGCTCTGCATAGCACAAAGCAGCCAACCCGCAAGCCAGAGCGGCCACGATAAAGGAGACGGCGATCGCCGGACCAGCCCCTTCCCGCCCTAATGGAGAGGAGAGTATGAAATTGACTATCGGAGTAGAGAGCCAATCCTTGGCAGATTGCGCCTGCCCGGCAGCTGCCGTACCGGTCAAAGCAAAAATTCCCGAACCGATGGTTGCGCCGACTCCAAAGGCGATCAGGTCGAAAGCACTGAGCCTTTTTTTCATCAATCGCTCCGGCTCATAAGCCTCGTCGATTAGCAACTGAGCCGGCTTAGTTCGGAACAATCTACGAAGTGACAACCTCTTTCTCCCAGCGTTGAAAGCAGAACTATTTTACATTGAAACTTTTTGTCGCCGTATTTCCTGCACTGTCTGTCACTTTCACTTCGACCTTATGCTGTCCAGCTCCGACTTTAACTCCAGAAACACCGAGCTGACCGCTCATTCCGTCAGTCAAATGAATCAACCCGGAAAGTGCGAATGGCTCGCCCTCATCAATGCGATAAATGGCATTGGCGATCGCCGTAAATTGGTCCTTGACCAAAATCGTAAAGCTCAATCTGCCATCGACATCACGGCTGGAGGCGACCGCGCCGATCTCAGGCGGCTTATTGTCCAAAGTGACCGCTCTCAAGGCGACTGCATCTAAATGATCGTCAGGGCTAGAGAGCCTGTCGTCAAGCTTAAACCGCATAATGTAGTTGCCGTCTTTGTGTTTGGCCGTGTCGAAAGTCCAACTGATCTTCTCTTCGGCTGACGTTGACTCGCCAGATGAATTCCTGGACGAAGCCGCGCTTACTGGCTTGGTTTGAGCGGAGGGCAGATGCGCCTTGCCCCTTCCTCCCTTTTTCGCAGAGTCCTTTTTTTCTTTCTCGGTGTCATTATCTTTGTCGGCGTCAGCGTCGCTTCTCTTCTCCCTACTACCGCCGGTGTCCTTGCCCGAGTCCTTGTCGCTCGAGTGCTTATCGGCGTCGCCGCTGTCTTTATCCTCGCTGCCATCGAGCTCAAGCGCCTGCGGCAAGTCCCGCACCGCCCACTGCTCGGATTCACCGTCTTCCTTTTGGGCAGAGCCTTTCAGAACAGGCTTGGATTGATCTGACTTTTGCTTATCGCCGCTCGAGTCCTCTTTGTCATTGCTCTTAGACGAATTCCGCTCTGAGTCTTTAGAGTCGGAATCGCTCGATTTGCTCGCTGTTTTGCCAGTGTGCTTGCTACGCAGACTTTCCGCCAGCGACTTCCAGGTTTTACCACCATCGGCCGAGAGGTCGATGTTCAACAAGAGATTGTCCGAATCGGGATCGCTTCCATTGACCACCACTTCATGCTTGCCGGCGATCGCCATGCCGGGCTTGACCGACACAGAACTTACCTTGGGCGCGCTGTCCTTGGGCAGATAGGAGACTTCAATCTTTCCAAGTTTGGCCGGTTCACCGCCCTTGGCGGAATCACCGGCACCGGCAAGACTCCACTTCAGACGATACTGCAGATAGCGCGCCGGAGCCGACGCAATCGCAAATGCGCCGTCTTTGTATTTTGCCTCCTGCCAGCCGGACCAGGTCATATCCGGCTGCCCGCTTTCGCCGCTCCTAGTCTCGACTCTTACTTGTCGCTGTATCGCTTCATTCGCTTCATTGAGCGCCCCCCAAGCTTTGAGCGCTATCCAAGTGGCCGGCTTGCCAGCATCATGCACCGCCGACTCGTAGCCGGAATCGCCAGTCATTCTTAAATCAAAAGAACGCACCATGCCTAAATTGGCCGTACCAGCAAAGAGACGCTGCCGACTGTCGCTAGCCAGGGCAAGCACCTCCTCCTGCTCGGTGTGACATACCGGATAGAAAAATGCCTGACCGGACAGCGCGTCGACTTTGCAAAGCGTGATGTCGCCTTCAGCATCGCCCGAAAAGACTGAATCGGTGTACGGACAGTAATACAACTTATAAAAGGCCTCGCTGGTCGCCAGCGTCTGCACTTCGCCTCCGGCCATCACTCTAACCAGCCGTCCTTGTCCGGCAGTCGAGACATAAAGATCGCCTTTGGCATCCCTGACTGCACCGGTCACGAAATGATCGGCCGCTTGATAGACAGTGGTGGCGCTGCCGCTTTGATCTACCGCCAGAACAACACCGCTTTCACCACAGCCAACATACAAGCGTCTATCGGCGGGATAGTAAAAAAGCGAAAGCACATGCGCTTCGGCTGTGCTGAAGAACTCCTGGAGCGCACCACCGATGCCACCAGATCGATAACGATAGATCTTGCCGGTGCCGGCTGTTCCTACATAAAGATTGTCCTTGTCGTCCACACACATGCTCGTCACGATCGGTTCGGGCGTCTGTCCCAACAACCTGGGCTTTTCTTTGGTCTCCAGCGCCCAGATCTTTCCGCCCGGAACAGAGGCCGCATAGATTGTGCCTTTCGAATCCGCACACATGGCAGGAATTGCCACTCCCCCTAAGACCGCCACCAGCTCCGGCATAGACTCATCGCCACTCCAGCGAAAGATCTTGTCGGCCGTGCCGAACCAGAAGCTGCCCTGCGACCAGACTCCGGACCAGACCTGCGATTCGGATCCCAGTGACTTTTGTTGACCTTCTTGAAAGCCCGGACTTAACCGACCCCAGCTGTCGATCGTGGTGCCATTGGTTTTGCCAGTCCGAAAGTCCTCATCGCTGTCCTGCCGCCAGACCTGAGCCGGGCGCATGTGAGGGTACTCCTTGAGGGTCGCGCTGGCCGGAGGGGTCGAACCGCTGGCGGTAGATTTTTCAGCACCATTCTGCGACGAAGAAGAGCTGCTCGAACTAGTGGACGAACTCTTGCGCGAAGCATCAATCGTCTTTCTGGCCTGCTCGGTAGTAGTAATTGATTCGCTCGGATTCGGAACTGATATCGTATATGGTGCTTGCCTGGCAACTACCTTTTCCGGACTGCGCACCTCGACCGTCAAAATGTGACTGCCGTCAATCAACCAGTCGGTTACCTTCGAAACTTTGAGATCGCCTTTGACAGACGCCGGAGCCTTGGTGTTGCGGTTAGACAGAAAAATTCTCGCCCAATGAGCCGGCGGATTGACGAGCTTGACACCGCCGACAATCAAAGACTGTTCGGGAAGCGCGGCCACCAGTTCGATCGCATCGCCACGGCCCCGAGCGATGATTCGCTCGCAGACTTGCTTGAGCGACTCCGGTGTCGGGTCGACAATGCCCATGCGCTTTTTGACCGAAGTCATTTCATCACCGCTGGAGATGCCCAGCAACATGTTGCCATCCGGCATCTCGCGCGGAATTCGTAACGACAAAGTTTCTATCTGGTCTTTTCCGTTGTAAGGCTTGAGAAGACAGTGCACATCAATCAACTCACCGGGAGCGACAAACGGTTTGTCGATGTAGACTTTATCGAGCCGGGCAGCCTCATGCCCGTCCTCGAGCGTAATATCGAGCTCCGCCTTTTTAATCGAGGCCTTGACAAAGTCGTTATTGGTTATCTCGGAGGTGGTCCGCAAGATGTACGAACCGACCGGATCTCCTAGAAAACGAAAACGGCTGCCGGAATCGGACAAGGTGTGCACCGAGAAATTGGATGAGAATCTGTCCGTTCGCTTGATCGGCTCCACGCCCTGGGCCTCGAATACACTTTCGACACGAGCGACATAAGGTCCGGAAGATTGATGAGTAGCATCGATCGCCGACATCGCAGTCGAAGCCAACAGATCGGGCGTGAGATCAGGATGATCGACCACCTGGCAATGATAGGTACGCTTGACGTGCCTGGTCTTATCAGTAACTTTAAAAGTGGCCGGGATCATCTGAGCAGACCGGCCCAATTGCCCGCCAACCGACCAAGGTCTGTCGGCGTTCAACACTCCAACTACCTGCACCGGCGACGCCAGCTTGAAGGAGACCGAAAGACTGGGCAATACATCGTGCACATAGGCGGTGGCCAGAGGAAAGTCGACTGCGCCTGCTTGCAAGAACGGATGCCCAAAAGCCAGCACCTTCTGCCCGAAACGAGCGGTGACCGTGCCGGTGGCAACGACATTGAAATCACCGGTGGACAACAACACGCTGACCGAACCGCCAGGCACGATACTAGCTCCGGCAACCTTAGCCAGACCCGGATCTTGACCGCCAGCGGCGCCAGTTGCCACCGTCATGCCGAACCGCTTCAATCTTCGCGACAGGAAGTCCTGCGCTGACGATGAGAACCCAGCCAGTGCAACCGGCGACATCAACGGCACTAAGCGTGGTGCAGCGCCTGAAACATTCACAGTTGGACCGGACTGAACGAACCACGGCTGAGGAGAGACCTGGGAGATCCGCTCCTGGCTGGCAGTATCAGTCGCCATCGCATCGAGCATGTCGACGATCGGGGTAATGCCGGCGATCGGCTCTTTGGAAAAATCAAATCCGAAGGAGATCGCTCCAATCAACTTTCCATCAATGTAAACAGGGCTGCCTGACATGCCTTTGATCACATTGTTGTTAGCCAGCGGCGCACCCGACATCCGCACTAAAATCGCATCGCGACCGTTCAGCACCTTTTTGACGACACCGATTACCTTGACCCCGAAACGCTCGACCTTCGTCCCTTCAAACACCGATAGACCCCAACCAACCATTCCCGGCTGGATTTCAGAGATCGGCAAGTAATGACCGGTCGGCAAGAACTTTCGCACAAAGCTATTGTCATAGGTGTCAAAAAGCTTCGGACCTTTCTCCGGCGGCCGGCTTTGAACGCCCGGTTGGCCTTGAACCGGCAATCCGGCAAGCGCCGAAGCGAGACAGAAAGACAAAAACAAAGAGACAAATTCTCGCGAACGCAATTTCCTACCTCCGCCCTCGCTTGGCGCGTTGGCAATTATTCAGATGATCTTTCAATAAGCGAGCCCAGCAAACTGCCTCACCAAACTTCCAGACTTGAGCTTCCAACTGGTAATCGAGCACTAAGCGGCAGAATGACTCAAGCTGCGCCCAGAGGTTGATATTAACACAGTTAAAGCCGTGAGTTTGCTAGAATCTTTCCGTGCTCGAAATGATGAAAAGGTGCTTGCTCCGATGAATCGACCTCTGCCCGTTGTAATTTTGCAACTGACTGCCCAGTTGAGTTTGGCTCTAAGTTGCACCCAGTCCGGCTTGGCGCAAGGCAGCATTCCGCTACCCGGTCAATCGCCAGGGCAGCTGCCGCAAGCCACTTCAGCGCCTGTGCCCGGAGCCCATCCCCAGGCACCAGCTCCCGGACCGAATCGGATTAACGGCGCACCGGCAGCAGGAATCGCTTATCAACAGCTGCCGCTCACCCCCGAAGATGCCCAAGTTCGTCTGGACGAGTTGAAGGTTCTTTTGCCTAATGCTCGCCCGCAAGAGATACAGGAAAGCGTCATGCAGATATGCGAATGGCTCGCAGAGATGGCTGACTCGCATTACAAACTCTCCTTGAGTTTTGCAAAAAACGAAGCAACAAAGCCTCAGGCCGATGCCGAAAAGCTGGCGGCGCACAAATTCAGCCAGTTAAAAAATCAAGCGCTCTTGCTCAAGGCAGACTTGTTAATCAAGCAGCGGCGATTCCCGGAAGCGCTCGGGCCACTGGTCGACATCATCGGGCAGGAGCCGCGCAGCGCCACCGGTCAGACCGCTTACAAAAGACTCAAAGAGATCGGTTTTTCGCAAGAGCCGGAGCTAAAACCAGAGGCGAAACCGGAACCGTCCACCAGCCAAGCGAACGCTCAGGCGCCAGCCAAACCGGCGGCCGCGACGCCGACACCGGTTGCAACAGCCGCGCCGGCGGCACCGGCGGTCAAGAAAGCAAGTCAAAACGGCGCCAAGACTAAAGTAGCGGTCAAACCCACCATCCAAGCTCCGGTGAAGCCCCAGCGGAAAGCACCAGCAAAAGGTTCGACGGTCTGGCTCTCGGGCAGCCCTTACGGCGCAGGCAGCGGACGACAGGCCAATTCTAATCGCTCCGCCCAAGGTCGCCGCTAAAGTCACTAGCCTGCTGGGCGTTACACCACCGGTAGTATCACACTGCTTTGACGGACTAAACGCGCCACCGCTTTCACAGGTCTGCCACAAAGCTCAAGCACAATCTTGTGCTTATAATTGAGTTAAATGGAAGATGCAGCCAGGAGGGTTAGCATGAGTCACCTTTACAGTATGCTGCGTCAGACCAGACCAGCGCTCCTAGCTATCCTTGCCGGTGCGCTCATTCCGGCAGCAGCGCTGGCAGCCGACCCGTTTAAACTGGGAGTCGAGCAACGCAATATCCTGCAGGATCCACTGCAAGGCGGAGCCAGCTATCCAGCCCCGCACATGATTCAGCAAACCGCCACCCCGGGCGCCTATAGCGGCGGCGTCCGCAACAATGCACCGCTCCAGGGCAGCGCCCAACAACGACCGCCGCTACAGGCCGGCGTGCAGCAACGTCCGCCAATTCAAGCCTCGATTCAACAACGGGTCGTCCTGCCTCCCAATTTCCTTGGACTCTGGAATGTGCAGGGACAAAGAAATAAGGTCGAGGCGCAATCGCCCGAATTCCAACAACAAGCCGAACAAGCCTTCCAATTCAATACGAGTAACACCTGGGAGATATCCGGAGACCCCAACACCGGCTATGCAATGGGCTCTAACACTGGAGTCAGAACACCAATTGTGGTAGACAAGGTGCAGGGCAATACCGCCTTCATTCGCTATCAACATCCGGTCGGCAAAACGATGGCGCAAGAAGCGATTGTAATGTCGCTTCTACCAGGCGGTGCTCAGTTTAACGGTCTGGAGCGGATCTCAATTGTCAAAGAGAACGAGCCGCCCCGCTGCCGAGTCACATACCAGCTAATCGGACGCCGCCAACGTTAACGACTGTAAGCAGTTATTGATCCGCAAGCAGTACTTCTTGAATCGAAGACTTCAACTCCGCTTGCGCTTCCTGCAGCTGCTGCGCCAACTGCTGCGCCGTCATCCTGGCCGCCTCGATTCTAGCCTGGGCGCCTTTCAAATACTTGTCGTCCGGCCGTCCTTTGGACTTGGCATAGACTCGGTCGACTTGCTCCAACTGGCGCGAAGCCTTCTCTAGCTGGACAAGCATCAGACGGCTCTGACGCCCTGATTCTTGCAGATAAAATCCGGTCGAATCCTTGCCGCGATTAAGATTCATCACCATATATTGAGCCCGACTGAACTCTACACGCTCAGCCGGCTCCGGTCTCCTTTTCGAATCGGCTGGCGGCACAGCCAGGATGAGAAAACCGACAGCTGTCGCCCAAGAGAGTAAAGCAGTTTGATTTTTCACTTGTTTCATGTCTTTCTAAAGAGGCAGCACAACGGATGTATAGTTGCCGGATATCCAGGTAATTGTAAGATCATCATGACTATTCGGACTACCTGCCTACCGCCAATGTCGATAAAATACCGCGTGAACAAGAAAGTACTGGCATTATCTGCCGCTCTGGCAGCCGGTATCGTTGGCGCAGGCAGCACCGGCTCTGCCCAAAAACAACCCGACTGGCAACTGGTCGAACCGACGGCTATCGCCTCGATTCCAAATCCGAGGAGTTTCAGCACACACAGCGCCCGCGAGATTTTGGAGATGGCGCTTGAATCAGCAGAGCAAGGCTTCACGGACGAAGCGATCAAACAGTTAAGGGAGGTGCTCAAGCGAGAGCCGACCAACATCCCTGCTCGCAACAATCTGGCTGTTTGCTTGAAACGACAGGGGCAAGTCGACCAGGCGGTCGAAGAGTATCAAAAGGCCGTCGCGCTTAGACCCCACAATGGGCAGCTCCACAACAACCTCGGCGCAGCCTACCTGGCCCAGGGCGACTTCAAGGAAGCTGTCATCTGCTTCTATCAGGCGTTGCTTTACGAGCCAGAACTGGCCAGCGCTCAGTCCAACCTCGGACACGCGCTTTTTCACCAAGGCGACCTGTCAGGAGCAGTCAATGCCTACCAGTCCGCTCTCAAAATTCAGCCGGATAAGGCTCTTTGCCATCGAGACCTGGGCGATCTGCTAGCAGCTATGCACCAGCCGGAGTCAGCGTTGATTGAATACAAAGCAGCAGCCAGAACCGGCGACGACCAGTCAGTAATCGGGTTGAGAGTAGCCAAGGTTCAAAAGGAGATGAATCAACTGGCGCTCTCTCGCCGAACCGTAAATGCAGTGCTCAGTCGTACGCCTGAAAACTCGGAGGCCTTGAATCTGTTGGGATGGCTTGACTTGAGGAGCGGGCACTTCAACCAGGCGCGAGCCAACCTGGAAAAGGCGCTTGACCTTGATCCCAACTTTCCAGAAGCGCGAAACTCTCTGGGTATAACGCTTTACAGTCAGCACGATTACGATCAGGCGATTAGCGTCTGGCGCCAGACATTAGCGCTCAAACCGGACTACTGGGAGGTGCATTTCAATCTGGGCAACGCCCTCTATCAAGGAGGGCTGTTCGAACAGTCAGCCGACGCCTACCGCCAGTCCCTTAAATATGCTCCGTCCGAGGCGCCTGCCCATAATAATCTTGGGTTGGCGCTCATGCATCTAAAGAAAAAAGGCGAAGCGGTGGCTGAGTTTCAGCAGGCTCTCAAGCTAAAGCCAGGACTGCTCGAGGCACGCAAGAATCTCAATCAATCACGCGGAGGCTCTGCTTATAAATGGACCAAGAGCCAGTCCTGAAACAAAGTGAAGGTAGCGAAACGCTGCGTGAGCTATGATATCGGCGACTAACTATTAATCATTAGTCTAACCACCGACAGACAACAGGCAGGAAGTACAGATGGGAGCGGAAAAATTCGATCTAAACGCCACTGTGTCCGCAATCGGCCAGGCCTGTACGGCGCTGTTTTGCCATGCCCTGTTCGATGCCGCTCTGCACGGACTGGCTGTAGCATTAACGGTAGGATTGGTAGGATTGATCTTGAGTCAACGCCGCCAACGCTTCGGCAAGCCATTGATGGCTGTATCGGCCAAGCTGGCAATGTTTTGTGCTGCTCTGCTTTTACCTGGATTGATAGCGCTGATAACGTCCGGACACTTGCCAGCAGTTGGCGTCTTCCAATTTTCTTCGCTGGGCTTCGTAGTTTTCTGGGGTCTGATAAGTTTGCATCTTTCGGCCGAGGAGATGAACTTCGAGTGGTTCTCTTAAAACCTGAGTCCACTCACAGCCGCTGTCAGTCAAATTTAATCCGCTTATAATTAGAAATAGCTTTACTGGGGCAAAGTCCTGAGTATGGCTGTGTAATTGGCGCCCAGGTTTCGCTTAGATGACTGAAAAGCCGCCCAATCCACCTTCGGTGTCGAGCGACCCGCTCGGTCTTAAACCGGGCGAAATTTTCTGGAACAACTTTCGAGTCCTGAATGTGATCGGAAAAGGCGGCGTCAGCACAGTCTACAAAGCAGAGAATCTCCAGACCAAACAGTATGTGGCGATTAAATTGCTGCATGCGCAAAAAACTCGCGATGAAGAGCTGGTAAGACGATTCATTCGTGAGGCGCAAACCACCACCAAGCTCGATCATCCTCATGCTATTCACATCTGGGAATGGGGCATCGATCAAAGCGAAAGACCATTCATGATTATTGAATACCTGGCCGGCGAGACTCTGGCTAAGCGAATTCAAAAGAGCAACGGCTTGAACCATAACAAGGCGCTCGACATCATGGATCAGGTTTGTGCCGCCATTCAGGAAGCTCATTCAATGGGCATCATTCACCGCGATCTCAAACCGGATAACATCATGCTTACTACGCATCAGGGCGTTGAAGACTGGGTTAAAGTCTGCGATTTCGGCATTGCCAAACTCGAACCGGAAAATGAGGAGGTCGGCAGCGTCGCCCAAGCTACGCTCACCCATACCGGCGCAATCCTCGGCACTCCGATGTACATGTCGCCCGAGCAGCTGCGCGGACGCAAAGCGGATGCACGTTCTGATATCTACAGCCTGGGCTGCATAATGTACGAAATGCTCACCGGCAAGCCACCGTTTGCTTCACGCAATACCGCCGAAATAGTAGTGGGTCACCTCAATCAGACACCCGAAATGCCGCATCGCGTCAGGATGGACCTCAATATCCCGGAGAAGCTGAGCGAAGCCACCATGCGCGCGCTCAATAAGAATCCCTGGGAAAGACCGACTACCGTACAGGAATTTATAACCAGCCTGCGCAAAGCGGTCGAGAAGCCGCAGCGAAACGCCAAACCGATTCTAAAGGAACCGACGACGGCCGGTGCGACCGTCAACACGCCAACACCATACGGCATGGTGGTCGATCCGATCAAGCGCGTCTGCCCGCACTGTAAGACAGTCGCCAGCGGTGGTAATTTCAAATTCTGCTTAAAGTGCGGTCAAGACAACACAGGGAAGTGGCTGCCTTACCACAGCCTGGACAAGGCAAGATCGGGACATCCGCTGGCCTTCGTTTCCGACCCTCACAATCGCCGGCTTGTTCTGTGGCTAGTGTTAGGCGCTGTTCTCTCCTGGGCCGTCTATGCTTATCTGTCCAAACCGACCGAGCTGACCGGCCGCTTCACGGCCGAATTCGATCATCAGCTTTTCAACGACAATGTGCTCAGCCCAACTCTTACTCGCATGCTGCGCTTCTCCTCGATGGAGATGCTGCTCTCCGAGAAAGCTGAGACTTTGAACGGGCTGGTGAAAACACCATACGGCGAACATAACTTGAGCGGAAAGATTGTCCAGACCAGCCCGATGATCCTCTCATACGATATCGGCGGCAGCATCGAGAAAGCACAAGGTCGACTGGATCTGGCGATCGAAGGAACATACGATAAACTGGGACGGTCATATGACTGGACGGTTAAGGCCTTTTTCCAGGGAAAGAATGTCAAACCAATTAGCGATTCGGCCAAAATGACCGTCATACCGGATAGAGATTGAACGTGTCAAATCACGAACCGGAGCAAAACGTATGCGGTTGTCCATAAAGGTATTGCCTGTCTTATGCTTTCTCACCTGGACCGGCTGCGCCAACGCGCAACAGCCCTATCGCAATCCTAATCAATATGCCGGAATGCCGATGCCCTATCCATCGACTAACAACTCTTATCCGGCACCACGCTCATACTGGGGCAGCACGCCCGGTTACTACAATGCCTACCCTAACGCACCGGCTTATCCAGCTTATAGCGGCTATCCAGTCCAGCCCGGTTACGTCCTGCCGGCACCGGTACCGGTTGCTGGTGGCGGCTTCGGTATCAAGCTTGGTGGCGCTCAGCTGAATTTTTGGAAGTCCCCTTCAGGCTATTACTATCCCTGGTGCCAACAACCGGCTGTCGGCTATTGGCCATCTACTACTGTCATTTACATGCAAGAAGGCTCGAACAAACCGGCCGATCCACCTCTACCTACTATATTCGCCGACATGAAGAAATACTTGGAAGAATCCAAACAAAAGAACTCGCTCTCCGAGGGCTCATACAATCACTTGGTGCTCAGATTGTCTGATTTGATGAAGATCGAGCAAGGCTGTCGACAGGAAGGCGACGGCGCCTTAAACGCCAATGACGAAGCGGACATTCGCAGCAAAGTTAACGACCTGGGGCTCGAGATAACTCGCAGCATAAAGCGCTAAGCGCAAACAGCATAATCAGTCGAACAGTCAGACTACCCTCTCCAAAAGACCGGGCAGAGAGAATTTATCATGGAGAATGCGGCGCAAGTCCTCTTGCACCACACTCATCGCCCGAGCCGAATCCAGGATACGCCAGCGCTCCGGGTCGCGCTCGGCGAGCTCGAGATAACCCTGCCTTACCTTGTGGTGAAAGGAGATGGCCTCCCGCTCGAGCCTGTCATGACCACTGGGGTGAAGCCTGGCCAGACCTGATTCACTTTCGATATCGAAGAGAATCGTAAGCTCCGGCAGCAAGCCGCCGGTGGCTATTTCATTAAGCTCGCCGATCAAGTCGAAGTCTATTCCCCGCGCATACCCTTGATAAGCAAGGGTGGAATCGATATAGCGATCGCAAAGCACCAGAACGCCGTCCATCAATGCCGGCACGATGATCTCGTCTATGTGCTGAGCCCGGTCCGCTTCATATAACAGGAGCTCTGCCAACGAGCAGAGCTTGGTCTCAGGATTAAGCAGGATGCGCCGCACCTGCCTTCCGAATGCGGTCCCGCCCGGATCTCTTGTCACTATATGCTTGCAACCGATCGATTCGAGCTGCTTCGACAACAGCTTGAGCTGCGTCGTCTTACCGGCCCCTTCCGGTCCTTCAAGGGTGACAAACTTTCCTGGATATTTTAAATTCATGACCGAAGCAATTCTAGCTTAACGCCCAACCAGTTGTTCCACCTGCGCCACGAACGCATCTTCCTCTTTGTAGCCGCTGACTTTATTGACGAATTGCCCCTTAGAGTCAAGCAGAATGAAACAAGGATAGCCAGTAACGCCATAGCGCGACTTCAACTCTTGATTATCGGGATCATCTCCATCCAATTTCTGGAATTCAATCCGGCCAGAGAATCTTGATTGAGCAACGTCTACTGTCGGCTCCATCTTTTTGCACCAGCCGCACCAAGAAGTTGAGAAGTCCAGTACGACCGGCCGACCGTGAGTTGGATAGCGCGCCAGATTCGACTTTGATGCTCCGGCAACCGCCCGCGGTTTCGCGCCGGTCGCAACAGCCAGTCCTTGATAGCTGCGGCGCCCTTTATACGCTGCCAATTGATCGATTGCAGTCTGGGCATAGCCCCGCAACGCCTGGTCACGACCATTGTCAACAACCCACTGATACTCGGATTGGGCCCTGCCAACCTGATTCAGGCATTGATAGCACAAGCCCATGTAGTAATGAGCGGTTGTTTGATCTGCTGCTGGCTGCTTAGCATAAGCATCAAACTGAGCGATAGCCTCGCTGTAACGCCGGCCCTTGTACATAGTAACTGCTTGCTCTAACGCCGCCGGAGTAGCAGCTACCGGCAGTAAGTGGACCAGGACACCTAACAACAGCAAGAATATTGAGGCAAGAAGCGACCGTTTTCTGAAAGTGCTTCTGGTCTTACCAAGGACGTTCATACGCACCGCCGTTTTTCCTCATTCTCCCATATGCCCTAACAAGAGCCAGGCTCATCGCAAAAATTAGAATTCCGACATGCTATGATTCCTGACTCAAGAACAGCTGCCAGTAGGGCCGGGCGCGGGCGAGCAGCTCGCCGCCAAGCTTGCCGGATAAGCACTTTTCAACGCGGAAGGGAGGACTTCAGACTATGGCACCAACGCTCGCGGCACCGACCGTCAAGGTAGATCGTAAATGGCAGCTCTGGATCAACGGAAAGTTCGAAGACGGCGTCTCCGAGCGCCAACTATTTAACCCTGGCAACGGCAAGCCGCTGGCCAAAGTAGCAGAGGCCGGTCCGGATCAGGTGGAAAAGGCTGTCAAAGCCGCACGCAATGCTTTCGACCATGGTCCCTGGCCGCGCCTGACAGCGCTCGAGCGCGCCCAATTCCTCTTTAAACTTGCCGACAAGATTGACGAGAATGCCAGCGAACTGGCCGAGATTGAAACACTCAATATGGGCAAGCCTCTGCGTGAAACACAATACGACATGGCAGACGCAGCCAATTGTTTTCGCTACTACGCCGGACTGGTCACAAAACCGCTCGGCCAAACCGTCGACGTGCCGGCACCGTCAGTCACGAGCATCGTAAGAGAGCCGATCGGCGTCTGCGGTCAAATTATCCCCTGGAACTATCCGCTCTTGATGGCAGCCTGGAAGCTGGCACCGGCTCTGGCAGCAGGCAATACCTGCATCCTCAAGCCATCCGAGTACACTCCGCTTTCAGTAATCAGATTGGCTGAAATCTTGGCCGAGCTGGAGCTGCCCGAAGGCGTAGTCAACGTAGTTTTAGGTGATGGACCGAAGGTTGGTCAGCCGATCGCCGAAAGCATCCTGGTCGACAAGATTGCCTTCACCGGTAGTGTCAAAACCGGTAAATTGATCGCCGCCGCCGCCCTGACCAATCTCAAGAAAGTAACGCTCGAGCTGGGCGGCAAGTCACCAATGGTGGTGTTTGATGACTTCAATCTCGACACGGCAGTCGATTATGCCCTCTTCGCAATTTACTGCAACGCCGGACAGGTCTGTTCAGCCGGCTCACGCATGATTGTTCACAAATCAATCCACGATCAGTTCATCAAGAAGATGATCGAACGCAGCAAGAAGATTAAAGTCGGTCCCGGCATCGAGCCGGACACCGAGATGGGACCCTTGGTCAGCGCACAACAGCTCAAACGGGTTCTCGAATACATAGAGATTGGTAAAAGCGAAGGCGCCAAGCTGGAAGTAGGCGGCGATCAACCGCAAGGAGAGTCGTTGTCCGGCGGGTTCTACGTAAACCCAACTATCTTTTCCAATGTCAAACCGGAGATGCGCATAGTTCAAGAAGAGATCTTCGGCCAGGTGGTAGTAGTGCAGAAGTTTGACAACGAGAAAGAGGCGATTGAGCTGGCCAATGGCACACAGTTCGGGCTGGCCGGCGCGGTGTTCACCTCCGATGTCAGCCGCGCTCACAGAGTAGTCAAGGCCATCAAAGCTGGTATCACCTGGGTCAACGGATATCACAATACGTACAATGAATGCCCCTGGGGCGGCTACAAGCAAAGCGGCTGGGGACGAGAGCTCGGCACGTATGGATTGGACGCCTATACTGAGCTTAAGCAGATCAACATCAACCTCGATCCGCAACCGGTCAATTGGTTTCAACCTTAATCGTTGAATCCGGTTAGAAGTTCAAATTCCAGAGGAGAGTCAAGAGAGCTCCGGTCTCAGTCGCCGGAGCTCTCATTTTGTGACCCTCGTTGTCAATAAGAAACAAATCACCTCGCTCCTCGTCGCATAGACAGGCTGTCTTACATCGAACAAACTCCTTCATTAGAGGGAATGTCGGAGGAGCATGCTAAAATGACAACCTCACGACCTAGATTTGCGGAAGTGATGAAATTTAGTTCCAAGCTCCTGGCACCAATACAGCTCGTCATCTTGCTTCTGTCGCAAACATTAGCAATCGAGACGGCTGTGTTTCCTCTGGAGGCCAACGCTCAGACCAGCGGCACGCCGTTGATTGAGAAAGGCGAGATCGAAGTCGATCGCAATTTGACAGTAGACGATGTGACCGTCGAAGGAAACCGCCTGGTACCGACCGAAGATATCTTGCACGTCGTTAAGACTCGACGCGGCGACAAATTCGATCGCGATCAAGTACTGCAGGATTTAAAAGCGGTCAACAGCATGGGATATTTTGACGACCGCAATCTGCAGGTAATTCCGGAGCTGACCCGCAGCGGCGTTCTCTTGAAGATCCGCGTGCAAGAAAATGCACCGGTTACGCAATTTTCCTTTCACGGCAATCAGGCAATTTCAACTGAAGAGATCTCAAAAGTATTTGCCGATCAGCTCGGCAAGCCACAAAACTTAAATCAACTTTCAGGCGCGATCGAAAGAGTTGAGCAAGCCTATCACGATCGCGGTTTCGTGCTATCCAGAGTCACCGATGTGAAAGACGATCCCGACGGCAGCATTAGCCTTACAATCAATGAAGGCGTCGTCGACAACATTCAAGTGATCGGCAACAAGAAAACCAAGGATTTTATTATCAAGCGATCGATCAAGATGAAGCCCGGCTCGGTTTACAACGAACGACAGCTCACTCAAGATTTACGTAAACTCTACGGCAACGGATACTTTCAGGACATCAGGCGCAGCCTGGTGCCTTCGCCTAATGATCCAGACAAGTACACGCTTAAGGTGGAAGTCGACGAAAAGCGCACAGGCACAATCGGCATGGGCGGCGGAGTTGATACCATGGCCGGACCGTTCGGCTCCTTCAGCTTTTCAGATTCCAATTTCCGCGGACGCGGACAAGGGTTGTCGCTCAACACCCAGATGGGTACCGGCATGTTCAACAACCTGACGAACAATATCAATAACGGCGGCAGTCAATTTCTCTCCAGTAAACGCACCTTCAACGTCGAAGCAACTTTCTATGAACCAAACTTGAAAGGCAGCGACGTGTCGATGTCTGTGTCCGGATTCGGCAAGAGCTACAACAGCATGATGGTTGATCAAGCCATGCAAAGAACGGTCGGCGGCAGCGTAACATTCGCCAAGCCATTGTCTGCCCACACCAATGCCACACTCGGATTGACCGGCGAACAGACGCTGCTCGCCGGCGTCGGCAATATCGGCGGACTGGGTAACAACGTCTTTAACGGCCAGGGACTGATGGGTTATCTGAGCGAGCGTGCGATTCAGATGGGTCAAGCCACCGATCAGGCTTCGGCCCAGGCGATCGCTCAAAGCATTCGCAACAAGCAGCTGAAAGGCGGTACTTTCCTCACAATCAGTCCCTCTGTTAACTACGACACCCGCAACAGACCGGTGGATCCGACCCAGGGAACGTTGGCCAGACTGACGGCCGGACCTTCGATCGGGCTGGCCGGTGCGACTTTTGCCAAAGTCGGTGCCAGCGTTACCAAGTATGTCCCAGTCACAAAGGGAACTACTTTAGCGATGAACGTACAAGCCGGACAAGCTGTCGGCGGTGTTCCACAGTTCGGTATGTATAGATTGGGCGGCTGGAACGGCATCCGCGGCTATCGCACTTTCTCAGATCTCGGCAGCGGTAGCTCAATGCTCATGGCCTCTGCCGAATTGCGACACAAACTGCCGTTCCCCAAGCTAGAAGCATCCCATCCGATGGCCAAGATAGTCAATCCGATCCTCAATAACGTAAAAGGTGTAGCGTTCGTAGATGCCGGACAGGTCGGCGGCAACAGCTTGATTAACAGCTTCTTCCAGCGCGCAGGCGTGGGCGCATCAGTTGGCGTCGGCTTGCGCGTCAATGTGCCGATGGTCGGATTGGTAAGGCTTGATTACGGATTGCCGGTGATCAGCAGCCTGCTCGGCAGGATGACCCCACGCTTTACCGTCGGCTTCGGTGATAAGTTCTAACCAGACTGCCATGCCGGTCTCGTTCATTTCGTCCAAACGGTTAAAAAGCAAAAGCAGCCTGTCTGAAATAGACTTCAATACTTTCCATTGTTCTAGGAAATAGTAACAATGCGCCTTTTGATCAGTTCAATTAATGAAGTTATCGACGCTTCGATGAGTCTTTTCCCGGATTTTGGGTAAGTGATAGCTTTGTTGAAGAGAAGTAGGAAGTAAGCGGCTGGCCAGCGTCAGCGCGCGAGCTGCGTCGCTCTACAACAAAACCAAGTACCAAAATCTTGCCGGCAATTACAACCTTGATGGCGACCTGGGATTGAACTCCGCCATCAGTCAAGTCGGCTCCGGAAGCCTTCTCCGTGGTATCACTGTTGGTGGCGCACAGTATCGGTTAAATCCGACCGTTGCTGCCTAAAGTACTCGCTCGACAGACAATGCGCACCGCGATGCCAAGAGAGAAGGAGAGCGAAACAGCGGGCTTGGCATTTCCGTTCAAACTTAAATGAAAAATAAGCAGATCTTACCTGCCTCCGGCGGTCTTCTGAAACGCTAGCCGCTTGTGGTCCGGGAAGAACGCTTTGCTCCGTCCTTTTCAGCTTGAATCGACCACTGACCATCGCTCGACTGGCATCGGCCAGACTCGGCCGTCTGGAATTCTACTGAGAGCTTTACCGGCAACGGCTCTTATAAGTCTCTTAATGGAGAATCCGGTTTACTGTCTGCTGGCAGGTCGATAGTGTAAACTGAGCCTGTTGGCGAATAGTCATGACTCGTTCACGTTTTTTTGGAGAAGAGGATGCGTAACTCTCGTAAAGTTTTTTCGTTGATCGCCGGATGTCTTTTTGTTGTTTCCGCAACTCAAGTCAGCGCTCAAACAGCCACCAAATCACCGTTGGTGGGAACCGTCGATCGCGACAAAGTAATCACCAGCTATACCAAAGCTCAATCTGCCGCTGAAGAGCTGAAGAAGTCCGAAGAGAAAGTCCAGAAGTTGATCGAAGAGAGCAACAAGGCTTACGAAGAAGCCAAAGTCGCTAAAAAACCGCCAGCGGAGCTGGAAGGATTGCAGAAGAGATTGCAAGGTCAGATCGACGAAGAAGTACGAAAGGTGCAAGGCAGAGCTCAAGCTCTCGAATCCCAATTGGAAACTGACATCGAAGCAGCAATCAAGGCCGAAGCGGCTAACCGCAAAGTCGATGTCGTCGTTTTGAAACAAGCAGTATTGATGGGCGGAACCGACCTGACCGAAGGTGTGGTCAAGCGCCTCACCGGCTTGGCTTCGTCGGCCAGCACTCAAAAGCCAGCAGCGAAGTAAGACTGCTAGAGGCTCGGCTCGGTTCAACCACGCGTGAGCCCAACGCAGGTTTACCGATTTGGGCTCACGCATTTGCTCGTGGGAAAGACTCGCATCGCTTTTCCGGTGCCAGTCGAGCCTCAGCCAGACATTTGACAGGAGGGACGTAAGTGAAACTCCCCAAAGAGTTTAGCTTGGCGGAAATTGCCGCCGTGGCCGGCGGCACATTGGAAGGCCCGGCCGATACGAAGGTCGACTCCGTAGCCCTAGACCCGTTCAACGCCAAGAGCGGTGAACTGGCCCTCTTGTTCGATCCGAAACTAGTAAAGCGCATCCGTGATTGCAAAGCTTCCGCGGTGATAGTTCCCAAAGGCGTCTCGACCGACTTGCCAAAAGTGGTAGTGGAAAGACCGCTTTTGTCGTTGGCGAGAATCTTGTCGGCTGTCAAACCAAAACGATTCCGACCCGAGCCAGGAATTCACCCGACGGCGTTGATAGACCCGACCTGCCGGCTTGGAGACAACGTGGCTGTCGGTCCATACGTTGTTGTGGGTCCACAGACAGTAATCGGCAACAACACGGTGATCATGGCCAGCTGCGTTATCGGCGGCGCGGTATCAATCGGCCAAGACTGCCTGCTCTACCCATCTTGCTTGATCGATGATTACGTCCAGATCGGCAACCGAGTGATTTTGCAACAAGGCGCCAGCCTCGGCTCGGATGGCTTCGGCTACGTGACAGAGCGTCCATCAAATGTGGAGCGCCGGATGGCGGGAGTAACCGAGGCATCGGACGAGCCAAATCCGCTCATAAAGATTCCGCAGATCGGAACGGTCATAGTTGAAGATGATGTAGAAATCGGCTCATACACAACGGTCGATCGCGCCACCATGGGTGCCACTACCATCGGAAAGGGCGCGAAGATCGACAATCAAGTAATGATCGCCCACAATACCCGCATCGGTCGAGAAGTGATTATCATCGCTCAGACCGCAGTAGCCGGGTCTTGCGTCGTAGGCGATCGAACTGTAATTGCCGGATGCACCGGCGTCAAAGACCATGTGAAGATCGGCAAGGATGCCATCATCGAAGGGATGTCCGGAGTTTTGAAGGATATCCCTGATGGAGCCCTCGTGTCGGGCGTTCCAGCTGTTCCAGCCCGGGAATTCTTCACGCAATTGGCTCACATCAACAAGCTTCCTCAGATGTTCAAAGAGGTAAGAGAGCTCAAAAGGAAACTGGCCGAACTCGAATCGCTGCTTCCGGAATGCCAGCTCGTCAAACAAGGTGACAATGCCGGCAACTAGCAAAAGACCGACGATCACAATGCAGGGTCGGGGATTAACTTCCCGGCAAGACGTCACGGTAAAGCTAGAGCAAGCCGCAGCAGGGCAGGGCATTACGTTCGAGCTCGCCAAAGACGGTCGAGTCGTCAAGATTCCAGCCCGCGCTGACTTTGTCGTAAACACTTTGAGAAATGTCGTTCTGGGAGCCGAGGGTGTTCGCCTATGTATTGTCGAGCACTTTCTGGCAGCGGCTTGCCTCTGGGGTCAAAACGATCTGACGGTGACGGTCGAAGGGCTGGAAATGCCAATAGGCGATGGCAGCGCGGGCTTCTGGCTCGATCTCTTCGAGCAAGCCGGTTGGCAGCGGCACCGACCGGAAGCCACGATTGAATTGAAGCAACCAATCATATGCGGCACCGGAACCCGCCAGCTTATAGCCTTACCGTCCGAAAGATTCTCAATCAGTTATCACATGGATTGGAATCATCCGCAGATCGGCAAGCGTTGGCAAAGCTGGGATGCCAGCATGAATCCCCGCGAAATCGCCGACGCGCGCACATTTGGATCGCTGAAAGAGCACCAGATGCTTGGTCTCGATCAAGACGTGGTAAGCATGACCGCCGATGGCTTCACTCAACCGCTCAGATTCGAAGACGAGCCGGTTCGCCACAAGCTGCTCGACCTGGTAGGAGATCTCTTCCTTTGCGGTGTCAACCCTATGACATTGAAAGCACGTTTCATCAGCATCACGGCCGGACACGAGCTTGATGTGGCGATGGCGCGTAAGTTGGCGGCTGAAGTCGCAGGAGTTCCAAATGCACCCAATTAAACGCTGGACAGCAGGAGCAATAGCCTTTAGCCTGTTGGCCAGCTCAAGCATATCTGTCAGCAAGGCACAGGCTGAGGCGGTTAGCGCTTCAGAATCGCAGGCGGTAAGCCTAACCATCTACAATCAAAACTTCGGGCTGGTAAGAGATGTTCGAGTAGTGGAACTAAGTGAAGGGCTGAATCACCTTCAATTTGAGGATGTCGCCGCTCAGATCGATCCAACCACAGTCAGCTTCACTTCGATTACGGCACCAAATGCGGTGACTGTCCGCGAACAGAACTATCGATATGATCTGATTAACCCCGAGACTATCCTCTCTAAGTCGATCGGGAAGAACCTCAAATTCAGGCGCATCTTGCCGACTGGACAGGTCGAAGAGCTGAGCGGAACATTACTCAACGCACCGAAAGCAACCATTGCCGACACCGCCGGCAACATCTCAGTGCAATCGCAGGGGCTGGTGATCAAAACCGGAAACGGCATCTTGCTCAATCCGCAGGGCGAAGTTGAACTTGCCGAGTTACCAGCTGGACTAGTCTCTAAGCCATCCTTGCTCTGGAAGCTGGAAGCAAGCAAAGCCGGCAAGCATAAGACCGAAATTGCCTATCAAACCGGCGGGCTGAACTGGCATTGTGATTATGTTGCAATCGCCAACGCCGACGACTCCCAAACCGATCTCACAAGCTGGGTAACGCTCGACAACAAGAGCGGAGCATCTTACAAGAATGCCGCATTGAAACTGCTGGCCGGAGACGTGCATCGCGTTACAACCGATGGTTTAAGACGTCACGCCTATGCCAAGATGCAGATGGTGGCTGAAGCGGCAGCAGCACCACAGTTCACCGAAAAGGCCTTTGCCGAGTATCACCTCTACACGCTGCAAGGCAAGACTGACGTCAATCACAATGAGACCAAGCAATTGACGCTCTTCTCGGCAGACAAGGTGCCGACCAAGAAGTTGTTCATCTATGAGCCGGAAGCAGCACGTTATATCTGGGGGGACTGGGTGCCACCGACAGCCGACGCTCAAAAGATTAACGTAAAACTGGAAGTGGAAAACAAACAAGCCAATCATCTCGGCATGCCATTGCCGAAAGGCAAACTGAGAGTCTACAAAAGAGATGACGACGGAGCGCTGCAATTCATCGGTGAGGATCTAATCGACCACACACCGCGCGATGAAAAGATTCGTATTTACATCGGCAACGCTTTCGATTTGGTCGGAGAACGGAAGCAGACAAACGTGCAGCGGGTCTCTGATCGCATGCAGCGGATGTCTTACGAAATCTCCTTGAGAAATCACAAAGACTCGGAGGTAACGATTACTGCCGTCGAACACTGCATGGGTCAATGGAAGATCTTGAACTCGAGCCATCCTTACTCGAAAAAGGACTCGAAAACTTTTGAATTCGCCATCAAAGTTCCTGCAAACGGCGAAGTCAAAGTGAGTTACGAGATCGAAATGAAGTATTGAAGCCGGTATCCGGGCGCGCTCGGGCCGATTGCTAATTGAACTGTAAAGTTTAGAGATCTAGATCTTTGAGAGTCTTGTCTTCAGCACCACTCGGCTGAGCCGGTGATGCCGGTTCGGGAGATTTGGTTGGCAGGCTTGGCCGAAGCAGCGGGGCTGGAGCAGCCGATGGAGCCGGCACCGGAGATGCCGCTGGAGTGATTTCGGTCGGCACCGCATCCGGTGCCGCGGGAGGCGGAAGCTGTTCGACCGGCTTCTCGTCCTTCTTGAGCGCGAAGTCCGGCCCCGGTTTGCTGCTTGCCGCCCGCTGCCCGGCCGAGCCGGATGCAGTCTTAACGCCGACCGGGTAAGACTTGTAGAGCAAATCGGCGAAATAAACTTTGAATTCGGTCAGCCCGTTGTCTCTGACTGCGACCGGAGCGGTAATCGAACAAGGCTTGCTCTCATTGACCATCAACGGTGGTACGAACTCATCGACGATTCTTTCATCCTTGCTCCAGATGACGCGATTGGCTAGTGTATCAAACAGTTCGAAACGAACCGAAAGTGCAGAGATCTGGTTGGGACCGGGATTCCAAATCTCACCCAAGAGCTCTGGAAAGCGGCTAGTCTGACCAACCGAGACCGTCACGCTCTTTAGAACGATGGTGGGCACCGCATGCCGGGCATCGTACTGACGCGCCTCCTGGAGATAGGCCAGACCGGCCTGTGCATCGCCTTTGTCCAACAACTCCTTGCCGCGGCGGATCATGAGCATCGCTAACTTCCTGTCCAGAATTACATTCTTGGTCTGCAACTTGGCTGCTCGGCGCAACTGATCGATCGCCAGCTCGAACTGTCCCTGCCGCTCATAGATATCAGCCACTTTCTCGAAGTTTTGAGCATTAGGCGCAATCACGTTTAACTTCGTCAGATAGTCGAGAGCTTTGGCATCTTCGTTGCTGGAAAGGAGATTGTTAGCGTATCTTTGATAAATCGTCGTCAATCGCGAGTCGACCTCGGAGGTGCGAGACCCTTCCGCAATCGATTTGACTTCTTCCCAGCATTTAAGCCCCTGATCTAACTCGCCGGTCCGAATGCATTCGTCTCCCCATTGGGCATCGAGGTCCGCCAGTTCGGCCTTCTTACCGGGCACGCCGGCCTGTGCAAGCGGCCTCAGCAGCTCGACGGCCCGGCCCCACTGCTGGTGCGAGCGATAAAAGTTTGCCAAATCCGATGCCAGAGACGGCTCGGTGGACAGTGCCGCACCAAGCTGTTGAGCCTGACCGACACATTGCCAGGCCTTTTCAATCTGATCGACCCCGACATAAGCGCGAGCCAATGCCAAATAGTATTTAGACTCCTGAGGCTTGAGCGCGACCGCTTGCTCGAGCGTCTTGACTGCAAAAGCGTATTGCCCGTTGCCCAGCTGCTGCTGCCCCTGGCGATAAAGCCGCTCGTAATCCGGCGGCTTGGTCAAGAAGAATATGGTTGCACCAGCCGAAACAAGCAAGATAAGGACAGCAAAGAGCACACCAAAAAACGAAGGCAAACCGGCCCGATGAACGTGCCCGGTTACCTTCGATTTGCGAACGGCATGATGACCGGGCTGGTCGGCACCTTCGGGCTGAGCATTCTCAGCAGGCGCGGCAGCATTCGGCTCTCTACTTTTCTTTTGAGGCTGCTCACGAGTAGCGGTGCCCAGCATAGCTCCGCATGAAACACATTGCTCATACAAAGGCGGATGATAAACTCCGCAAGCAGGACACCGCATCGCTCGATTGACGCTCAGATCAAAATGGGTTCGCCGACAGCCGGCTCAAACCCGGTTCTACTTGATTTCTACTTTAGCACCGGTAGCTTCAAGCTTTTGCTTCATCTGATCGGCTTCTTCCTTCTTGATCTTTTCCTTCACCGGTTTCGGTGCGGAATCGACCAAATCCTTGGCTTCTTTCAGACCAAGACCGGTAAGCTCGCGAACGACCTTAAGAACTTCGATCTTCTTGTCGCCGACCGAAGTGAGAATAACATCAAACTCAGTCTTCTCTTCGACTACCGCAGCGGCGCCAGCTGGCATCGCCGCCATCGCGACCGGAGCCGCGGCGGTGACACCGAACTTGTCTTCCATTTTCTTTTTCAGGTCAGCTGCTTCCAAAAGGGTCAAAGAACCGATCTGGTCGAGCAAATCATCGACTGAAAGTTTAGTTGCCATTTCCTATCTCCTTAGATCTATCGATAACTGTTAACTGAATGAAACGTTTTAGGCGGCGTCATTCTTCTTCGCTACTTCTTCTGTCAGAAGCGCAATATCGCGGATTACAGCTTCTAGCAAGCCAGCAATATTTCTGGCGCCGGAATCAAGGCCGCCCATAATCTCTGACAGAAGCTGATCCTTCGAAGGCAATTCGGCCAACCCTTTTACATCGCCGGCGGTAATCGCTCTTCCTTCAATTACCCCACCGCGAACCTCACCTTTCTTAATCGCCTTGAAGAAGTCGACGGCGGTTTTGGCCGGCTGCGCCGGATCGTCATAGCCGACGATAATGGCTGACGGGCCGGCAGCTAGTTCCTTGATCGGACCGAAGTCTGTGCCATCGGTGGCAATCTTGACCAGAGTATTCTTGGCGACACGGCATTTGGCGTCTACCTTGTCCAGTTTGCGCCGGAATTGGGTGATTTCAGCCACCGTCAATCCGCTTAAGTCCGTCACAATGGCGACTTTGCCATTAGCGAAAAACTCCCTCAACTCCGAGACAATCTCCTGCTTGCGAGCTTTTGTGGCCATCGTTGTCTCCTTACCTCTTAAAAATGCAACGCATTTAAAATAAAAAATCCCAGCAAACACGCCGGGATCACAAATAAAGGGAGCTCTACTCCCAATCGACTCAGTCGACTTTGTGACCTCTAGTCGGCGGTTGCAATTGACCTTTCGGTCTAACCATTAAGCCGCGCAAGCGCTGGCGCCGGACTGTCTACGGTCTGCCACTATTAACGAAGGCACATTGTCTCAAGATCATTTCGTCACGTCAAGACCAGAACTCTTCAAAACGCAAGCTGTAAGCGTTTCTTAATACTTGAGAACAAACCGCAACAGCGGTTAGCCATTGGGCCGTTTCAAAACATGCGGAAACATGTCATCCTGTCAGGTTGACAGCAAATAGCTACGGAGCGGAATAGCGAGTCAGCGACCATGCCAAATCCAGTCTTTCAGAAACACGTATTCGTCTGCGTCACCGGCAAGACCTGCCCCGGGCAGGGCAGCGAGGAAGTCCTCGCTGCGCTCAGAAAGGAGATCGCCTCCCTGGGGCTGAAAAAACAGATCAGAATAAATAAGGCCGGCTGCTTCGACCATTGCGGCAATGGACCGCTGGTGATTGTCTACCCCGATCAAATCTGGTACGCCCAGGTCCAAGCATCGGACTGTAAAGAGATCGTTCAATCACACCTCTTAGGTGATCGGCCGGTCGAGCGCTTGCTGTATGACGGCCGTGGAAAGATAGTCTAGCCGGCAATTTCCTGGAATTGAAAGTGCCCAGCTAGAACCCCGAGGTATTTGGACCGAGCGGCGAATCAGTCATGCGTTGACGAAATTTTGGCGGATTGGAAAGAACTGCCAACAATTTTTCGGCAGCTCCTTTAATCGAGGCGATATTACTGGTCTGGCTTAAATGCTTGACCTTCTCTTCATCGAATACTTTCACATTGGTGGTAAGCTCCGGTCTTTGCAGGCAAAGGGCGAGCAAGCAGTAAAGAGCTTTGGAGCGGTCTTGATGAGTGGGACGAGTCAACAACCTGGAAAATGACTCCACCAGGGTGTCAAAAGGGTAGTCGTCCGGCAGCAGCTCGAGGCGAGAAAACATATAACGGGCAGCCGTAGCTCTCACACCAGAATCGGCGTCATCCAAAGCTGGCATCAGGCGCGTAAAGGTATCCGGAATAGACCCAGCCCAGCAGAGAAGCTCGCCAGCCCGCCGGCGTCGATTGGGGTCAGGATCACTTTCCGTTACAGCCAGCAACTCAGTCCGCATATCCGGCACCAGCTGCACGATTTCATCGGCTGTTTGATTCGCCCGCTCATCGCTAAAGTATCTCAATCCGGAGCGCATCTGCTCCGACCATGGACGGCCCTCATCGGAGAGCTTTTCGAGCCTGGCATTGAGCTCATCCAACAGGATAAACGGCTTTTCTGTGGAGAGCTGCACATGCCGCTGCCGGCGCAGATGCCTGGTCGGAGTGGCTGAATCGGTCGAGCTATCGTTTACCCCCACCACCACAAAAACTTCCAGCGGCCCGCCCTGCACTATCTCCACGGTCGAGTTTAGATGTCTTTCGGCGAGCTTCTGGTTGAGCCGGTCGACCGCTCTGGTGATCTGCTCGAGCCTAGCGCCCGGTCTTAAGGCGAGGTACTTCTCCAATTCCGAGCGGCTGACTTGAGAGGAGCCGTAAAATTCCAACCCGGCGAAACCTGGTTTGACGCCTTGGGCGGCAATACCGCCCACCGAAAAGCCGGCAGAAAGCAGAATCAACCAGCTTATGCAGGAAAGCAAGCGCGCGCACCAAAATTCCTTACCGCTCCGCAATTGAATCTCTCCTTGAAGTCAAAGCCGCCACTATATTTTAGATCAGAGCTGATTTAATTCCCAAAGCGCTCTTAAGGCGGCTGTTTATTGCGGACTGAGCGCGCAGAAACGCACAGGCAGCCCAACGCTCTTATATAAACGTTCATATAGCGCCGTCTTTGAACGGTAAAAGGAAAACGGCGCTATATAATGAACACTTTTGCGAGCGGGACTGAGCCTTAACCATGCCGAACTATCTGCTTGAAATCGGAACTGAAGAGCTACCGGCCGACCAGGTGCCGGAAGCTCAGAGTCGCTTGAAGTTGCTAATTTCAGAGGCACTCGAGCAGGCTCAACTTTCATTTGATAACCTCACCACTTATGGAACACCACGCCGAATCGCTTGCATCGTCAATGGTCTGGACGCGGTTCAGGCCACCACTACCAAGAAGGTAAAGGGACCGCCGGTTAAATCAAGCTTCGACCCGCAAGGCAAGCCACTTCCACCCGCTCTCGGCTTCGCCCAGAAACAAGGCATCGAGATCGGCAAACTCGACCAGGAAGAGATAGCCGGCGTCGGCTATCTGGTTGCCAACCTCACAATTGAGGGCAGACCGGCCAAAACCGTCCTGGCAGAGCTCGTTCCCAAAGTAATCGAGCAGATTTCGGGTGAACGATTGATGCGCTGGGGAGACTCCGACTTTAAATTCTCCCGGCCAATCCGCTGGTTGGTTTCACTCTTGGACAAGGAAGAGGTCAAGTTTTCTGTCGGCGGCATACCGTCCGGTCAAACGACGTTCGGACACCGCATTCTGGCTCCAGGCGCCGTCACAGTTCAAGGTCCGGAAACTTATGTCGAAGAGCTGCGTAAAGCATTCGTTCTGGCCGACCCGAACGAGCGCAAGCAAGTGATCGAGCGCTCCGTTCAAACGGAGGCAGCGTCCGTCTCCGGCTCACCGAGGCAGTTGAGCGGCTCGCTCCTGGAGGAAGTGGTCAATATCACCGAGTGGCCTTGCGCTGTTCTCGGTCAGTTCGCAGACGAGTATCTCGACCTGCCTGATACGCTGATTGAAACAGTAATGGTGCACCACCAGCGCTACTTTCCGGTCGAAAGCAAAGCTGACCAGCAGAACCTAAGCAACAAGCTGCTGCCGTACTTTATCTCAGTAGCCAACAATGACCGAGACAATGCTAAACCACAGATAAAGTTAGGCAACGAGCGAGTATTGAGAGCGAGATTGGCCGACGGACGTTTCTTCTATTTCGACGATCAAAAAACCAAACTTGTGCAAAGGAAGGAAGCGCTCTCGCAACTGACGTTCCACGAGGGCTTGGGGAGTTATGTCGAGAAGCAGGAGCGCATGACTCAGGCTGCCCGCAAACTTGCCGACGAGCTGAAGCTGGAAGCGAAGCTGGCTATCTGCCTGGAGCGAACACTCGAGCTTTGCAAGCTAGATCTGGTCTCAAACCTGGTCCGAGAGTTGCCCGAGCTGCAAGGGCATGTCGGTTCGTGGTATGCACGTCTGGAAGGAGAACCACCGGAGGTAGTGGCGGCAATCGCATCGCATTACTCACCACGTTCAACCGAAGATGACATTCCATCCGACGCTATTGGAAAAATGGCGGCGATAGTGGATAAGCTGGACAATCTAGTTGCAATTTTTGCCACTGGCAAGCGTCCGAGCGGCTCAAGCGATCCCTATATACTTCGCCGGCAAGCACAAGGATTGGTCGATATTTTGATCGACGGGCTGCCGAACTTCAGAATCAGCATAACTAACCTGTCACAGACTTTGCTCGGATTGCTTACCGCTAAGCTGAACGCCAACAAACGTTGGTCCGACGGTCAAAGCGCTCAAAAGGGTATCGCCGATCTTCGCGACTTCCTCCTGCAACGGGTGAAGCTGAAGCTGCTCGACAGAGGATTCAAGCGAGAAGTCGTCGACGCGGCGCTATTGTCCAGAGACGCCTTGAACGATCTGCCCGACCTGGTAACCAGATTGGAATGCCTGGAGAAGCTTCTAGCAGCCGACAGCGGGCTCGATTTGATTCGGGTCGGTGTCCGCGTTGGCAATATTTTGACAGCCGAGTCACCATCGACAGTGCGAGCCGAACTCTTTGAAGATGAAGCGGAGACCGAACTCTGGGACGCATTCAATGGCTGTCTGGTAAAGAACTGGCAACAGACAGACGAGTTTAGGATTGCGAAATCGGCCGAGGAATATGCCCAGTTAGTCGTCCTGTTGCAAAAGGTGTCCCCGCTGGTGGACAATCTTTTTGACAAGGTAATGGTCAATGATCCCAACCAGTCGAAGCGCGACAACCGCCATGCTCTCTTGAAGAACTTGGACCGCTACTACCGCTCGATTGCGGACTTCCCCAAGTTGCAGCCGCTGCTTACCTAACCGGAATCCAGATGTCAAATAAATTGCCGCTGGTTTTGCTTGCTGCCTTGCTTGAGATCCTCTTGCTTGCCAGCCTGGCTAAACCGGTCACCGCCGCCTCCGACGTACCACCAACCAGCGTGAAGGTACCACCGATGGTGCCAGAACAATCGGTCAGCACGTTTGTCCCATCCGAAACCGCTCCCGATAAGGGCTTGGCAGTTAACATCATCTATCCGGTCAAACCGCGTTATTCCGAAGGCGCACCACTGGTAGTGGTGGTGCCGGGCGGCATGACCTCCGATGGACTGGACTTCTCCATGCACGCGGCCCAGGCCGGCTTTGCCGAGGTGCGTTTCGCATTTCCGGGCGGCGGCAAACCAGGCTTGTCGTCGACTGGCGCCTTCGATTACCGCGGCTCGCAGTCGGCACAAGCGCTGCGCGACGTGCTCTTATTTACCGCCGGCAAGAAAGACGACTACCAAGGACGCAAGATCAACAAACTCCTGCCGGTAAAGGTCGCCAATACCAATCTCGGTCTGGTTGGCTGGTCTAACGGCGGCAACCTTTTGGTCATCACGCTGGCAAGATTTGCCGCTGAGCTCGCCTCGGTTAAATGGATAGCCTTTTACGAAAGTCCAATCGGCCCGCTTTTTTTCCCGCCTTTCCTGGGCAGCGCCCAAGATCTGGTAATCAACCGGCACTACCGGCAGGGCAGCTGTGCCACCGGCGACTGCCTGGTTGATTACCGAAAGCTTGCCTGGCAACCGGTCGCTCAGAAAAGTCCCGGCGCGCACAAGCGCATCGGCGAACCGGAAGTCAAAGGCGTTTTGTACTTTGATGAAAATAAGAATCAGCAGTGGGATGAAACATCGGAATTCGCCTTTCCCTATGCCGGCTACCCAGGCTTCTCTAAACAGTTTTATCCGCCGGCAATTCTGCATGCCATCGAGCGCCTAAAACTTTTCGAAGTGACCAGAGCAGTAAAGAAAAAGAAAAAGCGTCCATACGATGAATCCGACGACGAGCCGGAGAGAAAGAGGAGCTTGAACCCATTTTCCAAGAAACAAACGGTCGAGAAGAAGAAGGAAGAGCCGGAAAAGTTGGAAACAGTCACCATCTTTCCCGATGAGATAGCCAGTGTCGCCGAGAGCGAGCGCTACTTCCAGGACAGAGATGGGTCGGGTCAATTGGTTGAGCTTTGCAAGCAGATGCCGAAGCTACTGGTTGCAGTATTCGGCAGCCGCATAGATCATATGCAAGGACAACCGGATCATCCCCAAATCGCCTTCTTGTACAACACATTTTTTACTAACAAGGTCTGGGTGCGGCTCAATCCAGATCCTCTCTATGCCGGTCAAATCGCTGTGATGAATGCTCGCAATTTCATCGATAATGCGCCCAATTCATCGGTCGATGCCGCCCAGATTGAACACCATCTGGAGCCGGAAGGGCTTCTTCCTGATGCAGTTTTCATGGACGCGTTGGTAGCCGAGCTGGCCGACAGAACAAGAATGAAGAAGCTCGCAAGCCCCCTGACCGAGCCACTGGTCAATTATTCAAATGGCGCAGACGCTACAGTCGACAAGCCAGCAGGCGAAAGCAAGAACCAATCACCCTGAACTGCGGCTAATCTGCTCAAACTGCCCGCTTAACACAGCCGCCGATTTGAGTTGCTCATCTGAACGTGGCCACAGGCAGATAGCGGGGGAACAGCTATAATAAGGTTGGAGTTTGAATCGCATAGAGGCGCTAAAAATGTTGAATAGCCCGGTGGATATCGCGATAATCGGCGGAGTGCTCTTGCTCCTGTTCGGTCCCAAGAAGCTTCCAGAGATAGGAAAGGCCTTGGGACAGGGCATTGGCAACTTCAAGAAGTCGCTAACGGAAGCCCAGGACGAGGTCAAGGGAGCGCTCAAAACAGAAGGAAGCTCGACACCAGCAAAAGCGGCCAGTCCAGAAGCATCCGAAGTAGAGGGCAAGAAAGTCGCTACAGACGCTTGAAGTTGCGGCATTTGGCCTGCGCGGCTTGAAATTTGAACATGGTCGACTTCAAGGTAGTCTCCAAATATAAGCCTGCCGGGGATCAACCCAAGGCCATTGCACGACTGCTCGAAGGAGTCGAGCGTAAGCTCAGGCATCAAACTTTACTGGGTGTGACCGGCTCAGGCAAGACCATGACCATGGCTCACCTGATTCAAGACTCCAAGCTGCCTGCGCTCGTGCTGGCCCACAATAAGACACTGGCCGCGCAGCTCTGCAACGAAATGCGAGAGTTCTTTCCAGCCAATGCGGTCGAGTATTTCATCAGCTATTACGACTACTACCAACCAGAATCATACATTCCTTCGACCGACACGTTTATTGAGAAGGAAGCCAACATCAATGACGAGATAGACAGACTGCGCCATTCTACAACCAGATCGCTCTGGGAGCGAAACGATGTGATCGTGGTGGCATCGATCAGTTGCATTTATGGTCTGGGAGTGCCAGAGCGATATCTGTCAGCCGCAATTGATCTGTCGGTCGGAGCCGTGATGGATAGACAGGTTCTGGCTCGGGCCCTGGTCAACATTCACTACGACCGCAACGACATCGTCGTGGAGCGCTCGCGCTTTCGGGCCCGCGGCGATGTCGTCGAAATATTTCCATCTTACGAAGAGCGGATCATTCGAGTCGAGCTTTTCGGCGACGAGATTGAGCGCCTGGCTGTCGTCAATCCGACCACCGGCGAGATTGAAGAAGTGCCACAAACTATCAAAATCTACCCGGCCAAACATTATGTTGCCGATGAAGATCTGCTCGAGAAATCAATTACGCAAATCGAGTTAGAGTTGAAGGAGCGACTCGACGAACTACAGCACCAGAACAAACTTCTGGAGGCGCAGCGCTTGAATCAGCGAACGCGCTTCGATATAGAGATGCTCAAAGAAGTCGGCCATTGCAATGGCATTGAAAATTATTCACGCATCCTCGATGGACGACAACCAGGAGAACCACCTCAGACCCTGGTGGATTACTTCGTCCGCAAGTATGGACGCGACGGATTCCTGACCTTCATAGACGAATCGCACGTCACTATTCCACAGCTTCTAGGAATGTACCACGGCGACAGATCGCGCAAAGATAATCTGGTGGAATACGGCTTTAGACTGCCCTGCGCTCGCGACAATCGCCCGCTTACAGCCGCTGAGTTCTGGGACAAAGTAGGCAAAGTTGTCTTCGTTTCAGCCACTCCTGGTGACTACGAGCTGAAGGTTAGCGACCAAGTGGTCGAACAGGTTATCAGGCCAACCGGATTGGTAGACCCGGAAGTCGAGATACGCCCGATTAAAGGCCAGATCGATGATCTGATTAAGGAGATTAAGGTGAGATCTGCTCGACAAGAGCGCGTTCTGGTTACGACTTTGACTAAACGGATGGCGGAAGACTTGACCGAGTATCTCCAGGAGATCGGTATTCGTGTTCGCTGGCTGCACAGCGACGTGAAAGCTTTGGAACGGATCGAACTCTTACGCGACCTCAGGCTGGGCGCTTTTGATGTATTGGTCGGCGTGAATCTGTTGCGTGAAGGGCTGGACCTGCCGGAAGTGTCGCTTGTCTGCATAATGGAAGCAGACAAGGAAGGCTTTTTGCGAGCAGAACGTTCGCTGATCCAGACGATCGGTCGAGCGGCTCGAAATGTCGACGGACGCGTCATTCTCTACGCGGATCGCACGACCGATTCAATGGACAGGGCATTGAAAGAGACAAATCGGCGCCGGCAGATTCAATCGGCATATAACGAAGAACACAACATCACGCCGACCACTATCGTCAAAGAGACTACCAATAGCTTGCTTGAAACGCTCAGGGGTAAGACGGTGCTTCCGCCCAGCCAACCGGCCGCCGTCGCTGAAAACAGCGTGGTTTTGAATTCACTTGGCAAAGAGCTTCCCAAGGCGATTAAGAAAGTCGAAAACGAGATGCGCCAAGCTGCCAAAATGCTTGATTTTGAACGAGCAGCCGAATTGAGAGATCAGTTAAAAGTTCTACAGGAATATGCTGCCAAGAAGCGACAGGAGAAGTCCTGATGTGCAGGCTGGCGATTGTTCGCTTAAGTTGATGGCAGTTAAACTACCTTAACAAGATGCGCCACTGGCAGAATGCGCACTTATACTAGGCAGGCAAGCCTTGCCAAGCAGGACTGGCGCAGCATTACGGCGTGTACGCTCGAGAGGAGTTGGCCAGAATCTTATGGAATTATTTAATTCCCTCTTGATTACGTACCGCTCACATATGATGCTGCCATGGTCTTAATTCCCGCCTGAATTCGTTCTAGGGCCTGAGCGCCCACCCTGAGGATAGTTAGGGTAAGAGACTGGACGAACCGTAGGGACTCAAGCGAACTCTGAATCTACTGCTTCGGCAGCCAGGCTGCGCATGCCGTCGATAACTATCCAACGAATGAGGGAAACATGGCAAAATCCAAATCCGCCGATACCGAACGCTCGATGACCAATATGCTGGTCGAAGACGAAAACATCGCCAAGCGCAGCGAGCTTGAAGATCTCGAACTGTTAGACGAATCAGATCAGTTCACAATCATCGATGATGAAGAAGACAATCTCGACGATGATGATGAGCCGGTCGAGATTCCATCCAGCCGAGAAATCGCCACAGAGGATTCGGTACGACTCTACTTAAGAGAGATCGGACGCATTCAATTGCTTAAGCCGGACGAGGAGATTGAACTAGCTCGTAAAATTCTCCAGGGCGACATGATGGCAAAGCGCAAGCTCGTGCAGGCCAACCTCCGACTGGTAGTGTCGATCGCCAAGAAATACATCGGTCGCGGTCTTTCTTTCCTCGATCTGATTCAAGAAGGCAATCTCGGACTAATTCGCGCTTCAGAGAAATTCGATCACGAGCGCGGTTATAAGTTCTCTACCTACGCCACCTGGTGGATTCGGCAGGCGATCACCCGGGCGCTGGCAGACAAATCGAGAACTATCCGCGTTCCTGTGCACATGGTCGAAACCATCAACAAGTTGAAGAAAGTAACTCGCCAGTTAGCCCAAGAGCTCAACCGCAAACCGACCGAGCAAGAACTGGCAAAGGCGATGGAAGTTTCACTTGGCAAACTGCACGAGATAATCAAGGCCGCCAAGGAGCCCATCTCGCTTGAAACGCCGATCGGCAAAGAAGAAGATTCCCGTCTGGGCGATTTCATCGAAGACAGTGAAACGGACCGTCCGGAAACTACTGTTACACATGAGCTGTTGAGGCAAGATCTCGCCAAGATGCTCAATGAGCTTACGCCACGCGAACGCGATGTTCTGCGCTTGCGATTTGGTCTTGACGACGGTCGACAGCGAACACTCGAAGAAGTTGGGCAGCTCTTTACGGTCACTCGCGAGCGGGTGCGCCAGATTGAGTTCAAAGCGTTGAGAAAGCTCAGGCAGCCGGGACGCTCTTCCCGTCTGCGCGAGTACCTCTAACGCGCAAGCCAGGGGGCGGCCAAAATGGCCGCCCCTTTTCTCATTGGAGAAAAAAAAGCACTCCAAAGGGTCAGCAACTACTGATAACATTAGAGCCTGTCACGCTGAGTAAAGTCCCAGCAATGGTTCACTATCGACAATCCGGAGCGCTTCTCAAATGAACGATCAACCTTCTCCGCAAGCGCCGTTTTCCGGAGACGAGACCGGAGCGATCTTTGATACACCAGATTTGGTGCTGCAATCGCCGACCACATCCGAACGAACGGTCGAAACGCAGTCAGGCTTTCTGGTGGTGATCAAGCGCATCGAAGAACGACTGGCACTGTCTGTGAAGCGCTGCCTAGGCACTCCGCCAAGCAGCTCGGTGCTCCTTACTCCGGACGAGTCACTCAAGCTGGCTCGCATTCTCAGCGACGGCAATCAACCGGCGCCCCGACGAGCATTGAGCTCTCGCGGGCAAGAATGGCTTTCGTCCGAGCCTGCGCTTAACTCCACGATTGCCGCTCAGCCGGTCAGAAAAAGATCTCACCGATTAGTCAAGGTCGGTTCTCGTGGCATTGCGCTACCGCTCATCCTGACCGTACTGCTCGGTGTAGCGCTGGCTTTTATGACACAGTCATTGAAGTTGCCCGGTCAAAAGTCTGCAATATCCGCAAATGATCCTTTGGCTGCCAAGAAAGTTGAGCCGTTTGTTCATCAATTCGTCGCCAATATGCTTGATTTTAATCCCAGAACTTATAAGGTCTCTCAAATCAGAGCGATGGCTGCCATGTCACCAGAGCTGGTCGAAACGTACTGGCAAGACACTCGCTTCCCTTTAAGCTCGAGACAGTTAAAGGCATTGCCACAAGACACGACCGTGATCATTAACAAGCTGATCTCGAAGAGACTGAGCAACAATTTGGCACTCACAGACGTGTATGCGCAGTTAGTCAACGAAAAGACAAAATTGGGCAGTCCGCTCCATCTGCAACTCAAAATGATTATCGAGGGAGACGGACAGCTGAAGGTCTCCGAACAAAAGGACCTGACCGCGTCTTCTCCATAAGGCGATCTTGAACGAGTGCGAAAGCCAAGACTTCATTGCGGCCCACCTGGACTCAGATCTCTCACGATACCGATAGTCCCGACTGCTCACCAAATATGGTGGCACGAGCGAGCAGCAAGAACGAAATGTTCTCCGGAATCAGGCAAGAAGCAAACCCCACTGACGAAGCGGCTGTCAACATTACGGCCCCGGTGGAGAACAAATCTCCGAACTTTGCAGCTCCTTCAGGTTCGACTGGTAGAAGAGCGAGACAGCTTGCAAATCGCCAACCAAATTCCCCAAGCAAGAAACACACCACAGCAATCGACCAGCACATCGTCAAAAGTAGCGCTGCGGCCTGGCACGTAAGATTGGTGCCACTCATCGGTTGCGGCATACAGGATGGCAATGACTGCGGAAGCAAGAGTAGCTATCCGGCCTAGACGACCGGTCTTGAACGTCACCACCCAGGCGCGCCTTATCAGCAGAAAGAGGACAGCAAACTCGAACACATGACTGCACTTTCTAACCATGATGTTGTATTGGCCGAGATACTTTCCAGTCTCATGTCCGGAATTCGCTTGAGCGGAAAAGCAAAAGATAACCACCATCCAACCCAAAACCAGCAGCCAGGAAACCACTTTGCTCCGGCTTAGTACCAGGGCTGGCCAGCAGTCAGTTTCATCAAATTCGCGCGCTGAAATTTCTTTCTCTTTCATACCCTTGTCTTACGCTTAACTCCGGTCAGTCTCGATACCTGAGGATGATCCTTCAAGTAAAAGCGCCATGGATATTCGATCGCAGCTTCCTGTCTGATCCCGATTCGGCCAGAGACGGCGACCTGCAAGTCGAGCACCCTGCTTCCGGGACAGATCCACAGCTCTCCATTCGGCTCAAGAAGGCTCATGCCATTATGCTTTCGATTGATCTCCCACCGGCGACACAACCTTCCTGGCCCATTGCAACCATCGGAACCAATCGCCCGAATCAACACAGCTCCTGGCGTTCCGTCTATTTCAGTCACGGCATTTAGACAATAATACATCCCGTAGATGAAGTAAACATAAGCATTTCCACCAGGACCAAACATTACGGCATTTCGTTCGGTCTTGCCTCGAAAGGCATGGCAAGCAGGATCGTCTTCAGTGTAGGCCTCGACTTCCACAATCGGGGCAGACAGAATGTCGCCATTATCCGTGCGCCGGCAAAGTACCGCGCCGAGCAGGTCTCGAGCTACTGCCACTGTCGGTCTTGCGTAAAAAGATTGAGTGTAGGTCTTTGTCAAGTCAATCACAATTCCATATCCTAACACCGCCATTAGGCGGAAATACTGGCATGCAGCCGGTCCCTTGCACTCAATTAATGCCGCCAGTTCAATAATTGTGGACAATTAGGGCAGAAGTGCAGGCTGAAACAGATACTGCCATGCCGTCCGCAGAAATCTCCGCGCGGACATGGTGGGAAGACGAGCTAGTGGAGCACGATAAACGATGTGCGGCGTAACTGGATACTTGAACTTGAATGGGCGCTCACTTAATCCTGAGGAGAACACCCTTGCGCGGATGTGCAAAACGATTGTGCACCGGGGGCCTGATGACGAAGGGATGCTAATCATGGGCCCAGCCGCCATCGGTATGACTCGCCTGTCCATCATTGACGTAAAGACTGGTCATCAGCCAATCGGAACGGAGGACGGCTCAGCCTGGATTGTCTTCAACGGTGAAATTTACAACTTTCAAGAGCTGCAAGAAAAGTTGCTGGCTCACGGACATACTCTTAAGACTAGGACCGACACAGAGACAATAGTCCATCTTTACGAAGAGTATGGGGTCGAATGCCTGCAATTTCTCGAAGGAATGTTTGCATTTGCAATCTGGGACCACGAACGCCAGCGAATGTTCATCGCTCGCGACCGGATGGGAGAAAAGCCGCTTCACTGGGGAGTTTTTGATGGTCAATTCATCTTTGGTTCAGAGCTAAAAACCATCCTTGCTCACCCTAAAGTCAGCAAGCAACTCGATCCTGTCGCTCTGCAAAAATACCTTGCGCTGGAATATGTACCGTCACCGCATTCCATTTTCAAGGACATTCACAAACTGCCGCCGGCACATTTCATGCTTGTCGAGCGTGGACAAGTAAAAGTAAAGGCCTATTGGGAAGCAAACAATCAGCCGGTTCGCATCAGTGAGGAGGAAGCGGAGGAGAAGCTGCTGGCCCTCTTGAACGAGTCGACCAAGCTGCGGTTGATCTCAGATGTTCCGCTGGGAATCTTCCTGTCTGGCGGCGTAGACTCCTCTTCAATCGCCGCTCTGGCCAATCGCGGCAGGGCAGAGCCGATCAAGACCTTTTCGATCGGCTTTGCAGACAAATCGTTCGACGAAAGCGAGTTCGCCCGTGAAGTAGCTGACCATATCGGCACTGATCACCATGTTGCCGAATTCGATCCCAATACCGCTCTGGACACGATGGAAGAACTCTGGCAGGTGCTAGACGAGCCGATGGCAGATGCCTCAATTATTCCGACTTTCTTCCTTTCCAAAATGGCTCGCAAACAAGTAACCGTCGCGTTGGCAGGGGAAGGCGGCGACGAATTGTTCGGCGGCTATCCCACTTACCAGGCACACCGACTCGCTTCACTCTGGAAACTCATGCCGAAATCGCTCAGGCAGGGAGTACTGGAACCAGCAATTAAGAGCTTGCCGGTATCGCACAACAACTTAAGCTTCGACTACAAAGCCAAACGGTTTATCTCTGCAATCGAAGAGCCACCGGTCATGCGACACCTGCGCTGGATGGGAGCAATCCCAATACCGGAGCACAGCAAGTTGATTGCACCGGAATTAATCGCAATTGACAGCGAAGAGAAGCTCTATCCAAACCTGCCGCTCACATCACCGATATCCACCAGGAGCAGGGATGTGATATCAAAGATCATGCAAGTTGATATCGCCACATATCTAACCGACGACCTATTAGTTAAATCAGACCGAGCTTCCATGGCCGCCTCGCTGGAGGTGAGACTGCCGTTTCTGGCCTATCCCTTGGTAGAGTTTGCCGCCTCGCTGCCCTCTTCCTTGAAGGTAAAAGGCATGAAGAGCAAATACATACTCAAGAAGGCGATGAGCCCATTCCTGCCGAAACGGACGGTTGCACGGCCCAAAAAGGGGTTTGGCATTCCGGTAGCCAAGTGGCTCAAAAGTGACTTTAAATCCGTCGTAGACGAACTCCTCGGCGAAGATTTTGTAAAGCGCCAGCAGATCTTCCAATGGCCATATATTCAACGACTGTTGAGAGAGCACAATGACAGCCGTGTTGACCGCCGAAAAGAGCTCTGGACACTGTTGATGTTCCAGTGGTGGTGGCGCAAATTCTTAGGCTCTTAATTTGTCAGTCCTGCCCCGCTGCTATTTTTGGCTAGAAGCACAGCGAAGCACAGCAAAGCGAGGAGCTTTACGCAGCGCAGCGTATTTTCGCGCAGCGGGGCAAGCTTCGTAATATCAAGAGTTTTGCCGGCATCCCCGCTGCGCATAAATAATGTTAGACTCGAAGCGGGGAGGGCATTAAGCAGAAGTGACAAGCGCAAACAGGGTTTCTCCAGATCATGAGCTCCCCGGACAGGAGGAGTTCTTCGATGCCGTGCGCCGGCACATCTGTCACGTCTTGGGCTTCGATTTCGGTCTAATCGATTTGATTAAAGGACATGAAATCGTCAACCTGGTCTCCTTTTCCGCCGGTAACGAAGATGAACAACGCACCGAGCTGATTGACAGCCTGCAAGATGAGCACCAGCAACCGCTGACAGTGGCACATACTTTGGTTGCTCAAAAGGTAAAGCAAACTCAAAAACCGTGGACAGGCCGTGTTTTCTCGAGTACAGACAGCGAATCCGGTTACCCCTATGCGATTGTTCCAATCATGGATGATTCCGGCGACAGTTCAGGAACTGTAAAAGGGCTCGTGAGAGTTGTAGCCTTTGACGAAAGTAGAACGATTGAAGAGAAAGATCTCTCGACCTTGAGTCTGTTCTGCCGGCATCTGGCTGGCCGTCTCTCCGAACTAGGACAGCGCACTCTGTCTCCCAAGGACGACCCCACCGCTCAAACGCTGGGAGCGGAATCGGTACTTGTTGTTCATTCGAGCCGTCACTTGCGACGGCGCATAAGCAGAGTTCTGAGCGCCAAGTACAATGTCTTGGAAGCCGATTCAGAGCCCAAAACTTTTGAGCTGTTAAATGAAAACCACATCGATTTAATCGTTCTAGACAACGAAATTAAGGGGAGGTCGGAGCACAGCCTTTGTCGAGTCTTGAAAGACTCGAAAGAATGGAAACACATTCCCGTCATTCTGGTTACACTGGAAACCGACCTGCAAGGAAAGATTGAAGGTCTGAATCTCGGCGCCGAGGACTGCCTATCGGAGTCATGCCATGATGCCGAGCTGCTGGCACGAGTACATGCGTCCTTACGCCTGAGAAAGACCGAGCGCGACTTAGCAGTTCAATGGCGGCTGCTCGAGGACTATGCCCAGAGACTGGAAGAGGAGTTCGAAAAGGCTCGCCAAACCAACGTAAGTTTTTCAAAGAACAACCAGATGCTCGAGCAGCGCAATCTAGAATTGCAGCAAGCAAAGCTCAGAGAGCAGATCCTGAGCGGGCAAGCCGAGCTGCTGCATCGCATCAGCAATATTATCAGAAAGTCCTTTAACATCAACGAGAATATCGGAACAATGTTAGAGGATCTCTCGCAGAGATTCTCGCTCGACTGTTGCTTTGTTATCTTGCCGTCGGAAGATGACCCGGCCGACACGGTTAGGAGCGAGTATGCAACATCTGACGAATACAAACTGATGGACCGCGATGAAGATCTGGCCATACTTGAAACTTTCAAGTCTAACTTCAATATGGACCAATGCCTGGTGGTCAGCGATGTCAGCCGCGACCGGCTTGTCGAGCCGTTCCGCAAATCAATTCTCTCTTCCTACCCGGTCAGGTCGCTCTTTTACGTTCCAATCACTTACGAAGAAAAGCTGCTTGGATTGATTGGCGGACACAAATGCGAGTCCGAACAGCTATGGACTATGGAGAACAAGAATTTCTTCAAGTCAGTTGCCGATCAAGTAGCAATCGGCGTTACCAACGCCCGGCTTTATGCACGTGTCCAGCGCCAAGCAACCACCGATGGACTGAGCGGACTCTTTAATCACCGCACCGGACAAGAGAAGTTGGCTGATCAATTGAGGCTGGCAGAACGTTATCAGCGCAACCTTGCCGTAGTAATGATCGATGTCGATCACTTCAAATCAATCAATGACAGATACGGTCACCCCGCCGGTGATGCGGTACTCAAGACAGTTGCCAAACTGATCAGAAGCAATTGCCGGGACGTGGACATTCCGGTCAGATATGGCGGGGAGGAATTTTTACTGATCCTGCCGGAAGTAAATCAAGAAGGTGCAGTCGTTGTAGCCGAGCGGATCAGGAGACACGTCGCACGAGAAGCGATAGTTCATGAGGAGATCGAGATAACAGTCACAGCCTCTTTAGGAGTGGCAGCCTATCCGGAAGATGCAGAAGGTCATCAAAGCCTGCTCGATCTGGCCGACAAGGCGCTCTACATGTCTAAACGCCTGGGCCGTAATCAAGTCCACACTGCCAGCGACTTAATGTTTTCCGAGTTCTCGATTGCCGCACCGAATTCGCCGGCCGAAACTGAAACTCCTCCGCTCGAGCCGGCTGCAGCACCGGCCGAGCAAGCGGACGCGCCACCACCGGCGGAACCATCGAAAGAAGAGCTGGTGCCGGAAGTCGTGGAGATGGTAAAGGCATTGGCCAGTGCGCTTTACTCCAAATCCGAGTATAACAAGGAGCATCACCTGGAGACCGCTCGCTTCGCCGAGCTGCTGGCGCGAGTGATGGGATTAGGACAACAGCAAGTCGAGCAAATCCGCGTTGCAAGCCTTCTTCATGATGTGGGTGTATTATCGATCCCGGAAAACATCATTAATAAGCCGGGGTTAGTCACCGAAGAGGAGATGGACATCATCACACAGCACCCACAGCTGGGGGCGCAATTGCTTCGACCAATTCAAGCGCTGAAAGAGATTTGTGACATCGTCGAAAACCATCACGAATGTTGGGATGGAACGGGTTACCCGCGTGGATTAAAAGGCGAAGATATCCCGTTGCCAGCAAGAATAGTCTCTATAGTCGATGCGTACCATGCCATGATCTCCAACCGCCCGTATCGGCCGGCGATGTCCAAAGAGCAGGCGAGACAAGCGCTCAAAAATGGTGCGGGAAGCCAGTGGGATCCATTCCTGATCGACATTTTCCTGGCGGTCCTGGAAAACCTCGAACGCGAAGATATCAATTAACTAAAACCAGGCGCTGGTTACTTCTGTCGCTGCTCCGTCCGACCGTAAGCTGGGCGGCGGTGAGCCGAATCGCGCGAGCCCCTTGGCTGGAATGGCTTGAGCTGAAATTGCTGACTCGCTCAAGGTAGACATGAAATCTTCCATTCCCATCGGTACAGCGCCTTGCGATCTGGCTGCACTTTGATAAGCCAACCCGGCGTTCTCCCAGGCTGGTGGCGTCAGCGAATTAAAGCCACTGCCAGCGGAGACAGGCGGAGCCGCACCGTAGATACTGCCATCAGTGCTCAGCGGGACTTGACCAAGCTGGTCCCACAAAACAGCATTGCGAGCATCATTTGTATAGTCACCACTTAAGGGCGGCGGAGCGTTTGATTGAGGGCGACGAGGTTCTGACGCCTCGCTGTCAGGCAGTATCGGCTCATTGGCAAGTGGCGAGCTCGGTGCTTCATGCCCGGTATAGGCGCTCTCAGAGGACTGGCTGCCGACCGCCGAAGCTCGCAGATACGGCTCTGATTCAGCAGCGCTAAAACTCGCCGACGAGCTCGCCCCGCTGCTAGATTCAGCGGTGGCCGGCGGCGCGTACGATTCCAGCGGGGAAGCTGGCGGCGGGGAAGCGGACGAACGGCTGGATTGGCTGGCATATGAGCTGGTCTGATTCGATGCACCGGCATCCGATCCGCTGCTGGAATCGCTCGCTTGAACTGATTGATAGCTTGATTGCAAAGCTTGATAGAGCGGAAGCTGTTGAGTTTGAGCGACTTGAGCCGGAACGAGCGGCTGCTCGGGTAGAGCTGGCGACACTGCTGGCTGTTGAGCCGGAGCAGCAGGCAAGCCGGGCGCAGCTGGATTTGCCTGACCGGGATTCATTAGCGGAAGCTGAGTTGTCGTTGTGCGACGGCGGGGCCGAAGGCGAGGCATCGGCCGATAATTGGAGATCGGCATCTCCTCAGTAACAGCCTGTCCGGAAGACATCGAAGAATACTCGGCTGTTTTCTTGGTCAAGATGGCCATCGTCGGCAGATCAGCAAGCACGTCATTGGCGCCGGCCGCGACGCTGGCAGCTGGAGCCTGCGGAGCAATATATGAATTAGGCGGAACTTGTTCGGTAGCCTGAACAGCTGGTTGAACAGCAGCCTGGACCGCTCCCTGAGCCGGCGTAGCCTGCCGAAGCTTCGCTAACGCTGCTTGGGCGCGCTTACCATCCATTAACGCAACAAGCCTTTCCGTATACTCAGAAACATATCGCTGCGCCAGATCTAGTTGATGCTCTTCGACGAAACTCTGCGCCAAGTCCATCTGATTGCTCGCCAGGAACTCCTCCGCTAACTGAACTCGGTGTTCGGTTACGTAGCCGCGAGCGAGCTCCAATGCATGTCCCATCATGTAGTTCTGAGCAAGTTGCTCGGGATACTGATCGACATATGCCAGGTCCAATCCGTTTTCCTTTGCATAGTGATGAGCCAAATAGAGCTGAGCGAACTCCTTCTTATGCTTTTCGAGGAACGCCTTTGCAAGCTCGCGTTGGTTCAAGAGCAGATAAGTCTCGTCGAACGGTGCTCCGTCCGAAAAATTCTCACGGGCGTAAAGGTCAGCCAGCTTGAATTGCAAGTCGTTGCTGCGGCTAACTTGCTCAATTTCAACGCTTTCAGGCGATGAGGGCGGAGCTGGAGGCTGATTCCGGTTGTGCGGCTTGCCGGCCGGAGCGGTGCTGGGCGGCGCTCCCGACCAGTTCGAGGTATCTCTATTTCTGCTAGAACGTTCGCTCGGATTGCCTCCGAGTCCACCATCTGCAGAATTTCCTTCGTCCTGTCGTACCATAGTCCCCTAAATCTCAGCCAGTCCTGCTGCTACCTATGTACCCATCCAGTCGAACGCCTATCGCGAAATCCCCCAATCTTCCATCTGGGCCCGGTTTACATGCTTGCTTAACCGGTTGGAGCGAGGAGATCGAGGAGCTGGAAAGTCAGTCTTGCTATCAGTCGGACTTAAACCTGCCAGATCCTTTGTAGGGAAATCTAACAGGCGACTCTGAAATTTTCGTGGAATTTGAAAGTTTAATCGAACAAACTGGCGATTGAGGCTTAAGGAGCCGCGGCCTTCTTATCTTTCGATTCCTTGCCATCCTTGGGCTCTTTATCCTCAGGAAACGGATTGTTGGCTTGAAGCTCTGCCAACTGTTTCTCGCCGATCTCCTTGAGGATTTTCCCCTTCTTGTACATTTTGTCGTTGTGCCGTGACTCACCCTTCTTCATCATGGAGTCACCTTTGCCCACCAAATCCTTGGCATGCTGAATGCTCGACTTGTACTTCTTCTGCATACGCTTTTCATCATCGGTGTAATCACCGCCGCCTTGTGCACCACCTGCAGTAGCAGGCGGATTGGCCGCACTGGGAACTGAGCTGGGCAGATTTCCGCCGAAAAAGTCATTTTGTGCCAGTACGCACGGCGCTTGAGCGCCGGCAATTACAGCCGCTGTAAAGATCTGTAGAATTCTCTTGTTCATTAGACTATCTCCTTGCGCAAGCGCTGTCTTGCTTTCAGGACCGCGCGCAAGCGGCAGAAAGTACTGGCGATTTCATTTTATGGAACTCGGTGGCTTGCTCGAAGGCATGGGCTGCCCGTAAAAGCCTGGCGTCAGCCTGTAGCGGTCCCAGGATCTGGAGACCGACAGGCCGCCCACCCTGACCGAAGCCGCAGGGTAGCGAAATACCAGGAATCCCAGCCAAATTGGCTGGGATCGTAGCAATATCGGATAGATACATCTGCAGCGGATCGGCAGTCTTGGCTCCAAACTCAAATGCCACCGAGGGCGATGTCGGACTGAGCAATAAATCGAAGTTCTGGAACGCCTGATCGAAATCGTTCTTGATCAATCTTCTGACCTGCTGCGCCTTCTTGTAGTATGCATCATAATAACCGGACGATAAAGCATAGGTTCCGAGCATAATCCGCCGTTTCACTTCTGGTCCAAAGCCTTCCTGCCTGGTCTTGCAGTACATAGTCAGCAAGTCTTGCGCCTCCAGATTGCGATAGCCATATCTGACGCCGTCAAAGCGGGCCAGATTGGCGCTGGCCTCGGCAGTGGCAATTAAATAATAGACAGGCAAAGCATGCTTGGCATTGGGAAGGGAGACGGAGGAGACTTCGGCGCCTAATTGACGATAAGTAGCGGCAGCCGCTTGGACAGAATTTTGTACTTCAGAGTCGATGCCGTCCGCAGAAAGCTCGCTGATAATGCCAATCTTCATTCCGCGAATGTCGGAGTCGATTCCAGTTAAGAGATTCGGGAGCGCCGCGTTCAAAGACGTCGAATCACGCCGGTCAGGACCACCAATTGCCTGCAGAGTAAGTGCGACATCTTCTACCACTCGTCCGAGCGGGCCGATCTGGTCCAGACTGGAAGCAAATGCCACCAATCCGAAACGTGAAACCAGCCCATAAGTCGGCTTCATCCCCACGACACCACAGAAGGAGGCCGGTTGTCTGATCGAACCACCGGTATCGGAGCCGAGCGCAACCACCGAGCAACCGGATGCCACCGCAACGGCCGAACCACCGGAAGAACCGCCCGGCACCGTACTGGTGTCCCAGGGATTGCAAGTAAGTTTGAAGGCGGAGTTCTCAGTAGACGAACCCATCGCAAACTCGTCCATATTCGTCTTGCCGATGATGAGCGCTCCTGCTTCATGCAGCCTATCGACTACGGTCGCCCGGTAGACCGGCACAAACCTCTCAAGAATTTTGCTGGAGCAAGTAGTCGGGTAACCTTCAAGACAGATGTTGTCCTTGAGAGCGACCGGAACACCAGCCAGAGGTGGAAGACTTTCACCAGCAGCCACCATCTGGTCGACCCGCTCGGCCTGACGTTCGGCTAACTCGAAAGTGAAGCAATTGAAAGCATTTAGCTTAGGCTCTAACTCGCTTGCATGCTGTCGGTGAGCTGCCAAGATTTCGCGAGCGCTCACCTGCTTGGCAAGCAACAAGCCACGAAGCTCCGCAATCGATTTGCAAACGATCTCGTTCATCAATGGCTCCAGCGAAGCGCTTTGAAAGCTGAAAGCAAGTTGTCGGCCCGAGCTGCCAGACCGCTCATTGCTCAAACTTCTTAAAGACCAGACAAGCATTGTGCCCGCCGAATCCAAAGCTATTGGACATTGCGACATTGACCTGAACATTTTTCCTGGCCACGTTTGGAATGTAGTCGAGGTCACATTCAGGGTCCGGATTATCCAGATTGATAGTCGGTGGTAAAGCTTGCTGCGCAATAGCAAGAACACAAACCGCTGCTTCCAGTGAGCCAGCTGCACCCAGTAAATGCCCGGTCATCGACTTGGTCGAACTGACTGCTAATTTCTTGCTGGTGGCATGCTCACCGAAAACCCGTTTGATGGCAGTGGTCTCGGCCCGGTCTCCAAGCATGGTCGAAGTGCCATGCGCATTCACGTATGAAACTTGCTCAGGTTTCAAACTAGCGTCCTTTAAAGCAAGCTCCATCGCGCGGCGAGCACCGTCTCCGTCAACACACGGTTGAACGATATCGAACGCATCGCCGGTCATCGCGTAGCCGACCAGCTCAGCATAAATGTATGCGCCACGAGCCTGGGCGTGTTTCAAGGATTCGAGCACGAGAATAGCCGCACCTTCACCCATGACAAAACCGTCCCGGTCTTTGTCGAACGGGCGGCTTGCCGCTTCCGGCTGATCGTTGCGAGTAGACAGCGTGCGCGCAGCCGCGAAACTGGCCATGCAAACCGCGGTTATGGGCGCTTCACTGCCGCCTGCCAGCATGACATCGGCATCGCCGCGCTGAATGATTCGAAAGGCATCTCCGACTGAATGAGCAGAAGTAGCACAAGCAGTCACTGTGCAGGAGTTTGGTCCCTTAGCACCATGCATGATTGAGACCCAACCGGCCGCCATGTTGACTATCAGCATCGGTACGGTGAAGGGCGAAACGCGGCCGGGCCCCTTTTCCAAAAGCACCGTATGTTGATTCTCAATCGTCTGAAATCCGCCTGCGGCAGAACCAACTACAACGCCGACTCTTGTGGCGTCCTCCTTGGTCATGTCGAGCTTGGCATCTTGCACCGCCAGCTTGCTGCCGGCGACGGCAAATTGAATGAACCGGTCCATTCGTTTCGCCTGTTTAGGCTCCATAAACTGGGTCGGATCGAAATTTTTGATCTCAGCGCCAATCCGACAAGCAGACAGGTACTTCTCAGCGACGAGACTGATCTGGCTGACGCCCGATCGGCCGGCGAGAATACCTGCCCAAAAGTCATCTTTACCGACCCCTACTGAGGAGACGGTTCCGATCCCGGTGATAACTACACGTTCATTGGTCATTGCAAACGATGATTCCTGGGGCCGCTCACCACAGGAGTCCGCCCCGCATGCGTCGACAGCGACAGATCAAGGGCGCTCCCGTTGGAGCGGGGACCCTAGATGTGCTGCGAGATATACTTCACCGCTTCGCCGACTGTTGTAATCTTTTCGGCGTCTTCGTCCGGAATTTCCATTCCGAACTCTTCTTCAAGGGCCATGACCAACTCGACCGTGTCGAGCGAATCAGCGCCCAAATCTTTCGTGAAGCTCGCTTCCATCGTAACTTCGTCGGCGTTCACGTTTAACTGAGCGACCGTTACCTTCTTTACTCGCTCGAAGGCTTCCTTTTCTTCCATGAGTCGTTATTACCCCCTAATCCGAAAAAGGCAATTGAGTGGCTGTTACTAAGCTGTGACAGAGGACTTAGAATATCACGTCGTCCGTGCAGCCGTACCGGCACAGCATCATCTCTTCACAAATTGGCCTACGTGTATAAACCGCCATTTACTTCCAGCACTTGTCCCGTGACGTAAGCACCGGGACCAGCAAAGAAGACCACGGCTTGAGCGATATCATCCGGTGTGCCCATCCGGCCCATCGGGATTTTTTCAGTCACCTTGCTTATTATTTCCTCACCCAACGCTTGGGTCATCGCCGTGTCTATGAAGCCCGGCGCAACCGCATTACAAGTGATGCCACGCGAGGCGTACTCGAGCGCAACGGTTTTAGTCAATCCGATCAGTCCGGCTTTGGCAGCTGCGTAATTGACCTGACCGAAGTTGCCATGAACTCCAGTGGTGCTGGCAATATTAATGATTCTCCCGGACCGCTGCTTGGACATCACCTTGACGACCGGTTTGGTCACCTTGAATGCCGAGGTCAAATTGGTGTCGATTACTGCTTGCCATTGCTCTTCGCTCATTCTCATGAAGAGCGCATCTCGGGTGATGCCGGCATTATTGACCAGGATATCGACCCGGCCCCAAGTGCTGATAACCGTTTCGACCATCTTGTCGATGCTTTCGGAGACAGTCACATTGCAAGCAACGCCGAGAACTTTGCCGCCTTTGCTCGTAAGCTCAGCGGTGGTTTGTGTGATTAGCTCCTCGTTGATGTCCGAGATAACTACCTGCGCTCCTTCATTTAAAAGCGCCTCAGCAATCGATCTGCCAATTCCGCGTCCGGAACCTGTGACGATCGCCACCTTGTCTACTAAACTACCCACGTTCTGCGTCCCTCCCATTTCAAACTATCAATCAAGCAACGTCTCCGGCTTAAGTCTCTTGGCACTGCCAGTCAAGCGCCGACTTTCGCGCCACTGGCAGATTGTACACAAGCTCCAGATTCCGCGCTTGTTTGCCGCAAATTCAATGACAGAACTGTGACGTTTACCAGAGATCGACCAGACTGGCTGCTACCTTTTCCAATCGGTCCAATTCCGAGAGCTTGTCAAGCCAGCGTTTCGGGATCGCCGAAGCACCATGATATGCACCAGCTAGCGCTCCCACCATTGCAGCTGCCGTATCAGTGTCGCCACCAGCGCAAGCAGCGGCACAGACCGCCTCCTCGAAGTTGTGCCTGAAAATGAGAAAAATTCCGACGGCGGTGGGCACCGCTTCATTTACTTCGCAGGAGACATTTACCAATGAATAAGGTAGCTCGTGGGCTGGACGACTGTAATCGAGGTCTGGTGCGACATCATCCCACCATTCCGCGAATCGCTCGTCGATTGCGCCGGCTATTTCGAATTCGCGCCGAACGTAACCGCGCACCTGGTCGACCGTGTCGAGCCGATCGCCCCTGACCAGTCGCGAAACCGAGTGCGCCAATACCGCCGCAGCCGCCCAAACACGACTGTCTCCTTGAAAGAGCTTGGCTTGGTCTGTCGCTAGCTGGACCGGGTCGACTCGGTCAGGCAAGCATCCCACCGGATAAGCTCTTGCCGCCCCATGATCGTGAGTTGCCTCCTGCGAGCCGTCGTTTACGGCAGAGCCACCGTCGACATTGCGCCTGAGCGCCGACAGACAACTTGAACCCGGCCCGCTGGCTAGAAACCGATCGCACTCCAAAAGCCTTTTATATCGCCCTCTTAAATCACCTGCGTCGAACTCGCCACCGTTTGCGACCAGTGATTCAGCCAGCTCAAGAGCCAGAAAGGTATCGGCCAGAACCGCGCCGGGTTGATGATCAGGTAAGAAGCTGCGCGAAAGTCCAGGACTGTAGTCGCGCAGGCAAGCTGTGCTCAAACTTGCCAGCACATCTTTGCGATTCAATCCGACACAACTGCCACCGAGCGAATTGGCGCAGGCGCTGCCCAGAAAGGTTCCTCGAATTCTGTCAATTATCTTGTCGTCCACGGTCCAATCCTTTCTTGGATTTACCAGTAGCAGCGGCTCGGTCAGCCGTCTTCAAACACCAGGAAAAACTGTGGAGCCGGCCGCCACTAGACCGCCCGGCTCGATGTTATACAAACTTCGGCAAAGATTTCTCGAGCCGAAATCTCCGGCTGCATCGAAAAGCTCTGACGTGGTGTTAGCCACGCCGGCAAGTGATAGATAGGATGCGTCAACACTTCTGGTCGACCTCCTGCATAACACCCGCTAATTATGACAGAAAAACTCAGCGGTCCCTTATCTATCTGGCCGGGTCGAACTCGGACTGTAGCATTAGCCAGGCAGCCTCAGACCTATAATCAGTCCTTTGTCGCTGCTAATAATGGGGAATCTACGAACAGAATCGTAATTCCCCGAATTCACAGGCCGGGCGGAGTCTCGTAATCTCCTTGATGTTGCCATCCCCGTAAGTGGAAGGCGCAGCACATTAAGGAGACACCGCAATGGGTGAAAGCTTTGAAGGCAATGACAAAAAGCCTGGACAAAATGATAGCTTCTCTGCCCATGCCATCAATGAGGTGCTTCAGGGGCTGGCTGACCTGGACGACAAGATTGCACGCACTGCCGGCGAAACGGTCGACTCGACCATCAACACTTCAGGCGGTGCCCGAGTCGCAGTGGCCGTCGGCAAAGGAGTATTCCACGGACTGACCGATGGACTGGCGCATGCAGTCAAATACAGCGTTGCACACCCAGTCGAATTCGCCACCAAGATGGGTACCGCCTATCTGGCCGGAATGGTCATGCGCCGTTATCTGCCCGAACAAGGCGTAACCAAAGCGCTGGCGGGAACACTAATGCTGGGATACATGGCTTATGACGGCGCCAAGCCGATCTGGCAGGGATCGAAGGAAGCCTACAACGCCAAAGATATGGCAGGCGTAGACAGAGCTGCCGAAAAGATGTCGAAAGGAATCGGACTTTTCGCCTTTGATTCAATCACCGGTTGCTATGTCGGCATGCGCGGCGAGCGGCGGATGGCCAATTACCTCAAATCCAGCCGAGGACCGGCCGGCTACTTAACCTTCGAGCAATCGAGAGATGCCTTCTGGAATGCGGACGGTAATCCACTAAACAAAGGACTAAAGCGCATAGCCAGCACACTCGATTCGGCCTGTGACAAAGCCGCAGAAGCTGTCAGACCGAAGGAGATAGTCGCTCCGACGCTTTCGTTTAAAGAACAGAAGGACGCGGTCGTCAGCGCCGCTAGAAAGGGTGCACAGAACATCGAGGACAGCGTCTTCTGGCGATTGGGGCAGAAAGAGACGGTTCCGACCGACCCCCCTCCTGTACAAGGCGGCTTCTACCGGCAAGGCTCATTAGATGCCAATGGCAAACGAATCGGATACAGCGAGACTATCAATGCACAGCTCGGTGACAAGGCTCATGAGGCTGATTGGGCTGCCGTGAAACTGGCAGGCGAGGTAAAACCGGCCAATCCAGCCGCTGCGCTCACACCGGAAGCTGGCGAGCTGGCTGGCAAAGCGAAAGTGGCTAAAATAGCCGGCGATGTCTTTCCAGAGCCGGTCGATGTCAAAGCCCCTGGAGACGGCAGTGCCGGCACACCGCCAACCACGCCCGCCGTAAAGGTTAGCCCGGAAAATGAAGGTCCGATTTTCGACAAACTCTCAGCCGAAGCGAAGAAGCGACAGGAAGCCTGGGATCCTCTCCAGATCGGCATCGCCGACTATCAAGACGCGGTCAAAGGTCCGCTCTGGGGCGTGATCGACAAAGATCGCAAAGTGCCGCTTTACGATCCGATTTACGAAAGACCCAACAGGCAACTGATCGACATCGCCAATCAAATCAAGACTAAGGAAGACGTCGAGTACGTCGGACAATTGCTGAACGACCACGCGTCTGCAGCGCTGCAATCCGAGCTCGGCGTCCCATTAGTGAGAAGGCTGAATATTACCGGTGAAGATTATATGGGTATCTTGATTGACGGTATGAAGCAAGCCGGCATCAAGAAGCCGCTCTTCGACGGCGTGGCGGTCACGAAGTTCAGCGTCGGCGGCACCGATAACTACACCCAACCGCACATATTCGGCACGGTCGACGGCTCGGTCACTAAATTCCCGCGCTCGCAAGTTGAACTGCGCGGACCGTTTCAGCCGATCAACGCGCACGAAGTGTACGGACACAATGCTCTGTTTCCAACGCTTGCGAAGTTTACCGACGAGCAGGTCAAAACCGTCATAGGCGGAGCAGTTGATGCTGCTATGAAAGAAGCGCAGATTCCGTTGGACGCCAAGATTCTGGTGCCAGGCGCCGGAGAAGTGCCGGTCAAGACGCTGTTTACGAAAATTCTGATCGCGCAAAGAAACGAGAATACGTCAGATATCGGCGGCACCGGCGTAACCGTGCTTGGCACGCCCGATTCACTAACAGTTTTGTTGAAATCACTAAGAGCCGGCGGCAAACTGGAAACCAGAAGCGTCTACGGGCAGAAGTTTGGCAATGATGTCTTTGAAGCACACGGTGTGGACCGCTGGCGGCTCTTAGTCTCGGCTGAGACCGTACGCCAGCGGGCCAAGCATGCCGGCGGCGACAAAGAGCTCGAGAGCCTGGCCTTGGAACTGGAGGAAGTCGCCAATCTCGTCAGCCGCCAGGGCGACAATTACGTCTTTGCAAGCACCGACAAGAAAGGCGACTATTTTGCCATCCCGCGCAAGTGGTGGGACCCAGTCGCCAAGCACCTTGTGAAAGCTCAGCTTGAAACCCCTCTGCAAGCGCTGGAAGGCAAGAGCTTGAACGACATTCTGCCGAACATGCCGGCCACCTGGAAGCGCATAAGCTTCCTGGCCGATCAAATGGTGGAGTCCGCAAGCAAGGGCAAGGACAACCTCTTGACTCCTTTCAACAAGGAAGATTTCAGACCGTTTGAAGTTTCGACAGCGACATTGCTAGCTTGGAAGCGGGCAACCGCCAAAGGTCAAGATGAAGCAAAGTCGCTCGACCACATTAATCTCATGTGGGACAGCCTGATGGCTCAATATGAAAACGGCAACCCGTTTTCAGTCGGCACCGCTCCGTCTGCCATTCGGCGCTTTACGCAAGAGCCGATGACAATCACTCGCCGAGGAATTGCCAACAGCTTCGGCTTGCAGAAAGCGGCCCGCGAGCACACCGACCGGCAAGCCAGACGATACGGCTCGATGGCCGCAACACTGATGATGGGCGATCTGATTCACAGATATACGAAAGAGAACCAGCTGGATCAATAACCACCGAGCGCAAAACGCTAGAATGATATCTAGCTCAATTTTGCACTAACGGCTCGGGAGTAAGCTTTATGATTTGCAGACTGTCCCTTGTGCTTCTGGTAGGCGCTCTGGTAGGTCTCTTGTATGGAGGCGCGCAGTTGTCAGCTGCTGGGCAAGAGAGATTCGGACCGAGTAAGTCCAGATCAATCATGTTTTACCAGCAGGCGATGGAAGCTTATAAAGGGGACGATTATGTCAGCGCCATCAACCTTTGCAAAAAGGCGATCGGCGCCGACAACGCCAATAAATACGCCTTCCTGCTGATGGCTCAGGCCCAAGCGGACAACGGCGATAACTATAATGCCGAAATGAACTACCAAGCCGCGCTCACGCTCGACTACAATTTCCTGGATTGTCGAAACTCGCATGGGATGTTCCTCATGAAGCGCGGCAAGCTGCAAGAAGCACAGCATGAGTTCGGCGAATGCTTGCGAATCAACCCGAAATACCCGTTTGCGCACCATCACCTGGGAGAAGTTTTGCAGCGCCGAGGCGATCTCGACCATGCAATCGAGGAGTACAACACCGCTTGCGAGCTCAAGCCTGATTACTGGCAGGCTCAACGCGATCTCGGATTGGCTGTTTTCGAACGAGCCAAAACCGGCGACCTCCCGGAGGCGCTGATGAAACTTTCAATTGCTTCCAAGCTGGTTCCTGATAATCCGATGGTGCATTACCACTTGGGTCAGATTCACTGTGCCACCGGCAAGCTCGACGACGCCGAAGCAGAATTAAGAAGAGCGCTCATGTGCGACGGTCGTTTCGCTGCCGCGCACTGGGAGCTGGGCAAGCTCAGATACTTTCGCGGCGATCTCGACCGTTGCCTGGCCGAAATAAAGGAGTCAGAAAAGATCAACCCGTTGTATGCCGAAAAGGAAGGATTTCCCAAAGTCGATCCGCTTCTGCTCAAGTACAGCACGGCGCTGTGCTATGAATTTAAAGGAAGAATGATTGATGCTGTTGAAGCTTGGAAAGACTTAGCACCGATGATGCCCGCCAACAAGGACATTCAAAAGCACATCATAGAGATTGAAAAGGAGCTGCGAAAAGGCGCAAAGAGCCGCAAGAAACCGCTGACTTACGATCCAGAAGAGATTCAAGCGCTGGTGATCAAAGGGATAGGGCAGTACGACAACGGCGATATGGAGGGGGCAAAAGCCTCCTTTCAGCGAGCGATGGAGCTCAACCCAACTAGCTTCGAAGCTACTCAGAACTACGGTCTCTGCCTGGAAGCAGAAGGCGATCTCAACGGCGCGATGGCTAAGTTCCAGTCGGCAATGATGATTCTGCCTAAGTTCGATGGTGCAGTCTACAACATGGCGTATCTGCTCGAGAAGATGAATCTTCCTGCCGACGCTGGAATGATGTATCAGAAGTTCCACGAGATTGCTGGCAAGTATCCGTACGACCCCAAACATATCGTCGCCCTCCAGCAGCAAGACGCACGCGAGCGAGCCCGTCAAGAGCAATTGCGAAAACGCGGCTATTGAGGCGTCAAGCCAAATGAAGATATCTCCAGGTGAAACTCTGTATCTTTTTTGAATATTCGAGATACACTATGCAACGTTGCTTTTGCATATCTTTATTCGGCGGGCGGACTTATGACAAAAAAAGTATCTACCCTTACATTTCAGAAGTACAAGCAAGAAGGGCGAAAGATAGTCTGTCTTACCGCTTACGACTATTCGACCGCTAAGATACTGGACAAGGCGGGCGTCGACTTAATTCTGGTTGGTGACAGCCTGGCGATGGTAGCACTGGGCCACCCGACTACTCACGCCGTGACGATGGATGAGATGATTCATCACACCAAGGCGGTAACCCGGGGCGTCACCAGAGCCTTTGTGGTTGCCGATCTGCCGTTTATGAGCTATCAGGTCGACCAGAAACAAGCGATCACCAATGCCGGACGGTTCATCAAAGAATCTCAAGCCGAAGCGGTAAAGCTAGAAGGAGCCACGCCGCTCAACCTGGAGACAGTCAGCCGCCTGGTTGATATGGGAATTCCTGTGATGGGACACCTCGGATTTACACCGCAGTCGATTCACGCCCTGGGCGGCACGCGGGTGCAAGGTCGCAGCGCCGAGCAAGCAGCTAAGTTGATTCAAGATTCTCTAGCTCTTGAGAGAGCCGGCATTTTCAGCCTGGTACTGGAGATGGTACCGACAGTGGTGGCAAAGATTATCAGCGAGCAGTTGACTATTCCAACCGTCGGAATCGGTGCAGGCAAGTATTGCGACGGTCAAATCCTGGTGACCGACGACTTGCTAGGCAAGTACACCGACTTTCAACCACGCTTCGTTCGCCGTTACGCCAATCTGGCCGAAGTCTGCAATCAGTCGGTCACCGACTACGCCGAAGATGTCAGACGAACAGGCTTTCCCAATGACGATGAATCATTCGCCCTGCCTGAAGACGAAGAAGAGAAGTTGAGAGCGCTGCTCGACACATTCTCAATCAGCCACGGCGAACTGAGCTGCTAACCGATTCGTGACACAGCGCCTTTGGAAACGCTCGGCGCATCTCCACGAAATGGGAGATTTCAGCTTGTAACCAAGCTGGAGTTGCTTAGTGACAGGTTCCACAGGAGTGAGAGCTGCAAGATCCGCAGCCTGACTTCTTGGAAGGCGCGCTTGCTTGGTCGACCCCTTGACCGACATCCTGAGTAGAGCCGCTGGTCATGATGAAAGCGTTCCAGATCCTGGCAGCATTACCGCTGCCGCAGTGCGTGCAGCTGGGCTCGGTGTTATCGTTCATGGAGCGCTCAATCGAAAATGGCTCGCGGCAATCCTGGCAGCGATAGTCGTACTGTGGCATGGTTTCCTGTCCCTGAAAGTCTGGCTACAAAGCTATTGTATTACTTGCCGTCGGTCGGTGGGGTAACTTCCGGCTGCTGATTGGGCGGGCTCGATTCAGGCGCGGTCGGAACACCAGCGCTGCCCGCTGCCGCTGGCTTTGAATCTGCAGTCGGCTCGCTTGCGCTCGACTCTGATTTTGCAGTTTGGCCAGCTGGATTGGCTTCTGCCGCCGGATTATCCCCGGATGCTCCGTCCGACTTTCGACTGTCGGCTGACTCGGGTACTGCTGTTCCGGCTGGAACGTCGGAGGACTGTTTTCCCGAAGGTGTTGATTGCTTAGTCTTCTCGTCTCTGTCCAGCTTGAAGTTAAGCTTGCCTTGCAGCCAGGCAGAGACATCATTGACCGTCACCAGCACCATCAGCACAAGCAGAGTAATCACTCCCCACTTCATGATTTCAGCATTAGGTTTCTCTGGAAGAGGCTTACCACGCAGCTTCTCGAGCAGGAAGCAGAGAACATGCCAGCCATCCAGCACCGGAAACGGCATGATGTTGATGATGGCGATATCCATACTAATCATGATCGTGAAGATGAATAGCTGCGTCCAATCCTGCTGTGCAATATCAGCACCGATCTTGATCACGGCAAAGACACCGTGCAGATCCTGCAGACCAAGGGCCGGTCCCTTCTCACCGCCGCCGCCGCTAAAAATACCGGAAAAGAGCTGCCCGATCGCCTCTACCATATTGACGGTCAGCGTCCACAGACGCGCCATGGCCAGCCCGGCAACCCTGAAGAAATCGCCCTCTACCGGCTCCCACTTGGCCTTTCCTCGCGATACGAGCGCCATGCCAACCTTGCCGCGGGCATTCGTTACGAGCGAGATCTCTTTCCGCTCACCGTTGCGAACCAATTCAAGCTGAATCTCTTGCGCTTTGTGCCCACCCAAAATACGTACGGCGTCATCCGGGCTCAATACTTTTTGCCCGGCTATTGCGTAAAGCTGATCGCCGGCCTTGACACCGGCGTTCATGGCGATCGGATTGTCTTTGATGAGCGAGTGAACGACGGTCGGCTGAATCGGTTGCCCGAGCGTGAAGAACATGACAAGCATGAGCAGATAGGCCGAAATGATATTGAATGCTACACCGGCGGAAGCAACGCAGACTCTCTGCCAAATCGGAAATTTGCGGAAAGGCTTGAGAGCAATCCCACCCAGCTCTTCTTGCAAAGAAGACTCGTCACCGAGTTCGGGAATCGCCACATAACCACCCATCAAGAGCGCATGGACGCGAAACTCTGTGCCCCAACGATGCCCGATTACCCAGTGCTTGCCGACCAGCGGCACACCTTCTAAAAACGGCAGTCCAAAACCGAAAACCGGGGTCTGGAATCCGAAAAGCCTTGCCACCAGATAGTGTCCAAATTCATGGACGATTATGATCAAACTGAGGATGCCCAGCATGACTAATATAGCTATTACAGGCAGCACTGAAAGTACCTCATCAGGTCGCTGAATCGGGTTGCTCTACTATCTCAAAACCCGCAATTGGCCAATCTTAAGTTTAGCCTTACAAGTAGTCCAGCGATACATCCTTATAGTAATACGTAAGAATTTGAGCTGCATTATATCCGTTTTCCGCCAGCGTCCGGGCTCCCCATTGAGACAAACCAAGACCGTGTCCATGGCCACGACCGGCAAACAGATAAACACCATGCTCATGCCCGACATTAAAATTGCTACTGGGCAAGCTCAGCAGTCTCCGAAATTCGTCACCGCCCATCAGCCTTACACCCTGGCTGCCAACTACCATCACATGGCGCACCCGGGCGGTCGGCGCGCGCGCCAGCACATACATTCCAAGCAAATCGCCGGGATTGTAACCATTCTTGCGAAGCGACTGCTCGATAGTCTCCGGGGTCAACTTCTGAGTCCAGGTAAAAAAGGGAGCGGTATCGTCATAGTCCGGAACCGACTTCAAGAACTTCACCGGTCTGCCCCAGACATGCTCGGCCAGCTCGGTGTAACCACCGCTGGTACTATGAAAGAAAGCAGAAATCACTCGCCCATCGTGCTTCAGCACCAGACCAGCAGTGTCGGCCACCGCTTGATTCGTTGCGTGCGTCTCTGCGGCAACTCCGTTGTAGACTTGATCTTCTGCATTGCAATTGAGATCGAATCCATCTTGCTCGTGCTTGCCGAGATTGGCAACAGCGTACGATCTTGCAGCAATCGACTGCGCTTTCAAAGCCTCTGGAGGCCAGCTGCCAGGCATCTCGGCCGGCACCACGGAGAGCAGATATTCTTCGAGGTCGACCAAGTTGACGGCATTAAGCCCGCTGCCATTGCCAGACAAGCAAACGAACAGCGCGCCTCTATAGAGCTTGTCGCCCAACCCGAAAACTGCTTCCGGTCCCACCGAGACGATGAAAGATCTGCCCGGGGACACCATCCGCTTTTGACCGCCTTTCTGCCCAACTAATTCAGCAGCGGCGTTTTGAACTTCGCATGCCACTCCGGCCGGTGCACTGTAGTCAAATGTGCAACGACTGTCTGCCGGCAATGATGCCATCGTGCATCCGTTTTCCGGAGATTTCAGCTCTGCACCATCCGGCAAGGTCACAGTCAGCTTGCCGGCACCAAGCAAGAGAGCAACTCGAATTTTGAAAGAGCTTTCAATCGAAACAGGCTCGAAGGTTGGTGCAATTCCCGGGGCGCCAGCAACCTTCTCAGTGGACCTAAAGGCGCTGCTGTCCTGCTTTAGACCGCTAACAGTGCTGCTCGAAGATGGGCGCGCATCGGCTGGCAAGGCGGAGCACAACAACGACAGCGCCAGAGCAAATAGGCAAGGCAAGTACTTGAAGTTGGAAGCCTGCCACAAGCTCATCTGTCCTGAAGCCGGCCAAATCTGCTCCAAGCGTCCGACAGAGAGTCCGCATGACTTGAGGCGGGTAGAAGCTTGCCAGAGACTGACAGACTCGCACTGATCTGACGGTGCCGAACCGAGCTGCTCTTCGGTCAGGCACGACAAAACAGCCGACAGCGCAGCAGCCGCTTCCATCTCGTCGGCGTTTTCATCCTCAAAACTGGGACTGCTCGTAGTCATCACCCAATTATAGGGGGATGCAGTAAGAGTCAACTGTTGCCAAGAGACTAACCCTTAAGCGCTTCCGCACCGCCGACTATCTCCAACAACTCTTGCGTAATGCTGGCTTGGCGGGCCTTGTTGTATACAAGCGTGAGAGCGCTGATCAAATCGCGAGCATTATTGGAGGCATTCGTCATCGCATTCATTCGGGCTGCCAATTCTGAAGCGGATGCATCCAGGAGCGCCTGAAAGATCACGTTTTCAATATACTTCGGCAGCAGCTGCAGCTCTAGCACCTCTTGAATGCTCGGCTCAAACAGCATCTGCGGTTCAAGCGGATGGTGCTCCTCGGCAGCAGGCAGATCAATCGGCAAGAACTTGGTGTTGACGACATTCGAGCGCAACATAGAGATAAACTGCGTGCCAATTACTTCGACGGCATCGAGCTTACCGCTGACATACATTTCAGCAGCTTGATCCGCAATCAGCTTGGCTTCCTCCACGGTTGGAATCGCCGGCAGCAAAGTATAAGTCTTCAGCTTCTCCACCTTGACATGCTTAAAAAAGGCCACCGCTTTCAAACCGACCAGAATGAGATGCGGTTTCTTACCTTCCTTTTCAAGCTGCTGGATGCGCTCCAACACAACGCGAAATGCTGTTGTATTGTAGGAGCCGCACAAACCGCGATCGGAAGACAAAACGATCAACCCAACATTGTGCACCGGCCGGCGATGCAAAAGTGGAAGCTCTTGCAAATCGATCGCTGCAGTATCGCGCACCACTTCGCGCAGCAGTTTCACGACGCGAGTAGTGAATGGGCGGGCGGCTTGCACGCGCAGTTGAGCGCGCCGCACCTTGGCCGCGGCCACCAATCGCATGGCGCGAGTGATCTTTTGGGTCGCTTGAACACTCTTAATTCTGCGTCTGATTGCCTTGAGATTTGCCATTGCTTTCTTTTAAATCGTTTTTGGGGTAGCGGGGTTCGAACCAGCTTTAGCGGAGAGTCTCCAGCAAACACTATTGCTTGCCGGTTGAATCGCCAATTACGCCTTGAAGAAGTTGTCTCTGAATTTGACCAGATGGTCGAGCAGAGCCTTTTCGTCTTCCTTCGACGGCTTGTCGCCGCTAGCAAGCTTGGCTTCGGTGTCTTTGGCTTGAGCAGAGAGATATTTGAACCATTCGGTCTTGAACTTGGGGATATCTTTGCTGTCGATGTTGTCGAGAACACCGCTGTTAGCTGCATAAATAATTGATACCTGTTGAGCCAAGAGCAATGGCTGGTATTGCGGCTGCTTCAACACTTCCGTCAACTTCTGCCCGCGCCGAATCTGGTCCTGCGTTGCCTTATCGAGATCGGAGGCGAACTGCGCGAACGCCTCCAATTCACGGAACTGAGCAAGGTCGAGTCGCAACTTACCGGCGACCAGCTTCATCGCTTTTGTCTGAGCCGCGCCACCGACCCGAGAGACTGAGATACCGGCGTTGATAGCTGGTCTGACGCCGGCATAGAAGAGGTCGGACTCCAAGAAGATCTGACCATCTGTAATCGAAATGACGTTGGTTGGGATGTAGGCCGAGACGTCACCGGCTTGAGTTTCAATAATTGGAAGGGCTGTCAGAGATCCGCCGCCCAATTTAGCCGACAGCTTGGCAGCACGCTCCAGAAGGCGGCTGTGCAGGTAGAACACGTCGCCAGGATAGGCTTCACGACCAGGCGGACGGCGGAGAAGCAAGCTCATCGCGCGATAGGCTTGGGCATGCCGGGAGAGATCGTCATAGACGCATAGAGCGTGCTGTCCCTTGAACATGAAGTATTCCCCGATTGCAGCACCGGTATATGGTGCCAAGAACTGGAGAGCCGCAGCTGCCGTAGCCGGGGCGTTGACGATTACGGTGTACTCCATGGCGCCATTTTCTTCGAGAATCTTTTGAATCCGGCCGATATTGGAGTCTTTCTGCCCAATTGCGACATATATACAGATTGGGCGATTGGGCTGATTCTTCTGGTTGATGATGGCATCAATGGCGATAGCAGTCTTGCCGGTTTGTCTGTCGCCGATGATCAGCTCGCGCTGACCTCTGCCGATTGGAATCATGCCGTCGATAGCACTGATGCCTGTCATCAGCGGTTCGCAAACCGACTGGCGGCTGACGATACCAGGCGCTTTAAATTCGATTGGCCGATATTCCGTTGCAGCAATCGGTCCTTTGCCATCCAGCGGCTGTCCGATCGGATCGACTATCCTTCCGAGCATACCTTCACCGACCGGGCAAGAAGCAATCCGCCCGGTAGTCTTGACGGTCATGCCTTCGAGAATCTCTCGGCCTTCACCGAGAATTACGATCCCGACGTTGTCCTCTTCGAGGTTGAGCACCATCCCCATCGTGCCATGGCCGTCTTCGAATTCGACGAGCTCACCAGCCATCGCCTGCTCCATGCCGTAAACGCGAGCGATGCCATCGCCGACCTGAAGCACGCTACCCACATTGGTAACATTCAGCGTCGATTTGTATTGCTCGAGCTGGGCTTTCAAAACTGATGTGATTTCGTCGGGTCTGATTGCCATTTCTTTTCTGAACCTCTGTTCGTTTGGTCGTTTTGGTCGGGAACTATTTATTGCCTGTCTAAACGGAAAGAAGCGTCCGCTCAAGCACTTGGAGCTTGCCGCGCAGACTGCCGTCCAGGACTTGATCGCCGACGCGCAGCATCAGTCCGCCTATAAGCGAACGGTCAACCGACACATCGAGCTCCAGCTGCTTGCCAAGTTTTTCCGTCAACTTGGTTTTGATCGAAGCAACTGAAGCATCTGACAACGGCTCGGCCGATGTCAACGTGGCGCTCGCCACATTCTTGCGGGTACGCAAAAGTTTTACGTACTCGCCTCCAATATGTGTCAAAAGCTCGAGGCGACGCTTGTCACAAAGCAAACTTACCAGCCTGGCAGTCAACTCATTTACTTTGCCTTCGAAGAGACTGAGCAGTAGCCTCTTTTTCTCATCACTGCGGATTGCCGGATGATTGAGAACAATAGTGAATTCGGCAGTAGATGCCACCACTTCGTTGATCGCATTGAGATCGCCCGCGATAGACTCGGCAACTTTATCTCCAGCCTGGTAAGCCAGCTCGATTAAGGCTTCGGCATATTTGGAAGCTACTCTTGCCTGTTCAGTCTTCATAATTACTTACGGGCTACCTCCAATTGGTCTATGAACTGATCGAGCAATCGCGCGCGCGAACCATCAGTGATGGCAGCAGGCAATGCTGCTTCTGTCAACTTGATTGCCGCTTTGGAAGCAGCCGTACGCAATTGCGAGATGGCCAACTGACGCTCGTTGACGATCTCTTGCTCGATTCTCAACCGAAGATCATTCATCTCCTTTTGAGTTTGAGACTCCATCTGTTGCCGCATCTCGTTAGCAACTTGCACCGCCTCAGCCAAAATGTTGTCCATCTCTTTTTCGGCATTGGCAATTTTTTGCTTCTGAGCTTCGAGGAAAGCCTCGCCTTCGGCCCGCACTCGCGACGCATCCTGCAAAGCAGTATTGATGCTCTCTTCTCTGGAAGCGAACAGGCCTGGCATGAACTTTCCGCACAGCCAAAAAACCGCCCCGAGCAGAACCACCCAGTTAAACAGGTTATTCTCAAACAAGGCAAATAGAGTGTTTGTGTTTTCCATAGTTGCAAACAGAAGCATCAGCACGCTTCCTCGAGAGCTCGACGCACTTTGTCGTGTTCTAAATTGACCACGACCGGCTCACCGAGCAGCTTTTCCATGATGGTTTTAACCAACTGGGATTCCTGCTTGGTCAGCTCCTCCATCAAACTGGAGCGCTCAACAGCAATCTCGGCTTTGGCAGCGTCGACCCGTCTGCGCCCTTCTTCCTTAATCTTGGCCATCTCCGTATTACGGTGATAGTTGGCCTTCTCTAAGGCTTCGTTGATGATGGCTTGCGCCTCGCTCTTCGTCTTGAACAGCTGCTGGTGGTATCCGTCCAGTACCTCCTCGGCCTGCACGCGGGCTGACTTCCCATCTTCGATGTCATTGCGAATTTTCTCCGCGCGCTTTTCCAGCACGCGACCAACCGGCTTCAACATGATCTCGTTTAAAAGCATGATGAAAACCAGAAAGCTGGCGATAAAAATGAGATATGTAGCGTTTATGTCAAACATGGTTGCGGTGCGTCCTCAGGACTGTCTTTTCCTTCCAGTGGCTTGACCGTCTCGCTTCGTTGCTCCATTGCCAAAGTTTGGTCGGAGTGACGGAGATACTGACTGTCAGCTTGCCGGCAACCGGAATCTCTCGCCCTTGCAATGCGCATGGACAAGAGAGTCCGGAGAGAAAGACTAGACCTTAGTACCGTTCAAATAAAGCAGAATCGCCACAACGAAAGCCAGAAGACCGAGAGCTTCCATCAGGGCGGCGATGATGATGGCATTAGCCAAAAGCTTGCCGGCCATCTCTGGTTGGCGAGCCATTCCTTCGAGGGCGCGCGATCCGGCGATACCGATTCCGATCCCAGGGCCGAATACACCGACCGCTGCAATTCCCGAACCAATCAGGGAAGCGGCCTTTACGAGGGTTGTAGCATCCATTCCGAGTGCTGCAGTTCCTGCTTGAGCGATAAGTTGCGGTTCCACTAACGTACTCCTGTCAGGTGAGACAAAGCGCTGGCTTCGCCTGCGGGTCAAGACTCACGGGGCGGTCAAAGACTTCCCCTTTACACGATAGTTCCGCGTCAAACACGCGAAACTCAAGCTTCCTCCACGAAAGCCGCAGTCGATTATAACAGGCGATTTTTCATACTTTCGGCGATCTGCAAGTTCTCTTAATGCCTGAAGCGAACGTAGATTTCGAAGGCAATCCAGTCCAGCCCGGAGCGGTGCCGGTCAAAATGAACCATTTCACAGGTGGGAGAAGCTGGCTGCTACTGTGCCGCCTAATGATGCTCAGCTACGGTCAAGCCGATGTAGATTGAGGTCAGAAGCGCAAAGACAAGCGCCTGAATCACGCCGATGAATAGCTCGAATCCCATTACCGCAGTCGGCAACAGGAAAGGCATGATTAGAAGAAACGCACCGCGCATGAGCTCGTCGGCTGTAATAACAGCCAGAAGGCGCAGTGCCAAGGTGGAAGGACGAACCACCAGGTCCATCCATTCAATCGGACTCATCGGACTGGCGAACAAAACCTTGAGGAATTTGCCGCCATGGGCCCAGAATCCTGAATAAAGGTAAGTGACCAGCGCGATGCTAGCCAGTCCAAGCGTGACATTGAAATCAGTTGTCGGAGAAGCCAGCTCGAAGGCCTCACCGTCGTGTAGCTTCGGCCACCAGGAGAAGCTTTCGAAAAACTTGCCCGGAATTAACACACCACTGAAATTAGCAATTAACACAAAAATAAATATTGCGGCGATCAAAGGGAAAAATTTGCGGTATTTGTGACCGATCTGCCCATGAGCAAGATCGTCGACAAATTTGAAAAGCATCTCGACAACCGCCTGACCCTTGCTGCCCGGACCTTCAACCACGAGCGCCGGCGTCACCAGAGCGGCACTGGCCAGGACAAATCCCATGCACCCCCAGGTCAACAGCAGCGTATCAATATGAACGTCGCCCAGTGAACCGAAGCCAGGGATGGCGATCTCGTTTGTGGCGGGGACGAACTGCGAGAGATGGAGGTTTTTTCCAAGCATTTTTAAACTACTCGTGATTTCCGGTTAACCCTGCGATAGCGCGCATGAGTCTGCCCGGACGGGAAACAACCAGGCATGATAACAGATTGCTGCCATCCGGCAGCCGATCTTAATTCTGGTGTAATACCTTTTGTCTGGTTCTTGCCAGGACCAGCTAACTTTGCTTATTTACTGCCGGCAGATGGCCCTGAGCTGTCAGCGCCTTCAGCTTTATCAGCCTGAATCGCCTTCACAACCATGCGCGTCAAACCCAGAACCATTCCAAGCAGCGAAAGGGAGATAGCCAGCCAGGGAGTTGTATGCAAGCGATCATCCAGCCACATACCGCCCCACGCCCCGAGCGCAACCATAACGGCGATGCCGACTACCGATTCGCCGGCCGAAGAGATCGCATTAATCACTTCGCGAGACATCTACAATATAAGGAGTTCAAAAGGGTCAACTGTTCAATTATGACCAACGCTAGGGAATGCTGCTCTGATCCTATAGAAGAAAAATCTCAGGCCCGCTCATTTGCTAAACTAAGTAAGCGAGGCTCACAGTCAATAATGTCAGCAGCTTAGAAGGAGTCTTCTTTTCATGTTCAGCCGCTTAGTCTCCCTCGTTCAGGCCTTTTTCAACGCCTTAATGGGCAAGTTCGAAGACCCAGAAATGATGCTCGAGCAGATGCAGCAAGAGCTGCAGCAGAACCTTACTCAGGTCAGGCAAGCCGTCGCTCAGGCGATCGCCACTGAAAAGCAGCTGGAGCAGCAGCTTCAGAAGAACAAGGACCAGTCCGCCACCTGGCAGAATCGTGCCGCCCTGGCTGTTCAGCAGAATAATGATGACCTCGCTCGTCAAGCGCTGCAGCGCAAACAACAGTACGCGCAAGCTGCCGCCGATCTCGAAACACAATTAGCCCAACAAAAGCAGGCTACCGTAGGTCTTCGCCAGAGATTGACCGAGCTGGAATCGGAAGTTCAAAAGGCATATACCAAGAAGCAAGTTTTAATCGCCCGTGACAAGGCTGCCCAGGCTACGACGAAAGCCAACGAAATCTTGGCGAAAACCAGTGCATCGGGAGCAATGTCCGTAATCGAGCGGATGGAGCAGAAGGTCAACGAGCGCGAGGCCAAAGCGGCAGCTCTCCAAGACATCGGAACCGACCAGTTAGACAAAGCTTTCAAAAACTTCGAAGGTCAATCGGATATTGAAGCCGAACTTGCCGCTCTCAAAGGTACGCCGGTCAACCCGCCCAGGATAGTGGTCGACGAGCAAAAAGAGCCCATCCTCATAGAAAAGAAACAAGCGGAAGCAGTCGAGGCAGAGGAAGTCAGGCAGGTCGAGAATAGAGACTAGCTTGCGACTCAAAATACGCTCGAAACCGCCCATCCAATATTGCTTGCCGGCAAGCTTTGGCTTGCTGATGCAAGTGATGGATGTTATGGATGGAAAGTAAGCTGGCGGCCGACATCTCTTTCAATCTCACTAAATGATGCAAGTAGGCACGCGAGTGCTGCTGACAGGTATAGCAGTGACAGCCTGGCTCGAGCGGTGATTGATCTTCGGCGAATCTAGCCCCCTTCAGCGACAACCGTCCTTCGCTGGTGAATGCCGCGCCATGCCTGGCCAGTCTTGTCGGCAACACGCAATCGAACATATCGATACCACATCTGATGGCATATATTACATCCCAGGGCGTACCCACTCCCATTAGATAGCGCGGTCGAAAACGCGGCAACAACGGCGCGGTGAAAAGGACGATGCGCTCGATCGCCTCACGCTCTTCTCCGACCGCCACTCCGCCGATGGCAAAACCGGGCAGGTCAAACGAGGTAACAATCCGGGCCGATTCGCGACGAAGATCTTCATAAATGCTGCCTTGCACTATTGCGAACAAGGCCTGATCCGTTTGGCGCTGATGACTTTCAACACAGCGCTTCAACCAGCGATGCGTTCTATCCATCGCCTCTTTCGCTTCAGTTTCAGTGGCTGGATTTTTAACGCATTCGTCAAAAGCCATAATAATGTCGGCACCCAGCGAGTTTTGAATCTCCATGGACTTTTCGGGTCCGATGAAATGCTCCTTACCGGTACGATGATCCTTAAAGAAGACCCCGTCTTCAACTATCTTTCTGAGCTGATCGAGGCTGAATACCTGAAACCCGCCGGAATCGGTTAGGACAGGCAAGGTCGCTGCCGAGAACTTGTGCAAGCCGCCCAAGCTCTCAATCAGTCTATGCCCTGGCCGCAGATACAAATGATAAGAATTAGCCAGCACAATCTGCGACCCGCAAGCTTCAACCTGTTGCCAGGTCAAAGCCTTGACCGTCGCATTGGTACCAACCGGCATGAAGACCGGCGTCTCAACGTCGCCGTGGGCGGTCTTAAGACGCCCGACACGCGCGCCGGACCACGGACATTCAGTTTCTATCTGGAATTCAATTCCGCTCACTAGCTTGTGTTATTCCAATCCAATCGGAACTCGACTTAATATACAGGTACGCTAAACTTTTTGGAGTCGGAAGATAATCGCCATGAAGGCGGAGGCAAGATTGTTCAAACGAGCGATCAAAGTAGCGCTTTTAACTGCCATAGCCGTCCAATCGACGAATCTGGCCGCGCCAGCAGTGGAAGTCGCAAGTTCGATCGCCAAGGCGATCGCCCGGAGCCCGGCAATTTTCTTGCGCCAACAAAATGACCAACGAATTTCTCTTCACGAAGAAAAAAGCAACGCCAAAGAGGTCGTGCAGGCGCTGCTAACACTGGTTGGCGACCAACAGCCTTACACCTTTACGCTCGGCTGGTTGACTCCGGTTGCCTCAGAAAAGGGAGCAGAATGCGTCGATGAGCTCGAGCAAACTCTACCGATGCCAGGCGAAAAGCAAGGGAAGCTTGACAAGGTCGATTTCCATTCTATCCGGGGATTCGATCTGGTCTCAGGCGGAAAGTTGAATCAAGCGCTCAAAGAGTTCGAGGAAGCGGTTGAATTTCCCCAAAGCAATCCGCGTTTTTACAATAATCTTGGAGCATGCCTGGCTACGCTGGGCGAACTTGACAAGGCCGAGAAACAGCTAGAACTGGCAATTAAAATGCGGCCTGATTATGCTGTGGCTCATACCAATAAAGCCTGGCTCAATCTGGCCAAGGGGAGATTCGAGCAAGCACTCGCCGATGCTCGCCAAGCGCTTCAGATTGACTCGGAGCTGCGCCCAGCCAGATTCGCCGCAGTGCAGGCTCAGATTGCGCTCGGACAGCTAGAGGGCGCACTGAAAGTAAGCGAGGACACCATCAAACATTGGCCGGCCGACCCGCAGGCGATCCTGGTGTCGGGCGACACAATGGCTGCCGGCGGTGATTATAAAAATGCTCGCCAGCGGTATCTCAAAGCGCTGCTCGTCCTTCCCAACAATCCGCAATTGCTGCTTAAGTCGGCCCACATGTCACAAATGCTGGGCGATCTCGACGATGCGCTCAAACGAGCACGGCAAGCTACTACCGTCGCGCCGGATCTCGCTGATGGTCATCTGGCGCTCGGTCGCTATCTGGAGATGAACAGAGACGAGCTCGCCGCTCGAGTTCAATTTGAACGGGCGCTCGATTTGGACCCTCCACTTGCAACCAGAGTATCGATATACGGTCCATATCTGCGTGTGCTCATCTCGATGAACAAAATGGATGAAGCTGACAAATTGTCTCGCAAGTGGATTTCAGCGAATCAAGAAAGCGCCGATTGTCACTACAACCGAGCTTGGATCGCCGCCCAGCTGCCCGGTAAACAGCACACTTCCGAAGCGATTCAAGAGTATCGAAAAGCCCTGGCGTTGAGAGACGATCTGGTGCAAGCGCACTATAACTTAGCGCTCTTGCTGGTCAAACAAGGCAACAGCGACGAGGCTGCCAGAGAGCTCAAGGAGTTCATCCGGCTGGCTCCGCAAGATCCGGACATCTCAAATGCGCGAAAGTTGTTAGCTCAACTATCTCACAGCGGTTAGTCCCTGACCTCCGGCATTCTCCAATTTCCACCGAAAGCGGGCATTAGCAGGATGCACCGAGACTAATTTTTGCCACCACTATGTCGATGGGAAGACTACGAAATTGATCGATCTTTCTGATAAATTTTATCTACCAGGTTCAACAAGTCGACTGTTCGAATTGCTTACTCAGCAAGACTTTCCAGCATTATTTATACCACCACATAGCGCTTCGGACGCGATCTCGTATGCAATGAATATCACATAGCATGCGTAGATTTACCATGGCGCAAATACGCTACAATGCCATAATGGTGGCACCTGACAGGTCCGAAGCCGCTTAGATCAGCCACTCGGAAACGTCTCTGGTTGCATTGTTCCGAAGGAAAGTCGATGTTTGGTGTCGCCGAAATATCTCGCTCATATATGCTGATAGCAGTCATCACCTTCCTAGACCGTGGCAATTCAACTGGTCTGTTCTTGACACTAAAACGTGGATGTAGTCTAATTCGGCTGTGATTGCAGTCAGAAAGAAGCGTTCGTGGTTTTCAATTCAAGTTCAGATTGGGCGTCAGGTATGACCTGCTCGGCAGGCAAAGGAACGTCCCAATATCGGCTGGGTGAGGCAGGTCCTCGCCGCTACGGGGAGCCCCAATGCGGATAAAAGAGATCGAACTTGATAATTTCAAATCATTCGGCCGGCGTACCACTATCCCGCTGCTAGACGGATTCACCACAATTTCGGGGCCAAACGGCTCAGGCAAGTCGAATATCATCGACAGCCTTCTGTTTGCGCTCGGTTTATCTTCGACGCGCTCGATGCGGGCAGAGCGATTGCCCGACCTGCTGAACAATTTGAGCGGCAAGAACGAGGCGAAAGTGACCGTTCGCTTCCAGAGCGAAGACAAAAAGGAGATCGAAGTCAGCCGCCGAATTCGCGTCAAAGACAATGGTTACACCAGCACTTACAACCTAAACGGAAAGAACGCGACACTTTCAGAGATTCACGAAGAGCTGCAAAAGTACAACGTTAGCCCGACCGGCTTTAACGTAATCATGCAAGGCGATGTGACCGGAATTGTGACGATGAGCCCGACCGAGCGGCGCAAAATTATCGACGAACTGGCCGGTGTTGCCGAATTCGATCGCCGCATCGACCAAGCCAACGAGGAGCTTTCCGCAGTCGGAGAGAAGATCGAGCACCAGAGAATCGTTCTGTCCGAGATTATCGTTCGGCTGGAACAGCTTCAGACCGACCGGGATCAGGCCCTCAAATACCTCGATCTCAAAGAGCAAAAAGAGAAGGTCGAGCGAGACTTAATTTTCGTTCGGGTCAATGAAGTGGAAAGTAAGGCCAAAGCCGAGCTCGCTGAGATTGAAAGGCTAAATCAGAAAGAGACGAATCTTTTGGAAGCGCTCGAGAAAGCTGAAATTGAGCTTTTGACTTTGCGTTCAGAGCTGGGCAGGCTCGATCAGGAGATTCGCGAAAAGGGCGGCAATGAGCAGCTTCTGCTGCGGCAAGAAGCTGAGAACAAGCGCGGGGAACTAACCCGCGAAGAGAACAAGTATTCCAACCTGTCTGGTGTAATCGGCGAAAAGTCGAAACTGCAAAAAAGCCTTCAAGCTCAGATTAAAACAATCGACAAGCATTTGAGCGAGCTTGCCAAGCAAAAGAAGCAAAGCCAGGAAGACCTGCAAGCGATCCAGCTAGCGCTCGTTGAGAAGCAAGGTGCACTAAGCGCAGTCAACGCTGAAATCGAAGTATTGAGACAAGAGAAAGATCGCTCTTCGGATCAGGTGACAAGCCTGCACACCGACCTGCAAGAGCTAAGAGATCAAAGACACAAATGCGACGTTCGCAAGACCGAGCTGGCAACCAGGCGCGAAGGTCTTGAAAAGGAGCTGGACTCGATTCGCAATTCAGCAACCGGAGCAATCGGTAAGTCTGCCCAGTTGAAAGGGCTGATTCAAACAATGGAGCGCAAATTCACCGACGAACAGGCGACCGTCCTGGGAATCGAACGCAACACTCGTCAGCTCGAAGCGGAAATTGACTCCACGCGCGAGGAGATCGAGCATAAGCGATTAGAGCTCGAAACCTTGAACCGCAAAGTAGTGCAAGTCGAAACTCATCGTGAAGTAGCAGGCGAAAGCGGCTATGGAAGGGCGGTGGAAGCAGTGTTGGCCTCCGGCATCGCCGGTGTGCATGGCACTATCGGGCAGCTTGGTCAGGTCGACGACCGCTACACCAAGGCGCTCGAAATCGTAATCGGACCGAGGTTGGCTCACATCATAGTCGAAGACGATCTGGTCGCGCAGGAATGCATCGAATTCCTCAAGCGAACGCAGAGCGGTCGGGCCACCTTCGTACCTCTAAACAAGATTGCCACCCAGCCGCCCGGTCTTTTACCGAACAGACCGGGCGTAATCGAGTTCGCATACAACCTGGTCGACTTCAATCCAAAGCACGCCAAGGCCTTCCAATACGCTTGCGGGCAGACGATCATCGTCGACACGATCGAGTCAGCCAGGAAGCTGATCAACCAAGCTCGAATGGTCACGCTGGAAGGTGAGCTGTTCGAGAAATCAGGCTCCATCACCGGCGGTGCCGAGGGCAAATCAAAACTGCACTTCTCCAACAAGGGTGAAACCGATATCGGAGTGCTCAAGGCTAAAGTCAAGACGCTTTCGGACGACATTCGCTGGTTGCAGGATACCTTGAAAGAGCTGGTGTCACAGCTCAACGATGAGCGCAAGAAACATACAGATTCAAGCGCCGTCCTGGCACAGAAGCAAGCAGAGCTGGATGCCAAGCGCAGAGAGTGCCTGGCCGTCGACAAAGAGATCGAGGATCAAAAGCCTCGTCTCAAATCAAATGCCGACGAGATTGAAAAGATAGATCAAGCAGTCAGCCAGCTGCAAGAATCGCTCAAAGAGCTCGATCAGAACATCAATAAGATGCAAGATCAGCTCGGCGACATTACCGGCAGCGGCAATCGCACGCAGATTGAGCGCTTGATCGGCGAATCGGAGGAGTTGCGCGCCGATGTCGAGAATGTCGAGAACAGCGCCAAAGATGTTCAAAGAGAGCTGGACAAAATAGAGACGGAGGAGCGGTTGGAGCAAAACAACAAGCTCGCGCTGTCGAGCCAACTCGAAGAGCTTACCGGCGAGCTGGACGAACTCAACACGCAGCGTCCGGAGTTCGAGCGAATTATCAATGAGTTAAAGGGCGCAATTGCAGAAGTAGAGAAGAAAGTCACCGAGCTTTCATCCGAGCTGACACAGCTTCAAGAAAGCAAAGATCAGCTCCACGAAAAGATTACCGCCGTCCAGGTCAGAAAGACAAAGATCGATCAGGATCTCATCCACCTCAAAGAGGAGCGCGAAGAGCGCAAGCTCGCTCACTTCGATCTCGATCGAGAAGTTGTCGCACTGAAGGCGGAGATCGAGCAAATTCTCGCAGAGAATCCAGGCTATGAGCCGCCTTCTCAAGGCACGGTCGACCAGCTCAAACAACAGACGGACCGTCTGGAAAAACGGATGCGAGCGCTCGAGCCGGTCAATATGAAAGCGCTCGAAGAGTACAGCTACACCGACAACAGGCGCAAAGAGCTGGACGATACCTTAAATACGCTGGCGACCGAGAAGGAAGAGATCCTTCAGCGCATCAGCGGGTACGATGAGCTCAAGAAGCGCACCTTCATGGAAGCTTTCGAGGCCATCAACAAGAATTTCCAAGAAATTTTTGCCGAGCTGTCCCACGGTCACGGCAGGCTGGAGCTCGACAATCCCGAGAATCCTTTCCAGGGCGGACTGATCATCAGAGCACAACCACGCGACAAGAAGATGCAACGGATTGAGGCTCTGTCCGGCGGAGAAAAATCATTGACCGCTCTTTCCTTCGTCTTCGCCTTTCAGCGATACGCGCCGGCACCGTTTTATGCCTTCGACGAAGTGGACATGATGCTAGACGGCTTCAATGCCGACCGGCTCGCACGCATGGTCAGGCATCAGTCGGGAAGCGCACAATTTGTTGTGGTCAGCTTGAGAAGACCGATGATTGAAAACGCCGATCATGCAATCGGCGTCTCGCTCAGAGCTGACGGCTATTCGAGAGTAATTGGTATTCGCGAGGTCCATATCCCCGAAGAACAAGCGGTCGGGGCATAGAGACGGAGAAAGGATAATGCAATTGCGAATCAATTCCGGAAGCAGTGTAGATTGCGGATTCCAAGCAGAGGCAATCTGTGAGCAATCCTGAAGACATCCACCATTCAGATATTAATCCGGCGCCAGCTCTAGCTGAGGTCGAGCTGGAAGCGGCTGCAGACCCAAATGCTCCAGCCGAATCACCGCCTGCGCAGGAAGGCGGTATCGAAATTCTCGTGCATATGGCGGAGAAAAACGAGATAGATCCTAAGAACATAGATATCATCGATGTCACCGACAGATTCTTAAAGGCGATTGCAGCCGCGCCAAAAGAGAACTTAAGACAAAGCGGCAAGATCTTGTTCCATGCTTCCGTTCTCCTTCGCATGAAGGCCGAGGCATTGCTTGCCATCTCAAATGATGATGACAGCTTCGCGCTGGATGATTTCATGGAGTTCGACGAGAATGGCAGTCCAATCATCTACGATTCTCATACCGAGCCGGTCGCACGCCAGATCACCTTGCAAGATCTGGAAAGGGCTCTGGTCAGGCGGGCCCATTCTAAGCAGTTCCGCCAGCGAAAGGTTACACTCGAACAGCTAATCGAGGCTCTGCGCGAAGCAGAGAAGATCGAAACTCAACGTTCGCACAAACGTCACACCCCGAAAATAGACCTGGAAGGTCAACACGAGATCAACGATGTCGAGGACATCTTGGATCTCGCTCATGACGAGGATATCGAGCTGGTTATTCAAAGGATTGAAGAGATTCTCTTGAAGCTGGTCGATACAAACGACCTCATTCCATTGCTTGAGCTGATAAAGTTGCTTGGTAGGGGCGGCGATTGGGTCGATGCTTTTCTAGGCGTGCTCTTTCTTTCTAACGCAGGTAAGATTACCCTCGAGCAGGAAGAGTTCTACGGACCGTTGTACATAGTAAGAGCCGAACAGCCGCCGGCGGTGCCGCCTGCACCGATTGCGGTCTAATCAAGGAGACTGAACCCCAGAGTTCATCGCAACTATGAGCGTAAAGGCAAAAATCGAAGCAGTTTTGTTCCTGACCGACCGGCCAATCCATGCCGCAGCAATTGCGCGCATTGTCAATGCAGACGTGCAGATCGTGCGGCAGACACTGCTCGAGCTCATCCATGACTATGAAGAGCGTGGTGGCGGCTTGGAAATAGCTCAAGACAACGGTTATATGTTCCAGGTAAAGGACGAATACAGCTCGATCATCGAGGAGTTTTTGCCGATGGAGATGTCGGCCGCCCTACTGAGAACGCTTTCGGCAATCGCTATAAAACAGCCGGTCATGCAGTCTGAGATCGTCCGGGTTCGAGGCGCCGGCGCCTACGATCATATAAAGGAATTATTGGCTCGCGAGCTCATCCTCAAGAAGGAGGAAGGACGTTCGCCGATCCTGACAACCACCAAGCGGTTCCAGGAGTATTTCAGACTCACCAAGGACGCGAAGTCCTTGCGGCAAACGATCAAGAAGCAGGACGCAGTCAAAGCACAGGAAGACGCTGCCGGCGGTGCCGGACAGCTTGGTTTGCCTCTGCCCAACGTCATCCAGGAGGAGACTGCCGTCAGCGAGCCATCTACTTCAGGGGATTACGACGCAGCAATCGAGAAGCTGCTCGACACCGCAATTGCGGTAGCTGAGGACGAGCCTGGCGTGCAAGCGGGCACCACGGCCGATACTGCCACCGACAATACTTTCGGCTCCGCTTCGACTGATACTGTCGTACCGCCTCCGACGACGGTTACCGAAACAGCACTTTAATGAATCAGTCGAAGCAGCCGTCGGTCTATGCAATTCTTGCTGCCGCCGGAGCCGGTACCCGCCTGGCACAAAGCTCTGGCTCGAAACCCAAGCAGTTTTTGCAATTAAGAGGAAAGCCGCTTTATCAATGGTCGCTTCTACAGTTGTGCAAACATCCGGAGATCAAACTTACCGTTATTGCGACACTCGAGGCGATGGCGCCGACTATTCGCTCCGAGGCGGAGCAGTTGGGGATAGGCGACAAAGTGCTCGTAATCACCGGTGGTGCAACCAGACAAATATCAGTCAGTCGAGGCTTGTCGGCAATTTCCGAAATAGCCCCGCCACCGGAAATGGTGATTGTCCATGATGCCGCTCGGCCATTTCTGAGTACTGAATTAATTGACGAGGTAATCAGGACAGTTCGGCGAGATGGAGCCTGCACAGCCTGCATAGCCGCTTCCGACACGATCAAGCGAAGAAACGGAGAGCGCATCGCAGAGACGCTTGACAGGGACTCGCTCGTATTGGTTCAGACACCGCAGGCAGCGAAGTTCGAATGGCTAGTAGCAGCTCACGAACAGGGACAACAGCTCAATTTGACAGCTACTGATGATGCCGCGCTGCTCGAGGCAGCAGGCTATCCGGTTAGCACTGCGCGCGGTTCAAAATTAAATCTGAAAGTTACTGAGCCTGAAGATCTCGTCCTGGCCGAGGCGATCGCAAATGTCTTAGCCTTCGACGGTCAGGAAGATTGAACGAGAGATCATTGTGTGATAGCCTTCCACGTGTCACCACGCCACCACCGAAGGTGCTCCATTCGATCCGCGGGGAAATAGTGATTCAGCAAGACCTCAACGGACACGAGCCGTCATCCGACTAACTTAAGGTTGCGCAAAAGGTGAGTGACAAGATCCCCCAGCGCTTATAATGTATCAACTCTTGCCAATTAGCTTAAAATCACTAGAATGAGGGGTACCCTGTGAACCTGTTTGGATGGCAAAAGGAAGTTATGTCTCAAGATAATACCGAAACGCCTGAAAATAAGCCGACTTCAACCAACGGAACGAATGGACGGCAGACCAAGAAGGAAGTCGATCTTTTCCCGGCGGTGATCGATCGCAAGAACATGCCGATGGTGTCATCTCGAATCGTTCCTTCCAATAGTGGTCCTCACATTTCGATGTTTGCTCCGGCAAACTTTGACGAGGCAATAGATATAGTGGAATGTTTGCGAACACGATGCGCAGCCACCATCTCTTTGGAGAACCTCCGCAAACAAGATGCGAATCGCCTGGTCGACTTTGTATCGGGAGCTTCAGCAGCAATTGATGGTGACTTTCACAAAATGAGTGAACAGGTTTATCTCTTTTGCCCGAGCAATTTCCGTATAGTAACTAATGAGAAAGAGAGCGCCAAAACTGCCAAGGAGCCGAATCCACTCGACTTCCTCTACAGCGGAGCGGGTACGGCGGACAGGCTCAGCCTAAGCAGTCTTTGGCCCAAGAGCTGAGAACCGATTAAAAAAATCTCATCCAACATCGGTGTTGGGTCGGACGGGTCCCTCTTCAAGTTTTTTAACCGCCACCGCTAATTGCCGCTGCTATTATGTGGTTACAAGGCACAGGGTGGAATAACCGCCAGGTGCCATGTTTCCTCCTTACCTAATCCACCACAACAAGTCCTTCCCTCCCAAAGTCATGCGGGGGGGAAGTTCTTTTTGGGGCAGGGATCGCGGTCCGGCATCTTGAGTCTCTTGCGGCTGCTTCTCCTTGCCGGTTAGAGGTGAAGCATCAATTGCCGTACCGGGACGGCTGGGCAACTTTGAGCTGATGCCGAGGCCAGGTCCACCCTGTTAACACAGCATTTCCAAGCTATCGCTGCGTTCAAATTACGGCTGCCAGCGGGTGCTGGCAGCCTGTTGCCGCCCTGGTTAAGCTGCTCAGTGGATAGGGCAACTCCGTTCAGTCCACGTCCCAATGAGCAACAAGCGCTTGGCACTTTCTGCACTTGAAAACATAGAAGCCGGTACAATCGCTAAATCCTTGATCCCAGAACTCGCCAGTGCCACCTTGAACGATTCGCTCAAAACAGGACCGACCGTCGCCATCGGGGGCATTATTTAGAAAGTCATCGCGTTTCCAAGGGCCTTGATAAACCATCGGTTGTTGGCAACAGAACTGCCAACGTTCGCCCTGCCAGGTTAGATAACCAGGCGTACGAAGCAGCTCAAACATTACTTCAGCCGGTAATTTCACCCGAACCCAGTCGCTCGCCCCCTGCGAAACGGTCTCAAAATCAGAGGTCGCAAGACCTGGCACTCCGTGGGTGAGCCCTTCAATCGCCTGTTCCCAAGAGATCATTCCGAATGCTGTGTCCTTCGTTATGGCAGCCTTTCCAGCACGCAAACACTCAAAGCAAGTTCGAATCTCTTCGTCTACCAGATCAGGAAAGGCTACATCCTCCCCGCAGGAATGGCAGGCAACATCCTCTTTGTCATCAGCATCGAGACCGTTGACATCCCCGCAATGTGGGCAGTTGACCATGACTGCGCAGCCGATTCCAAGGTTAAAACAGTGGCGATCGCCATGTCTGCAAAAAGAGCAGGATGCCAATCCGGCATACTCGGAAGCTTCGTCGGTCACCGCCTCAAACAGTGGGAACGGAATTCCTAATTCATGAAACGTGTTTGTCAAGTTGCACCTTGCTTTCTGGAATTACACTGATAGTCACGTTAGATGGCAACCATGCAAGCACCTGCCTGGCGGCCTTCACCGGATCGTCTCCGTTGACTTCAAGCTCGAAAGTACCAGCTTGCTTGATTTGTCTGCTGTAGAGTGGGTCATAATATTCGACCAAGAGCATCTTTACAGCCTCAACAACTCTTCCTGCCAAAAACAGCTCTTGAATCTCTTGCACCAGCTTGACGCCCAATCTCTCTTTCAAGCACATCAGTGAATCGAAAGCCTGTTGCTTGGCAGCAGAGTCCAGCACCTGTGCATAATCGGCAATAATTCTGCCTGCCCGTTGTTCTAAGCTTCCACCGACAAGCACCATTCGACCATGCTGAATTCGCTCGAAAATACAATCTGGCAAAGCAATCTTGCCGATCTTCCTGCTTTCGGCCTCCATGAACACATGGCCGTCTCTGAAACTCCGTAAGCGAGACCAAAGTAAAGACTCGAAATTCTTCTGAGTCGGCTGTTTACCAAGACCCATGCCGCCAAACACGGAACCCCGATGATTTGCCAGCGCCTCCAAATCAAGGACCGCTTGCCCTGCTTTCTCCAACTCGCGCAATAGCTCTGTCTTGCCCACCCCGGTGTTGCCATGCAAGACCACCGGTACAAACTCGTAAGCGCCGGCTGCAAATTCGGACAAAAGCTGCCTGCGCCAGGCTTTGTATCCGCCGGTGAGGCGAAAGCAGTCCAGACCAACGATACTTAACATGCTTGCAACCGCTTCACTGCGCAAACCACCGCGCCAGCAGTGAACAACCACCGTCTGTCCCGGCTTACGTAATTCGCAGATCTGATTCAATATCTCCGGAATTTTCGGGGCGATCAGTTTTACGGCCTGACGGCGCGCAACAAGCTCGCCTTGCTGAACATATAAAGTCCCGACCAGCACTCGTTCGGCGTTAGACAAGAGCGGAATATTCCTAGAGCTGATTATGCGCTCCGCCTCATGCTCGCAAGGCGAACGCACATCAACGATCAATGGATCTTTGAGCGAATTCATTTGCGAAGCAGATATCTCTCGCCAGACCATACGTCAATCTCTAGACGTGGACTTCGTGGACTGTGGCTTTGTTCTTGGTGCATTGGTAACAACCTCTTGAAGAACGATTTGCACCAAAGGCCTGGATTTCATCTTCTCGACAAAGAAATTGACGAGTTCGTGCTGCAGATACGTTCGCAAATCCATTCCATGAGACTTTGCTGCAACCGCTCCCTTCTCGAGAATTGACTCTACCTCCGCTTTCAAACGAACTAGAAACTCCTCTGGCGACAAGCCCCTGGGAAGAATCAATCCTTTCATAGAAATGTCCGGTCCGGCAGCGATTCGCTTACCGCGATCGAGAGTGACGGCGACGGTTACCATGCCATCTTCAGCTAGATGACGACGCTGCTCGACAATTTGATCGTCTATCTCCCATTCGCGAGACGAATCAACCAACACGACACCAGCTTTGATCGCCGCCTGCTTTTGAGCCCTGTCCTTAAACACCTCGAGCACATCACCATTTTCCATAACGAACACGTTCTGCCCGCTGATACCACACTCTTCAGCCAGTTCTCCGTGACGCACCAGCATGCGATACTCCCCGTGAACCGGCATGAAGAACTTAGGCTTACAGAAATTGATCATCATCTTCTGCTCCTCTCGGCAAGCATGACCGGAGACGTGAACACCGGCATTACGGCCGTAAATCACATCGGCTCCACGCACGAACAGTGCATTAATAGTATTGGCAATCGAGCGCTCGTTGCCAGGGATTGGAGTTGCTGAAATGATCACCGTATCGCCGGCGACTATCTTAATCTGTTTATGCTCGTCATTGGCAATGCGGGTTAACGCTGACAGCGGCTCGCCCTGACTGCCGGTAGTGAGAACGACCACCTTATCCATCGGTAACTTTCTAGTCTCTTCGGGCGGAATGATGAGCCCGTCCGGATAGGTCATGTAACCTAGCTCTCTGGCAATTCCGGCAAGATTGAGCATCGAGCGCCCGAGCACAGTTACCTTGCGCTCATACTTCATCGCCGCCTGCAGCACTTGCCTTACTCGGTGAACATTGCTGGCAAATGTGGTGACAATAATTCTCTTCTTGGCGTTTGCAAATATTTCGTCGAGTTTTCTCCAAACCGTTCGCTCAGACGGAGTGAAGCCTTCACGCTCAACATTAGTGCTATCACTCATGAGCAGCAACACACCTTCTTCCGCGGCGGCAGTCAAGCTGGCGATGTCGTACTGCTCGCCATCCACCGGAGTGAAGTCGAATTTGAAATCGCCGGTGTGCACAACATTTCCCACCGGAGTGCGAATAATTAAGCTGTAGGAGTCAGCGATTGAATGAGTGCAACGGATGAACTTCACGGAGAAACAGCCGATCTTCACTTCCTGTCGCGGCTTGACCTTTCGCATGACGGTGCGATCTTCCAGTCCGACTTCAGCCAACTTTCCTTCCAGCAGACCGAGCGCCAGAGACGGTCCGTAGATTACTGGAATCGAGAGATGCCGAAGAATAAACGGAATGCCACCAATGTGATCCTCGTGGCCGTGAGTAATTACCAGGCCTCTGATTTTGTCCTGATTCTCAACCAGAAAGCTGTAGTCAGGCAAGACTAGATCTACTCCCAACATATCTTCCGAGGGGAACGCCAATCCGGCATCGACAAGAATCATGTCGTTGCCGTAACGCAAGACCATTGTATTCTTGCCGATCTCGCCCAATCCGCCCAGCGGGATTACTTTGAGCCCCGCGCCGGATATTGATGCGGTGCCGGACGAGACGCTCTGCGCTTGCGCGCTTACACTGCTTCGACTATTCTTCGGTCCGTCCGTCGGCGTTGTATTATCTGAAACCACAGGAAACTCCTTTTCGGGTCTTGCCCATCATAAATCAGGCGGTTTGAAGCTTCACAGAAGCGTTGAACTCTTTGAGAAGAGCATCCATCGCCTCTCTCTGCTTGTCGGCCAGCGGAACCAACGGCAGCCGAAGATGCGGTTTACAGAGTCCGAGTTTGGAGAGAGCATACTTCACACAGGTGGGATTTGGCGCCATAAAGATACCCTTGAACAGCGGCAAGTACTGATAGTGGAGCTTTCTTGCCTTATCTCTGTCACCGGCGAAATAGGCATTGATCATCTCGCTTATCGCCGAGCCCACCAGATGAGTGGCAACGCTGACCACACCACACGCTCCTACGGATAGGAACGGTAAGGTCAGGTAATCATCGCCGGAATAGATGCGAAAGTCATCGCGGGCTTTCCCGGCTATATCTGCGGCTTGTTCGACGCTATTAGTCGAATCCTTAAGGGCACAGATGGTGCGAGCACGCCTGGCCAGCTCGACCATCGTTTCCGGGAGAATATTGACGCCGGTTCTGCCGGGGATGTTATAAACCATGATCGGCAGACGGGTCGCGTGAGACACCTGCTCGAAGTGAGCAAGCAGCCCTTCCTGACTCGGCTTGTTGTAATAGGGAGCCACAATCAGCAAGCCATCAGCGCCGTTGGCTTCCGCTTCCTGGGAAGCCTTAATCGTCTTGGACGTGGAGTTGGTTCCAGCTCCCATAATCACCTTAGCGCGATCCTTAACGCGTGCCTTGACCGCTTTCAAAAGCTCCTTTTTCTCGAACTCCTCGAGAGTCGGGCTTTCCCCCGTGGTACCAGATACGACGATTGATTCCGTACCAGAATCCAGGAGATGATCGACGATGCGCTCTACCGCCTTGAAATCAATCTGGAGATCGTCATCAAACGGCGTAACCATCGCAGTTATCACTCGACCGAACATTGAGGCATCAGCTCCGATCACGTCCTTATTCTCCTTGTAACATCCGCTTCTGAATTCTTCAAAGTCTCGCTCGGCTTGCTAATTGCTTCCATGATCACTTTGCCGCTGAGTCGGCTATCTTTGCTGCCTGCTTGAGCAAATTGTGTTTCAACAGATACTCAGCGATACGCACCGCATTCAGCGCCGCTCCGATCCGCAAGTTATCGGCCACGACCCAGAGGTTGAGACCGGTCTGCGAAGAAGTGTCCCGCCTGATTCGCCCAACATAGACCGGATCTTCTCCGACTGCATCGAGTGGAGTCGGATAGAGCGCTTCGTCAGGATTATCCCAGACCTCAATCGCAGGGCTGTCAGCCAGTATTTCACGTGCTTGAGCAGGGCTCAGCGCTCGCTTCAAATCAACAGTAACAGACTCACTGTGGCTTATCACTACCGGTACCCGAACAGCGGTGCAAGTAATCGGCAGATCCGGAATCTCAAGCATTTTTCTCGATTCATTCACCACCTTCATCTCTTCTTTCGTGTAACCGTTGTCCAGGAACTTGTCGATGTGAGGAATTAAATTGAAGGCGATCTGCCGCTGAAATACCTGCGGCTTAAACTCCTGGTCATTAAGTGTGGCACGAGTCTGTTGCTCGAGCTCATCCATCGCTTCCTTGCCGGCGCCGCTGACAGATTGATAAGTTGATACGATTACCCTTTCCAGCCCCGCCGCCTCGTGAAGCGGCTTCAGCACGACGACAAGCTGAGCGGTAGAACAGTTTGGATTGGCGATAATGCCGTTATGCTTGTGCAAAACGTGAGCATTGACCTCAGGCACCACCAGCGGTACCATCGGCTCCATTCGATAAGCGTTGGTGTTATCGATAACGACGGCACCTTGCTCGACGGCAATCGGCACCCACTCTTTACTTATCGCTTCACCAGCGGACGACAGCACGATATCAACACCCTTAAACGACTCCGCCGTCGGTTCAGTGACTGCGTAGTCCTTGCCCTTGAAGGTAACTGTCGTATCCTTGGATCGCGCACTCGCCAGCAGTTTGAGCTGGTCCACCGGGAAATCACGCTGCTCCAGCACTTTAAGCAGCTCTTGCCCAACCCGGCCGGTAGCACCCAAAATAGCAACAGTTACTCTTCTATCCATTCCGCTCCGTCTCCTCCAAGTCCATTAGTTTAAATAGCAGCAAGATTCAACAACTTATCAAGCCCGACTACCATCCGGTCCATTCCGATTACGGCTTTGATAGCCATCAGAATTCCCTTGCTAAAACAATTCGTGTTGTAACTATCGTGCCGGACAGTAAGCAGTTCGCCATCAGCGCCAAAGATTACCTCCTGATGAGAGATCAGTCCCGGCAGCCTCAGCGAGTGGACGTGCACACCAGCCGAACTAACACCACCGCGCGCTCCGGCGAGCAGTTCGTTCTCTTCCACTTCGCGAACATTGAACAACGAACCGGTCGACTCCAGCTTGCGAACTGTATGCATGGCGGTTCCGGAGGGAGCATCGAGCTTCTTGGTGTGATGCATTTCAACTATCTCTACATTGGAGAAAAGGCTTCCGGCCATGCGGGCGAACTCCATCATCAAGACAGCTCCAATTGAGAAATTCGGAACGATCATTCCGCCTAACTTAACCGGCACAGCCATCTCAACAATCTCCCCAATCTGTTTCTCAGTGAGACCCGACGTGCCAATCACCGGCTTAACGTCGCTTGCCAGCGCCACTGCGAAATTCCCGTAAGCCGCTTCAGCACAGGTAAAATCCAGATAGACATCCGGCTTACGTTGGCTATTAATAATGTCCTGAAATCGGCTGCTGACAAGTATACCAATCTTGCCAACAGAGGCAAGATCGCCGATATCGGAGCCTACATATGCAGCGTCCGCTTTACCGAATGCGCCTACCAGCTCCAAGCCCGGGTCTTCAAGGATGCAGCGGGCGCTGGCTCGCCCCATTTTTCCGTTGATTCCGGCTATTACAACTCTTATCTTTTCTCCCACTGCAAATTCTCACTCCCGGCTCAGGCAGTCAGCTACGTCGCACAAATCGCCCCAACAGTATAGCCGGGACACAAAGATGCTACTAGAGAGTAAGTAGGCGCAGAGCCAGCCGCCTTTCGTTGGCTTTACGAATTCTGAGAAGTTCCAGGCGCCAGCGCCAATCTGCCGGTAGAGCCGAACCCGCCGGCTCCGCGCTCGTTGCCGGAATCAAGCTCGTCTACTTCTACGATTTCGACTCTGGGAACCGGCACGATCAGCAACTGCGCGATCCGCTCACCAGGCTCAAAGATGTAAGGCTGATCGCCGAGATTGATGGCGAGCACCTGTACTTCACCGCGATAATCGCTATCGACGGTGCCGACACAGTTGGTGAGCGTAACTCCGGCTTTAGCAGCCAATCCGGACCTTGGACGCACCTGCCCTTCAAAACCCGGCGGAATCTCCAGAATGATACCGGTTGGAATCTTCGTCCTCTTGCCAGGCTGAAGTTCAATCCGCTCGGCGATAGCGGCTGTCAGGTCGAGCCCGGCCGAACCCGCTGTCGCGTAACGCGGCAATTCCACGCAATGAGGGAGGCGCTTCACTTTCAGTTTAACCAAATCAGTCACAATGACCTCCTTGACCCAATTAACAACTAATAGCGTAATCCTTGCTCAGCTCTGATTGCGGACCGACTACGACCAGCGACAACTGATCGCCGACGAGCAACTCATTGGCGAGCTTCTTCACGTCAGAACTGTTGACTTGCTCGATGCCTCGGCAGATCTCCTCAACTTCCAACTGCCTGCCGAAGAACAGCTCGCCATATGCATTTCGGCTGGTGCGGTTGCGCATCGACTCTAACCCTAGCAACAAGTCGCTCTTGAGCTGAGCTTTTGCCCGATTGATTTCAGCGTCAGTCAATCCTTCAGCCTTCACTCGGCGAAACTCTTCCATCACCAGCTCCAAAACTTGTTTTACCTTTGCTGGTCCAGTTCCAGCATACACACCAAACAAGCCGCAATCCGTGTGGCTCGCCTTATAACTATTGATTGTGTAAACCAATCCTCTCTTCTCGCGCACCTCTTGAAACAGCCTGGACGACATGTTGCCACCCAGCCCGAGATCGAGCACTGCAAGCTGATAGCGCCTCTCATCGGTCACGCCTATCCCTTCGGCTGCGATCGCGATATGAGCCTGCTCAATATCTTTGTCCTTGACGATTCGGCAAGGCTTCATCTGTGGCCGGACAAGCGCAGGCTTCGGTTTGCCACACTCTATCTTACCGAGCTCCCGGCTCAATTGCTCGATCGTCTCCTTTTCATCGAACTTACCGGCGATTGAAACGATCATGTTTTCAGGTCTGTAGAAGCGGTCGATATGATGCTTTAGCATCTCACTGGTGATGCCGGATACCGTCTCTTCCGTACCGGTGATCGGGCGACCGAGCGGATGACCGGGCCAAATATTTAAGAGTAAAATTTCCTGAGAGAGATCTTCGGGATCGTCTTCATACATTCTGATCTCTTCTAAAATCACTTCCCGTTCGAGGTCGAGATCGTCCTGAGAGAGTTTGGCATCCTTCAGCATGTCGGCAAGAAGCTCGATCGCAACTGGCAGCTGATCGCCCATCACTCGTCCGTAGAAGCAGGTATTCTCCTTGCTCGTGGCAGCACCCAAGCTGCCACCGACATCTTCAATCTCCTGGGCAATCTCCTGAGCGGTTCGCTTGGCCGTTCCCTTGAACAACATGTGCTCTAAACAGTGGGAGACACCATTATTCCTCTCCTCCTCATCTTCCGAGCCGACATCTACCCAGATGCCGATTGAGGCCGAGTAGACCTCGTCTACCACCTCAGTCAGAATTCTCGTACCGTTTGGAAGAATTGTCTTCTTTATCATTGCCTGTTTTTTCGTCGAACACTTATTTAGGAGAGCTCAATCGCTCTCCACACCCCTACCTGCATGGCTAATTCTAGCGGAAATGCTCCAAAACAAAAACACCACCCGAACTTAATCGCGGCGGTGTTTTCGCTACTGCCTGGCTGCCTGCTGCGATACAGGCTCAGTATTTCCTCACGCTTCAGCCAATCCTTCACGTGGGGCGGGCTACTTGCTGTCGTTGCCGGTTAGCGCCAACCTGACGTTTCCGCAAAGCCCCTCGGCTCGAAGCAGTGACTTCGCTTCACTGCTCACCGTTTCTGTAAACAGAATAGCAATGGTGGCACGCAGATGGAAGTACCCCACTGGACATTTAAAGATCGAGTACTTGACAGTATTTATAGTGACTATTTCTGAATCTTTTGGAGATCAATTTCGATTAACAAGCGCCGGGCCTATCCGCGTGAAAGGGCTTGGCGACTTTGCATATACATCACATATAAATTCGCCATGCAAGTTTCTATTACTACTTACATAGATGTTGATCGAACTGAGAACAAATTGACCATTCTTCGCCAGTCCTGACTGTCGGTGATCACAATCCGCACAGCTAGCAGCTTTTAGCGTAGAATTCCTCTTGAACGTCAGGCTGAGACTTTGCGGTTAGTGCTAAGTTAAGCCCGCGTTCAATGCATCATAAGAAGTAGGAAATCAGAATGATATCGAAGCAAGTATTCTCTCTCTCTGTAGCAGTCTCTGCCCTAATCCTGGCAGCGAAACCATGCGCCAGTGAAAGCATTGCCGGCAATCAAGCCTCTCCACAGCAAATCGATGTCGCCAACATTACTGTTGAACTCGTCAGCACGAGTCTTGCCAAATCTAAGAAGGTGGAGACAATTGCCGGCACCACGAACAATCCGGACGAGCCACCCTTCATGAATGGCGAACCGAAACACTTGCGAATCGTTTTCGACAATGACAAGTTGCCGGATTTTACCGATTACTTACATAGACAAGTGCTCATTTATCCAGTGGCACCATATGCTTCACTTTTCCACGGCAAAGAGAAGACGTCATTTGACAAGCTCATGTCCGAGTTAACGCAGATAAACAAAACCAAGTCAACGAAAGGCATAAAGGAGCTACCTATGCTTCCTTCTGCCGAAGCTTACGAAGCATTTCACAATCAAGTGAAGTATCTAAACTTTAAACAAGGCTCCGGAGTCGCATTTTTGTCTTGCTATCGACAAGAGGATGCTCCAATAAACAATGGTGACTTCTTCTACACCTACCAGGGATTAACCAGCGATGGGAAGTATTACATCTCTGCTTTCTTTCCAGTGCAGGCATCCAAACTCAAGAAAAATCTGCCGTCAAAGCAAGGTGTGGACTACCTCGGCAAGCTACAACCAGCTGAGTTTACGCCTAAGTTGAACCAGATAGATGAGCTGTTATCATCTATTTCAATTCAGCCAAAGAAGTAAAACCTTCGCAACAAGTGCTTATGCTGCACGCTTCTTTCGCGCTACGGAAACCGTCGATATACCGAGGGAATCTTCTACCATAGAGACTTTCTCAAAACCGGAGGCTTCTACCAGAGAATCGATTTCCGACTGGGTGCGGCAGCGCATCTCCCAGGGATTGCCGTTACGTTTGGTCAGTACTCTTGCAATAAGCTCCAGTTGTGGATGAGACGGTTGATTGGTGTACACGAGGTAGCCGCCATCACAGAGCGACTTGCTCAATCCTCTAAGAGATGACGCAATCAATTTGTTGTCGGAAAAGAGCTCATAGACACCTGATGCTATCGCGATATTTGGTCTGGGATCCAACTCCGAAAGTGACTGTTCATCAAACGCATCACCGTGTACATACTCTACATTCGAGACATTCATTCGTTGCGCCAAATTTCGTCCTTGCTCAAGACCGTCATCATCCATATCCCTTAACTGAGCAATGATGTTCAGCTCCGGCAATCCAACGATCGTACTTAGAACATAGCGAGAGGGTCCGGATGCAATATCTACAATTCTCGAAGGCTCTTTGTAATAGTTCTGAAGAAGAACAGTTTCCCTCAGGGCTTTCTGCAAATTCACCCTTCTCTCCCTCATTGCTTGCCAACCGATGGCGTTCAAGTAAAACCGGTCGAGTTGCCTGGAGAGCACCGTTTTGCCATGCGCGACATCCTCATAGACGTAATCAAGTGATTCGCCTGAATCGAAGCCGTACTGCAGTCCGATACGAACGCCTTTGCTCATCCTACCGACGCTCTTAAGTAAGCCTCGCAATGACGAATAATAGGCAGCCTGAGCAGCCATCATAATCCTTGCTCTTAAGCACTGCTTGGAGCAGCTTTCTTTACTACGTTCGCAGCCGGTCTGTTTTAGCAAGTTGCCTGGCCGAGCGTCTAACACTACTGGTACGGGAAGCATCATTTCCTCCTCGGGTCATTAGCCCTGGTTGAACTTCTGTTTACACAACCGACTATATCTGCCACGCCGCCCCTGAACAGGCTGCCAGGGACACTTAAGCAACTGTTCCAGTCAGGAGCTCTTAAGCGCTGTTAAACCAGGGGTCGACGCAGCCCCGCGCGGTCAGGTAATATGTATGGAATCTGCCACTTTGGTCCTGCCGACGTAGCTCAGTGGTAGAGCAACGGTTTCGTAAACCGTAGGTCGTGGGTTCAAATCCCACCGTCGGCTAAGTTTTCCAGTGTGTGCGGCCTGTTCGGCCTCGGGATATTTTCTGGGCCACTTGACGAGAAATTGTGAAATAACCAGGAGTGGTGTTAGAAATCTCGCGGACTTTCGGTTGCATAGACGCTCAGACCCGCTAACACACTGGGGACCGAGACTCTCGCCCGCCTTCATTCATGTGCACAAAAGACCATTTATGCATCATGAGCCCTAGAACTGTCAGTCGTCGCTCCAAGATTACGACTTGCCCGAAGTGATTTCAATTAAGCCCTACTAAATCTGAATTCTTCACGGGCAGACGCGCCACCGCCTGCGCCACCACTTGTAATACAAGCCATAGCCACAGGCGCGCCAGAAGAGTGTCGGGGAACCCTATTGTTGCTCCAGGGTCCAGATTTTTATTGTCTTGTCACTGCTACCCGAGGCCCAAGTAGCCCCGTCTGGGCTATATGCCAAAGCACTATTGGACGAGACGGTATCCACGCACAGTAACTCTTGCGTACGGCCAGACCGGTACCTGGTCCTCTGCATATCCGATCAGGTTCTTGAGAGGTGGCACAACATAACTAGTCGGTAGACCTCGCGTCAGACTGCCGCGGCGAACTGGAAAGGTATTCCTGATATCGTGAACTAAGAATTCTTCTCAGGTACGCATTCTGAGTATTCGGTTGTGGCTGTGCAGTAGCTGTGCAAAACTTGCCCTCTCAACGCATTTGTGCACCGCATTGCTTGCCGGCTTCCCTCTGGAATCCAGTGCCGATCTCAGCGGAATACGCACCTCGGAGCCCAGTCGCTCAGTGGCGATCACCGGAACAACTGATCGCCTGCGTGCGGAACGACTGATTGATTTCAGCGGAATAGTCCGTCAAGGAGTTGCGCATCTCTTGCGCAGCCCAATAGAAACCAAAAAACTGAACGCAGTGCAATTCCTGCAACTAAAATAACAGAGCCGGCAATGCACAAGTCATTTGCCTGCTTCGGTCCGATTGAGGCAAAAGCATGTTGCGTATTGGCCCGTTTAGCCACGATACCTCGCCAGAGACATCCCGCACCCAACAACACACCAATAATTTGAGCCAGTGTGAGGACCATATCGATCAACCATTCGAAGCCAGCCAGCGGGTTCAGCTTTACAGCTGAGTTTACGCTAGTGGCAAAAGCGTCTTGATCGCCGCCAGCCAGCGCTGATGCGGGAAGGATCAATAAAACTCCAACCACGATCAGACTTGCTCTCATTGCAGGGTTTATGATGCTCGAACTTGTACGCATTCACATTGTCGCAAGCCACTATTATAAAGCCGATCTGCCCGAACGTCTACGGTAAAGGCGAGCTTAGACAGGCTGCAGTCCTTGTCCATGCGCGCTTTTGATTGTTTGCTCTCAATCGGAGTCACTATGGACTTAACCGCGCGATGCAGAAATCGGTGAAAGCGGTAATGAGAGCTAAGAATCCCAAACTCAGCCCAAAGAAGCAGGAGAAGATCAAGAAGACCAAAGAGGAGTTTAAGCAGCTCAATGGATTAGTTGCGCGCGTTATCTAGCAGACAGAAAATCGTATGCAGGATGTGCACGTTCCAAACAAGGTCCTGAGCCTGCATGAGCCTGAGGTTGCGGCGACTCCCAAAGGCAAAAGAAGCAAACCCAATGAATATGGTTCAAAGGTTTCACTGTTCAATGACAATAATGGCTTCATCGTTGGACATAACGAATATCCACACAACGTCGCCGATACATCTACTCTGAAAGAGGCTGTTGAACAGTGGGAAGGAAAGCGGTTTGAGTTTTTACGGAAACACTAGTGTGGGACAGTTCTTTCGTAAGCGGCACTGAGTCCATATGTTGCTCGATCGCCTGAATCTGCCGTTGGGACAGCGGGAGTTCTGCCTTGTGTGCCGACCAGGCTTCTAGCGTGGAATTCACAACTTGCCTGGCTGTCTTCATCACCATTGCCTCCGGCACTCGAGCCCCGGCCGCGAACTTTCGAAGGACATCACTGTTTATGGAATGCATGTTTTTAGTCTTGCCAAAGGAGAGTCCAAGATTTATGTCGCTTGGCATAAAGAGTATCGTGGGTACAAGATCGTAAGCTGGAGACAGCTTTGGGTGCCTTCCGTCGGGGTAGATTAGGGAGCAGTTCTTCACATGCATATCGGCATTGCCTATCAAGACCGTGAAAACAAGCCGACTAACAAATTCTGTCAACCCTTCTTCACCGGTTTCCGTCCATAGTACGTAAGCAATGTTTTCGTAGCTTGCCTTGCCATACTTGTCCGCGGGAGAGAGTCCGAATACTTGTGCAAAGTCCTCAGCATGAATTCGGCGTCCACCAGGTTTTCTGTCGTACCTCTCGATCGCTAAGCTCGGACCGAAGGAAGGTGGAAGGTCTGGTGGCAATCCGCCTACTTCAGCGGTCTCAGTAAGCACCACCTGTGGTACATCTATGCCGGACAATCCAGCCAGAGTCATCATTGAAAACTCAGCCTCAGGAAGCGCGTCAAAGGCTGATGATGGGAGTTTGACTATCCAGTCCCCGCCGGCTCCTGATACCGGTATTGTCAACCCTTTTTTCGCTTCCCTCAAAGCTGAAACTTTGAGTTGAACGCCCGCCAGCGAAAATCTCAAGGAACCGTCATCATGCTCAGAGCCTCCCGCGTTTTCTTGATATTGGCTCTGGTCCAACGGAATGTTCGCCTCAAGTCTAATCGCTCCAGGTAAATCATCTTTCAGCGCTGACAGGAGAAAGAACTCCCGCTCTTTGTCGACCCCGGCTCGCCGAGCCAAGTACTCACGCATGTGACCTTCGGGAAGAAGATTCGAAAAGAATGGATCAATTTTCGTCCTGCGGGTCTTTACGTCTCTGAGCAACTGGCCAGTGGCAGACTTAAAAGATAGACTGAGGGTCGGTCTTTCGGGATTGTCGGCATAAGCGTCGTCAAAGGCGAACACGCTTATATCCCCTGGCAAGAGCGACAGTCTTCCCACCGGAGTGTCGTTGAGAAAGACTCTGAGAGTCGGGTCGCTGTTAGCGAGTTCTCGTTTCGCCGTGGTCTCATTCATTATCTATATCCATTGTTTCGAGATCATAGGCGGGGCGTTCCTCTCTACCCGGAGATGATGATGGTCTGCACAGGCTAGTTACAGCCGGTACCAGCTCTCGGGGGATCAACACGAGCTCCAGCCCTAAGACTCTGGCGATTTCTATCAGCGTGCTTAGACGGATATCCTTTTTCCCCTTCTCGATATCAGATATGTGGCTCTGCGGTAAGCCCAAGGACTCACCAAGCTCGGATTGACTAATCTGACGCCTCTTCCGGATGTTTCGGACATAGGCTATAACCTATAATTTCGAGAAGTTATCTACTTTTGCCTATTACATATCAATACATATACCGGTGTCGATTTATAGGTTATAGCCTATATTCAATTGGTTAGCCTTTCGTCCAAGCAGCTTGCCAGCCAAGCAGCCAGCTTGTTGCGCACAAGACGAAAAGCATTCTCACAAATCGATGGAGCGACTGTCTCTCCAGTCCCTACTACTTCCCGCTGCTGCCTGTTGGCGGCGGTGTAAATGCGCATGAAATTGGGTGGCGAAGTTTTGCGGGTCAGGTTGAAACAGAAAGGGCTGCCTGAATCGGCAGCCCTTTCTGTTCGTCTTTGGTCTAATTAGGCGCTGGACTTCTCCTGCTCGTACTGCGCCTCGATGATGCAGGAATCGCAGGTGTGATTCGAGCGGTAGATATGCCAGCCGGCTTGCTGAGCGTCGTATTCC
>JAGVKB010000027.1 GCA_020050835.1 Candidatus Obscuribacterales bacterium | reverse complement strand
AGGACTGCGGGTCGACCTGCCCGACGAACAGGTAAGGTCCGGGCTTGAGCGCCGCCTCGGCGATGTCGGCGTCCTGGGCGACGATCGCTGTGGCGGCGAAGTCCTTGCGGGCCTCGGCCTTCAGCTTGCGCGTTTCCAGGGTGTCGCGGTCGGACGGCAGCAACTTCTTGTCGGGAGTCCAGGTCGGCGCGGGCAGCAGGCGAACATCGATGCCGTCGATCAGCCCGAGTTCGAGCGCTTCCTTGGAGCCGAGCCACCACTGCTTCTTGTAGGCCGCTGCCTTCCCGAACTGCTCCATGGTCACCTTGGAGCGCTTGCAGACGAGCTGGCGGGCGCACTCTTCGAGCCGCTTGTGGAACTGCAGCTTCTTGCGCGAATCGGCGCTGTTGGCGCGGAAGCCGAACTCCTCTTCCGCGAACATCAGACGGCTGTGGGCCGTCATCAGGCGCTGGTCCGCGACCTGCAGCAGGCAGGCGGCCTGTTGCGTGGCCATGCCGGTCACCTGTACGGTGAACTTGAAGCCTTGCTTCTGCATGATGCGGATGTAGTCGATCACCGCGAACATGTCGATGTACGGGCTGACATAGGTGCGGGCCGGCTCCGGCCCGATGTTCATGCTGATGTGGATCGGCTTCTTGTCCTTGCGTCCGGCATCCAGCATCTGGTACGTGCTGAGCGCCGTCAACACTTCCGTCGCCAGAGCGGATCCGAAGCCGTTGCTGGACAGCATGACCAGGCGCTCTTCCTTCTCTTGCAAGCTGGCTGCCTTGGACTCGATGATGCGCGCTTCGGTTTCGAGCCGGTTGACTTCGGCGGCCAGGCGGGTGGATTTCAAAAGAGACATAGTGGTTTGCTCCTTTTCTCAATGTGAGTGCAAATAACCGGCCCGCGTCTGCAGACCGGCGTCCAAGCGGTAAGAGCGGTTAGCCCTCTGCGCGTTCAGGTGAGAGAAAACTCTGCAGCAAGCGCAAGCGCTCGTTGCAGGTCGATACCGGAAAGCCGGCTGGGAGGACGGCGGCGTGATGCAGCAACACCGTAAGGAGATGCGCGGTGACTGCCTACTCGCTGTCTTCTTCGCCTACGCTTTCGTCGGTTTCGCCGGTGGTCAGGTAAGTCAGAAACTTACCGGCAACCGTGCGGTAGTATGGAGTGCATTGCTCTTCCGGCACGATGCTGCGCAGGTAGGCGAGCTGTTGTCGGCGAGTGGCGCCTTTCTGGGGAGCGGCTTTCAGCGCTTCGACCATCCGGCTGGTCTCGAGATAGATCTCTCCTTCGAGATTGCCGGTCATCTTGTCGAGCGTTCCAGTCATCATCCGCATCATCAGGTAGCGGTGAGGCGCCTCCTTCAGTTTGTCCTTAACCATCTCGTTGATGTAAGCCGCGAACTTGAACTTGACGCGCAAGCCGCTTGCGAAGCGGGCGACGAAGCCCTCGCGGTTCTTGACTGAGAGGTCTGCCAGCAGTCTTTTGAGATCGGCGATGTTGTTGCCGGTCCAGCGCTCGGCGACGGCTACTTGGAGCGTATCCGCCAGCGAGCCGAGCTCCTGGTAGTTGTAGTCATGACCGTTGCGGCAGTTGAAGGCGCCGATCAAGATGAAGTCTTCGCGACCCTCATAATCGACGTGTACCTTCGTATTGGGGTGGATCATCTCCACCAGCACAGTTACGTTCTGCGGCATGTTCGTCCGCCAGTCGCCGCGCCGAGCGATTGTCTCCAGCATCTCGGCCCCCAGTTTGGAGGAGCGGCTGGCAAAGACACCACGGGTGGTGAGCACCAGCTGGCCCTTGTACCAGAAGATGATGCCGAGATGCCCGTCGTGCTTGGTGGTGGCGTCGAACGGCTCGTCCGGCAGAGCGAGAGTTTCGCGGTGCTCGCCGTAATTGAAGAACTTGCGAAAGGGCAGACCGACCAGCGTGCTCCGCCGGTCGAAGACGGTGCCGCGACAGAGCCGGAGCGGCTCGGTCCAGCCCATAACGCCGAAGCGGTGCAGCGTGTTGTGAGCGGTCTTCGAGTAGTTGAGCAGGATGAGCGGGAGGCTCGGGTGGAAGTCCAGGTCGACCAACGCGGTAACCTTGGGCATATCGCCTTCGCGCTTGTAGTCGAAGCAACTGGCCATGAACTCTTCGTTTTCGGCTTGCTTCTTCCAGGCGCGAAACTTCTCTCGACTGTCGACGCGGTCCGAAACGAGCCGCTTGACGAAGCTGCGCAGCTTCCGGATGCCATTCATGATCTGCATATCTGATTGGGCTCCTTTGCGAATCTGAAATGGCAACGGCAGAGCCTGGCAGCGATCGCCAGGTGTTCTGCCGTTGCGAGTGTGCGTTGCCTGATGCAGCTGCTACAGAATCAGCAGGCGCGGCAGGTCAGCAGTGGTTGGATCTCGTGCCAGTAGACGAACATCGCCTGCGGTCCGTAGGAGCGAAAGAGTTCCCGGGTGAGCTGGCTGAGGCAATCGCCGGTCAAAAGGAGGAATTCGACCTGGTTGCCGTCGACCTGGGCGTTCAGGGAGCTAACCTTGCCGGGGCAGGTCGCTTCCAGGTTGCTGGTGATGTTCGCGGGAAGTTGATGCTTGAAGCGGACGCTCCAACAGCTGGCCAGCCGCTGAAAGACGACTGCTTGACTGCTGTTGGCGAATTGCAGCACGCCGAAGATCATCGTGGTCGGCACCAAAGGTGCAGCCGCCTGGGCGCGCACCTCCGGTCCTTCGAGCACCTTGATGCCGGCGGCAACCAGCTCCTGTACAGCGTTGTCGTCCGAGCGGTTTTCGTGGTGCCGGCTGACAGATCGCGGTGACATGGCATTCTCCTGTGAAGAGAGTCTTTCGGTTTTCCTAACGACGCGACGCGTTCATCTCAACTTAGGCGTAGCCGCGCGCATTCGCGGCTACGCCGGTGCTGACAGCTGGCTACTGCTTGGCGTTGCTGCTGCTCGTGATCCGGACCGCCAGGTGGGCCGGGTTAAGCGCAGGTGCCCTCAGGATCGGCTGGAGATCGCAGCCGGCAACGGACTCGGCAGCAGCCTCCTGCTGGGCTTCTTCGGCGGTCAGAGCGATCTGAGCATTGGCGACATCGTCCTTTGCCAGATCGACTCGTTCGCTCATCGCATTCAGAGTGACCGGATCGAAACCGCCGAGCTCTTCGGCCACGGCCAGGTCCAGCTCGAGACCGGCGAGCGCTTGTTGCTTTTTGACGAGGTCGGCTTGCGCCGGTGAGAGTTCCTCGTCCTTTACGTTTCCGCTGAACAGCCGAAAGGTAACGCTGTCCAGTATCTTCAGGACTCCGATCGCGCCGAAAGTCGCGACCAGCGCGATCAAGGCAGTCATCATTGATGGGGACTCCAGTGAGTGGAAAGGGGCGATTGCCCCGCCGTTCGAGGCGAGCGGCGGACGGCTGAGCGATGACGGCGGCAGCGAGCGCTTCGCCGACAGCTGCCCTACTTGGGGGCAGCTGTGCTGTCCTTCTCGGGGACAAACTTGTAAGCCTGAGCCCAGAGATTGCTTGATATCATCTGGGCGGCAAAGACAGCCAGCGGCAGGAGCGGAAGCACGATAATGGCCAGCAGTGAAAGCTCCAGCAGCAGGATTGAGGCAGCCGTGGCCTGATAGCATTCGCTGTGGTTGCTCAAAATCCGCTTCAGGATGTACCGGTAGTCGTAGCCTGCTTTGAAGTCTCCCGTTCGGGCGATATGGGCGACCATCAGCGGGAAGTATTCACAGATGAGCAGTATCGCAACAAAGATGAACAGGAAGTTGACGAAGGAGTCGGCCGATTCGGACTCCAACTGGTTGAAATCGAGCAGCGACGTTCCGGTGGCAAGCCATGCGAGAAACATCACTCCGGCTAGACCAGCCAGATAGGACAGCGCCAGCAGGACTAGCCATATTCCGTCTCGAACTAGGTTCGGCCAGTCAGTCCAGGGCGGCAGCTCGGTCGGCGGTTGTTCGGCCGGCGCCGACACTTCGTAGCGCATGACGCGCAGGCAGTAGCCTCCGGTCAGAATCACCGTCGGCAGCAGCAGCGCGGCGCCGACCCAGGGGGTAATTGCGGCGCCTACCATCGGTAGCGCCCAGAGAAGCGCTCCGACGAGCAAGCGCTGCCAGCGCGAGTCGCCCTGCCAGGGTAGCTTGAACGCTCTCTTGAGTTGCAGGCTGAAGAGCTTGAATTTCACGTTGCTCTCCTTTCTTTGGCTGGAAACACGCTCCGTTTCAAAACGGAGCGCGACGCCTGGGCGGTTGTCAAAGCCGCCCCGACAAGAACTTCAGGTGGTCGGCGGCAGCACGCTCGGCGTGCGGTCGATGATCGCCTCGACCTGTTCGGCCGAGAGTTCGCCTTGCTTAAGCAGCGCTTCGGCGACGTTAGTCACGCTTGCGCGGTGCTGCTCGATGAACTTCTTCACGAATTCATAGGCCTGGGCGATGATCTCGTCCGGGCTGGCTTTCACACCGTATCTGGTGGCAAGCAGTTCCGCCATGCGCGTGGCCTGGAGCAGGTGCGTCTCCGACAGCGGAGACTTGTCCTCGAAGAGCACCTCTTCGGCGGCGCGACCGGCCAGCACGATGTACAGGTCGGCGAGCTGATCGTCTTTGCTGGCGAGGCGTTGGATCGGATTGGCGCGTGATTCGGTCTGCCCGAACACTCGACATTTCGGGTAGATCTGCACGCGCACGAGTCCGCGGCGCGTAGCGAGTTTGACGGTGGCAACCGATACGCCTGCCTCGCGGCAAGCGATCCGTCGCCGTTGCTCGTCTTTCAATGGGGCAAAGGTCATGGTTGTATCACTCCCTTCAGTAACGATGCGGCTGGAGTCAGGACCTGCTCCCATCGGAGCAGGTCCGGGCGGGAGATTCGCGGGGCGCGCTCAGAACAGGAGCGAACCGGCGAGGTCCCAGTTGGTTCGGACGTGACCGTCCGGGAAAAAGATCAGGCTGCGAACTTCATCCGGCTGCAAGTCGCGGGTCAAGCAGTTGGAGAGGTTAAGGTTCTGCCCGCCGACGTCGTAGACTACCGCTCCGTGCGGCATTGGGCGGACAATCTTGCCGTTCTTGGCGAGAAACTCCTTGATGTTCGCCAGCTGATCCGGCTTCAGGAAGTTCTTGGACACCCAGTCGAAAGCCTCCTTGTCCTCGGCGTCGAACGGCTTGGTGACCGGAGTCAAGGTGACTTGCTCTACCTGGTTGGCGGCGGCGAAGGCCAGGAGCTTCTCGAGCTCGGCGCCGCTGTCGATGTAGCCGTCGGCGGCGATGCAGGTCAGCCGGATCGAGAAGCGGCGCTCCGGCTTCTGGAGCAGCTTGAAGAGCTTCGGCAGGTCGATGTACCCTGCGGCTTCTCCTTCAGCCGCCCGCGCAGTCAATTGGGCGCCGAGTGAGGTGGTCTCTGCTGCCGGCCCGTTCAGCACCGGCAGGTCGATCAGCGTGCCGGCGGGCTTGGCCTCGCCGTTGGTGGCGCCGGGGGTGCAAGCTGCCGACAGCTGCGGTGCAGCCTTGCGTTTGCGGTGAGGCAGGTAGATCTCGTGGTTCTTGGCCGGGTCGTAGTGGACGATCGAGATGGCGACAGTAGTCAGCCCGAGCTCGTACCACTTCTGAAGTTGCTCTTCGGTCACCTTCCCTTCGACGATCGCGATGCCGTTGGTCTGCATTTCGATGATCGGGAAGTTGAAGCTCCAGAGCTGCTCGAGGTACTGCGTCACCTGCTCGGGAAAGAGCGTCGGTTCGCCCTTGCTGGTGATCAGCACCGTCGATGCGCCTCCGGACTGGGCCAGCAGGCATGCCTTGCGGAAGTTGCGCCAGTTGACCGCGGGCAGCTTGTTGGTCATGTTGTTGCTCGGCGTCATGCGCGCAACGCAGAACGGGCATTTCGCCTGGCAAGCCAGGCTGCCCGCGACAATCGAGAGAGTCGTGATTTTCATGTCGTATCTCCTTGCGCTATCAATGCCGGGCAGGCGGACTGCCTGCCCGGCTGGGCGAATCCGGCCGGTGCTTTGACAAACACGGCTCGGCGAAAGAAAGACCGTCAGGGCAGCCTGAGCGGCAGACACCGGCCCATCAGCAGTCCGGCAAGCAGTCCGCCCAGGTGTGCCATGTGGGCTACGTTCTGAGCCTTGCCGGAGGCGGCGCCGATGAATTGCAGGTAGATGAAGACGGCAATCAGCACCAGCACCGGTACCGCCAGCGAGAGCCGCTGGCCGGACTTGATCAAGCGCCAGGCGCAGACGATGCCGACTCCTGCCAATCCGGAGATGCCGCCGGAGGCGCCGATCACACTGGTGTCGGGGTGGATGATGATCTGCAGCAGACCGCCGGCGACTCCGCAGGCGATGAACGCTCCCAGCCACCAGCGCGTCCAGTGCCTGACGATCGCCGCCAGCGGCAGCAGGCAGACCAGGTTGCCGAACAGATGGCCGAAGTCGGCATGCAGGAAGATATTGGTCAGCGGTCGCCAGAGGTCGCCGTCGAGCAGGCGAGTGTCGAGCGCGCCGGCGTCCATCAGGAGCCGGGCGAAGCCAACCAAGGTTCGAGAGCGCAGGACAAGTCCGACTTCCTCCAGGCAGCAGGTCGCCAGGTAGGCCAGACCGAGCGCCCAGAGCAGCGCAATGAAGCCTGGGTCGGCGGTGATCGGCTCGAGCCTTTCGCTTGATGTTTCCGGACGGGGCTCGTCGCCGTCGCCCGGGTCGAAGAAGAAGTGGTCCTTCATGGGTAGTCTCCACTGCCAGCGGCGTGATACCAGCGCTGGTGTCATGCCGCTGAAGTCTCGAGCGAAGCGGTCGGCTTCGCCCGTTTTGAGCACGCAATGTGGCGCTGTTTGCAATCGAAGCTCCAGCGTCGCAGCCGCCTGCTGCCCGTGCGAGTGGCAGGCGGCTGATGTTATCCGCCGGAGCGGTCTGGCACGGCGGCAGCCGGGCGATGCACGGCATCGCCGCTACAGCAGGACTTTCAATCTTCAGTCACTGCAACAGTTCCCGCTAAAAGTAACCGCCCCTGCAGCAGGTGGTTTCCGCCTTGTTGCGGCTTACGCAGTTTGTCCAAGGATGTCGGAGCTGCTTACGATTTCAACCTGCTTACCCCTGAGGGCGAGCAGGTCTGTCTCTCCGGCGCCCGGCGCAAGCTCGAGCAGGCTGCAGGCGTCGACCACCAGGAAGGTCTTGAAGCCTGCTTCGGCCGAGTCGATGGCGGTCCATGACGGGCAGAACGGACGGGTGACGCCGACGACGTAGACGTGGGTGACGCCCTCGCTCACCAGGTAGTCGGCCAGTCCGGTCGACTTGCGCTTGCCGTTGTCCCAGAAGCCGCTGTAGCTGTCGACCGTCTTGTCCGTGCCCTTCTGAATCACCTTGGCGACGCGCGAGCGGTCGAGCGTCGGATAGAACTCGCAACCAGGCGTGTTCTGCCGGCAATGCGGGTTCCAGAGGATCTGACTGAGCCCGAACAGGTCGACGACTTCGTTGGCGCTCTTGCCGGGATGCATCGTGTAGAAGCTGCCGTGGTCCGCCGGGTGGTAGTCCTGCGTGTCCACTACCAGGTCGAAGAACGGCGAGCGCGAGAGCGCATTGACTGCGGCAACAATCGCCGGAGCGCCTTCGACCGGTAGTTCGCCGGTGCCAGGGATGCCCGGGTCCAGCGGCATGAAGCCGTTCTGGATATCGACGCGCACGAGGGCGCGTTTGATCTGCATGGTGGTCATGGTCCCGTCCTTTTAAGAGATAAGGTTTGACGCGTTCACCCTCGTCTCACACTTGCTTCCTTCTTCCGAGAAAGAAGATAGCATCAGCGATGACGATCTGCCCGCATTTCTGCAGACGTCAGGAAGCCCATTTCAGCCAGAGCGTGGCCAGGGCATCGCTCGGCATTCGGAGGTCGCCGCGCGGCGACACGCTTACCGAGCCGACTTTGGGCCCGTCCGGCAGGCAGGAGCGCTTGAACTGCTGGCTGAAGAAACGAGTGATCATTACCTTCAGCCACCGGCGAATCGTCTCGTCCGAGTAGGCCGCGTCGAACTTCGCTTGTGATGCCAGGTAGAGGATCTTTTCCGGTGACATCCCGAAGCGGAGCACGTAGTAGATGAAGAAGTCGTGCAGTTCGTAGGGACCGACGACCGACTCCGTCTTCTGCGCGATCTGCCCGTCCTTCGTGGTGGGCAAGAGCTCGGGCGAAATCTCCGTGTTGAAGATGTCCATCAGAGTGTCCCTGACCGGACCTTCGAACTCGTTGCCGGCAGCCCAGCGGACCAGGAATTTCACCAGAGTCTTGGGAATGCTGGCATTCGGGTTGTAGCCGCTCATGTGGTCGGCGTTGTAGGTGCACCAGCCGAGAATGAGTTCGGAGAGGTCACCGGTGCCGACCGTGAAACCGGCGTTCATCAGGATGAGCGTGCGCATCCTGGCCTGCACGTTCTCGAACGCCAGGTCTTTGCAATCAGGCGGCAGATTGACCAGTTGCTCCATGAGCTGGTCGAGGCTCAGGCCGGTCAGATCGATGCCGAACGGCTTGTGACCGACCGCCACCATCTCTTCGATGCACATCTTGCGGATGTCCACCTCTTTGACGGTGACTCCGAGTTGCTCCATCAGCGCATGAGCGTTGCGCTTGGTGCGCTTGGTGGTGCCGAAGCCCGGCATGGTGTAGGCATGAATCCGGCTGCGCTCCCAGCCGATCAGGTCCGCCACCTTGCACATCACCAAAAGCGCGAGCGTCGAGTCGAGCCCGCCGGATACGCCGACAGTCACGTGCGTGGAGTTGACGTGTTCCAGCCGCTTGGCCAGCGCCGCCACCTGGATGTTGAAGATCTCTTCGCAACGTTCGCGCAGCTGGCTTTCGCCGCGCGGCACGAACGGATGCGCTTCGATCTCGCGCAGCAGGCGAGCCGGCGCCACCAGCTTGCCGGCGGCAAACGGGATGCGACGGTACTCTCGCTTGAGCGACAGGTAGAGCAGCGAGTTGCCGAAGCTGTTGGTGCGCACGCGATCGATGTGCATCCGCTCCAGGTCTATGTCAGCCAGCAACAGCACGTTGTCGCGCCGGAAGCGCTTCGACTCGGCCAGCATCGCGCCGTTTTCAGCGATCATGCAATGCCCGCCGAAGACAACATCGGTGGTCGACTCGTGCACGCCGCAGGAGCTGTAGAGATAGGCGGCGATGCAGCGCGCGGACTGGTTGCTGACCAGCTGGCGGCGATAGCTCGCTTTACCGATCAGCTCGTTGCTGGCCGACAAGTTGACGAGCACTGTCGCTCCGTGCAGCGCATGCATCGAGCTGGGCGGCACGGCCGTCCAGAGGTCTTCGCAGATTTCGGCGCCGATAACCAGGTCTTCCACGTCGGTGGCGCAGAAGAGCAGGTCGGTGCCGAACGGTACGGTTTGACCGTTTAGCACCACCTCCCGACTGATCGCCGCGGCTCCGCTGCGAAACCAGCGTGCCTCGTAGAACTCCTTGTAGGTCGGCGGGAACAGCTTGGGCACCACACCGAGAATCTGTCCGCGGCAGATTGCCACGGCGCAGTTGAAGAGCTGTTCGTCCACCACCAGCGGGATGCCGACGAAGACGACGCCGGCGAACCATTTTGCTGATGCGGCCGTGACTGTTTTGAGCGCGTCGAGCGCACCCTGCTGCAGCGGCCGCTGGTGGAAGAGATCGGCGCAGGTGTAGCCGGTCAGGTTGAGCTCCGGAAAGACGAGCACGGTCGCTCCCTCTTTTCCGGCCTCAGCCATCACGTCGATTACCTGCGCGGCGTTGTACTGGCAGTCGGCTACCTTGATCTTGGGCGAAGCCGTGGCCACGCGAACGAAACCGTAGTTCGTCTGCGGCACCTTGGCTCGCCGCCGGGCAGCTTTGTTTGCAGACATGTCGAACCTCCTGTTAGAGGACCGGCGGCCTAGACCGCCGGTTGTAGTCTCTATCTGTTCAGTCGAAAGCAATCGGACATCGCCCGCAGGCGGTGCCGAGTAGAACGTCAGGCTGCCGGTTGGGCTGGCGAAGATTCGCTTTGTCCAGCGGTCAATCGAGCCTTGGCCTCGGCGATCTCGTGGTCCCGCATGGCGTTGAACTTGTCCTTGTATCGCCGCACCAGAGGAGAAAGCGTCACTTTCGTGTACTTGCTCCAGGTGCGCTCGGTGCGCGCCGCTTGTTGCTGGTAACTTTCGTCGTAGACTACCCGCCCGTTCTCCACGAGCTTGACGAACAGCGGCTCGCCGTCGACAGTCTCGGACTTGTCGGCGATTACCAGGCTGTCATCCTTGCCGTAGACGCGCAGATAGCCGCCCAGCGACTCCTTGCCCGGGCTGTTGGAGAACTTGACGTTCGGGTTGGCGCCGGTGGCGCTGCGCTTGAAGGCGGTCGAGAGCGTGTCCCGGTGAACCAGACGCCACCAGTAACCGCCGGCACCGGGAAACAGCATGGTGGGCTCTTCGCCGGTAGCTGCCCGGAAATGCCGGTAGACCTCCTTGACCTTCTCGGGCTCCACTTCGTCCTCGAACACGATCGTGCGCGGCTTGATGCCGAGCGCCTTGATGCGGTTGAAGTAAAGCACGCACTGCTCGGCGATGTTTCCCGAGTCGACGCGAATGCCGACCCGGTCCGTCTCCGGATGGTTCTTGATCACCCACAGCGCGTTTTCCAGTCCGACGGTTTCAGCGTCGACCAGGTCGCACAGGAGCGATGCCGAGCCCATCTTGCTGACGAAGCGGTCCATCATCTCGCGTTCGGCCAGACCGAGCGCCTTATCGAACGACTGGTTGGAGCACATCAGCTCGTGACCGATCGTGCCGATGGAGGCGAAGAGTTCGGGGAAGAGAAACTCGGCGGTGTCATTCGAGGTGAGCTTGCCGCCGCCGCCGACGTAACGCGCCAGCAGCAGGATCAAGTTGCAGACCTCGACCGGAGCGGCTCGCAGACCGAACTCGGCATCGCGCGGACTGGCTTCTTTCATCAAGCGGGCCTTGGTGGCGAAGATGACCGGCGCGAAGTACCGGCACATCGCCGGTTCCAGATAGGAGATGGCGCCGCCCATGCCCTCGAAGGACAGGCAAGGCACGCCCTTCAGGAAGGTCTGCCCGCCTGGGAATCCCCAGATGTCCACCGGCAGATGAATGTCCTCGCCGGTCTGGCTGGCGTGGATGGCGTCCCACAGCTCGTGCGGGAAAGCTTTCACGTTGGAGTGCTGACTGTACCAGAGTCGAGCCAGCTCGTTGTCCGACCGCTTGAGCGGGCGGTGGAACCACTGGGCCAGCATCGCTTCGTGTCCGGCCATCACCAGCTGGTCGCCTGCGCCCGGCTCGGGCAAGCCGCGGCGCATGGTCAGGCTGTAGCCGGCGTGCGCCGTGGCGATATCGGCGAATGCGGCGAACATGGTGCGCTTGTAAGTGTCGGTCGCGCCTACCCAGCCGCCCAACAGGAAGAGCTTGGCGAACAGTTCGTCGATCATGGCCGCGCGCTTGGCGGCAAAGCGGTCGTTTGGCTGTAAATCATTACCCATGGTTCTGTCTCCTTCGACATGCGCGCCGGCACACCTGCTCGCAAGAGCAGGTGTGCCGGCGCAGGGTGTAAGTTCAAAGAGAGAATCCGGTCGTCAGCATTCGATTTGCGCTTGGCGTACCGAATACTTTCAACGGACTGCAGGATGATACTGCCGGTAGTGGCGATCAGAAGCCTGCAGCCTGGATAGGGTCTACAGTTTCGTCCGCAACTCGGAAGCGAGCAGCTCGGACACCGGCTCGACCGTCAGCTTGGCGCCTTGCAAGGCGACCGCGCGCGGATGAGTGTCGGTGCAGGCGATCCCGTTGAAGAGACCGCTGTCGGTCAGCTTGTCCAGAGCACCGCCGGGCAGGACGCCGTGCGTGGCTACCAGGAAAACCTTCGCTGCTCCGAACTCGCGGTACTTCTGAGCGGCCTTCATGGCGGTGCCGCCGGTGCGGATCATGTCGTCGTACATGACGACCGTCTCACCGTCGACATCGGCCGAGACGCCGGTCACCTTGGTTTCGGTGGCGCTGATTCGCCGTTTGAGAATGATCGCCGGCGTCACTCCCATGTCGCTGGCCAGCGACTCGACCCACTTGGCGCGCCCGGCGTCCGTCGAGCCGAGCACGAAGTTGCGTTTGCCAGCCAGGCGGCGAGCGAGCTTGGCGATCAGATCCTTGCAGTAGACGTGGCGGGTGGTGGTGCGCCCTTCGAAGTAGTGCGGGATGCCTTCGCTGTGGAGGTCCAGCAGGTAGACGGTGTTGCCCTCGACAGCCTGCGGAATGCCGGACAGAAGGCGGGCGCGCGTCTTGGCTTTCACCACCTCGCCCATCTTTACCGCCCGCTCCATGGTGGAGTAGCCGAAGTAGGGCAGCACCATCGAGAGCGTGCGCGCGCCGTACTTGGAAAGCGCACAGCCGAGGTCGAACAGGTCGAGCGTGTCGGCATCCGTGACGGTGCCGCCGACCAGGATGATGTCGCGCTGGTTGATCGGGCTCAAGAGCCGGTGATAGCTCTCCCCATCCGGGAATGGTCGCTGCTCCAGCTGTCCGTGCAGGAAGTGACCGGTCGCCACCAGCGCTTCGGCCATGTACTGATAGCTGGCGGTATGGAACACCAGCGGCCTTCTTTTCGTGCTCATCTCTTATCCCTTCCTTTGCCTGGTTTCATGGCATGGTGTGAGTTTGAACAATGAGAATTCCACCGGCCCCACGCTTCGTGGCGAGCGTGCTTGGCTGGCGGAAACGGGAGGAGTGCTCACGACTGTGGCTCGTTGGCGCTGGCCGGAGCAGCAGGCGGTACGACGACAACCGGAGCGCTGGCGGCAGGCGGCGTTTTCTGCGCGGGGTCGGCCTGGTCCAATAGCAGCCCGTTGGTCACGATGTAGTCGTAGACCTTCGGACGGACGAGGTATCGCCAGGCCTGGCTTCCGGCCTTGATCATCTGGCGGATCCAGGTGCTGGAGACATCCAGTGCGGCGTGACCGCGCGTGATGAGGATTTCGGCGCCGGCCAGCTGCTCGCGCCATTTCTCCTCTTTGGCGGCATCGACTCCGGAATAGCGCGGAATGATCACCAGGCGCGCCAGCTTCTTGATGCCCTCGGCGTCGCGCCAGTGGCGGAAATCCGGGATGACGTCCTCGCCGACCACGCAGTTGAGCCGCCACCGACCACTGCCGCGAATGCATCCCGGGCCGTAGACGGTGTCGAAGTGCTCGGTGAGCTCCTTCAGGGTGTCGACGGTGAAGGAAGGCTCGCCTGTGCGCGCCGAGCGATCGAGCTCGAGCGAGGAGGCTTCCAGCCTGGTGTTGCCCTCAATCGAGAGTTGAAGCAGGTGCAGGCGGACCGGTCCATCTAAGATGCCGGCCTTGCTTTTGTGTGGTGGGATGCCGTTCGGTCCCATCAAGAGCTTTTCCATGTCGAGTTGCTCGACGACCGACTGTCCGCCAAGCATGTGCAGGTCGTGGGGCGGGTTGTAAGTTCCTCCCATCCAACCGATTTCAATCGTTTTGCTCATGTTCGTACCCTCCAATAAGCTTTTGAACACCGGCACGAGCGGACTGACCGCCGGTGCTCAGCTCAGATGTGAAAGAGCGCGATTTAATGCGAAACGAGACAGTCCGGGCTTGCTGCAAGCAGTTCCGGGTTGTTGCTCACTTCAGATCAACTTCGCGAAGAGCTTTGCCAATCCCCGTGTGAATGGAGAAGGGTTGTTTAAAACTGGCTTTTCTACAGGGTTTTTGGGATGGTGCCTGTGTACATTCAAAGACAAGAAAAGCGAACGAGCTAACCTACCTGTTATCAAGAGTTCGGAGCAATAGACTAATACTTACTGTTAACCCCGCTAAGAGCTGAGCTGGTCTTTGAGAAAGCTGAAAGTGCCTGAGATGGCCCGAAGCTTCGCGTGGACATCTAAGCTTTTATCTTGAACATCAAATGTTCCTAATAAAGTGCTCTGCTGGGGGGGAATACGATAACGCAGCTCGCGCTGCCGGCTCACCGATTGCCCGGCACCGACGGCGCTAGCTGCGCAAGGGAGCAGGCGCACATTAAGGGAACTGAATGAGTTATTCGTCCAAGTCATGTTCAAGACGCTACACCTGGATTGAACGTATACATACCAGTTAGATAGGTTCAGTCTGCATATTACTCACCCTGCAATCGACTGCCACCGCTTCAGACTCAAGCCAGCACCAAAGCTCACGTAAATCGCCTTGCTCTGTCCGGAGCTGAAGTTGGTGCACTTGCTTGCAGAAAACCTCGTATCAACTGTCTCGGCCGGTAAGCGCAGGATGCGCAAGTTACCCAAAGACCTTTGAGCGACTACAAAGTAAATCAGGAGACAAGCCAATGGGCTCCGACAAGTACAGAAAGAGACGCAGCCGGATCAAGCAGAGCAAGCCGCTCGGATTGATCGGTTGCGGTACGCCGGCAATCGCGCTGAAAGCTGCCGTCACCAGGCAGCTGGCGAGCATCGACGGAGTGTTCGGCAGCGAGATTCAGCCGGAAAGAATCGTTCTTCGGATTCGCGATGAGCAGGTCATCGAAGAGATCAAAAAGGTGACGCCGAACATGAAGTTCGGCGGCTTTCCGATCGAAACCGTCGTGATCGGCCTGGTCGAGAAACACGACGAACAGCAGTAAGCGCCTGATTGCAAAGGCGCTCCGCGTTTTCTTCTCAACTTCCCAACCCCAGTAGTGAGAGCCGCAGGCCGTCTTGGTGATGGCTGCGGCTCTCCAATTTTGTGATGGCGCAGACGCGACGGCTCTTGGTGAGTGGCCGGTCGCTTTGACGTCGTTGCTTAAGGAGATGACCATGTCAGGATTTTTCAGCAGTCTCTACAATTTCTTCGACGGCACATTCCACCTGCTCGGCGGCGCGCTTCACGTCGCGTTCTGGGTGGTACTGGTGCTGATCGCGCTCGCGGTGCTCGGCTCGGTCGTGCAGCGTGTGCAGATCGTGGGCAAGAAGCGGCAGCACGGCAGCAAGCACGGCTACTTCCACGTGCACGAAACGACCGACTACGATCGCAAGCCGGCGATCTTGACGCGCAAGGCGCACGAGAAGCTGGGCGGCGACTCGCAGGTCGCGGAGGCGGTGCCGCCGGCGGCCACCAAACCGATCGCCGTCATTCGCTTCGATAATGACATGATGGCCAGTTACAGCGGGCCGTTCGCTCGCCTGGTCAACGAGGTGATTGCCAACAAGGATCGCTTCAGCAAGGTAGTCGTCGCGGCCAATTCGCCGGGCGGCTCGGTTGCCGAGTACGGTCTGATGTACTCGGAGATGGAGCGCCTGCGCAAGGTGTGCGACGCCTCCAATATCGAGCTGATCGGTTCGATCCGCACCTACGGAGCCTCCGGCGGTATGCTCGAGCTGCTGCCCTGCCACAAGATCGTCGCCTCGCCGCTGTCGATCGTGGGCTCGATCGGCGTGGTCAGCGAATTTCTCAACTTCAACAAGTTTTGGAAGGGCATCGGCGTCGAGCCGATGACGCTGACGGCCGGCGAGTTCAAGCGCACCGTGACGATGAACGGCGAGGTCACCGAGGAGGGCAAGAAGCACTATCTCGATCAACTCGGTTCGATTCACCGCCAGTTCATCGATGCGGTCAAGAAGTACCGCAAGGGGATCGACAGCGACGAGAAGGTTGCGCTGGTATGCAGCGGCGCCCACTGGACCGCGCAGGAGAGCGTTGAGCTCAAGCTCGGGCTGGTCGATGAGCTGGCCACCACTCAGGAGCTGCTCTTCAATCTCAACCAGACCAACGATCTGGTCTTCCTGGGTGTCAAGCAGAACCCCTGGGAAAGGGGCATCTTCCGCTTCCTGACCCGGCTGGTCGACTACGCCCTGCTGCGGGCCAAGTCGATGATTACCGGCGGGATGCAGTAAGCGTACGGGCGTGCGAAGCGGGGTGGTACCGTCTGCGGTGCCGCCCTGCTCGCCGCCTACCGTGTACAGGTGACTTTGAAAAGCTGGAGGTGGAGAATTATGTTTTGGTTGAGACCGTCTGCTCGAGAGCGCAAGCCCGCTCAAGCGGATGCTGGTCGACCGGAGCGTGGCTCTGATGCGCCTCGCTTCAAGATTCCGCTTGCACATGCCGCGCTCTGGGAAAAGCTGGCTGCCTTCCCAATCGATGATCCGTCCGCTCAATTCCAACTCTCGATGCGCCTTGCCAAAGAGCAGGAGTGGACGCACGACTTCGCATTGCGCGTGATCGAGGAATACCGCAAATTCCTTTTTCTCTCGATGGTGTCACCGGAGATGGTGACGCCTTCGCTGCGCGTCGACGAGGCGTGGCACTTGCATCTGCTCTATACGCGTTCTTACTGGCAGGAGCTCTGCGTCAAAACGCTGGGACGGCTGATTCATCACCAGCCTTCCACCGGAGGCCAGCAGGAAGACGAGAAGTTTTCCGGACTCTACGTCCGTACGCTCGACCTCTACGCCGGCATCTTCGGCGAGCCTCCTGAGGATATCTGGGGGCGACGTCAGAGCAAGCCAAATCAGGCTGTCGGCAAGGAGTTGAGCGCAGCTCCGGTTGCCTCCGCTGCCGATGACCGCGCGCTGTTTGCTCTAATCGGGCAGGCGGCGGAGCGGTTGAAGCAAGGTCCGGTCTGAGCAAGCATCAAGGCGTGTGAGTCGGTCGGGTTTTGCCGCTCGCCGATGCACATTAGCCTCGTAACAAACCGCGTCGTTTCACAAGGAGGCTCCGGCAATGGAGCGCATTTGTCCACAGTATGAAGGGGGACATCAAATGTCTCGCTGGATCAAGGTTATTCTGACAACGATGGTTGCAGTCGTATTCTGCTCGTTGTCCAGCGGCTCGGCGATGGCTGCCGGTACTTATCGCCCCGGCTTCGATCGCAACAAGGTGGTTTATGTCGATCCGCAGTCGAGCGCGCATCCGACTCGACCGATCGTCTTTTCCGACCTGGAAAAGAAGCTCAAGGAGAAGGCGGAGCAGCAAGGGATCACCGTTTATGTCGTCTTCGCCGAGCAGGGCGACGATGCTGACTCCAACAAAAACATGGCCTTGCCGGTGCTGATCGACATCAAGAAAGCCTGGTGGAATGAGCCTGGCTTCGACCGCGATCGCCACCTGCTGATCGTCCATGTTCGCCAGAAGGGCACCGAATTCAAAGGCAAGACCGCGGCGGAAGCCGGCCCCGCTCTGAAGAAGATGGGGCTGACCGGCAACCGTTTCGACTCGATGCAAGGTCCGGTCATGCGGGCGGTCTACGAGCACATGAAGGTCTCTCAGCCGGACCACGAGCGATTCATCCTGGCGGTAGTCGACCACGTCAACGAAGAGATCGCCGGCTACAAGGAATCGCAGAACCAGCCCTCGCCATCGTCGCCCGGCACCGGCGGCGGTTCCGGACAGTCTTCGGGCGGAGGCGCGCTGATCGCCATTCTAATCGTGTTTGTTCTCGGAGCGGCGGTGCTCGGCTTAGTAGCCATTGTCTCGACGGTGTTCAGCAATGAACAGGAACGCAAGAGCAAAGGTCGCCGAGAGATCGATGTGCTCGAGCGCGAACTCGAACAGGCCAAGTCCGAGCTCAAAAAGCTCGATCCGGAGTTGGTGGCCGGCGTGCGGCCAGGCGATGCCATCGCAAAAACCGGAACGACCAAGGATCAGCTCTCTGCCCTGCGCGCGCAGTATGCAGATCAGCAGACCGCCTTTGCGCTCTGGGGCGAACAGCTGCAAAAGGCCGAGCAATCGCTGTCCAGCTGGTTCGGCAGCGGGGAAGCGGCGCGGATGATCGCCACCGGACACGTCACCGTCGGTGGTGCCGAAGGCGGTCGCAACTTCGTGACTGGCCAGCCGGTGACCGTGCCGACTCTGCGCGACTACGTCAAGAACGGCGTCGGCAGACTGAAGCAGGCCAACGCGACGCTGGCTGAGAAGCTGTCGGCTGCTCAAGCCTGCGAGCGTTCGCTGGCCGAGCATCAAGCTCGCAAGGAGAAGTATCTGGCCGAAGCGCTCAACTTCGAGCCGTTCAAGAGCGCCGACGACAACCTGGCCGGCCGTCTCGCGGCATGTCAGGCGAAGCTGGCGGCTGATCCGATCGCCGGTGTGGTCGAGTATGCGGCCATTCTGGATGCCATGAACTGGCTTGGCGACCGCCTCGAAGCCGGACTGCGGGCGAGCAAGCTGCTACCGGACGCCGGAGCCCAACTGGCGGCTCTTCGAAAGGTTGTCGATGAGCGGCGTTCAGGCCAGATTGTTCTGAGTTATCCAGGTGCTGTCGTGGGCGACCTCGACGTCTCCGTAAGGAGTGTGTCAGCCACAGTTCGCGAGGATGGCTTCGATCCCGATCTGCACATTCGGCTGGCCGGAGACCGGTTGAAGGAGGGGCGCGCGGCTCTCAAAGCCGGTCGCACCGCCGAGGCCGATCAGCTGGTCAACCAGGCTGTCGAGCAATGCGAGCTCGGCAAGCAGGGGCTGGCCGACTACGACAATGCCCGTCAAGCAGTCGAGAAGGGCGGCCTTTCGGATGAGGCTGTGCTCGGCCTGGAGTCGAAGCTGGACGCTTACCTGCCCGGCGAGCTGAAGTTGGCGGACCGCGACTTGGAAGCGCTCAAGGGGCGATTCATCCACGAGTCGTTTGACGACCTGGACAAGGGGTACGAGCAGGCGATCAGGGCGACCGTCGATGCCGGCCAGCAGCTGAGGCAATGTGCTCAGTTTTACTTGGAGCAGCGTTTCAAGGCGGCCGAGCGTAGCCTGCAACGGGCTCGACAATTCGTCCAGACAGCTGCGGCCTACCGCATGACGGTGGTTCAGAAGTCCACCGAGCTGCAGGGTCTGGTCAACCGAGTCGCCAAAACGCGTGAGGCGGAATCGGCTTTGCGTGAGCAGCTGACGAAAGCCCAGCCCAAGGGTACTTCGGAAGCAACCAAGCAGCAACGGGTGGCGGCTCTGGTGCTGCTCGATGCGTTCGCGACAGTCGTAAGCAGGGACAAGCCCGATTGGCGGAGCGCGGCATCGCAAGCCGATCGGGTCGACGCGGCGCTGGTTCAGCTCGGAGTCAGCATGGAAGCCGATAAGAAGAGCTACGACGCAGCGCAGAAAAAGCTCGACGACGCGCGCCGGCATGGCTGTCCCAAGGACAAGCTGGCCGCGGCCGAGTCCTCGGCCGACGGCGGCAACTTCTCGGCGATCGACGGCATGCTGGTCGGATACATCGCCGGGTCGTATCTGTCCTCGCGGTCGTCCGATAGCGGCAGCGGCTGCAGCAGCGGCAGTGGCAGCTCGGGCAGCAGTTGCAGCTCAGGCAGCAGTTGCGGCGGCGGTAGCAGCTGTGGTGGCGGCGGTTGTGGCGGCGGCGGCTGCGGCGGCTAATCACCAGCGTTGCCTGGACTTCGTCCACGCGGTCGTTTATCCAACGACTGCTGATTAACGGGATCAAGCGGAGTACGGTGGAAGGCTTTCGGGCTAACTGCCGTGCTCCGCTGCGATCTTGTCCGCATGCCGCTTTTGCTTTGCCGAGGAGATACGAGACGTGATAGTAATAATCGGTTTTAAAAAGGGACGCGAGGGGGGAAGCAGACTTTTTACACAGTTGCTTCCCCCCTCGACCAGCTCTTTCAAGACAGCTTGCGAGCCTCTTCCACCAGTTGAGCGATATCGCCTGGTGAGACCCAGCGCTCCCAGACGAAGTTGTATTGTTGGTCGGTCAGACCGGCCCACCAGCTCAACTTTTCGTCCGGTTCGACGCCGTCTGGCAGTGGCTTTTCTGCCAGCGTGTCGGTGACAAGTTGACGAATCGCCGGACCATGCAACCCGGAGAAGCGAAGGATTCTTCCGTCATTCAATCCGACGTATCCGGTGTGCTTGTCCAGCGCTTCTCGGGCGAGCCCGTGTCCGCAGCAGGCTTGACGTGTTTGGGGCAGGTTGGCGATGCAAGGATCGTGTTGTCCCGGTTGAACTTTTGCACCACAGCCTTTGCAGAGTCTGGGGTTCCGTTTGTCAACCGGTGTGTTGTTGTCCAGGTAGAAGTCACCGCGTGCCGTCTCTTTGACCAAATGACCATAGAGCGAATCGAGCTGCTTCTTGTTAATGTCCACAGCCGTACCTTTCCGGCCTGCCCTGAGAATTTGTCTGGCGACGATGGGCAAGCTTCAAGTCATTCTGTATGTCAACAGCAAGCTTCCTTCGTCACAGCTTGCAGGGATGCCGTCACCGCCCGTGACAGCAGCTCCTGCGCCTGGAAAACCAGCCAGTCCGCGTGTCCCAGCCAGTGCTGCGACAGTCGGAATTGGAGCCAGGAATAGCTGAGCGAATCGAGCCCGAGTATTTCGGCCACCAGCCGCTGCCCATCGAGCTGGCCGGTGCAAATGTTGCGCATGGCGCGATGCGCTTCTCCGAGATTCGTGCGGGCCAGTCGGCAGAGAACAGTCGCCTGTTCGGCCAGGGCAACCGCCTCTGGGCTTTCGCGAAACTCTCGAGGCGACAGTTTTGCCAATTTTTTCAGCTGCTGGCCGATCTCCTTGATGCTCTGCCTGAGCTGTTCGCAAGTTGGTAGTTCGCTTTCATCGTACTGGTCGTCGCCCTTGAGCATCGCTTCCGCCATGGCGCCTTGCGCTTGAAAGGAGACTCTTCCTGCTTCCGCCATGAAGAACTCGCAGAGGAAATGAAGGGTGTTTCTAATCGTGTCGGGCTCGACTCCGAGCGTATCGGCGCGCCCCTTGAGATAGAGTTTGTTGGACAGGTGCGCCAGCCTGCTTTCAGTCTCGCGCAGGCTTGCTCTCGCTTGATTCGCCAGCACTGAAGCGAGCATTACCAGGGCGCGCTTCTTCGGTGCCCGGCGAAACGCTTTGCCAACCTTCAGGTCGCTGGCGGGGATTTTCGCCAACGAGCGGCGGAATTCCTGCTGGTGCTCCCGGTGCTTAGCGCTGAGGGCAGCGAGGCGTTGATCGGGATCGTCTTTTTCTTTGGGCATTGATACCTCTTTCGAATGCTTACAGGATCAAGTCGGTCACTTTGAGTTCTCCCGGACTTTGCGGGCTGGGTACGGCGGTCGAGCCGGCGCAACGGAGCACAGACTCCGCAGTTCGCAGGCGTTTTTCAGCGAGATCGAGACACATCTGCGCGACGACGATGGCGTCTTCGCAGGCGTCGCTGTGTACTTTGAGCGCGAGCAGGCTCTGGGCAAGCATCCGGTTCGTCTGGTCCGGGCTTTGGATGATGGCGATCTGGTCGGGCGAGTGCAGCATGGCCAGCAAGCGGTAAGTGCGCCGAATGTAATCGTCGGCCCACTCCAGATTGAAAACGGCCAGGGCAGCCGGGTGGCCGATGGCGGAGTTGTGTGAGCGAGTGATTTCGAGCGCACGCTGATACAAGGTCTGGTGGCGGACGATCTGTCGGTCGAGCTTCGGCTTGATCTTGTTCATCAGGTTGTCGACGGTGGATTGGGCGGGATTGACCGCGGCCTGAGTGTTGTTCGCCTCTTCATTCATGTTTGGAGTCTCCCTTCATATCTGCCGGTTTGATTGCGGCTGTAATTCTGAGGCTGCGTTCTAAGGGTAGATGTACCGGCGGACTTTGACTTTTTCTATCCGCCAGCCGGTCCGGCTATAACAGATGTCGCCGGTTTGCGGGTCGGTGGTCCAGCCGTAGACTGGGACTTTCATGTCCGTTTCGACGTCCTGCGGTATTGGTTGAGGGTAAGGTCGGGGTGGGCACAGTCCGTAGCCGGCTCCACCCCAGGTCGGGCGGCCGTTTACGCCGTAAGGAGTGGACAGCCCCCAACCCCAGCCGCAGCCAGGATCCTGATTCTGTCCTACGAAGATTTGCAGGGAGGAGCCGCGGTTGCCACCAATGGTGATGCCGATTCCGACACCACCTTCGGCCTGCGCGGGTGCAGTACAGAAAATCAGCAACACAGGTAAGAGCAGCTGAGCGAGCACCGATTTAGGTTTCATGGTTCTACCTCTTTGCGATCTCCGGCACCGGCAATATCTGTCGTGTTGCCGGAGTCGAGTCGTTGTTGTGAGTGGAGACGGCGGGACGTTTCCGGCTCCTAGAAGGAAACCAGGAAGAAAGTATCGCCCGAGCCTTCCCTGGATTCGCGGATCTCAATGAAGCGCGACTTGAACTGAGCGAGTTCGGCTGGAGTCATCACCATGGTGACCGGCAGATAGGTGCGCTCGATCTGTCCGGTCTGGTTGTCGGCGTCCCTTTCCAGGCACGCATGGATCGGCGCCGGTCGACCTTCGTTCGGAAGGTAGCACCACACCAGAATGTGCCGGTTGGAGACCTGGTCGTGGAAATGAGTCGCCAGACCGACTGCGCCGTAGTTCATAATTCTGAATCGACCGATTCGCTCGGCGTGGTCCGGGCTGTTCGAAGCCTCTGGTTTTGCTGTCAGAGAGCGCATGATGTAGTAAAGTTGAAGCTCTCTTTCAGCCCTTTGTTGAAAAGCAGCGTTGTCCCGGTCGCCGCAGCTGTAGATGGTGGTGCCGCCGTCATCAGCGAGATAGGTGCAGGGATCGATCCGGAAAGCAAAGGCTAAACCGGCCAGGTCGTAACAGGTTGCATAAATCAGCTTGAGCTCGTCCAGCTGCTCGCTGGTCAGGACGACGGTGGGGGCGATGGCGAATGATACCTTGCCAGACGCTTTGCCCTGCTCTTGCCAGGATGGCCCCTCGAGGCGGGCCGAGACAATAGCCAACTTGTGGGCCTGACGAGCTTCTTCGATTTGGATAATGGCGGACCACTGGCTTTCTCTGTCCTCGTAGGTAAACCGGAGCTCCTTTTGGGGAGCTTCGGCTCGAAAAGAAAGGATGAAGCGGCCTCCGATCTGGAAGTTCAATGTACTTAGTCCCCTTTCGGCTTTTTTTAGATAGATCTTAAAATCGCAGGCACAAGGAGATAACAAACTACACTACTAGTAGTGGCTTGCTGATTCTTGAAAAATCGGCTTGATGGAACTTTTGGTGGTGATTTTGTCCCTGTACAAAAGCAACTGTGGTGATCTGTCCGAATATTAGCGATTGAACACTTCTAAGCGCTAGCTAATATTGCCTATTGTTCACGCGCGTAAGTTCGAGAACTCATGATTGAAACCGTGACCAGACCATGGTTTGCGCTAACTCTCGCAAATCTGGCAGCGATAACTGCAACGATCGAAAAAAAATATCTGTAGTTCGTAAAATCCACACTCATCAGTATAGATCCGCTTGCTTACTTGCCTGACAACAATTTACATCAGCGCTTACTGCTTTGAGTTCTGCATGCAGTCTTGAATAGGCTAAACGAGTATTCGCTTTCCCTGGGCTTGATCGAAACTTTATTTCGGATCCAAATAATTCAGCAAATCATTAACGAGACAGTTTGTCCGACGCTCGAGCTGCAGAAATTGCTGCTCGGGAGGCGCACGGAGATTGCTATGAGGAGATCCAACCAGCCCCTCAAGCAGCAGTCGGACGTTGAAAGGTTAGCGAGTGCAGGATCAGGAAGGAGCACAGCACTTCATGACATTGCTACATGTTTACTTTGCCTTGCTGGTTGTAACGGCAATCGCTGCTTTGGCCTTTGGGTTCGCGCGCGAGCGCAAGAGGAGGGAGAAGCTGGCGTGCCTGCAGCTGCTGGAAGATCTTCATCGCGAGGCTGACGATTGCGGAAAGATCGCCAGCTCGGGCTCCACACTGGTGATGCAACTCGCAGACTTGAAGGCAGCCGCGATTGGACTCGAGAAGCAGTTCGAACGAGGAATCGTTACCGGCGCCCCGGAAAATGATCTCAACGCTGCTGCCGTTAACCACTTGTGGTGCCAATTGCTGGCAAGCAAGCTGTCCCGCGCTGCCCAAGTAGAGATAGAACGTCTTCAAGCAAGACAAGCAGCGGTTGGAGCATTGCAGCGAAGGTTGGAACGGCTGTCGACTTGCTCTGTGGCCAAAGCAATTTCAGAGCCGCTCGCAGTGATTCGAGAAGGCTGCCGGACGCTCGGCCAGGCGCTCGGCCAGATGGAGCATCTCCTCTTCATCAGTGCAGCTGATGTCGACCAGACCGCCGAAAAGGAAGTCGGCAGAAAGCTCGATTCGGTAGCGCTGGTTCTGCTGGATCCGACGGCGCTTCTGGACCGGTTGAAGAGTCCGGTTCTTGCTCGACAAAACATTCAGCGTTGCTTGATTCTCAAGCGCGCTCAGTCGATTTTGAAACCTCCTGGCGGTAGCGCGACAAAGTAGGGGCGATGCCATGCATCGCCCGGGCCGGACCATGCCCAGCTCCTACATTGGCGCATCATTTCCGAAACGAGATACAAGTCCAACGACTACTAGAACGACCAACTGAGAAGTCCGTTGAATGCTGGTTCTTCTCCGAAAGAGCGCGTCTGTGTGCTCAACAGTTTGAAGGGAGTCAATTTTTATGAAAAAGTTTGCAATCACAATCGGGCTGTTCTCAGCGCTGCTGGGAATCGTTCTGTTCACGCCGCCGGCCTTCGGTCAATCCGGATGGCCGGCACCACAGGTAGCGCCAAATCAGCTCTGGCCGGACCAGACTTCGCTCTATCCCTGGCCGCTCTGGCACGACTCAACCTCCGATGCCGTCTTGCAGGATGCGCTGCCCAGCTCCGGCCGGATGTTCGTTCTCTACTACCGCAACGGCGATGTCCGGTCCGCCAAGCAGGAGATGCGTGTTCAGGAAGCCTGCTACCGCCAGCCCTGGAAGGACATCGTGCGCTACTACAAAGTCGATGCCGCCGGCGACACCGACCAGAGTTCGCACACGTCCGATCAACCGACAATGATCATGGTGGTTCCGGACCCAAGCGGCAAGCTAATCGTTCTCAATGCCGCTGTCGGCGCTCGCAGCCAGGCTGAGACCTATGACTTCTTCGTGCAGAGTATGAAGAACCCACCAGTTGTGAAGCAGCCGAGCGTGGTGATCAAAGCTAACGCCTCCGATGTCGCCTGCGAGATTCAGCGCACGCAGCGTCCAGCGGTCGTGCTCTACTACCGCAGCGACTCGTTCCTGGGACTGGTCGAGGAGCAGATCTTCGAGCAAGTCAGTCGCGCGCATGCCAAAGAGATGTCTTTCATGAAGATCGACGTCATTCAGGACGAGCAGGGTACCACGAGCCTGGGCGGTGTTCCTTCGGTGGTGGTGTACCAGGACAACGGCCGGGGTGAGATCACTGCCACTGCGCAAGCGATTGGATTCCATGACAGCGTAGGGATGGAGAGCGTGCTTCCCAAGCCTGCTGTTGCCCAGCCGGTCGCTCCCTGAATTAGTGTCTCGAGCCCCGGGGACCGCCGCCAGCGGACCGGAGCTCGAGGCTCTTCGCTGATCTAAAACTGATTAGAAAGGTGATTTTCCATGTGGTATGAAGCTGTACCCTGGACTTTCCTGCTCAGAATTGCTCTGGCAATGTCGGCTGCGCTGGCGGGAATTGTGGCTATCTCCTGGTCCGCGGCGCAATCGGATGTCCTGCGGACGATCGCTCTGATTGAAATGGGCCCGATGGTGATGGCCAGTGGATACTTCGTCGACAGCCTGCGCCCCGACTCGAAGCTGGGTTTGACCCTGACCTTGTGCGGATTCAATTTCGCTTGCGGCTTTCCGCTGCTCTCCTTTTATCCAGCCAATTTTTCTTTTCGAGCGCCTGGAGTTACCGACGGCATGCTGATGGTCGCGGTGCTCTTCATTTTGCTCAACAGCTGGCAAACCCTCTATTTCCTCGACAAGGACTTCCAGTACGCCCGTATTCACAAGTTGCCGCGCCGCTGGAAATCCACCCAAAACTGAAGAACCTTAAGGAGCCGTCCGCCGATGATTATCATGAAATTGATGATCCCCTTGTTCTGCCTGGTAATGCTGGCGATCTTCTCGACGATTCCGTTTTCGTTCGCGGTGCTGTCGGTCTACGATCTCTTCGTCCAAACCTGGCGGACCAGTCCGGCTCTCGCTGTCTCCGTAGCGGTGCTTGAGACGGCTGTTCTGCTCTTGCTCTTGTTTGGTGTCGCCTATTACTTTGCTGAGCGTTGGCGGGTCTTTCTCGGCATTCCTTAAGGTGCTTGCTTGGCGCCGGTGGTCTCAATCCAGACTGCATCTCAGTCAGGACAAGGCGATTGTTAGGCGCTGAAGAGCGCTTGCCGCAATGCGCTTGCGCATGTGTGCTAGCGGTTAAAGTTCGCTGAATTGCGTACTTACCCCACCAGTTGGAGTTCTTGACATAGCGGCTTCGTTCGGCCAACTACCCCTTTTTTCGGGTCGGCTGACTCTAAAGTCCCGCTCCACGCCTCAATTCTAAAGAAAAAGTTAACAAAACCGCCCGCTCCCGCTACTTGACTGGCTTCTGAGCGAAGAGCTTGTGATCTGTTCGGCCGATTCTCTATGGTCGAGACAAGTTTAAAACACAAGCGTCTTCGATAGAACCAGCCCAAGAAACACAACACAAGCGCTTCGGACGTAATTGAGCCTTTTTGAATTAGCAGCAATCTGCTGATTCGGGGTTCGTTTGCGTTTCGCCGCGCTCGTCTTGTGTCGCCGGAATCCGGCTTTGGGCGCGCGGTCTGTCGACTTTGAATCAGAAGGAGGATGGAGATGAATACTTTGACTCAAGTGATCGAAACCGTTGCCGCCGCCCGCCGGGTCAAAGACGAAGCCAAGCAAAATTGGGCGTCTCAAAAACCGGCCGGGTCTCCTGCATGGGCCGCTGCCAGAGCGACCTTCTTGACCGCCGATGCCGAGTACTCCCTGGCTGCAGGCGAGCTTGGCAAGGTTTTGAACGAGCTTCGCGAGAGCTTCTGCCTGGAAATAGTCCTTAACTCTCTGGCTGACGATGTTCGCTGCCAACTTTCCCAGCTGGTGGCCGACCTGCGTTTCGACCATCTGCTAGCTCCGAACAAACCGAACGGCTTGGCTGCTCTCGCCTTCGCCTGGCGCAGCTCCGGACAGGTATTCGATGCCGCCCGGGCGATCGACGATTGCCGCTTGCGGGCCGACGGTAAACTGGACCTGGAGCTGCTTCGCAAGGAAGCGGAGAGCTACCGGCATCCGGCTGCCTGGAACAGGGCCGTTACCGTCTGCCAGTTGCTGCTGGCCAGTATCCAGGACGACGCACAAGATGATCCGCAGGAGCGGGTAGCTGATGCCATCCGGGCTGCTGTTCGCCATCTGCGCAAGGCGCACGACCAGCTGACCGAACAGATGCAAGTTCTGGTGGAGAACCTGCACTACGCCGGCGCCCTCAGCACCGAGCTGGAAGAGCTGGAGCTGGATCTTCGCCGTTACGTTCAGGACGCACTAACCAGCGGTCTGGTTCGCCAGCGGCAGACGCAAACCGAGACCAAGCGCAAGCCGCAGGTGCAAACTGCCGAGCCGGAGGCGATGACCGATGAGCAACGCTTCTCCGACGAGCTCTAAATACTTCGCGACCGAGCTGGGGCCTGTCAAGGCACCCGGCTCGGTTCGAAGTTTTTTTGGAGGCGAGAAATACGATATAAGATAGTGAAAACGTTTGCCCGGAAGCTAACATTGGTTCAATTTGTGGACACATCTGCTAACCTCGCTAGCTCGAGATGCGAAAGTGGTTTCTGAATGCCCAGTCGATGCGGCCGTTTCGGGAGACTAACTGTGGTCTGCAATTGCCTCCGTTTTGGTCTGGAAGCGAGCCTGGCATGAGCTCATGAGTTTATAACTGGAATGACATAAAGCGAAAATTCTGATTGATTAACCATACCAGTGCAACGTAGATTTTTGACGTTTCTGTTTCTTTGCAACTACGAGATCTCCAAACCGCAGCCCTCAGCAGACAGTCGACCAATGTACCTCCATCACCCTCGCTTACCTGCGAGATTTTGCCTTACCAACCTGAGGAAAGGAGCAGGTCGATCAAGCCGCGGGTGTCTTCGTGATTTTTCCATTTCATTGGCTAGCCGGTATAAGTGATGCCGGTTTACCTGGAGCTTTAGTTATGGCTACCAAAACGGTCTCAAGAAAGCTGGAAAAGGTCGCTTGCCTGATCGACCTCTCGCTATCCGGTGTGATTCAGGCTCGCTCCGCGCGCTTCTCGCGCCTCGGCAACTTTTTGGCGGTTTCATCGGTCGACGGTGCCGGCTCTCTTTTCAGGATGTTCGGCATGTGCGGCGACCAACCGACCGTCGAGCCGGTCGAGCTTCCGGAAACGGATAACTGGCAGGACGCCGTCTTTCGACCGGAGGTGCTGGCATCAGTCGGCAACAAGGCTCGCTATCCGGAGCTGTTCGTGGCTCGTGGCGACGAGATCGTCCATTTCACCCAGAAGAGCATGCTTTGCAAGTGGACGGTCGAACGCAAGATTCCGATGCCCAAGGTTCGCGCAGTCGCCTTCAGCCCGGACGGACAGCTGATGGCGGCCGCAGGCAAGGACGGACGGATGAAGGTCTGGGCTGTCTGCCAGGAGGAGCCGGAGGAGATCTGGAGCGCGCTCTCCGGCGAAAGCTGCATCACCGAAGTAGCCATCAGCGCCGCCAACGATCTCCTCTACTATGCCACTGCCAGTGGTGATTGCTTCCAGCACAGCGGCGGCGATACGGCACCCAAGCCGTTAAAGGCGAGCGACAAGTGTTCCTACGGACTGCCGTTTGACTGGGATTGTCTTGCTCTGTCCTGTCATCCGAAGGGTCCGCAGCTCGTTCTGGGCGGGAGCGGACCGACAGCCTGGTGGCTTACCATGGACAGCGACGATCCAATCGTCCCGCTTCACACAAACCAGACCGGCTTCATTCGCAAGGTCTGCTTCTTGAGCGACGGCTGCTTCGCCGTTCTCGGGTCGCAAGGGGTGGAGTTGTGGAGCACAATCTCGCGGCGGCGAACCAGTTTCTTTCCGGTTCCGGCCGGCAAGCGCGTGCTTGCCGTGCGCCAGTTCGTCAACACCTGCTACATCGTGGTTGCCTGAGCTGCCGGTTTTGCATCTGCTGCGCAAGTAATCTCGCCTGCACAGCAGATGCGGACAGCTGGCTCGGGCATGTGTTGTAGAAAGGAGTGTGATCGTCCGGCTACTCGCGCACTATCGGCGCCACCAGGCGCGATTAGAGTCGCGCACTAAACTACGTCCGTTTAGTGTGGCGGAGGGCGCTCGCCCACCGTCTCTTCGCCTCACAAAACAACCCGAAGCCCGCTGCGGGCTTACGGGACAAAACAAAAGAATTCAGAATCAGTCCCCTCATTTCAGGGGAAGGAGCAAACATGCATACCCTCTGCTTCATGCTGGGTGTGGCCGTTGCCGTGGGCGGCGGTGAAGGCAAAGACACCGGTACCGACAATCAGATCGAGCAGGTTCGGCAGGTCATCAAAAAACTGGACGGAGTCGAGGCTATCAACCTCAGCAAGGAAAAATCCGGCGCGTTTCGCGTGAAGATTCGCCGTGAGAAGGGCACCGAAGTTCCGCTCAACTGGCGGGACGGCAACCAGCGAGCCACCCACACCGATTGGGGAAAGGAGCTGTCCTTCGTCCTTACTCTGACGGACAACGCTATCCGGCTGGACTGCCTGCAGAATGTCACGACTCCGGTTTCCGGCCCGTTCAAAACCAGAACTACTTATCTCAAAAGTCTGGCTCTGGAAGTGGACCGGCGAGGGACTCCGCATTACCGGACCAAGACGATGTACCACGGGCTGCTCGGTCGGGAGCGCTGGCGGGAGGGCATCTTGACGGAGCAGAATTGCCCGGGCGACGAGCTGCTCAAAGAGATGAAGGAGGAAGGGGCGTTCCAAAAGCTCAAAGACAAGCTGAAGTCGCTTCAACTGCTTGAGAAGGTCAGCATCGAGCGGGTCGCAGATGGTCAATATGATGTGACGCTCACGGCAACGGCCGCCAAGAAGATCGATGTGGACAAGCCGATGGTCAAGAGCATCGAACTCGGTAAGGAAGTTTCTTTCCGGCTGACCGACGACGGCAAAGAGATCAAGCTTGAAAACATCAAGAACGTGAAGGTCAATGCGGAAGTGCTCAAGCAGGCGGTGACGGTCGAGCTCAAGTCGTTCGTTCTGTTCGAGGAGAAGGACGGAAGCCTCGCGGCGAAGGCGGAGGTCACCAGCCCACTGACGCCAGGCAAGACGATGACTGTACCTGTCGACTTGAAGGACCTGCCGTTCGGCAAGGATGACAAAGCGAAGTAGCAGCCAGACGCGTGGACAGCTCTCGTCGGCGTTCGAGCACCGGGCTTGCGTCGGGTCCCGCTCCAGTGCGCGACACCGGCGGGCTCGGTGGTCACCCGCGCGGGCTGATGGGCAATGTTCGCTGAGCTGCTGGATACGAGTATTTCGGCAGCGTCGATGGATCAATTTGCAGACGGCATGCTTGATCCACCGGCGCTGCCGGCTGGCGGTAAATAATCGCTCGGTTCGCTCGTCGATTCGCACATTTCGGATCGACTGCTGTTTGCTTAATGCCCCTTTGGGGCGGAAGGATAGTCCATGAACAAGGTTCTTTCGTCTGCCACCGTCGCGGCGCAAGTCGCGCTCGCCGGACTTTTCGCCTGGGCACTGACCAACTCGATTCCCTGCGGTATTCTCGGCGGTGCGCTGGCGTTCCTCTGCGACTACTTCAAGTCGCTCGACCAGAGTGCTGTCTGGGGGCCCTGGGACTACGGGTTCAATATCGTGTTCACCGCGGGCTTCCTGACCTACGTCGTGCTGTCCGTGATCAACCACTGGGCTCAGGCCACTCAGGCCTATGCCATCATCGGCGGTGCAGCCTGGGGGATCATCGTGGTTGCCATTCTCCAGAACGTCTTCAGCCGCATCAAGCTGCGCGCCAAGAGCGAGCGCTCGGAGACGAGCAGCTAAGGCTGGCGGTGCTGCCGTTGTAACTTCGGATGGAGCGCTTGTGGGTGCTCCGTCTCCCGCTCGAGAAGCGCCGGCAACCGTCGGCCGGCGGAGTTCGTCCTCTTTCAAGCAAAGGAGAAACACAATGGAATTCTGGCTGTTCTTGATTGCAGTGGTGCTGGGGCTGCTTTCGGCGCTCAGTCTTCTGGCCAAGGCCGAGGCGCTCAGGGGATCGGGTCGAATCGCCGGCGGCCTCTCAACGCTTTTGCTGGGGCTGTTCCTCTTGCTGGTGCTCAATCAGCATTCCGCCGTCTATCAGCTCCTTAGCGCCGGCGTCGTCCTGTGCGGGCTGGTGACTGTCGGCTCCGGAGTCCGCAAGTATATGCGGCGCAACTCGCAGTAACTCGCCACGCTGTCAGTTTCGACAATCGGCTTGGGCTGCGTTCGTGGCTGCCCAAGTGCTCGGTTTGGAACTCAATTGGAGATCTACTCATGAACGAACGCGATGTCCGCTCACAAGCAAATCCGGTCAAGCAGTCCGTTGCTGAAGACGGACTTGCTTCTCGCTTCGAGTGCCGCCCTGAGTTTCTCTTCTACAACCTGCCGGTCTTTCGGGTGCTGGATGCGTCTACCGTCCGCGAGCGGAGCGTCGATGATCTAAAAGTCGTCCACATCCCGCACGTGTTTGCCGGCAAGGACGAGATTTTCCTCGGCTTCGGCAAGCCGAACGCCTATCTGGTCTGTCCAGACGGCAAGGGCGGCTATCAGAAATTCGCCGGTAAGTCGCTCAAGCGAGCGCCGTCGGTGGTGCAGGACACGCGCAACTTCGTGCAGTCAGGCATCCTCTTCCGCTTCCGCAACCTGCCTCCGGATGCTGCCGAGGCGCTACGCAAGGCGATGGACGAGCACAACGGCATCAAGTACTGGACCTGCGTCAACGCCTGCTTGCGGGTGATGGAACGGGCCGGCTTCGCTTGCGGCGACAGGCCGCTCAGCTCGCTCTATCTGCCGTACTCGCTGATGAAGCATCTGCTGCGCTACGGGCTCACCTTCCAGGGCAAGCCGGTCGAGTTCCAGGTGATTCGGACCTCTCCGCAAAATATGGAGCAGTACACGCGCGAGATCATCGGCGCCGAGCTGTCGACGTTTCGCCGGCACTTCAACCGGGCCGTCGACGCGCGTGCCAAGAAGAGCTGGTCTTTCGCGGCCATCGCTTTCTTGCTCCATGCGCCCGGCCGGCTCGTGACGGCAGTTATCGGTCAAAAGCCCGGTCAGCGAGTGACAGGACCGGTGGCGCCGGCGCTGCCTGACAGCCAGGAGTACTCGGCGGACTTGCGCGTGCGTGTGTCCACCGCTTCTTTCCTCGGCACTCTGCTGCGCCAGATCTGGGGACCGCATGCGCTGTTTGAAGCGCAGCAGCAACGCGTCCATCTTGCCGACTACCTGTCGACTCCGCTTACGGCATTCCCGCAGAAGAACCCCAGCCTGCCCACGCGGATCAAGAAGCGGGTGCTCTTCGCCCGTCCTGTGATCTGGTTGATTCGCAAGCTGCTCGTTCCGAAGTACGCCGAGCTCGGTATCACCAACGAGCGCCACGTCTACGACATGTTGCGTACGCACAGCGAGCAGAGTCCTAACAAGTACAACCTCGTGCTGACCGGGGCGGTTGCTGCCGATGGGACGGCGGGCGACTCGCGGGTGATTATCGCTCGCACTACGGTGAAGTCCAAGCTGGTGGACTGGGTGCTCAGCAAGCACGTGCTGATGAGCGGCTACGATCCGGCCGTCGGCTTCGCCGGTGAGTTGTGGAAAGATGCCGACGGCATCATTCACGTCAGCGGCAACAGCGGGACATACCGGCCAACCAACGAGGATGTGCAGGCCGCAGTTGCTTTCCTGCAAGCTGTGTTCCCGCACTTGCGCTTTGTGGCCGAGTTGGTTCCGACGAGCTGATTAGTCTGGCCTGCTAGAGATCGTTGCCTGTGCTCCGCTCGCAACCGATCAAGCTGCCGCCGGGAAAGGGGAGCTTCACGGCTCTCCTTTCCCGGCTCTTGGTCGTCACGCCATTGCCGGTTGGCCGACAGACAGCCTGGCAGACGCTTGGCTGCTGATCGGCTTTTTTGATCCCCCGATTTATTCATACATATAGTATGTCAAGCGAGGACTGGCGCGAAATGGGCATTCCAAGCGATTTGTTTTGGTTAACGTACAGGCAAATTTTGATT
>JAGVKB010000040.1 GCA_020050835.1 Candidatus Obscuribacterales bacterium | reverse complement strand
CTCGTTGTACATTCTGGATTCCTTTCTATGGGTATTGCCAGTCCGGGTAGATCAGCAATCTCACAGGCTGACTTTTGTCAGCGCAGAAGGTGCGAGACGCTTGCATAATGTGGGGTTGCCACTGGCCATGTGCTCCTGTCGCCGAGCTGAGTTAGGTACTTCCATCACTGCGTTGGCTCATTTGCCATCGCGCCGTTATGATTCGTAGTTACCCGCTTTGTCGGATCCAACTTCCAGCTCGACCGGACACCCACTGATGTCGTTGCAAGCTGCTCTTGGTTGGAGCTTCAACGCATTCTGGAAAGCCCGAGCCGCAGTCCGATGACGAACAGAAGCAATGGCAATACGACCAGCTCCCTGGCAAGGCTCATGTACTGAATGAAAGGCAGTATCGCCATGATCACGAACAGGACAATCGCCAGGAGCCATCTTCGGGAGTGAAGCCTGGTGCCGGCATGGAATCCCAGCGTTGCGCTGGCAATGCAGAAGAGAACGAGAAGGATCGGTTCTGTCTCAAACATAGGCGTCTCCTTGTCAGAAGGTGTGACACTTCGAAGTAATCTTTGCTGGTGCTCAGCTGAAGAATTAGTCGATCTTCGTGTCGAGAAAGTCTACGTGCAGAACTCACTGCGTGCCGAAAGTGTTTTCATGACCGCAGTTCAGCCTTTCTGTCTGTTGTGTAGGCAGACCAACTGGGGTAACGGTAGTTCTTCGAGTAAGTGGTTTTCGTTACTCCAAGCAGTGGCGGTGACGGGGCTGATGCGCTCATACTAGGACGTCAGCTCTGCTGATTCAAGCTTTGATGAGTTGTCGGAGCTGGCGATTAAACTTGCTGTTATAGCGCCCGAGCAGGTGGTTTTTCAGATGTTAGCAGAGCTACAGTTCGTAAACCCCACCGATAGCGTTGGCATGACTTAGCGGAGCTTGTCATCGCCAGTTCCACAGGCAGAGTCGGTAGTGCTTAGAAGACCATCTATTCGTAAGATCCTCCGGCCGCAGTGAGAGTAGTTTGCGGAGCTCGTGTTCGAAAGTTCTGCTGATCACGGCAGAGGAAGCTGCGAGAAGTGTTATTAGTAGAAGGCACCGGTAGCGGTGGCGGAAGTGTGCGTAGACGTAACTCGTAGTTTCCACCGGGCGCGCTGGCTATAGATAGCTCAGTTGGTGCTCGTGATTTCCAAGCGATTGGGTGGCGGAAGTTTGCGTATGTGTAGCTCGTAGTTTCCACCGGGCGCGCTGGCAATAGATAGCTCAGCTGGTGCTCGTAATTTCCAAGCGATTGGGTGGCGGAAGTTTGAGTATGTGTAGCTCGAAGTTTTCACCGGGCGCGCCGGTAATAGATAGCTCAGCTGGTGCTCGTAGTTTCCAAGCGATTCGGCGGTAGAAGGTCGCGTGTGTTGAGCTCGAAGTCTCCACCGAGCACGGTTACAATCGCCCGCTCAGCTGGTGTTAGAAAATTCCAAGTGACACGGGGCAGAGACTTGTAAGTTAATTGCTGGCAATCAAGAGCAGCTGTCGGTCAGCAAGAGGGCTCAACAAGTGGAAGCGGCTTGGCGCAGATTGCCGGTCACCACTTGCTCACAGCCGGCGAGTATCGTTTTGCTGTTGTGCGGCGAGCGGAGAAGTTTATGATTGACACTATTTTGCGAATTTACCTGGAGCTTGGCGACACCGCTGTGCAAAGCGGTCAGGGTGCTCTGGCTACGACTCTGTTTAATACTGCGATCAAAGTAGTACGGGATCAAGATGGGCAGGAGGCTCGTCTGGCTTCAGTGCTTACCGCAATTGCCAAGTCATATGCGAAGTACAACCATTATGAAAAGGCAGAGTCGCATTACAGGTGGGCGCTGCTTGTCTATCTCAATGTGATCGGACCCAACACCGTTCAGGTTAGGTCTGTATTAGAGAACTTGGCTGAACTATCATTGGCTCAAGGGAAGAGACAGCGTGCAGCGCAGTATTACAGACGTGTGTTGGCATATGAACGGAAACCGAATCGCAAAACAATTCCAATCGTTGCCGACCGGCTTCAAAGAGCTAGTGCGGTAGTTGCTGCGCAGGAAGTACCGGGATATGGGGATCAGAACTCACCGGTGACTGCTCATTAATCTACATTTGATGGCCTGGAAACAGGCTGATGAACGTTTGAGACCCAAGCAATAGCACAGTATCTCGCTTGATTTCGAACATGTAGAGTGCCTTGCTCACAGGACGGTCACTAGTCGGTCACCTCGCGCTCACTCAATTTCGCTTAGATATAGGTGTGGCGAGTCGAGCAAGCGATAAGCCCTTCACAAAGACTTGTCGGTGAGGCTGCAAGAATGAAAACATTTGCGATTGCGATAATAGTGCTACTGTCAGTTGATTTGCTACCAGCTGAGGCCCAATACGGTACGGCTGGTGCTACTGGAAGGCAGCGAAATACGACACGCAGAACAGGCGGTAACACTGGTTGGACGGCCACGACCGGGCCCAACAATGTTATGCTGCCGCGCACAGCAACCAGTGGTATGGCCGGTATCTATGGCAATTTCAACGGATTGCCACCGACCAGATTGGATAGTTTTGTAAAGTCTGCCGGTGGACTCGCTGAGCAGATCTACGGCGACGAAGGTATTAACGGACCTCCCAAGATCAATGGATTTAACGAGCAGAATCGAATTGAGTATGGAATTACTAACTCTGAAAATAACGAAAACCTGACCACCGGTCACACGAGCTTGCTGCCGAGCGCCTGGGGCTCTAAGGACGAAATGTATGTATCAGGCGATCACGTCATCCGCGACGAATCCGGTACACCGGTTTACAGCACATTTGATTTTCGGGTCGACCGTCCGGACCGACCTGCGACCACCGTACCGCGTGGCTATTCTCCAGCCGACGAAGAGTTCCCCGGAGCTTCTGGAAGATGATCACCGCTTGTTGCAGATGTCTCTTTGTTAGCGGGTGTGCAAAGCTGAAATGCACAGTACCAATAACTGTCGTAGTGACTATTTTAACGACTATATAAGTTTCTCATCGCCTTGACTAGGCAATGGAAGCAGCTTTTGTGAATCTTTGAAGAGGGTGTAGGTATGGATGGAAGACAGGTTCCAGCGGTGTCGAAACAGCTGGAGGGACAGTTGACAAAAGAGTTAGATATGGACCTGGTGCTCCGTCTGCTGGCGGACCGACAACAGAGTCAGCGAGAGCGAGTGTCCAAGCCGGTAATGCCGACATTGAGTGACAGACAGATTCCGGTCGATCGAGTGAACTCACGCGAGTTTCTTGGTGGACAGGGACGATACAAAAACATGAATTGTCTGCGCTGTCATATTCAGGAGCCTGGGAAATTTGTAATTCCGACTTTCAATTACGGATCTGTCGACCGGTACTCGGGGGGCGAAAGCTATGAGGTTACCGAAAGCCCTTCGCAGCGAGAAGCTCGAGAAATTGAGCTGTTTAAGAAGGAGTCGCCTGCGGAAAGAGCGCTGCACATTTTTTCTCGCTTGCCAGAAAAAGCAAGCGTTGAGTTGAAAGAACAATCAATCAAGCTGAGCACAAAGTTTGATGCGGCTCTGGAGGCAGTGCCCGGGTTTAGACTGCCACCTGCAGCGAAAGAGATAGTTGGTGCGATCAAATCGCTATCCATGTCAGGCGACCATTGCACCGTCGAGTTTGAGAAGACTCCCCGCCTGGCGATCGATCTGAACTTACCTATGATCGGACGTTTGACGCATATTAACCTTGGTGGCGAACAGTGCAAGTTGAGCTTTGACCTCTGTCTCGATCCCAAAGATCCAAAGTCAATTGAGATCAAAAATATAAATGGGCTGTCGCTAAGGTTTGATACCGGCAAGAATCTTGCGATTACCTCATTCAAGCTCGATACGACCGCGCAAGCTCCGTCCATAATAACAGCCATTGAAAATCCGTTGGGAAAGTGGCCGGAATACATTCCACTGCCGCTCGGATTGAGTAACATCGCTCCAGGTGTAAGCGCGGAACAGATCTACGACGCGTTGAAAGTAGTTGTGGCTGCAAAAACCCTGGCACAAACGCGAGAACTCGGCTCGTTGCTTGATATCGTTCCTGATTCCGGACTCAGAACGAAGCTGGATGGGATGATAAAAGACATATCCAAGATTAGTAAGGACGGAGCCGGCATAACAATCGAACGCAGCAGTTGGCAAACCACTCACGATTTTGGCGGACCAGTGGTTCAAGTGAATCGTCTAGTCAGGTTCGAGGTCGGTAACGATTACAGGAACCCGCAGCTATCTAAAATTTCAGGAGTGAATTTCTTACTGCCGCTGCCGTCCGAGCTAGGGATTGGAAGCGTGTTTCAAACGAACCTTAAGCAAGTCTCCTTGCTGGCGGCAGACTCGAAGGGCGATCGTTTGCTCTGTGTAAACACCGGCAACCTAATTGATTCCGTGAGAGTGAAGCTCGGACCGAACTTGAGCCCGGCGGTAGACGGACAGGGAAATTGGTGCGCCGATGTTGTGATGGAAAATCCGACGGCAGCAAATGGCAGGGACAGGCTCAAACTGGCTCTCCGGTTCGATCAGAACGGTCAGTTGAATCTGAAAGCCAGCGAGATTGCCAGCATCATTGGTGATGTCGCCTGGCAGTCGTCGGATCTCAGCGTTCCCGGTGCTGTTTATCTCGGAGTCTCGGCTCTGTCAAAAGTGACATCGGGAGTGCTCTGGTTGTTCGAGTAGTGTGAACAAGCTGATCGCATGCTTGATTTGCGAAGAGTAGCGATAAGGAGTTTCCAATATACCGCAATGGACTCATGGCATTCTCGCTAGTGATTACCTACTGATTCTTCAAGGATCGGGGGGTGCCGGGTAACCGGCACCCCCTTTGCGACCCGTATCGGAACAGGACAGGTTAGGTGATCTCGATCGTTCCTCTGCTGCTTAGTGCCTGCTGGTCTTGGAAGTTCGTACGCCATTGCGTATCTCATGTATTACATGCAAGTTGCCAGATTCGCAGGAGATCATAATTTGGCCGTTTTTGGCTTGCTCGACTTTCATTGGCACCACCGCACCACCATTTATCGACCAAAGTTCACGCCCGTCGTCGGTCTTGCCGACCCGCTTGAAACTTTCGGATTTACCGTTTGCGTTCTTACATTCAATCACCTTCGGCTTGCCGCTTTCGTCGTATTGAATGCCGTTTTCTGCTCGAGACCGGTCCTTCGCGGTTGGAAACTCACTGATTGCCGTGCGACCGTTGATTGCTGATTTGACAGTGATTAACTTTGAATCACCTGATACGCTCACGTCGATCTGAACTCCCACTGTGCCAAGCATACCCTTTTCTCTCGCAGCAACCGCAGGCATCCCACGATCAATTTGTGCTTGATTCAGGCGATAAGCCTTTTCAACCTGTTCTCGTGTACGATTGTTCGAGTCAACTACCCAAATCGGCTTTCCATCTTTGGTTCCTACCTTGACGAAATGGTAGACGCTGCCGTCGCTACCATAACCCCAAGCCTCAGTAAGTTGTTGGCGTGAATCGTATTGCGGTCGCGGCGACTGGTCCGATGACTTTGCGTTACTGTCGGCGACGGAACCGAATTTGGCTTTCTGAATTGCCTGGTTGTCTATTGCTTGAGCTGCCGACCTGTCGCATAACGAAGGAGACTGCTGTCCGACGATTTCACAGGTTGGCAGATAAGTGTGAGTTCGAGCCGACGTTTGTCGCATGTCGCTGGTGGTGAGCGTTTCCGCTGCTCTGGAATGACAATATTCTTCAAGCAGTTTGCCTGAAGACTCCTTAGTTAGCGGAGCCGCATTAACAGTTTCGACCTTGTTCTCAGCTATCTTGTCCATGATTATCTCCTGATTCTAAAGGTGTCAGCACCACATTGATGGGAGTGACTTGACTTTGAAACCATACGCGCTTATGAAAGTCACCCTGTGGTCATTGAGCTCCTCACCTTTGTATAGAGGATAGCCAGGCGCTGTGACCAATGAGAAGCCAAATAGTGACCAACCTGTGAGCTTGCCGACTGCTAAACTCAATCGGCACTGAGCTGATCTAAACCAACTATGAATCGGCAGTGATTAGGGCTTCAAAGCCTCGGCGCATGGTGCGCAAAGTTCCGGTTGGTTTGCGCTCTTGCCGATGTCTTCAGCAAACTTCCAACAGCGAGGGCATTTCTGCCCTGAGGCAGGAAGCACTACGACTGTGATTCCATTTTCGCTTACATCAGCTAAGGCGCCGTCAGTCGAAGGCGGACTGTCGCTGGAGACTATCGCTTGCGAAGTAATGAACAGACCAGGAAGTCCGGATCCAAATGACTTGAGCTTGCTTTGCAAGGCTTGATCATTTAATGCGATAAGCACCTGGGCTTCCAGCGAGCTGCCTATCTTTCGTGAAGCACGTGCTAATTCAAGCGCTTTGTTGACGGTATAGCGTACTTTTATTAGATCTTCCCAGGTCTGGGAGAGTTCTGGGTTAAGAAGTTCTGCTCGCGGGGTCGGAAAGTCCGTTAGCAGTACGCTCTCTTCTCTGCCGCGCAGTTTCTCGGGCATGTGGTGCCAAATGTCTTCGGCCAGGTGGGGCGTGACTGGAACCAGAATTCGCACCAGCACTCTCAAGACCTCGTTTAGTACGGTTTGCACCGATCGGCGGCTCAGTGAGTTTTTTCCACCGGTATAGAGCCGATCTTTCACGATGTCGAAATAGAAGCTGGACAAATCTACCACGCAGAAATTCTGCAAGAGTTGGTAGTACTTGAAAAATTCGAAACGATCGAAGTCCTGAATGACTTCTGCTACTACCTCTTGCAATTTGTGCAACACGTAGGCATCGAGCGAGGTCAAGTTTTCGTATGCGACGGTATCAGTAGCTGGATCGAAGTCGTTTAGATTGCCGAGAATGTAACGGGCGGTATTCCTCAGCTTTCGATAAACTTCGGCAAGTTGAGCCAGCATGCCCTTGCCGATCGGAATATCGTCGGTGTAATTTACGGATGCAACCCAAAGCCTGAGAACATCGGCGCCGTACTGTTTGATTACATCATCCGGGTCGACTACGTTGCCGAGCGATTTCGACATCTTGCGCCCGTTTTCGTCCACAACAAAGCCGTGGGTAAGCACTACTTTGTACGGTGCTCTTTCGTTAACGGCCACGCTGGTTAAAAGCGAAGACTGAAACCAGCCGCGGTGCTGATCGCTACCTTCCAGATACATTTCGCAAGGTGTGCCGCGCAGTTCGGGGCGTCCATCGAGTACCGCCGCGTGCGTTACCCCGGAATCGAACCAGACATCCATGATGTCGGATTCCTTCTCGAAGTCGCCATTACCGCATTTCTCACACTTCTGTCCATCTCCCAAGAAGTAGGCGATGTCCCTTTCCCACCAAGCATCGGAGCCCTCAGCTTCGAATATCGCTGCTACGCGCTCGACGCTCTTCGAGCTCATCAGCGGTTTTCGACATTGAGTACAGTAAAACACGGGAATCGGTACACCCCAGGCTCTTTGCCTGCTGATGCACCAATCTGATCGATTTTCGATCATGTTGTAGATTCGATTTCTTCCTGATGCAGGCAACCAACTGACTGTATCGATCGCTTGGAGCGCTTTCTTTCGGAAGCCGTCTACCGATGCGAACCATTGTTCGGTGGCGCGATAGATTACCGGCTTCTTGCACCGCCAGCAGTGCGGATAGCTATGTTTGTAGGGTGAATGATGAAGCATTCTTCCCAATTCGGAAAGATGCTCAATGATCACGGCATTAGCTTTGTCGTAACGAAGTCCGGAGAAACGACCGGCTTCTTCGGTGAAGAAGCCTCGGTTGTCCAGCGGTGATACCACGCCGAGCTTGTACTTGTTACCGACCTCAAAGTCTTCAAGCCCATGTCCAGGAGCCGTGTGCACGCAACCAGTGCCGGCCTCGTCGGTGACATGATCTCCCAGGACCACGAGCGAAGTCCTGTCGATAAAAGGATGCTTGGCCTCAAATCGGTCGAGGCTCTTTCCGTTAACGGTTCCGAGCGTTTGAACATCTTCGGGCGTCCAACCGAGTTTTGTCAGGAAGCTTTCTTTGAGAGCCTCGGCGATGATAAGTACGCCATGATCTTTTGTCTTGAGGAAATGATACTCAAAGTTCGGATGAAGTGCGATTCCCAGGTTGGCAGGAAGCGTCCAGGGAGTAGTCGTCCAGATGACAAAGCTGACATCAGCTTCCTGCTTTGCAAAGTCCGGAAGCTTCTCTTTGAACTCCGGCTTGAGCTCAAATTTTACGAAGATCGACTCTGAGGTGTGGTCAGCGTACTCAACTTCGGCCTCGGCCAGTGCTGTTTCGCAATTTGCGCACCAGTACACCGGTTTGAAGCCCTTGTAAAGATAGCCGTTGTCGGCCATCTTGCCGAACACTCTGATCTGAGCAGCTTCGAACTTGGGGTCAAGCGTGATGTACGGATGCTCCCAATCTCCCCAGATACCCAGTCTTTTGAAATTAGCCTCCTGGCCCTTCAGATTACTTAGCGCGAATTCTCGGCAGCGCCTTCTGAGCTCGACTGGAGAGTATGCCTGCCGCCCGCCTTTAACATCCTTGAGTACGGCATTTTCGATTGGCAATCCGTGGCTGTCATAGCCAGGCACATAGGGCGAGTAATAGCCGTGTTGAGCTTTGTACTTGGTGACTATGTCTTTGAGTATCTTGTTGAGCGCAGTACCGATGTGAATCTTACTGGCAGATAAGTATGGCGGTCCATCATGAAGTACGAACTTTTCGCGGTCGCTGCGAAGCTCTAAGTTCTTTTCGTAAATCTTGCGCTCTTCCCATTGCTGCTGAATCTCGATCTCACGAACAGCTGAGTTGGCCTTCATTGGAAAGTCAGTCTGGGGTAGGTTTACACTGTAAGATTTCTCGGTGGTGTTCTTCATAAAGGCTCCGTGGCTTTCTAACAAAAAACCAGCGCTATTGCGCTGGCCCGGGTCGTTCTTCTGATGGAACAGGTGGCCAGCGTTATCGACCACTAATAATGGTCGCCGCTCGTCCGAATACAATCGGAGATTCAAAAGTTATCGCTGACTTTTGCATAAGCTTAAATCTAACAACAATCAGGCCCAGAAGACAACAGACTGCGCCTGATTGTTACGGGCAAAACTTGCTTATTTCTCAGCCATCTTTCCAGGATTAGACGTTCTGCTTTTCACTCCTTGGAGAATAGATTTATGCCGCTAGAAGCACTGATAAGTGGCGAGCTAAGCCATTCTAGCTTGCTTTTTAATCCTTGCCGAACAGATTTAGACCACTGGACAAAACCCATGACTGCAATTCGGCTCCCTGAGCTACTGCCGGCTGACCAGTGGTTCTTTGTCTGTCAACCGAGATGCGCATGTTTACTGACATTAGGCAAGCATTAGAGGTTAACGAGCCGCTCACCGTGTATCATTGGTGGACTTTCAGCGGGAGCCGGAATTCACAAGTTATGGAAAAAGTCACAGAAACAGCGATCAGAGCTGCCAGGGAAGCCGGAAGCCTCATGCGGGAGCGGCTGGGGAAGATCCGAGATATCGATTACAAGGGAGCATTCAACATTGTAACCGACGTTGACAAGGGTGCTGAACGAATAATTCTTGATATTTTGAACTCTGAGTTCCCAGACTACAGCGTCTTGGCTGAAGAAGGCGGTGCAACCGGCACAGGGGCAGAAAGGCGCTGGCTGATAGACCCCTTAGATGGAACCACGAATTATGCTCACAGCTACCCTTTCTTTTGTGTGTCAATCGGGCTGGAGGATGCCGGCAAGATGGTTTCCGGTGTAGTCTACAACCCGATAGCCGACGAGCTGTTTTGGGCGGAAACCGGCAAGGGCGCCTGGCTTAACCAGCATCAGCTTAAGGTCTCTAAAGTAAGCGCATTGTCCGAGAGTTTATTGGCAACCGGCTTTCCTTATGACACGGCTAAGGCATTCGACAACAATATGGCGCGCTTCATGACGCTGACAAATCTTTCTCATGGTGTCAGACGAGATGGCGCTGCTGCTCTCGACTTTTGCTTCGTCGCAGCTGGTCGTTTGGATGGGTTCTGGGAGGCCAAGCTATCACCCTGGGATATGGCTGCCGGTTCGATTATTGTCAAGGAGGCTGGTGGAGAGATTAGCGACTTTGGCGGTGCTCCTTTCGACGTGACTACTGCGCATGTTCTGGCTACTAATGGTTTGATTCATGAACAAGTACTTACAGTGCTCAAGGAGTTGAGTGACTCGAAGCCCAAACTGCCAGAACATATTCAGAGCTAGAGTAATTCAAGACCGTATGTGCAGCCGAACCAGTCATTAGCTGCCTGTGTGACCGAATCAGTCTAGTACCGAGTTGAATCAATCAATCAGCTGGGCGCATCAGTTCTGGCGACGCTGTCTAGGAAACTCATTGCTACCAGGCAGAACGAAGTAGTTTCTTTGCAATTGATCGTCATTTTCAGGTGGCTTTTGTAGTTCTGCCAGTGTACGTTCGATCATATCTGCACGTTGTTTCTCTTCTGCTGCTTGATAAAATTGTGGCGAAGCAGCAATGAAACTACCATGGAAACCGTATGAGGGCTGGTGTCCGTAGTGACGATCGACGAACCGGGAGAGTCGCCCGTTAAACAAGAACTGGGATGGTGTACCAAGTACCAGATCAAATGTGGTGCCTAGCATAGTCCTGCCAGCCCAGTCGCCAACGGTTTTGTTTTTGCCGAACATGTACTCGCGACTTCCATTCAGCCCGAACGATGTCAATCCGCCGTATCCAAAACTGGTGGCGAATGCACCAATTCCTGCACCCTTTGTCGTATCAAATGCAACAGACCTGCCGTAGTTCGAAAGGAAGTCGCCGAAGTCCTGGTATTTGCCGTTGTGGTAGTCGGCCAGTCCATGCGCACCACGATACACCAACGACCCGGCAAAGGCTGTGCCGCCATCAACCAGAGCATGCGTCGCCACATTACGAGCCGTAACGCCTCGGACGGCATTTAGGGCGGCACGATATTGATCATTGCCTAGAAACGCGCCGGTCAGTGGAATTCTACTAGTCATGCGGCTCCAGAGCGATAGATTCTCTCGCTTCGCCAGCTCTTTGAGTCCCTCCCTGCCTAACTGCGCGACCGCTTTGCCGTAGGCCATGGTCCCTTCTTTTGCGGTAATCTTGGCTAACTCGACTCCAGTCTTGCAGGCGAGGTTGGCCGCGACTTCCTTGGTGACTATTTGCCCGCCGACTCGAGCCAGCGCCGTCCTGGCCAGCGCCGCGGTGCCACCGGTAATACCATCTACCGCTCCCCAGAGCGGCATATCCCAGGAAAATTTCTCGCCGAAAACCAGCGTTTTCATGCCGGTATAAGCAGTTGCGCCAGCTGCTCCGCCCACTGCTACTGCTCCTGGTCCGGTCCAGCCGGTCAAAAGAGCAGCGCCGGCGCCAACTGCTATCGCCACTCCATCGCAAGCCAATTCTTTTAGAAAGGAAGTAGTTGCCGACCAGATGCGAGACAATGTAGACGGTTCTTGCGATGCTTCTTTGAGTTCATCGAATTTGAGCTCCGGTCTGCGTGAAAAGTTAGGATCTGACGATTCCACTTCAGCCAGCAGCGCCTGCGCTCGCTCGTAGTTTCTGTTGGCGATTTCGAAGCGGGCCAGGCAGATCCTTGTAAACGCAGAAGAATGATCGAACTGATCGTATGCCTCGTGCAAGGCTCGGAGGTTGCTTCTATGCTCGGGATCCTTTTCTTCATTGAGCTGCTCCAGCACCACCCGCTTATTGTCTTGCATCTTTTGCCGGTCGATTTTGTCGGCGGCTTTGATCGCAGCTTCTAGCTCCTTGCGTACCCCCTGCATATCTTCCTTGTCCGCCAGACCTTGGATGTTGCTTAAGTGTACGAAGGGATTGTCGAAAGGCTCTGGCTCTTTACCTCCATTGCGAGCCTTCTGCAAGAGCTCCTGGAAGGTTTTGTCTCCTTTGACCAACTCTGGATTGTTATGACCAACACTCACCAAAAGAGGGAGTGCTTCCTTGTAACGGCCCTTTTCCACCAGAAAGTCGGCGTACGAGACTGCTGCAATCGAACCGGCATTGGCCATGGCGATCCAGGCTTGTTTCTGCAAGTCCAACTCTTTTGTGGCGGCTGGATTCCAAGAAATCTCAGACTTAAGCTTGTCGAGTCTTTTAAGGTTTTCCTCGACGACCTTAGGATCAACCGTCTTTGCCAACTCGACAGCTCTCTTGAACTCAGACTCTGCTCCACTGGCGTCTCCTGCCTTGCGCTTTTCCGATGCTGCTTCCAGTGCGATCAAAGGATTCTTATCGTCAGCAATCGTATTCTGACGAACTTTCAGCTCGTTAGTCAGCTTTTCCAAGGAGTGCACGAACCACGGATTGTGCTTTGCTTCGACATCCATTTCAGAAGCCTCATCTAACAAATCCTTTGCCCGGCTAAGCTCGCCATGGTCAGTCAAGAAGTTGGCATAGGTGGCTCGTGTCACGCTGGATGCGTGTTTCATCGAGTCTAAAACAAATACGAACGACTCGAGACGCCTTCGCTCGACAGGATTTTGCTCCTTTGCAATTCTTTCTTGAAGGTTGATTACCGACACAGAAACTTTATTTTGTTCAATTCGGTCTGCTGCATCGATCGCCGAGCGAAACTCTCTTTCGATTGAAAGTACTAGCAGTCCACGGTATTGCTCGATCGATAGTTCGCGTGTGCGTCCTTGAGCATCCCTGATCTGAAGACTGTGACCGAAAGGAATGGATTTTAGACTTTCCAGCTCCGCAATCGCCTCAGTTGCCTTTTCGATGTGTTTGTACGGATTGTCAAACTTCGGTTTTAACTCGCTGCGCGGGAAGATCTTGTCTATGCCCGCCTGTGCCATAGCTTTGTAGGCGTCATCCCGCAGATGCTGGCTGTCGTGATTGCGGACGCGATTATCTCTTAGAGCCGGAAATTCTGGAAATTTCGGAAATTCTGGCGGTCTTTCATCACCCATTTGTTGGTCTCCTCGCGCAATTGAAGTGCTAACTGAGTCCCAGCCTGGGTTCAGCTAATACCCGACCTGTGTGAGGAGACCACTTGGTACGGAATTGGTGCCTACAAATGTCTATACTTCTTCAAGCATTTTTCGACATGATTGGAATTTGAGTCAAAAGCGTGCTTTTCACTTCTCGTTCAGTTGACTCGCTCAAAGAGGTCTGCTGCCTGATCTTCGCAAACAAGCTTCCATCGGCGATCCTCTTTCAATTGTCTAGATAACTGATTGTTCTTCGGAAAGAGAATCCAGCCTATCTTGTGCTTGTCCAGCAGTTGCGCCCAACCCGGTTCCAACTGCACGATCATGCCGTATTCAAAGTAGAAGTTCTTGCCGTAAAAATCAAGCCGGTCATCGATGAATACTGGTATCCCGAGACGATAACGGATGTAGCCGCCCCAATTGTCATAGTTAAATCCTTGTTTTGGATCAAGGTGGTTGTCTCGAATATAGTCCAGCGTTTTTGTCGGCATCGTACTAGGACTGGGGGTACAGTCCAGTATCCTTTCTCCGCATAGCGAACCGGAATTTGCCGAGGCAATCATAAGCACGACAACTGCAACGACCGGAAGGATATGCATCTGGCAAGCCTCTTCGTTCTGGTCGAAACCTTCGCAAAAGCGCCGGAAGCGTTGTCCAAGCGATTCCAGCCAGTGAGCCGGAGTCGCCTCAGCCATGCCAGTTGAAAACGGCAATCTCACCTGGCTGAACAGGTCAGCAATGAAAGGCAAGGCGACAATCACAAACACCGGTGCATTTCTGATGCCGGACAGCGCCAGATGCCCGAAAGCCAGGCATGACATGAGCTGGGGCAATGATGGCCTCTTTGCCGTCATTGCCAAGCCGATGATAACCAACAAAAATATGATCTCCAGGCAGGACTGTTGAACCTGACCGTGGAAAACCGGTGATGCAAATTCATTTGTCGCGTGAAGCACTTCACTGTTTTGCAGATAATGCCCGATATAGCCGAACAATTGTGCTCCGTACGGATTAACCATGCTGGCAATGAGCAAAGAAACAAACGTCGCGCCAAACCATTTTGCCTTTGTCAGTGCGTCACCGCCGCCGGTATCACGTTTGATCAAGATGCCGGTTGCCAGGGCGCAAGCCAAATAAATGATCGTCAGCGCAAAGCCCAGCAAGAAGCCAGGATGCAAATTCACCCAGACTGCAGTGCAGGCGCTCAAAATTCCAAGCATCTTCCATTTGCTTAGCTTTCCTTGCTGAAAGGATTCAAGGCTGGTCGCGAATATGTACACGCCTAGAATGGAGAAAATATGGGGTCGCGCCAACCAGTGCACAGAGGAAGCAAGAGAGCCGACGATCACCAGGAAGGCAGCCATCGGGAAATTCAATCCGACCCGGCGGCAACGCTCATAAACCAGTAGCATTACCAGGGCGATGATCGAACTACATGCGACGACAAGCCCATTCAGCCCGGCGAATTTTTCTGTCAGCGCTGCAAAGAGATCGAATAGCCATTCATATGCCACCCAGGGAGCACCGGGAAATGTGTAAGATATGATGTCTTGAGTCGGGACACGGTGCGTCTCGAGGATCGACTGTCCGGTCACCAGATGCCAACCGGTGGAACCATCACCGAGCATGAAGTGTGGAAGAGCGAAGACCAAAAGATTCAAGACCAGGAGAAAGATCACATCTCCGAAGTCTGGTAATGGATAGAGGCGTGGTTTAACCACCGGATTCAGCCTGACTAGTCTCTGTCGGAATTGGAGCCGGATTGTGATGTCGGAAACTGTGTGTGTCCGGCGTCGAGTCTCTCTGCTGATTGTCTCATGGATGAGCCGTTCGAGCCGGCACTGCTGCTCAGGGAGCTGCGTAGCTGCCTGTAACGGCCAAACCATGCTCCGGCGGCTATCCACAAAACTTCTAACAACATTTTGGGAGAATCCAGCAAAACGTTGACCTTCGAGCCTTCGACGTTGGACCAATTGATTGGAATTTCGGAAACTTTGTAGCCGCGCAGCCTGGCGATGAAGAGCACTTCAACGTCAAATGCAAAACCGTTCAAGTGTGCGACCGAAAACAGGTCGTGCGCCACTTCTCGCTTGAATATTTTGAATCCGCATTGCGTATCGTACAGACCTGGAAGCAGGAGGCACTGAACGATCATATTAAAGGCATTCCCAATATACTTACGATAGGGAAGCGCTTTTACTGTTCTGTTGTCATCTGGTTTGGCGCGTGAGGCAATTGCTAGGTCGTAACCGCCGGCAATGGCATCAGTGAGCAGCCGCTCTTCGTGAATCGGCGAGCTGCCATCAGCATCGTCAAACAAGATGAGCTCTCCGCGCGCGGCCAACATGCCGACCCTTACCGCGTGACCCTTGCCCTTGTTTGGGCTGTAAGAGAGTAATCGTATCTGTGGTCTGGTAGCTGCATAACCTTCTACCACCGAGGCGGTTGTGTCGAGGCTGCCGTCATCAACTACCACAATCTCGAATTCCTTTCCGAGACCGGATAGATATTGATAAACAGAGTCGAGCGTCTTCGGCAGGCGGCGCTCTTCGTTATAAGCGGGAATGACTACTGACAATTCAGTCATGTACTCAAGTATAGGCTATTGTTATCAAGTAGCATCCGGCGCAGCTCCGGTATTTGAGCTGCGCCGATGGACGGTCAGACCTTCGATTTGCCATTGTTCTACGGTGATTGCCGGGGGATTAGTCTAACTAAAAACTAAGGTATCGCGGTAATGCTTGGTAGCGTTTTGGTCTTTACTTTTTCTCTTCATCTTCATCGATTGGCTTGGTTGGATATTCATCCGTACCAGGAAGACTGAAGTATCTACGTTGCAGCTCGTCTTGAGTCTCGGGCTGCTTTTGCATTTCTGCTAAACCCTTCTCAATAGCATCTGCCTGCTGTTTTACTTCCCAGGCTTGGTAAAACTGGGGAGTGCTGGCAATGAAGCCGCCTTGAAGCGAATTCATGAAATGCGTTCCGGGGAAGCGTTCTAACGCTCCGCCAAGTCTGCCATGGAGCAGGAAAGTAGAGGGTGTGCCCAATACCATGTCGTTAATTGTGCCGAAAGCGGTCTTACCTGCCCAGTCACCGAATGTCTTGTTGCCGCCGGTAAGGTACTCGCGTCCACCGTTCAATCCCAGTGATGTCAGCGAGCCATAACCAAAGCTGGTCGAGAATGCTCCTACGCCTGCACCCTTGGTCGAGTCGAATAGTACATGTTTGCCGTAGTTCGAAGCAAAGTCGCTAAAGTTTTGATATTTGCCGTTCTTATAGTCGACACCATCATGCACTCCGCGGTACACCATCGAGCCGGCAAGGGCGGTACCACCGTCGACGAAGGCGTTGGCTGCAACGTTGCGAGCGGTTACTCCCCTCAGCGCATTGACTCCTGCTCGATATTCGGCGTTGCCGAGGACCGCTCCGGTCAATGGAACATGACTGGTCATGCGAGTCCAGAGTGAAAGGTTTTCCTTCTTAGCAAGCTGCTTGAGCCCCTCTTTGCCGAGTTGCTCAACCGCTTTGCCGTAAGCCATGGTGCCTTCCTTGGCTGTAATTTTCGCCAGGTCGACTCCGGTCTTGGTGGCCATGTTCGCAGCCACTTCTTTCGTGACGATTTGCCCGCCGACTCTGCACAAAGCAGTTCGTGCGATCGCGGCAGTTCCACCGGTGACGCCATCGACGGCGCCCCAGAGCGGCATATCCCAGGAGAACTTATCGCCGAAAACAAGAGTTTTCATGCCGGTGTAGGCCGCGGCGCCTGCGCATCCGCCAGCGACCAGCGCTGCCGGTCCTGACCAGCCGGTCAAAAGAACAGCACCGGCTCCGGCAAGGATAGCTACGCCATCGCAGACCAGCTCTTTAAGAACAGTCTTTGTACCGGACCAGATTTTGTCCCAGGTGGACGGCTCTTTCGAGCCTTCTTTCAGCTCGTCGAATTTGATCTCCGGTTTGCGCGTGAATGCCCAGTCGGATGATTCTACCTGTCCGAGCAGCTGTTGGGCCCGACTGTAGTTCTTGTTGGCGAGTTCGAAGCGGGCAAGGCAAGTCTTGGTAAAGGCCAAGGCATGATCAAATTGATCATATGTTTCGCGCAGCTGCTGTAAATTCTTTCTCCTTTCCGGATCTCTTTCTTCCTTAAGTTGCTCCTCAATGACCTTCCGATTTTCTTGCATCATCTTGCGGTCGATCTTTTCGGAAGCTCTCACCGCTGCCTCAAGCTCTCGCTTGACGCCTTGCATGTCTTCTTTCTTGGCTAGATCTTGAACATTACTCAAGTGAACGAACGGGTTGTCGAACGGCTCCGGCTTTTTGCCTTCGTCGCGTGCCTTTTGCAGAAGTTCGGCAAAATGTTTGTCCCCTTTGACCAGGTCAGGATTATTGTGACCGACACTGACCAGAAGCTCCTTGGCCTCTTTGTATCGAGCCTTTTCAACCAGGAAGTCGGCATAGTTAACAGCTGCTATCGATCCTGAATTCGCAATAGCTGTCCAGGCTTGTTTCTGTTGATCGAGCTCTTTGATCGCGTCCGGCTTGTTAGCGTTGGCGGCTTTCAATTGCTCGATCGTCTTGAGATTCGCTTCGACAACTTTGGGATCTACCTTTGCTGCGAGCTCAATTGCCCGCTTGTATTCGGCTTCTGCTCCGGCCGCATCACCGGCGTTGCGTTTTTCATTCGCCGAATTCAAGGCAACAAGTGGGTTGTTGCCTTCGGTAATCATGTTCTGCCTGGCTTTCAGCTCGTTTTCGACTCTCTCCGAAAGCTTTACGAAAACAGGGTCGAGCCTGCCTTCGACGTCGACTTTTTTCACTTCATCGAGATACTTCTTCGCTTTGACGAAGTCCCCTTCGTCCGCCAGAAAGCTGGCGTAAGCAAAGCGAGTTACGCCCGGCGCATGTTTCATCGAATCGACTACGTAAGCATAATCTTCGAGCTTCTTCTTCTCGGCCGGATTTGTCTCTTTGGCGATCTTCTCTTTGAGGGTAATAATTGTGAGCGAAACTTTGTTTTGGTCTATGCGATCGGCTGCATTAATGCCGGCCGAAAATTGCTGCTCTGCAGCCTTCAAGAGCTCTGCCCGGCGCTGCTCGACGGTGACTTCTCGAACATTTCCTTTGTTGTCAGTGACTTGAACCTTATCCTTGGCAGGAAGGTCTTTCAAGCTATCAATCTCACGAAGTGCTGTTCCAGCTAAGGCTATGTGATCGAAGGGATTATCAAACTTGGGTTTGGCTGAGGTCTGGTTGCCAGTTCTGTCACTGCCGGCACCCTTCATCGCCTGGTAGGCGTTGTCGCGAAGATTGGCGCTGGGATCTTCCTGCCCTTGTGCCTTCTTATCTTCCGCCTTGTCTTGAACTCTCGTGTCGCCCATTGAATTGATTCCTCGATTTGTGGGGGCTTGTTCCGCTTTCCGGATTACTTTCGGTTGGCACCGGTCTTAAGTAGTACTTTCACGTAGTAAGTCGGTGTTGCCGTAAAGGAATGTATACGCAGCCGTTGAGTTTTAGACAGTACTAAGGTTAATCGCTGAAAGTCCAGCCGGAACTGAAGTTGAAGGGTCGGAAGGATTGGAAGGTCCAGATGGTCGAGAAGTCCGGAAGATCCAGATGGTTCGGAAGACCAGAAGGGTCAGAGGGTCCAGAAGGACCAGAATGGGTGGATTGACTAGAACGACTAGATGGAGAAGCGTCTGGAGGTTTTGTAGGGGCGGCTCTGGCAGCCGCCCACCTTCCTATTGAACCATCAACGACTGATTAACGTTAGTAGTAATAGCAGTCTATGGAGTGGTTGTCAGTGGATGGCTGGTCAACAGCCGCACAAGCTGACGCACGAAAGCTGTGCAGCTTTCGTGCGTCGATTCGAATTGGACTGTCCAAAGGAAGCCGGATTACTCCGGGGCTCCTCCGGAGGGAGGATTTTCTACCGGCGGTGGCGGCGTCGGAGACTTTTTGTCTGGAGCCGGCTTCGGAGCCGGCGCTTCCGGCGGGTTCGCTGGTTGTTCCTCTCCGCCTTCTTCCTTCTCTTGCTGTTGCTGCAGCAGCCCCAGTATCTCGAAGAGCTCCATCTGCTTGTGCTTGTAGACATCGTGCGGATCGACTTCCATCTCCATCTCATCGAGCGGATCAACCGGCTTGTTCTCATCTTTCAGAGGCTGATTATTGGCGTCTATGATTGCCGCAGTCGAGCTGTACAGGCTCCACGTGCCGGGAACTTCTTGCAAGCGCGGGCTGAATATTGCTGCATTTCCGGGAACTGTGCTGAGTCCCATCGGTATGCGACTATAGAAGTTAGCGAAACCTGGATTGCGAGCGATGAACTCTGGTGACAGCGAGGCGCGACCGCCTAAATAGCCGCCAAACTGTCCGACCTTATTGCCGACGTACCCCATGCCCTCTCCGATCACATAACTTGCCGAGTTATAGGGCAAGGTAAGCTTCGACCAGACCCCAGGTTTGATCTGTTGCCAGGGCGCTCTGGTCGGAGCGAGCGACTCTGCCAGGCTTCCTCTCCTGGTGAACGCTCCGCCAATTTCGCGGAACACCGGCATCATGAAGGCGCCCAATGTGGCATCTCCAAGTGAGCCGACACCAGTATTTACGAGCGCGTCTCCAACCGAAATCGTCTTGCCGGTTTTTTCGTTCGGTCTGACTACGTCCAATCCGTTAGAGGCACCGCGATACATGAGTGACATCGCACCGATTGTGGCGAAGTCTACTTTGTATTTGTTCCAGAACGAACGAGCATGCAAATCGTTAAGGCTTCCAAATGCGTTGAAGTCTCTAAACTTTCCAGGTAGTTTCCCGTTTACAAGCAGCCTCCAGCCATCAGCGTCCTTGACGTTTAAGATGTGGTTGGGGTTCAAGTACTGCCAGGGAACTGGACCGAAGCTTCGACCTTGCAGCGTTGCGGCTTTGGCCCAGAGATCGGCGTATTCGCGATAGATAGTTCCTTCCTGTCCCTTGTTCCAGGGCAACCAGGATTTCGCCCACGAGCCGAGCCTTTCAACGCGGCCCGCTTCGACCTGAGATCTTAGAGCGTCAAGCTCTTTCTTACCCATCGCATATGCGCTCGTTTCAGCGGCGCCGGCCGGGCGCCGGAGTACTCGCTGCAACCATGGCTTGTCCTTTAACTCCGCCGCCAACGCTTCGCCGGTGAGTTTTTCTCTGGTTGCAATCGTGTCTTTGATCAGAGCTACGGCTGTTTTACTAGCTTCTGCTCCCCTCATTTGCTCGAGCTTGAGCATCAGATCGCTTTCTGCCACTCCCAGCTTTTTCAGGTGGGCGGCCAGCTTTTGCCCGTTACCCTCAGCCAGTCCTTCGAGCTTGTACTGCGTCGCGACTCCGTATGCTTCCTTTGCCAATCTTCTTTGATCGTCGATGTTCTGGGCGAGCAGTTTCTCGACAGTACCGAGCACCTCGATCTTTCGCTTGGACACGATATCTCTCAAGGCGGATTGAGAAACTCCCATGGTGGCGGCGAGTTCATTGATTGAACCCAAGCTCAGCCCGGTTTCTGCCTTGGCTTTCAACATGGTAGTGAACGTATCGACTAGCTCGGCGCCGGACTTGCCCTCGAGTTTCTTCAGTTCGGCTTCGGCGATGCCCATCGCTTTACCGTGCGTTGCCAGTCCGGCAGCATCTACCTTGGTCAGATCTTTCTTGAGCAGATCGCCCAGGAGATCGATTGATGCCCGTTCTTGCGCAGCAAAAGCTTTGGTCATCTGGAACTTGTCGACGCCGAGCAGATTTGCCTTCTCGGTCAGGAGCGACATGTTTAAGCTACCTGCTTCAGCGCGTTGCTTGAGCAGTGTTGCGAATGCATCTACGGCTTCTGTACCGGTCTTGCCTTCCAGCGCAGTCGCTTCAGCTTTGGCGATGCCGAGCGCTTCGGCGTGAGGTATCAGCTTCTTGCCGTCGACTTTGTCGCCCAGCCTTTCTTTGAGCATTGATGCGATCACGTCTACGCGTTGCGCTTCTTGCTTCAGACCAAATTCTTTGATTGCGGCTGCATCGAGCCCCAGCTTCTCAGCGCTAGCGAGCAAGACTTTATTGTCCAGAGCGCTGATAGAGTGACCTTCAAGCAACTTGACCCAAGCGTCAACTGCCGCCCGTCCGGTCTTGCCTTCGAGCGCTTGTGTTACTGCGGCTTCCGAGATGCCTAGCTTGAGAGCTTGATCTTTCAGACCCTTTTCGCCGGTCAAAGCGATCTGTTCGCCGAACTGTTGCTTGAGGAGTCTCCCGATTGCATCTACGTTTCGCAGATCTTGCTGAACCGCGAAGTCCTTGATGAGCGATTCTTTGACACCAGCCCTCAGCAGCTGTTCTTTCAAGAGAGTCTCGTCGATACCGGCAGCCAGGCGACTGGTTAGTCGGCTCTTGGCCTCTCCGCCGGCGATGAACATCAGTCCCATGCCGGCTCCCCAGCCAGCGTCTCCCAGCGTAGCCTTTTCACCCATCATCATCTGCATTCCAGGCTTGGCGAGCGCTGCTGCTCCAACCGCCAGAAGCAGGCGTTTTGAAAATGCGGCTTCGGGATTCATGGCGAAGATCGCCGCAGCCAGGCCGCCTGAGCCGAAGTCTGATACGAGTCCTTTGCCTTCTTTCGCGGCCCATTCCATGGCCTTATCAAGCGTAGACTTGCAGTACTCATCGGCAAATTGCTTCACTAGCTTGAAGTCAGGACGCTTGGCTGCATCGGGATAGTTCTTCAAGAACTCCTTGTCTTCAAGCATCGCCTTGGCCAGATCCGGCTTCTGATTCTGAATGTAAAACTTCGCCATCTCCAGGCGCAAATCTACCGGTAGCTGAATTCTAGCTTCAAGCGCTTTCTTGACTTGCAAGAGTTCGCCGCTCTTGGTGATACCTTCGGCGGTGCCCGAAAGAGATTCGACTTGTTTCTTGACGAGTTCGAGCTGTTGTTTGTATGGAGCCATGTCCATCTTGTCGGCGGCTGCAATCGCTTCTTTGAAGGCAGCTTCAGCACTTACCGCGTTCTTATTGTTTTGGGCTTCCTTGACCTTGTCCATTGAAGCCTTGACTTGTTGCAGCTCAGTCGAGATTGGAGCACCTTCTGAATTGCTTGCTTGCTGCGGAGCAAACTTCTTGAGGTCGTCGTCGCTTATCTTCTGACCTTTCTCCAACTTGTCCTTGACGAATCGGTAGAGTTCCGAATCAGCTGCTTCTGGATCCAGCTCTTTGGCCTTGTCTAGCAGCTGCTTAGCCAGCGCTGCATCGCCGCCTGGTTTCTTGTCTATGGCCGCATTACTCAACCCAATCGCATATTGGAAGCGAGTGACGAACGGTGAATGCTGCAGCGAAATGTATTCCATCGCCAGTTGCAGCGCTTGCTGTCTCGATGCGGCATCGAGATTCTCGTCTTTGACCGCTGACTTGTAAAAGTCGACCTTTTTCTTCAGCGCCTCAGGGTCCAGCTTGTCGGCAGCCTCTACTGCCTGCTGATAGACTGGCTTGGCTTGCGCGAAGTCTTTTTCTTTCTGGGTAGCATGCGCTTGTTCCAGCAGGTTGATCGGATGACCGGTCTTAGTCAGATCGGCGACTGTGGGAGCCTGGTCCTTCACCTTGTCGCTGACTTGAGCTTCGGGTATCTTGTAGCCGACTTCTTTGGCGAGCATGACAAAAGCCCGTTCCGATGCGGCGTCCGGATCGATCTTGACGATTTGATCGAGCAGACCGGCTGCCTGTTGCCTGTCTTGAGCGGCAACCTGCTGGAGCTGAGTCTTTTGAGAGTCGGTCAGATTGAACTGTCCGGTCATCTTGTTGAGGATGGCCTTTTGTTCTGCCGAGAGGTTTTGCCCGTTGGCCAGCTCTTTGAGTTTGGTTCTTTGTTCTTCGGTCAGGCTTGGCTGAGTGGCGACCCCTTTCAGGAAAGTCTTCTGGTCCGCGTTCAGGTTCTGCTGCTCGGCCATCGCATTTAATGCCGCTCTTTGCGGATCCGTTAGATTGCGGTTGAGCAAGCTATCTGCTTGCTTGGCATTATTGGCTAAAGCAAATGCATAGGCAAAGCGCGTCAGGCTAGATGAGTTGTCCAACTGCTGAAGCGCCGCGAACTCTGCCTGCAGCTCGATAAACTTAGTGTGCTTGGGATTTGCTTCCTGGGTCTCTAATTCTTTCTGCTTGTCGAGCAGCGGACCGGCGAATTCAACCTTACGCATTTCGGCGACGATTTTGTTGCGTTCATCGTCGGTCTTTGCTTTGCTCCATTTTTCATCCAGTTCGCCGAGCTTTTTATAGCTATCGGGATGCTCCTTCTCGAGCGCTGCCTTGAGAGCGTCTCTCTCATTCGTGAGCTTAACGATCAGCTCTTCGGTCGGCTTATCGAAAGTTTTCCTGGACTCCTCATCGAGAGTCTTCATTCTGGATTGAATGTATGTGCGATCCATCTGATCGGCCGCTTTGATAGCTGCCAAATATTCGGCACGAATTTGCGGTGTCAGCACTCTGCCTTGCTCGAGAGCCGAGTTGGCAGTAGCGAGGTGAACCATCGGATTGTCGAAATTACCTTCCGGACGAACTGCACCGGTCGGTTTGCCGGTTTGATCGGTAGGCGCAACCGGGCGACCGTCGCCTGGTGTGGGCACAATGCCCGGACCGCTAGGAACGCGGTCGGTCGGAACCTGCATGTTTAGCAGGCGCATGTGCTTGATGAAGTTTGGATCCGTCCGCATCTCGGGATCTTTGTTGCCAGCTTCCACTAATAGACGAATACCGTCGGCTTGTTTGCCGGCTCTGATCCATTGCATGCCAAGATTCGCTCTGGTGAAGCCCGGGGCACGTTGCATGTCGTGCAGCGTTGCGTCCCATTGCACCAGCTGGCGGCGCTTGTTTGGATCTTGTTCGGTGTTGAGCAGATCGGCAACGCGCTTGCGTTCTTGAGCGACTTCGCGTTGATCGATCGTGTCGGCGGCTCTGATGGCGGCCAGATATTCCCGCTGTGCTTTCTCGGAGTAGAGCCCTTCGGTCTTCATCCAGGCCCGAGCGTTATTTAGATGGACAATCGGATTGTCAAAACTCTGGCTGTAAATGCTGTTTGGTTGCAGGCGGTCGCTGCCGGGTGCGGCGATTCGGCCGGGGGGGATTGGCGCGTCCGTGCCTGGTTGGCGCGGTACCGTCAAGTACTCCTGCCTTAAGTTGTCCGTCCCGGAAGGCTGAACTGGTGTACCCTCAACCTTATTGCGTAAATCATCAAAACCTGACATGGTTTAACTTCCCTCGAACAGATGCCAATTCGCCGAGCTTGCCTAGCTTATCTTTCATTCCCTACCTTGTATTTGGGGAAACTACGTACCTGCCATCGGTTCGGGGAAAATTTTTATATTTCCGGACTGCCGGCGGAGGCAAGTGATTCGCTACACAATTGCATCTATACCGGCGCTAGTGTTTTTTCGACAGCTGGGATCGGTAAAGTGCGCAGAGCATGGGAGAAATACGAAGCTAAAGATAAAATTCCGCCTGTCGGTCTGGTGGCTTCGCTGCTCTTCCTTACTATTGTAAGTCTACGACTGTCACTCCATCGCCCCCTTCATAGAGCTCTCCCGGGCGGAAGGTGTTCGGATAGGACGATTCCGAAAGATATTGCCGAACAACCGCCTTGACCGCACCCGTACCGTGCCCGTGAATGATCATGAGTGGGCTACGACTTGAAAGGTAGGCATCGTCGAGAAATCGTTCAACCTCGCTTAAAGCTGCATCCACTCGCTTACCGCGCAAATCTATAGTATTAGAAGTGGTTCGAACGAAGACGATTGGACCGGAGCTTACTTCGGTCTGTCTTGTCCCAGGTGACCTGGAGGGAGTTCCACCCGATTTCGATCGGGCAACGTTGCGGTCGCTTGCTTGCTTGGAGGCAAAATCGCTCACAAGCTCAAGGTCGCCTGCTTGCACTTTCACCTTCATGTTGCCGGCACGTACCGAAATCATTCCATCCGGTTGTCCTTCCCGGTCGTCTGCTGGGACAGCTTCAACGAGCCCAATCTTATTTAGAGACTTTATCCGCACGGTCTGTCCAACCGATACCTTTATAAATTGTTTTCCGCTCTCTTTTGGGTTTAGCCAGTTGAGATCTTGCTTGATCTTCTCCATCTCCTTTTGAGCCTGTTGCACAGTCTGCATACTGGGCTGCTTCTGGAGGTTTGCTATGAGAGCGCGAATTTGCTCGCGGACTCGCTTGAAATCTTCTTCTATCTCGCCAGCCAGTGTCCGGCGCAATAACTCGCGCTCCGCGTCCAAGTCAGCAAGCTCTGCCCGGGCTTTGGCCTCGAGCGCAGCGGCTGAGAGCGTTGCGGATTTGGCCGACTCTTCCTCTTTTGCCAGCGCATTCAATCTGGCTTCCAGCTCCTCGGTAAGCTTCTGAATGTCCTTGGCGTTGCTGTCTAAGTAAAGAGTGGCCTTTTCAATCACGCTGGATTTCAGCCCCAGTCGCTGGGCGATAGTAGTGGCTTTCGAACTGCCGGGCACACCGGTCCGAAGACGGTAGGTCGGCGAAAGCGCTGTTTCGTCGAAGTCGAGACTGGCATTGATGAATCCAGGTTGTGTATAGGCCAGTGTTTTCAGTTCACCGTAATGGGTGGTCGAGATTGTTTTGGTCCCGGCGTCATTCAAGAATTCCAAGACCGATCTGGCCAATGCCGCTCCTTCTCGTGGATCGGTGCCGGCCCCAATTTCATCGAGGAGAACCAGCGTCTGCGCGTTTGCGCGATTGATTATTTCGACGATATTGGTCATATGCGAAGAAAACGTCGATAGGCTCTGAGAGAGAGATTGCTCATCGCCGATGTCTGCGAAAATGTCTGAAAAAATCACCGCTTTCGATCCCGGCGCAGCCGGAATCAAAAGTCCTGATTTCACCATAAAAGACAGCAGTCCTGCTGTCTTCAAAAGGACGGTCTTGCCGCCTGTGTTAGGACCGGTAACCACCATTGTGCGGTTGTTGCCACCGAGAGTGATATCGTTTGGTACTATCTGTGATGCACGCTCCGGATGCTGAAGGATAAGCAACGGATGCTTAGCCGATTTCAATTGAAGAATATTCTCTTTCGAAATCTCCGGGCGAAAGCCGCCATACTTCGCCGCCAGACGTGCTCTGGCCATTATGAAGTCAAGCTCTACGAGCGTCTCGAAGCTGTTGGAGATCTCGTCGGAATGCAGCCGTGCCTTACTACTTAAATCAAGTAGGATTCGCTGTATTTCGCGCTCAATCTCCACTTCCTTGAGACGCACTGTGTTGGACATCTCGACAACGGCTTTCGGTTCTACATAAATTGTCAAGCCGGAAGCCGAGCTGTCGTGAACGATGCCCTCGATCGAATGACGGTGGCTGGCTGTAACCGGCAGTACATAGCGATTTGATCTTTGCGTGAAGAGTGGCTCCTGAAGAGCCTTGGAAAGAGTCGATGAGTGAATGATTCTTGTCAGCTCATCTTTTATCTGATTCTCAATTCGCTTTATATCCTTACGTAAGGAGGATAAAAGCGGGCTGGCATCGTCCCGTACTTCACCGGCAGGGGAGATGGCTGCATCAATATCTGTCACCAAACCTTCCGGGCAAAACAAAGTCGGAAGTAGCGCTGTCAAGCGAGGAAAGATAGTCTGTTCTAACAAGGAGATGCTGGATTTCGACTTACGTGAGCGTACCAGGACTGTCTTGATTGCAAGAAGCTCACCCCCAGAAAGTGCGGCTCCAGCTTCCAGGCGAGGCAGGATTTCGCGCAGATCCGGCAAGTCTTCGAGTGCGAGTACAGACCTGGCTTGAAGCAAGCTTAGACCTTCTGCTGCTTCGTCAAGGAGTATTTCAATTACGGCCGGTTCAGATTCTGGCTCCAGATCTAGGCACCGCTCATAGCCCCAAGCGGTACAAGCCTCGGCAGCAAGGAATTCCTTCAAGCTGCTCCACTCTAACGCTCGACGTGTTCTGGTGCGGATCTCCACACTGGAATAGACTAATTCAACTCGCTTTTAATAACGGGATCTTCTACGCTCACCTGCGGTGCCAGGCTGTCAATCCCGAGCGATCCCATCAATTTCTTCAAACGGATTTTTTGAAGCTCGTAGCAACGATTGTTCCGTTTGTGCACTATGCCGATGCGCTCCAGCTGTTTGATTGCATCGATATGGTTCGCTGGAACTTCGCCGACATCGACTGGACCGCGCTCATTGAGCCAAGAAATTGTCGGCTGAAGCACACCCAGTAATTTACGCATCGGTTGTTCATACAAGGGCATCATTCAATATCCCTCCTCGTTCAGGCTTAATTGTACACTCTTGGCGTCCTCAAAGCTCGCATTGATCGGAGCCAGGGTGTCAAGCAGGTAAGACACAAATGTATGAAACGTAGGCATGTCGGTCATCTCCGGCGGTATATTCTTTGAAGCCGGAATCCTGAGTTTGACTGATTTCGTCGATTTGGAAGTAGCTCTGCACTTCTTGAAGACGTTGCGATAAGCTTAGTGGGAAGAGTTTCATCACTCTCCTCAAGGCTTCTTTGCATCGTTGTATCACATTCTTTGTTTGATCGCTTGGCAAGAAAGGAAATTAGTCACCACAAAATGCTTTACCCATTCAATGACTTTCAGCCGGTTGTAAGTGACAGCGCATTTATTGCACCCACAGCGGTGTTGATCGGACAGGTCTCCGTCGAGGAGGGAGCGAGCATCTGGTTTCAATCGGTCGTACGAGCCGATATCAATTCAATTAGAATCGGCGCCAAATCAAACATTCAAGACGGTTGCCTCCTGCATGTCACTCAACGCAATCCGCTAATAGTCGATGAGAGAGTTACTGCCGGTCACGGCGCGATTTTGCATGCATGTCACATCGAACCAGATTGTCTGATTGCAATGGGCGCGATTGTCCTGGATGCAGCGGTGATCGGTGCGGGCTCTGTTGTGGCAGCGGGAGCGGTAGTGGCTCCCGGTACAGTCATTCCGCAGGGCAGTCTCGTGATGGGGGTTCCCGGCAAAGTAGTTCGTCAGGTTCGAGCAGAGGATCGCCAGCGAATCGAGCAAGGTTGGCAAAACTATGTCAGGTATTCAAGCATTTATCGTGCCATGAACCTCGAATAGTTGAGAAGGTTCGGCCCGTCAGGAAAACAAGCAGGAAGGGCTAAGCTGCTTGTAGTTTTCCGCTTGCTCGCCCGAACCGGATGATTTTTCATCCCGATGTTTTGTCCAGTTTTGCTGGCGATTGGATATAGGCGAACTAGGTTGGCGAAGATCAACGGATAGCGATACTCGGGTGCTGTCTTAATTGTTCGGGGCTATTTTGGTTGGGGCGCGGTCTGGTGGAAGGCTGCGTAGTTTCCCCAGTGACCAAAATCGAGACCATAACTATCATGATCTGTCTACGTGGAGAGTAAGGCCGAATGACGGAAGAATTTCGCTACGCTCTGCAGAATGAACTCGGTAATGCAGGCAGTCCGGATAATCAAGAGGCGCTCAATTGGAGCTTGCAACAGCCGGCTGCCGGCCGTGAAGTTCAATTGCCGATTCTGAAGGTAGGAAAGGATGCGGTTGAATATGACCGTACGCCCGTTCCGGCTGATTGGAATCTGGTCAACATTTATCAAAATGCCAAAGATGGCGTCGTCAAAATTGTCGGGCAGCGGGAAGGAGTCGACGGCCAGGGGCGCAAGGTAATCGAATCGATGACCGGGTCCGGTTTCTTCGTTACAGAAGATGGCAGGCTGGCTACCGATTATCATGTGGTCATGGGTGTGAAATCGCTGGTTGTGCAGACTTCCGATGGAAAGCGATACAGCGCCACCGTCGAAGAGATAGACAGGGAGCATGACCTGGCAATCGTCAAAGTCAATTCGGATGGCAATCGGCGCTTCAAAGCTCTTCCGCTGGGCGATCCAAATCTAAATGTCGGCGATGGGGTAGTTGCGATCGGATACCCCCGAGGCTGGCAGGACATGTATATTTCGCCAGGCACTTACAACAAGATACAACCGCTCTATAAGGTGGTAGATGCCACAAAGTTGGGTCCGGGTGAAAGGGCCGATCGAGACGTTATAGATGCGACTATTCACGTCGAGCCGGGGAATTCCGGCGGTCCGCTCATCTCTAAAGACGGCAGGGTGATCGGGATCATCGCTACCACTGATGCCAGCCCGAGTGCCAAACGGCCGGGTACCGCCTCAGAATCAACTCCGATTTCAGATTTTTTGAATCTACTCAATCGCACCAGAGAGAGATTCCCGGTGCAGCCGGCAACGACTTTGCCGCTGGATGCCAGACCGTATTACCCGCCCTCGCCAGGCCCTTACCCGACCCGACCGCTGGCTACGAGTTGGGTTGTGAATCCGTTTAAACGCAGTTCGCTTGGTGCAGTAGTCCCCAATCTGGATAGCGGCTTGCCTCGGGTTCCAGTTGGAGCAGCGCCCGGCGGTTTACCTGCTACACCGTCCGAGAGCTTGCCGCTAGCGGCTCCGGAGAAGAAAAGCTATCTCGGTGGTTTTCGGCAGCGACAGGGCAGCAACCTCTCCGACAACAGTAACAACGCTACCGAGAAGCCTCAAGCGGTAGCAGAAGTGAAAGCGCCTTCGCCGGAACTTGCTCCGATAGTGACGATACCCGATTTGAAACGAGAGGACCCTCCCAGGCTTACTCATACGCTGGCGCACGGTTTCAATGTCTACAATCAGTTCAGCATAATGAGAGCAGCAACACCGTCACCGCTGGGGGCGCTGGCCTCTACTTCGCTGGGAGTATTTGATTTAGCCAGTGAGGACTTTGGCAAATTCAGACAAGCATTAACCGATGGCACTCGCGGCGAAGTTTATGCCACTGGCATTAGAGTGGGAGCCGATGCCTTATTGATTGCTGGTGGACTGGCCGGACTAAGCTCGAAGTATCGAATGTTGGGTGCCGTCGCTTCTGTTGGCGGATCCGTCATCAAGCTCGGCGCCGACGGCGCGAAGTATTATCGCGCCTTTCGCTAGATTGCAGGAGTTTTGCTTGACTTAGTCCAGATCGGCAACGACGCGATTGGTGCTATGAATCGGATCGACCGCCGCTTGGCTCTTGGCATGCTGGACGAGCCAACCTTGGACTGTTTTGACGGTATCAGCCTTGACGAGCGACGTCTCTAGCAAGATGTGTCCACGCTCGTGAAACCACCGGACTACCTGATCACTGGACTTGAGCCTGGTCAGCAGAAGAACGACGGCGTTAGACTTGAGCAATCGGTCGCCGTCCCCTTGAATGACAAGAACCGGGACTTTGTCTGGTACCAGCTTCACATGTCTCAGCGTGTTGTGCATGAATGACTGGCTTTTGAGCAGCTCTCCGGTGCTCATATGCTTGCGTACGAGCGGGTCATCAAGCATCGCTTCGACAACCTTAGGGTCTTCCGAGGCGCAGCGCCGGATATACGGAGTGAGGTCCAGCTGCCTGCGAGGGTTGGTAGCAAAAGCTGCCAGATCGGCAATGAGCTGTTTGGGTGGCATTCGCCTTCGCTTGATGGCTGGGCTGGAAAGGACTAGACCGTTGATGTATTGCGAGCTTGAGGCGGCGGCCCGGATAGCCTGGTCGGCACCGATGCTCTCACCGACACAAAATAAAGGCTGGCTGGGGAAATTGTGATTGAGCTGCTTGATTAGCGACACCAGGTCGGCTTGACTCTGTTCGTAGTTGATTTCGAGATTGGGCGCAAGGCTCTGTGCTCCAACTTGCCAGCGTCCATAACCTCTCAGGTCTGGAGCTGCCACCAGGAATCCCTGGGAAACCAGGTTTTGAGCTAATGCATCGAAGGTTCCACCATGCATGGCCATGCCGTGAATCGCAACGACTACTGCTCTTGGCTTTGCGGTCGGATCAGACCAGACTGTAACTGGAATTTTGAGTTGGCGACCGAGGTCGGAGTCGTCTTGACGAATTACCTCTGCACTGGTGGGGGCAGCCAGGCAGAAGTTCAGAGCTATGACCGCTACTGCACTTGCGATCGGCAAAATCGTGCCGAGAAGCTTCCTAGGCTGCCACATGTACTTTGTCCTTGCCCCAGCGGGAATCTCGCGCGGTCGAGCAATTGCACCGGTAGGCTCGGCCCTCGGAAAACCCATCTCTGCACCCGAGTCTTATGTACCAATTTTCGAAGCTTTTTAAAACTTAAGGATGAAGAATTCACCTTACCGGCCTTGTTTATTATTGAGGTTATTTGAGCACCGCCAGGTACACTTTCCCTGGTAAGGTAGCTGGACTAACCAGGGAGAAACCGGCGAAAGTATGCCAAAACGGACGGATATTCAGAAAATTCTGGTTCTGGGGGCAGGACCGATCACTATTGGGCAGGCTTGTGAGTTCGATTACTCCGGCACTCAGGCCTGTAAGGCTCTCAAGGATGAGGGTTTTCAGGTCGTGTTGATTAACTCCAATCCGGCCACGATTATGACCGACCCCGAAGTCGCCGATCGCACGTATGTCGAGCCTGTCACCGCCGAGGTGGCTCGTGAGGTAATTGCTCGTGAACGCCCGCAAGCATTACTGCCAACAATGGGTGGTCAAACCAGTCTTAACGTTGCCGTTGAGTTGGCCGAATCAGGGACTTTAGCCGAATTCAACGTCGAGTTGATTGGAGCCAAGCTGGATGCAATCAAGCTGGCTGAAGATCGAGAGTTGTTCAAGACCAAGATGCTGGAGATCGGGCTCAGTGTTCCGAAGTCAGGCATCGCCAGAGAGCTTTCCGAGGTCAAGGAGATAGCCGGCACGATCGGCTTTCCGATTATTATCAGACCGGCCTTCACGCTCGGTGGTGCCGGTGGTGGCATCGCTTACAACCAGGAAGAGCTGGATGAGATCGCCCAGACCGGCCTGAATGCAAGTCCGGTTCATGAAATCTTGCTTGAAGAATCAGTTCTCGGCTGGAAGGAGATCGAACTCGAAGTAATGCGAGATCGGCTCGACAACGTCGTGATAATCTGCTCGATTGAAAATCTCGATCCAATGGGGATACACACCGGTGACTCGATTACGGTGGCACCGGTTCAAACCCTGACCGACCGCGAGTATCAAGCGCTCCGAACTGCTGCCATCAAAATAATCCGGGCTGTCGGTGTCGACACTGGTGGCTCCAATATTCAATTTGGAGTCCATCCCGATGACGGGCGGATCGTCGTGATTGAAATGAACCCACGGGTCTCCAGATCTTCGGCCCTGGCCAGCAAAGCGACTGGCTATCCGATCGCTAAAATCGCTGCAAAACTGGCAGTTGGCCTCACGCTCGATGAGATTCCTAACGACATCACGAAGAACACCCCGGCATCTTTTGAGCCGGCAATCGATTATGTAGTCACCAAAATTCCTCGCTTCAATTTCGAGAAGTTTCGAGGCTCTGACACCGTGCTCACCACCCAGATGAAATCGGTTGGAGAGGTAATGGCGATTGGACGCACTTTCCAGGAGTCGATGCAAAAGGCTTTACGCGGCTTGGAGCTCGGCTTGCCAGGATTCGGCGGCGTTTCGGTCAGGTCCGTTGCTGATCTCACGGAATGGCGAAGGCGCTTATCTGTTCCCAGTCACCATCGCCTGACTGATCTGTTCGGCGCGTTCGAGAATGGCATCTCGCTTGAAGAGATTCACGAACTTAGTCATATCGACGCCTGGTTTTTGGATAACTTGTACGAGCTCTGGGAGGAAAGCAAGAAATTAACGTCTAAGCAAGTTTCGCTGGCCGATCTTGGACGAAACGATCTGTTCCGTCTCAAGCGTTTTGGCTTCGGGGACCATCAGCTCGCTTTGTTGCTTACCGGCAAATCAATCACAGAAGAAGAGGTTTTCCAGTACCGGCGCAAACTGAATGTCGTTCCTGCCTACAAAACGATTGATACGTGCGCCGCCGAGTTCATGGCATCCACCCCGTATATGTATTCAACGTACGAAGATGAGACGGAGGTGCCGCCAAGCGATCGCCAGAAGGTGATGATTTTGGGCGGCGGACCCAATCGAATTGGTCAAGGCATTGAGTTCGACTATTGTTGTGTGCAAGCGAGCCTAGCTTTGCGCGAGCTCGGCTTCGAATCGATTATGGTCAATTCCAATCCTGAGACTGTCTCGACCGACTATGACGTATCGGATCGGCTGTATTTCGAGCCGCTCACGCTGGAAGATGTGTCGAACATCGCGATGGTGGAGCAACCGTTCGGCGTAATTGTCCAATTGGGAGGTCAGACACCTTTGAAACTGGCGCATGGTCTCGCATCAAGAGGCGTGAAGATACTTGGCACGTCGCCGGATTCAATCGATATCGCCGAAGATAGAGCTCGTTTCGGACAGATGATTCAGCAGCTGGGGCTCCGCCAGCCGGCCGGTGCCATCGCCAATCGCGCGGAGGAAGTTCATAAGCTGGCAGACAAGGTCGGCTATCCGGTTCTGGTCAGACCGAGCTACGTACTAGGCGGTCGTGCGATGCAAATCATCTACACTCCCGATGAGTTGACGAAGTGGCTGACGCTCGGCTTCAAGATTGAGCCGGACCGACCGGTTCTAATCGATGAATTCCTCGAAAACGCCATCGAGATAGATGTCGATGCGATCTCCGACGGCAGCGAAACTATTATCGCTGGCATCATGGAGCACATTGAACAAGCAGGTGTCCACTCTGGAGACAGCACATGTGTATTGCCGACGCAAAGCATTCCGCTCAGAATCATCGAGGAGATCAGGAAAGCAACGCTTGCTCTAGCCAAAGAGCTAAGGGTAGTCGGGCTGATGAATATTCAATTTGCCTTGAGAGGTGATGAGCTCTATGTGCTTGAAGTCAATCCACGTGCCAGCCGGACTATCCCGTTCGTCTCAAAAGCGACCGGTGTTCCCTGGGCCAAGCTGGCCGCTAAGGTCATGGTAGGCCGGCGCCTATCAGAGCTAGGAATCACCAGCAGACTGCTGCCGCCGCATGTCGCAGTCAAGTCGGTGGTTATTCCGTTTAAGCGATTCCCTGGTACGGAGATCTCTCTGGGTCCTGAAATGCGCTCGACCGGTGAGGTGATGGGGGTAGCGTCGCAGTTCGGTTTGGCGTTCGCCAAAGCCCAACTGGGAGCTGGTCATGTCCTTCCCACCAAGGGAAAGGTGTTCATCTCGGTGTCAGATGTCTATAAGCAGGACGTAGTGCCGGTCGCTCAAAATCTCTACCAGCTGGGATTCGAGTTATTCGCCACCCGTGGTACCGCTGCTGAGATTAAAGCTGGTGGCATACCGGTGATGGTGGTTAATAAAGTCTCGGAAGGACGGCCCAACGTCGTTGATCGCATAAAGAATGGCGAGATTCATCTCGTTATCAATATTCCGTCCGGCCGCACGGCCCATCACGATGATCAGCTTATCCGCCGAGCTTCTATCAACTACAACGTGCCGGTTGTCACCACCTTGTCCGGAGCCAAGGCTACTGCCTCCGGCATTGCAGCGCTTCAACACGGCAGTCTGGGAGTGAAGAGTCTTCAGGAGTATCACAGCAATATCGCCTACTGGGAAAATTCCAGCCGTGAAACTCTCCCCGGGGTTACTTCGCCTTCGTAATTTCTAGCCGACATTCGACCCGAAAACAAAAAGCTGAGGGGGTACATTCAGTGAATCACGAGATCGCCAAATATATTGACCATACCTTGCTAAGCCCATCCGCGAGCCGCGATGATATTGCCAAGCTTTGTCACGAAGCTAAGGAATACAGTTTTTTTGCAGTCTGTGTAAATCCGTATCATGTACGGCAGGCGGTTAAAGAGCTTTCTTCCAGCAAGGTGGCTGTGGCAACCGTAATCGGCTTTCCGCTTGGCGCCAATCTGATGGACATCAAGATAGCCGAGGCTCAGAGGGCTATCTCAGAGGGCGCCGAAGAGCTCGATATGGTAATCAATATCGGCGCTCTAAAAGACCGCGAAACGGACTTTATCGTCGAGGAGATCCGTTCGATCGTTAAGGTCTCGAAAGATCATTTGGTGAAAGTAATCATCGAATGTGACTTGCTGAGCGATGAAGAAAAAGTGGCTGCCACTGAGGCTTGTGTCCGGGCCGGGGCAGGAATGGTAAAGACTTCTACCGGTTTCGTCAAGGATGGAAAGGGCGCTACTGTCGAAGATATCCAACTGATGAAGCGCACTATCGGCAGTGCTAACCTTGGAATCAAGGCCAGTGCCGGTATCCGTGACTACGAGAAGGCAAAGCTGTTGCTTGAAGCTGGCGCTACGAGACTCGGCACTTCGGCTGGCATTGCAATTGTCGGTGGTGCACAGCCAGTCAAATCAAGTTATTGATCGATCAACCGCTGACGGTTTCCTGGGACTATTTCTAGTAAAACCGCGAGAAAATGCGGTTCAGAGCTAGCGGCGGAGTTGTGCGTCTCGTCTGCCCTGCATCCTGGCTATTGTTGCTCGCGGCAGAGTTGCGAGAGTCTATCTGTCACGAAAAAGTCACAATCATTTCATATCTTAAGACTTTCAATTTACCAACTGTCCGCCAGCCTTACCAGGAGTACTTCCATGAGTATGGAATCTACCTTTTCGCAACCGCCGGCTGTTACTCCCGACTCAGAAAAAAATACTGACAAACAACCAGAGACGGTTGTAACCGTTGCTAGCCTGGTTAGCTCTAGTGCAACCAACCGGCAAGAGCAGGAAAGAATATCGAAGGATATCGAGCAAATGATGGCGACCGAATCTAAGACGGCGTCTTGGCAGTTGCCGCTGCTTACTTTAGATGGGTTGCTCAAAGCTGATAGCGGTGCGAAGAAGCCGGCTACAGGCAGCGGTGCTGAATCCAATGACGCTGCTTCCGCAAAGCCTTCCAAGCTCGGTGAAAAGAATGAGTTGCTCGCCCATACTGGGGATGCGGCTCGCGAATTCGACGAACAAAACTTCAAGCAAAATTCTTTCTATGACGAGCCTGAAGCGGTCAAGAAGTACTACGAGAAACACAAGAAGGCTCCTGCGGATAAGGATAGACCACCGGCAGATGGACCAGAAAACAAGCCGGATACCGATGATCGCCGGCCGGATCCCAAACCGGACGTGAACCTGAAACCGCATTACAAGACGAACGAGCTGGAACAGGCTGTTAAGCTGGCTAAGGAGAATAATCTGCCTCTGGTCGTGCACGTCGGTGCCAGCTGGTGCGGGCCTTGCAGGACTATGGAAAGAAATGCCTGGCCTGAAATCGAAAAGGATGCACAGATCAATCAAAAGGCTGTCTATGTTCATTTGGATGTAGATCAAGCCAAAGAGTTACCAGGGCAAGCCGGGACTTTGTCGAAGCAGATTCAAGATGGAGTCAAAGGTTATCCGACAGTTAAGGTCATGAACGTATCCGGAGACAATGGGACGCTCTCTTTGTCCTCAGTCAATAGTAAGACCGGTGGCATGAGTGCTAACCAGCTCAAAGAATTCATTGGCAAGAGTGTCAAGTAATAACAAATTGAAGCGCCATACCGGCTGGCGAGCGCCAGCACTGCCGGCTTCGAACCTATCTACGCCCATTTGTAGACGAAAGTCGGAAGCGCGTGCTTTGGCGTGCAACAACAATCAGCTGTAAACTAAAGATAGTAGATCTCTGGAGTCAGCTGTGTCGGATTTTCGGAGCCGGGTTTCGTGAGCAGTAAGTCGCAAGAGAGCGCAGTGGTCAGTATCGCATGTGGTGTCGCTCTCCTTCTGAGCTGCTTGCTGGCTGACGGAGCTTGGGCGAGCTCTGATACTTCGGTATCGCCGAAGGCCGGCAACAGCAGTCCGGATAAGGTCAAATCCAAGGGCAGTTTTAGTGGAAACGTATCCTGGTACGGTGAACGCTTTCACGGACGAAGAACAGCTTCTGGTGAGCGGTTCGACCTTCGCAAGTTGACGGCTGCTCATCGACGCCTGCCCTTTTTTAGTAAGGTTCTGGTTGAAAATCCGAAGACCGGCAGGGCTTGCATCGTAAAAATAAATGACCGAGGTCCATTTATAAAAAACAGGGTGCTTGATCTGTCCAAAGAGGGGATGCATAAAGTGGCCCCGCTCATGCCCGGTATCATCTATGCCGATTGTCTGGTGCTGGAAGACGACTAACCGCAGCAAGACCGTTGAGCTGCTCATCTTGCCTTACTGCAGACTTCCTGAATCGACCCTGGCTTCGATTGACTTTGCTCTAGAATTCAACTTTTCTGCTTCAGCCGCTCGATTCATCTGCCGCAGGAGAAATGCATAATTCCTTAGAACTGCTGCAACTTCCAAGTCGTTCTTGCCGAGCGCACCCTCTCGAATACTGAGCACACGTTTGTAGAGCACTTCTGCTTCCTCATATTTACCTTCGTCCCTGAGCAATCTGGCCAGGTTGTTGAGGCTGGTTGCCAGGTCGAGTGGATTATCCGCATGCTTCTCTCGAATCGTAACGGCCTTTTTGAAGGCGTTTTCAGCATTTGTTTGACGCCCGTCTTCGCGATAGACCAGACCGAGGTCTGTAGCAGTGGCTGCGACGGATGGATCGTCAGCGCCCAGCGCCTTTTCTCTGATCTTAATCGCCTTTTCAAGTGAGGCTTCGGAATCATGGAAATGGCCGAGCAGCCTGTCTAGTTCGCTCAAATTGTCCAGACAGGTTGCTACGTCGGGATCATCTGGACCGGATGCCTTTTGGCAGACCTGCAAGGCACGAGTTAGAATCGGTTTGGCATCCGTCAGCTTTCCTTCGGCTGTATAAAGAGTACCCAGATTGGTCAAGGCTACAACCAGCTCTCGGAGATTCTTGCTCGCGTCCTTTTCTTTGATTGCTAACACTTGTTTGTACGGCAATTCCGCTTCGGCATACTTTCCTTCTTCTTTGAGAACCGTGGCGAGATTGTTTAGAGCCGTAATCAATCCCGATTGATCGGCTGACTTCGAGGCAATTGCCAGCACGCGTTTTAGAAGGGGCTCCGCCTCGTTGAACCTCTCCCGCTCTCTAAGCAATCTTGCTAGATTGTTGAGACTCATTGCTACTTCTGCAGAATGTTCGCCCGAAGCCTTCTCTCTGATGGCTAGAGCGCGCCGGTAAAGCGCTTCTGCTTCAACGTAGTTATCGTCAGCTCGCATCACCACTGCAAGATTGTCAAGCGTGGTGGCGACGCCCAAATTCTGCGCACCATAAGTCTTCTCTACGATCGCCAATGCTCGCCTAAGCAACGGTTCCGCATCTTTGAACCTTTCCTGTTCGCGATACATCATGGCCAGGTTGTTCAAGTCGACAGCTACTGAAGGATGTTCCAGCCCGTCAGCTTTCTCCTGGATAGCGATTGCTCGCCTGTAGTGATCTGCAGCGGCTTCATACTTCTGTTGCTCTCGATAAAGCTGGGCGAGATTGTGCAGGGTTGGGATCAATGATCTGTCTGTGGCGCTGGCAGAACTTTCGCCAATCGTTAATGCTCGCTTGAATTGCCTTTCAGCGGCTTCTCTCTTCCCTTCAGCGGCATATACCAGTCCTAGATTGGTCATCGTTTGTACAAGGCGCGCATCGTTCGTTTTCGTACTTTCAGCTTCTTTCAGAGCCGAGTTGAAGTTTTTCTCGGCAGTTTCGTAGTCCTTGAGCTGGTAAGCCTTAATACCGGCGTCATTGAATTCATCCCAGGTCTTAAGGTCCGCTGATGCACTCCGGTAGACACACATAAGCGAAGTTGCCGTCAGCATGGAGATGTATAGGATTAGCTGCTTGAAACGCATGAATGGTTATGTAGTCTATTACTGGGCAATTTCTCCCAACTTAAGTCTACCAATAGGCCATTCAGCAAAGCCAATTGAAGAAACTATTATTAAAAAAACAACTTACTACCAGGGTTGTCGGACTACTTCGAGCTGCTATAGATGCCATGGGATTGCGTTGATATCATTAGACAGGCAGCCATTTTTACCAATTTGTTGGCGACTGCTTTATCCTGATTTCTGCTACTAGTGATTAAGTTCCGCAGCAACTCATTTCGTTGGAGAACAGTTACAAGTGAGGCTTCGCTGCGGCAGATCGTTTTACCTCCTGCCAATGTCGAGATCTTGGTCCTGCGTCTGCCTATGCCATCTTCATTGAGCGCAGTTCTTACCGAGTCTGCAGACTCACCGACGATCAGCTCTTCTCCGACGCTAGTCGAAATAGTATGTCCGTTGTGGATGTTGACTTTGACGGAATTGGCAGAACGTTCATAAATATTGCGTATGCGAACTAAGCCTTTCTCATGGCTCAACAGGACAAAAGTTCCTGCGGCGATCGCCACCTCACAATTGCCAAGTTTAAGTACCGCTGATCTTTCTGCGGATACTAACGCTTCTTCTTCGGCCAGGCGGAAGGTGCCGGGGGACTCTTCGACCAGACCAGGCTCAACTTGATTCCGACCCAGAGTGCGTTCTGTCAGTGCGCCTGTTCTGTGCATCATTAGTGATTGGGATGGTGTGGCCGGTTGAACATAAGCAATTTGCTGCAAGTCTGAAGCGCTGCTTGGTGATTCCGGTGCTACTCCGGTGGCGCCAGTAGTGTCAAGCGATTCGCTGAATTCGAGGGACGAAGCTGAGAGTGGTTGATTAGAACTCCTGGGAATCGGAGCAAGAATGTCGCGGGCATTTACAATTGAGGTAGTCCCTGTTGGCAGCATCGGTATGGTTATCTGCGCTGAACCTTGAACTTGAGTAACCGGCAACTTCATAATGGTTGAAGTCGCAATTGGCTCGCTAGCAATTGGTGGATCAGCGATGATAGTCACGCCGTTGCCAAGTTTTATTGCAGAAGATGATCGGGTGCCAGTACTGAAAACAATGTCACGGGCGAGCGCTAGCAGTAATACATTCTTTCCGGCAGTAATGCCATTTGTTCCGAAGTAGACCTTGCCTCCCGCTTGGCTAACCACAGTTACGCTTGATGGTTTCGTGCCGGCAACTGGGCTCGTGGGCACCGACCCAATCGCCAAAGTGACATTCCCTAGGTTCGGGTTGCAATCCGTATAAGCCCAAACAACAGCATTCTTCCCGACCTCGATTTCGCCGTTTAGCGTGTTTGTGTTTTGCAGCAGAATGTTTCCTTCATTCGCCTTCAAGAGGCTGCCATTTTGGATCTTCAGGGTACCAGCGCCGGCGATTAGCGTTATCGAGCCATGCAGGGTAAGAATGTCGCGGGCCGTGATGCCACCTGTTGACGAGAGCTTGAATTCTCCGCCTGCTTTTGAATTACCTAGCTCAATATCGCCGATGGAGCTCAAAAATACACCGCCGCCGGCCAGGGCAGTCAGCTCTGAAGCTGCCACCCGAATTGGCGCGGCGCTGGTTCCTATGTATCCTCGTTCGCTCTGGAGCAGCACTTCATCGGACGTGATGGTTCCAGCCGTGTACTCGATGCTGCCGGCACCGGTCGTTATTAACGATGCGCGAGAAGAGGCGGATATGTTTCCGCCGACATTTATCTCCCCGGCTGCCGAATCTGCTGTGATTTCTACTATTTTTGCAGACAGGCTGTTAGGCAAGCTGATATTGCCGATAGCCTTCAGCATGAAGTGTTGTTCTGCCGATGAGGCCAGTAGACTAAAATCTACCAGACCCTTTATGTACACATTTCCACCGCCTGTGTTGGCAGAGAGGTTCTGCGCGCTAAACTGTAGGTAGCGGTGTGCAGCGCCGATGTTGCCGGTCTGGGATGAAAGCGCTATGGTTTGAGCGCTCAGCATTCCGCCTAGCCAGCGAATATCTCCCGAGCCATTCGCGCTTAGAGATAACATCCCGGTCGTTGTGACATCGGCATCAATCAAGATGTCACCGTTTCGAGCGGTTGTGCTGATTGAGAGCGCCGACGCGGAGATCGGTCCACTAATCCTGATGTCGCCTGAAGCTGCGATCGAGAGTCCACCGTCACTGGTAATCGATCCTGTCTTGCCAATTACAAGTACAGGCTCCGATTGGTTAGACGTAATTGTTATAAAGACGTTCGATTGGGCTGAAGGTCCTACAAACTGCTCGGTGCCGTTAATTCGTACTTGCCTGGTCGAACTCTGGTTGGTCAGTGAGATATTGATCGGTTTAGTCGCATCGAAGTCCTGCATTGTGAGAGTGACGTTGGCTGGAAGGTTTTTAGCCGTCAGAGTCGGTGCGAGCAGCGCCGAACCGATAATTGCATCGCCGCCGACTGCAATACCATGCCTGACTTGCAGAGTGCCGCCGATCTTACCTTGAGATTGAAGGTCTAGAATGTTCGCCACCACGTTTGGATCCGTAAAGTCCAAACTGGCGATTAATGTCAGTGGCGGTGGTGTGTTGTTGACTGCAGTGGAGGTAATGTCGACGTTGCCGCTCAAAGTGATCGTGCCGGCCGATGATTCACCGTTGCTGAAGATCACCCGTCCACCGTTTGACGTTACCTGGTTGGACGGAAGTGAGGCGATCAGTCCACCGCCCCAATAGACGGTTCCTCCATTCGAAAGGGTGAGTTGCACATTTGTGGGGGCAGTACCGGCGACCGGTGATGCCGGAACAGAGCCGATTGCGACATTGACTCTGCCGAGCGTTGTGCCGGTGGTGGTAGCTGAAACATTTGCGCCCTGTCCAAACACGATTGCTCCTGAGGTGGAGTTCGAATCAACCAGCTCTATATCTCCTTCCGTTGCAGAAAGGACGGCATTGTCTGCGATTCTCAATGGCGTAAGAGCGCTTCCAGTGGTACGAATGACGATCGAACCATTGCTGGCCGTAGTATTGGCCACGGTGATACCACCTGATGCTGTCGCTAGGGTCACCTTGGAGCCATTGCTAGAAACTTGTCCGGAAATGGTGCCGGTACTTACGTCGACCGCCCCGCTGCCGGCGTTAAAGCGGACTTCGTTGCTTGCTGTCAGCGAGCCGTCTGGTCCGGTGACGGAGATGACACCGGTTGTAGTGGCATTAAAGGTGAGATTTGCAGCTGCACCGTTTGCTTTCAATGATGCTCCGCTTCCAAGCAAGATTGAGAGCTGTCCGTCGATGGCATTGCTTTGGACGGAGTGCTCTCCTGCTTCGGCTGTAATCGTGCCGTTGATATTGAGCAAAGCAGAGGAGATTGAAGCAGAGCTACCAGATGCGAATTTACCGGAGGTTTGATTGAGCGCACCGGTTGCACTTGTAACCAGAGTTAGGTCGCCACCGCTTGCCGTCACGTTATCGTTCAAGAAAATGCTTCCGGCGGAGGCAATTATTGCCACGTTTCCGGCTGCCGATGAAACCGCACCGGTTGACAGATCTCCGGAGCCTACGATGATAGAGACTGAGACCCCAGTTGCACTGACTGTTCCGGCCGTGGCCAAAACTGCTAGTGCAACTGTGTCTGGTCCGCCATTGACTTGAATGGAGTTACTCGCTGAAAGCGTTCCACCATTCACGGCAACTGCCCCGCCAGCAGTTTGATTGAGTGATATGCTGGCCCCTAGACCAAGAGCACTAAGTGTCGCCGCAGAACCCATGATGATATTCAATGAGGCATCGGCTGCATTGCTTTGTACCGAGACGTTGCCGGCTGTTGCTCCTAGAGTCCCTTGAAGGTCGACTGAGCCGGAGGTGATGGACACGGCGTCTCCCGTAGCTGAAGTGCTGGCGGACTGAGTGAGTGAGCCTGCCGGTCCGGCCGTCAGATTTAGATCGCCGCCGGCTGCCGTGACATCGCCAGTCAGAAATAAATCACCATTGGTCGCAGTTAATACAACGTCACCGTTGCTCGATGCGATAGTGCCGGCTGTCAGGCTTCCGGTGAAGGCGGCTAAATCGATATCCGAACCGTTTGCATTGACAGTCCCGGAAAGAGAGTTGACCGAGACATTGACAGTGTTGCTGCCGCCATTGAATTCTAGTGAGTCGGTTGCTACCAGCGCACCGCCTGAAACTGAGATAGAGCCACTGGCAGACTGATTGAAAGCTATCCTGGAGTCTACGCCGAGAGCTGAGACATTGCTTGCGGGAGCAATCAAAACGTTTAAGGTATTGTCAGTCTCATTGCTTTGCAGAGAAACATTACCGGCATTTGCTGTGACCTGTCCATTTATATTGATGGCGCCCGAGTTGATATTGACGGAACTTCCGGAGACGTTTGTGCCGGATGCTGTAGTCACGTTGCCAGTCGATCCGCTCGTCAGGCTGAGGCTGTCACCGGTAGCTGTCAGGTTGGAGGTTAGTGAAAGATTGCCGGCATTAGCTGCCAGGGAGATCAGCCCATTGAAGGAGGAGACCTGCCCGAAAGTTAGATCGCCAACTGCAGTGCTAACTGTCACGGACCGGGCACTGGCATTTACCAGTCCGGAAAGCGATCCTGCACCGCTTACGTTGACATCGTTGCTCGAATGACTAAACGTCAGCGTGCCTTTGGGACCGCTGGCAGAAGAGGCTGAGAGTAAACCGGTAAGTGCAACTGCAAGCGGCGCGGCGGCTGAATTGCTAATACTAATGGCGCCTCCGCTACCTGAGCCGGGTGCATCGGCCGTGATGTTTCCACTGATTCCGCTGCCGGTAACAGTTGAACCTACTATAAATGGATTGGCAGCATCGTTGTATTCGATGTTGACCGTACCGCCAGCGCCCGAACCGGCTCCGTTAGCATTGAGAGCACCGCTGATCTGCAGCAATCCTGACCCTGCGGTCCCAGCCCTTAGATTGAAGGTCGGGCCATTTCCGTTTACTCCTTGCGGTCTGGAGTTGATTCTGCTCGTGGCCACTAACAATTCTTGTCCGGCTGAGAGTGTGACTGTTCCGCCATCTCCGCCACCAGTTCCACTTTGAACGTTGAGCGCAGTGATCTGTTTGACGGCAGTGCCGAAAGCGATGCCACTGGTGCTGTCTTTGGTCGCAAGCGCCACCTGTCCGCCTCCACCTCCGTTGTTTCCTCCTTTTGCGGAAAAGGTCCAAGCGGTCGTGTTGCTTGTGTTAGTAATGGTGGAGCCGCGCACATCAATCTTTCCTCCGGTTCCCGTCCCTACTGCGTCAGCCGAATATATGCCCCCGGCGAGGTCGACCGCTCCGGCGGTCGCTCCGGCTGCGGCATCCAGAATGATGGTTCCACCCGCGCCGTTGAGTGTGAGAACCGGTACCGTCAGCAAGGCTGGATTTGTTACCTTAATCCCGCCAGTTCCGAAATTGCGAATCGAGATAGTGCCGGCGTTGCCGTTAACACCGCCTGATGAGGCGCTGGCTGACATACCTGATGGGGCGCAATTGGTGCATAGACTGGGCCCGCCAACCACGAAGGTGGTTGCAGTGTCGGTTACCTGGTTTACATCGACCTGAATGGTGGGATTGGCCAGTCCGGGCGTGCGATCGCCCAGGAGAGTCAGCGCACCGAGGGTAGCGTTCGAGCCAGCCGAAACAGTAATGTTGCTGCCGGTGGTGGTTAGATTGTTCGCGACAACAGATGCAGCTTGCACTACGCCGGGTGTAAAGGTGCCGCCGCTTGCAGCGCCGCTGGCGATGTTCACCAGGATATTGCCGCCGGAGATGGTTGGGGAGCTGGTGGACAGGGTGATCTGTCCGGTGCCGTTTGTGCCGCCGCTGCTGTTGATGGAGCCCAGGCTTATGCTGTTACCGCTGCCTCGATTGGCGCCGGCGATAATAGTGACGTTTCCATTGCTGCCGGTATTCGATCCGCCGGATCTAATCGTCAGCGCGTTGCCGGTCGGCAAGGAGATAGTGCCAGCATTCACTCCGCTGCCGGCATATGCTACCAGGGTGATGTTGCCGCCGTTGCTCGTGCCGGCTGCTAAGCCTCTTGACGTCAGGGTCAGAAGCGGTGATGCGGCAAAATCGATCTTGCCGCCGGTAGCCGAGCCGCCTGTGCTCAGTCCGCTCTGTGAGACCGTCAGTGTGGTGCCATCTGAGCTCAGATTCGCACCGGCAGCGATCAAAATGTTGCCGCCGCTGGCGCTGCTAGAGCTCGTATCGATTGTGAGATTGGAAGCGGTTGTCGTTACGTCTCCGCTCGCTAACACCGAAAGACTTTGGCCGGCAAAGATCATGCTGCTGCCGATAGTGACATTGCCGGCGGTATTAATGAAACTGGGATCACCGCTCAATTCGATGTTTCCCAGAACCAGATTCTCGGTGGCTGCATTCACGTGAGTCTCGCAAGCATTTATGTTGATACTGCCGATCAGGTCGTTGACATTTAGTTCGACCACGCCGATTCCGCTGTGAAGATTAAGCTCCTGCGCTATCAAATCACCCCCGTTGACGGACAGGTTTGCCAAGGCGCTGAATGTAGGGTCTCGGAAGTTGATTGCGCCGGACAAGGCGCTCATTACTCCACCCGAGTTTATGACATTGAGGTTGCTCAGTAGTCGAGAGGCTATGTTGATGTTATTGAGAGTGGATGTGACGGTACCTGAATTGACGAGAGTATTGGCTGTAAGATTTACATTTTGCATCGCTTGAAGGACTGGATTTGGTCCGGCGATGCTTGCCGGCAGGGCGTTTACGATCGACCCACCCGCCGTCATCGTCAGACTTCCCGAGCTGACTATTTGTCCGGCATTGACAATATTTTGAGCGGCGTTTAGTGACATGCTCAATTGAGACACGACGCTGTTTGCGCCAAAGGCGGTGGCCAGCAATCCATTAGACGAGATGAGCGCTCCTGGTTGGTTGAAGATGTTTTGCGTGCTTATGGCGATGCTGTCAACGGCATGATTGGATGAATAGGTGAGAATTTGCCCGGCATTGGTAAGATTTCCGGCAAGGGCGAGATTGGCACTTTTGGCTGCATCGACGAGAGCTGTTACTCCGGTTGGGACGACCAGGTTCTCGGCGTGCTGCAAGAGTCCGGGTGTGATTCTGAAACTGCCGCCGACTGCTGCGCCCATTGAATCTAGCTGGATGAACTGTGATCCGGTTTTCACGACTTGACGGACAGCCACGAACTCTGCTGCCGTCAACAGATCGTTCGGCAGCACGGTCTGGCTGCCAGAACCAACTTGAATCACTACAGAGTTTTGCAAATTTGGATTGAAAGTCCTTTCTTGCGAAGTGAGATCTAAGTTGCCGGCCTGCGTCGGGGGCTGTACGCCCGGGTCGACTACCTGTGCAGTTACTGCGGAAGAGCAAATGAGTTGAGTACATAGGCACAAACAAAGAGCGCAATCTGTCATTGATACTTTCATTTCCGCGCACCGATTTCTGTCAGGGAAGCCAAGACAATCTAGAGCCTCTGCCGAGGCTCTGTGATGCGATGATCTGAGAAGACTCAGATCTGCCGCTTAGTAATTCTGCCTTTTCACGCGCAACAACTGAAGTAGTGCAGGGGGGGCTGCACCAAATGCGGTGTTTCGGAGTTGCAAGTGCAAATCCGGCGTCCGCTACCTCATCCCTTATTATTCCCCGTTCATTTTTCCTGGAAACCAGTATGAATGCGGTTTTAAGCGCTTCTAATAGATTAGGTCGCGCTCATAATCCGTGTACATCACCGTATCGGGTGATCTTGAAGCGCGGCTGTCTATAGGTATTACCGTGACAAATTGACTGGATGTGATAGCGCTTTCCTGTATCCGATCTTGTCTTGTGGCTATAATATGCGGACTGTTTAGTGACGTGGGGTATAGGACATTGAAGCTTTCCAAGTCTTTGGTTGCAGCCGTAATAATGGCAGAGACTCTGATTTTGCCTGCTCTGTCTGCTGATGATGCAGTCGAGACCCACATCAAGGAAGGTGACGCGCAGCTCGCTAGAATGAAAGTAGAGCCGGCCATTGTCGCATTCAGGGAAGCGACGAGAGTCGCGCCGGACAATTCTAAGGCTCATGAACGGTTGGGAGCTGCTCTGGCGGCAAAAGAAGACTATGACACGGCAGTTCTGGAAGAGAAGACTGCAATTCGGCTTGATCCTCAGTATTTCTTGCCGCATGTCATCTTAGGACAGATTTACAGCAATCAAGGTAAGGCGGAAGAGGCGCTGGCAGAATTTAAGCAAGCGGTTGCTCTTAAGCCAAGCAGTTTCAGATCTCATCTAGATCTCGGAATGATCCTTACGTCGCTCGGTAAGACAGACGAAGCGATTGCCGCCTACCGGAAGGCCGCAGAGCTAGCGACAGACAACCCAGCACCGCACGTCAATCTCGGAGTCGTCCTGGCGCAAAAGGGACAAACCAAGGAAGCAATTGCCGAAGAGAATCGCGCCCTCGAGTTAAATAAGAACTTGCCGGAAGCCTACATCAATTTGGGAAACATTCAGGCTGAGGCAGGCAGTACCGATGAAGCGATCGAGGCGTTCAAGAAAGCCCTGAAATTGGTGCCTAATCACCCGAATGCCCATAGCGGAATGGGCTGGATGCTCATGAAGAAAGGCAATTTCAAAGAAGCGATCGCCGAGCAGCAAAAGGCAATCAAGGTATTCCCGCAGTTTGCTCCAGCACATCGGCGTTTGGCATTGGCGCTTGACAAATCGGGCGATCAAAAGGCTGCAGATTTGGAATTCAAAGAGGCGCTGAAGTTGTCCCCCAGAGACTTGAATGCTCGGGTTGAATACGGCAACTTCTTGCTCAGTAAGGGAGATTCTTCCGGTGCGGAGGTGCAATACAAGAAAGCTTTGGAAACCAATCCGCAATTGCAACCGGCTTTGGAAGGGTTGGCAAAGTTGAAGAAGAATCCGATGTAGCAAGCGGCAGATGCCGCTTACGTGCCGGACAATGAATGGCCCATCGACTTCAAGATTTTTTGCAGCTCAAGCAGGCAGGTGTAAGTTGGCATTATCCACAACGTCTGGTCTGGGCCTACCTGACCGATGGACTCTTTGAGTGCTCGCTCGAGCTGATGCGTTACCGCTATTCTTTCGGGCGGAAATCCCGCATATTTCAAACGCACAGCCATATCATCAGCCCTTTGTCCGCTGACTACAATTGGGTTGGGATGTTTTTCAAGCTGCTCGAATTCAGCATCCCAAAGCCAGGAGATATCCCTGCCGTCGGCTAGATTATCGTTGATGGCAATTAAGATTCTGCCGTTTGGATCCGCAGCTGCAGAGCCAATCACTTGCGAAGCGCCGGCGGGATTTTTGATCAGTTGAATGAGCAATTTCCTGTTGTTTACAACTAATTGCTCCGAGCGTCCGAACAAAGTGTTGTAGTGCTTGAGCCCTTCGACGATAGTGACTCCGGCAATACCAAGCCAGGCGGCTGCAGCTGAGGCTGCAAGCGCATTGTACACATTGAAGAGACCAGGAATTGTGATCTGCGCATTGAAGCTTTCTTCGCCGATACGAAGGACAAAGCGGGTGGAAGACTTTCCTATGCAGACATCTGTTGCGCAGATATCCGGTCTCGGTCTGGAGTGCCGGCATTGAGCGCAGGCGTAGTGTCCCAGCTGACCGTAAAAGATCAGATCGTAAGAATACTCGGCACCGCACTTCGGGCAATAAGATAGTTCCATCGCTCCACGTGTAATCGGCTGTTGATTGTTTTGTGCAAGCGATTCGATGCCGTAAAACAGACGCCGGCTGCCTTCGGCTAATTGAGCGACATTTGGATCGTCGGCATTGAGAATTGCCGGGGATTGATTGCGGGCGATTCCTTTGTTGAGAAGTTTGGCGGTCGTATCCAACTCGCCAAATCGGTCAAGCTGATCGCGAAAGAGATTTGTAACTACGACGGCTTTGATCGGTGTCTCTGATGCCACTACTGGTAGTGAAGCTTCGTCGACTTCGAACAGGCAGTAATCGGCATCGAGCTTGCCGTCGATTGAGGCAGCTTCGACTATTGTTGCGGTGATGCCGGTTACCAGGTTCGCTCCTTGCTTGTTGTGAACAGTCTTGAAACCAGCGCGCCTGAGAATTGAGTAGATAAATCCGGAGGTCGTGCTTTTGCCGTTGGTGCCTGAGACAGCGACGACGCCTGAGCGGCTCTGCACGGCCAGCCTGTTCAAGACTGTCGGAGATAACTTGCGCGCCACCCGACCGGGCAGATTGGAGCCTAGCCCGGCTCCCAGCGCTCTAATCGCATTGGCGGAAATTTTTCCGGCCAGAATAGCTAGATTATCCGACATTGACACCGGCCCTTTACCTACTTCTTTTGAAAGATATCGTTTACGTCCGGCGCGACGTACGAAATCAGATTCTTCTTGCTGACTCTGACTGTGAGCTCGTCGCCCAGACCGAATCCATAATCTATATGTTGCCCGTCGATATAGAGAGAGCCGGTCCGCATCTGCGAGGTTATCTTGATCTCTGTGTCCTCGGAAAGCAGACCGCGCAATAGTGACCAGCTTTCATAGGGGCGCGGGCCAGGCTCACGCACAATATATTGAAAGTTTCTTTCGGCGATCGGCAGGACAGTCCCGGCTGCAGCTTTGATCGCACCAGTGGATCCACCAGGAGGTCCGATCCAGATTCCGCCTGAGCGTTGTTCCTCACGAGATTGATCGATCTGCAAAAAGTATCGGCTGGTTCCAGCCGGATTACTATGACAGATCAACACTTCGTTTAATACCAGCTCCGGCAGCAGTTCGCCATTGAGCTCGAGTTCGAGCCTGAGCAGTTTGAGCGGTTCGATTTGATCGTTTTCAATCTGGTCCAGCGTGGCTGCAAGATTGGTCTCATTAGCCAGGCAAAAATGACCGAAGCTGGAGGACTTGGACGAGTTGACACCTAATAGCGGCACGACATCTAGAAAGTGAGAAGCGTCTAGAAATGTGCCGTCGCCGCCTACAGAGATGACAAGGTCGACGTTCTTGACCGTCCGGTTAAGGTCTGCCCTGGCGAGCGCTTTGACCTCAATGCCTCGGTCTGTCAGGATTGATTTGAGTGTATCGAGCACATCGTAGTGTTCGGCATGCGCAACTTTTACGCGCGTGACGCTGTCGTGCCCTTCTTCCAAGAGCCTGATGAACCGTGATTCCCTGCGCTCGACCGCTTGAATCTGAAAGGTCGATTTCTTGTAAACGATCAGAACCTTACGGAGCTTCACCTGGATTCATACCCTTCTCTGTTTGTTCAGATGCCTGGACAAGTGTCTGGGGAAACAAAGCACTCAGCGAGTGAAGGTTATCAGATTCAGGTGGGCAATTCTATTGTCAGGAGACACTCTCTGATCGGGTCAACCATGCCGCTGTTTGCCAGAGGAATTGTCGACGATTCCCTCCTCCAACTAACATTTGCCGCTAGAGTTATTGAACGGCTCTACTTTGCCTGGTTGGGCGTCCGGTCAGTCCAGCTGCATCGAAATGGAACGTATACTCGGTTCTGCCAATTCGAACTTGGTCGCCGTTGACCAGCGGTCTGCGATTGATCAACGGGCTTCCATTGAGAAGTGTCCCATTTGTGCTGCCGAGATCTTCAATGAAGAAATGTCCGTCTTCACAGGTAATCCAAGCATGAAATCTTGAAGTATATTGATCGTCTCTTATGACTACCTGATTGGTCGGATCGCGACCGATCTTGCACTTTGGCCCCGGTATCGAGATCCGCTTTTGCTCGAGTTCTTCCGTCAGGTAAGCCTCAAAAGGCAGCTGATTCTGTTGCGTGCTACGTTGAGCCCAACTTTCGGCTACTGTTTCGGTAAGCTTCAAATCAGTGACTGTGCAATCCATGCAAATTTGACCGGGTTGCAGAACCTTGCCGCACGATCTACAAATGTTGCGTGTATCACCCACGAAACTGCTCCCCTCCCCAGCCGAAGATTCAATCGGTCGCTGCTGAGGACGTCCGGCCGGGACTGCGTCCTAGAGAGATTCTGTTCCGGCTCCCTCAAATGAGGGATGCGTCGAAATACATGAACTCTAGCTACCTTATGCCCAAATGTATTCCATTTCTATAACGCTAGTTAATGAGATGCCTGGCATTTCGAACGTTCAGATCGAAATATGTCTGTATGATATCGTCTCCTACAGGATTGAAACCCCGATTGCAACAGGCTTCACCCGCTACTGGTATACTGGAGTTCTTGCCTATAGAGCCATGTGCGCGGCGATTGTCGCTCGCTGGCTGCGTTAGCAATCAGGGAGATTGGCGATGCATTTGACTGGAACACAGATACGAGAAAGGTTCGTCTCATACTTTCGGGATAAGAAAGGGCACTTGCACCTGCCAAGCGCAAGCTTGATTCCGGATAATCCCACTCTTTTGCTGACCTCGGCTGGCATGGTTCCATTCGTGCCGATTTTCCTAGGTCAGGCGCCGCCGACCGATCCTCCTCGCGTAGTGACCGTACAGAAGGTGACGCGTGCCGGCGGCAAGGATTCGGATATTGAAAATATCGGGCGTACCGCTCGGCACCACAGCTTTTTCGAAATGCTCGGCAATTTCAGCTTTGGTGATTACTTCAAGAAAGAAGTAATTCCTTGGGCCTGGGAATTTGTCACCGGCGAGCTTGGTCTTGAGCCCGAGCGGCTTTCGGTTACGATTTTTGGTGGTGACAATACCAATCCAGCCGATGAAGAGGCTTTTGAGCTCTGGAGCAAGAAAGTCGGCGTTCCTCTGGAAAGGATCTTTCGACTTGGACGCAAGGACAATTTCTGGGGACCGCCTGGTCCAACCGGACCATGCGGGCCTTGCACTGAGATTTATTATGACCGCGGCCAAGAATATGGCTGCAATTCCGATCAAGACAAATGTGGTATCGGCAAATGTGAATGCGACCGTTACCTGGAGATCTGGAACCTTGTGTTCATGGAGCTTTTTAAGGATGCCGACGGGAATTTCTCCCCGCTAGCCAACAAGAACGTCGATACTGGCGCCGGTCTAGAACGTATATCGACCATTTTGCAAGAAAAAGGCAACACCTTCGAGACCGATCTGCTCTTTCCGGTGCTGGAAGAATTGGCGGTGCTTGCTGGCGCTGAATACAAATCCGAATTGGGAAGAAGACCTGACCCGGCAGCCTCCAATTCCGACAAGATTAATCTATATTTGAAAATCGTGACGGACCATGCACGCTGCGTCACGATGTTGGTTTCCGATGGTGTTCGCACAAGCAACATCGGGCGTGGCTACGTGCTCCGATTCATCATTCGGCGAGCCGCTCGGTTCGGCCGGCTCTTGGGCTTGACGGAGCCGTTCATATACAAGCTGGTTCCGAAGGTGGTCGAACTTTATCAGCAACCCTACCCGGAGTTGGCCGGACAAGAGGAAGTAATCGCCTCGGTCGTCCGGGATGAAGAGGATCGCTTTGCCAAAACGATCGATCGCGGCATCGGCCTGCTCGAGTCGCTCTTGTCGGAGGAAGAAAAACAGATCTCCGGCAGCGCTGCCTTCAATCTCTATGCGACCTTCGGATTTCCAATCGAGCTCACAGCCGAAATTGCCCTAGAACGAGGCAAGACGGTAGATATGGCTGGATTCGCCGAGGCGAAAAAGGAGCACGAGACTGTCTCGTCAGTCAACAAGTTCAACGTCATCATCACCGGTGAGGAGGCCTTCGGGCGCTTGCTCAGGGATTATGGCACTACGAAGTTCACCGGCTACGCTACCACCGAAGACGAAGGTAAGATTATTGCGGTGGTTAAGCAGGGAAAAGAGGTGGAGCGAATAGAGGAAGGTGAAGAGGCAGAACTGGTGCTGGACTCAACTCCCTTTTACGCCGAATCGGGCGGACAAATAGGCGATTGCGGATTGTTATCCGGGGCGGAGTCGACGCTGTCAGTGGTGGATACGAAAAAACATGAAGGTCTGCACGTCCACAAGGTAAAGGCTTTATCCGGTATCGTCGAGCCTGGGCAAAAGCTCAAGGCGGTCGTAGACAAGGAAAGGCGTCAGTCTACGGTGTTGCATCACAGTACGGCGCACCTGTTTCATGCGGCGGTGCGTGAGCTTTTGGGCAAGCACGTCGCTCAAGCCGGCTCTCAAGTTGGACCGGATGCGATGCGATTCGACTTTAGTTTTGAACGCCAGCTCAACGATAAAGAGATCGCCTCGGTAGAAAACCTGATGAATGAGTGGGTTCGCTTGAATCTTCCGGTGACAACGGTCGAGATGCCGCTCGAGGAGGCGAAGCGAACCGGTGCGGTGGCGATGTTCGGTGAGAAGTACGGGGAAATAGTGCGCGTCGTGAAGATGGGCGATTTCAGTTTGGAGTTTTGCGGCGGTACGCACGTGAGCTCTACCGGCGAGATCGGGCCGATCAAGATTATCTCGGAAGGAAGTATCTCGTCGGGCGTACGCCGAATTGAAGCGCTGGCTGGACCAAAGGCCTGGCGTTTCATCGCCCAGCACTTGAACATACTGTCTACAGCGGCTAACAGACTGAAGGTAAACCCGTCCGATCTGCTGGCGCAGATCGATCGCCTGCAGGATCAAATTAAGCAGAGGGACAAACAGGCTCAACAGCTTGAAGAGCAGATTGCGCTGTCATTTGCGCCAGAGCTGTTGGCCGGCGCAGAGAAGCATGGCGACCTTCGCGTGATCGCCGCCAAAGTTTCCAATGTGAGCGCTGACGGATTGAAGCTGTTAGCCGAGCATATTAGAAGCAAGGGCGATGATCTGGTGGTGGCTGTCGGTACGAACCTTGGTCCAGACAAAGTCTCAATTGTTGCGGCTGTTTCAGATCAATTGGTCAAGCGGGGTATAAATGCCGGCAATCTGGTCAAGCAAGCCGCCACTATCTGTGGTGGCGGCGGCGGCGGCCGACCGCAATTGGCTCAAGCCGGTGGCAAGGATCCTTCTAAGCTCGATCAGGCGCTGACAGCGGTCAAAGATCTAATCAAACAGGAAGTTAATGCCAGAGCTTGAAGCAAGCGCTTAGCGCGACCGACAACTAGTACAGCGACTCCGAATTTACTGCCTGTTGGGTGAGGCCATGCATCGCCCTGTCCGGGCACGGCCCAGCCTCTACAGTGGCGCTCCATCTCGGAAACGAGATACCATCACCGGCAGCTTGCAGGTGACTTATCGTTCATCATCACGAGCTTGCAACGTGACATAATGCACATTTGAGCCTGTTTTGAGGCTACGTATGATTGTTCGCGCCAGGCGGCGGCTGTGCCGTCCTGCAAGCAGGGGGTGTATCTTGAAACGCCTGAGAATCTCTCGGTATCTTTGGGGATCGTTTTTGTTCGGGCTTTTGGGTCTCTTTTCGGTGCTGTCAGTGCAGGCGGCGCCTCCGGTCAGAATTGCGGTGGTTCCAGGCGGAGGCAGCGGGCAGGAGCAGACGGCCGCCGATCAAATCGCTGCCGGTCTGGATGGTAATCCCAATGTCGTTTTGTCGACAGTCAATCCTGACTGGTACGTTGTTTGCAACATTGTCGAGCAAACCGATATCGTGTCTGGCAATGTGAAAGTCAACGGTTCCGTATTAATCAAGACTACTGATGGTCAGGTCGTAAATACTGTGTCGGTGCAGACGAATAAGCAGGACTTTTCGCTTCAGCCCGGAGCGCCGCTTAATAAGGCGATGGTGGACTCGGCTGTACGTGAAGTGGCTGCCGGGATGGCTCAGCGCGCAATCAACCCGATTCAGGACGCTGTTACGATCGAAATTAACACGCGGGACCGCATCATAGGAGCCGAAACGCTCGCGGATAAGGATCAGTACGATGAGGCGATCTCCGCTCTCTTGCCGATCAGCCCGGACACACCGCATTTCAAAGCCGTCCGAGCGCTGATAGACGATTTCCAAATGGAAAAGGATGCGTTTCAATTCGTAAAGGAAGCAGAGGCGCTCGCTAAGCGACACAGCTACTCGCAGGCCATCAAGCTGCTTTCAGCGGTAAACCCCAAATCGAAGCGCTTTGCGCTGGCTAGGCAACGCATGACGAGCTATCGAGCGGCAATGGCCGCTCCTGGAAAGTTAGTCAAAATTAAACCGGCTTCGCCGGCCCAGCAGGCAACAAAGGTCAGCGACGCTGATGCTCGTCTGAAGTCACTGGAAGCGCAGAGGAAGGCGCTGGAAGCTCAAAAGAAAGCGATTGAAGCGCAGGAGGCAGAGCTCAGGTCTCGCCCGGCTAAATAAGTGAGGATCCAGTAAAATCTAGAGCTGAGTGCACTTTACGCTCGGCTTCCTAAAAGCTGAAAGAGTTAAGTCGGTACATTTAGGGGTCACAGTTCGTGGTTACAGCTAATATTCGAGGGAAAAGTATGATGAGATTGCGCAGATCGCTAGCCTATCTTCTGACACTATTAATGGTGGCAGCTTGTTTCTGCCAGCTTCCGGTCAATGCGAGCTCGAAGCGTCGCGTTGCCATCATGCCATTTTCCTATGGTGCGGTATCTAGTGAAGTCGGCACTTTGGACGTAGGTAAGGGGATAGTCAGTCTGATCATCACCCGCCTTGTTAACGATGGAACCTACTCTGTAATCGAGCGCGAAATGCTCGACAGCATATTGAAGGAGCAAAACCTTTCGGTCAGCGATCGCGCTGATCCAGCGACTGCTTGCAAGATCGGTAAGCTCTTGAGTGTCGATGCCATTATCGTCGGAACGGTTACTCAATTCGGTTTCGAGAACAAAAACATGAACGTCGGCGCGGCAGCCAGCGCAGCCTCGAGCTACATTCCATATGTCGGTGGGTTCGGTTTCGGTGGACTGGGCGTCAGAAAAGGCAAGTGTAAAGTGGCAATTGATGCTCGCATGGTCGACATCAACACCAGTGAAATTCTCGCTGCAGTAAATGGCTCTGGTGAATCCAAGCGCGGCGGAGTCTCGATGTTCGGCGGTGGCGGCGGTGGTGGTGGCGGTGGCAGCGGCTCATTTGATATGGGTAGCTCCGGATTCGCCAGCACAATTGCCGGTGAAGCTACTTTGGCAGCGGTCGATGCGATCTGCACGCAATTAGTCGGTCTGGCTTCCAAGATTCCCGATAACCAATCTGTCGCAGCGATGAATGTACAAGGCAAGATTGCCGATGTGACAGGCGGTACTGTCATTCTCAATGTCGGTAAAGGTAACGGGCTCGTGGTTGGTGACAATCTGCAAGTTGAGCGCGCTTACAAAACGGTGAAGGATCCTACCTCAGGTAAAGTAATCAAAGAGCTGACTGCCACGATCGGAGTTGTTACGCTCACACAGGTTGATCCCGATTCGGCTACCGGCAATGTGATTAAAGGCGGTGGCTTGAGAGTTGGCGATAATGTTCGAAAGGTCACAACAGACGTTTCGGCGGTAATTATCCAATCAATGCCTGGAGCAGCGGGCGTCGGAAGCCCGACCGGTCTGAGCAGCGGCAATGGAGCCGCAACCCGGATTAAATAAGCTTGATTCCAATCAAACAAGGTAGGTGAATTGGCATGAAACTGCTGTTTCATTGTGCTCTGGCCGCCGTTATTGCCACAGGCTCGTTTGCTGGCACGACTGCAGCTCTGGCGAAGTCGTCCAAGCCGGTCGACTGGAACAAGAAGCTGGAGAAGGGTTACTATGAGCTTTCGATCGGCAATGTCGACCAGGCGATAGACTGGTTTCGCGGTAAAGTGAAGTCCAATCCGAGCTCCGCTGCTTGCCACACTGCGCTCGGAACCGCTCTTAAGAAAAAGGGCAAGCTGCAGGATGCGAAAAACGAGTTTTCGGCTGCCACAAGCGCTGAACCGACTTATGCTAATGGCTTCTATGAGCTGGGAGCAATGCAGGAGAGCGACAAAGAATACGCAGCCGCTTCGCAGTCATTTGAGAAGTACTTGCAGTACTCAGATGACACAAATAAGAAAAAGGTCGTCGAAGATCGGCTGAAGTTTTGCAAGGAGCACAGTTAGCAGACTGAGTGTATAACGAAGGTAAGAGGAGTCAATAGTGAGCGAGACGAAGACATACGCCTATTTCGAAGGGAAATTCGTGCCGATCGAGGATGCGAAGGTCAACATAATGACCCATGCCTTTCTCTATGGGACGGCTGTGTTCGAGGGTATTCGTGCATACTGGAATGACAAGCAGGAGGAGATGTACATCTTTCGCCTGCGCGAGCATATTGAGCGTCTGTTCGACAGCATGAAGATCCTGGACCTGTCGCTCAAATACTCAATCGATGAATTGTGTAAACTCGCTGTCGAGCTGGTTAAGCGGAATGCACCACGAACCGATACCTATATTCGGCCATCTGCTTATAAGGCGGCGCAACGAATCGGACCAGGATTGCATGACAATCCCAGTGAGTTTTGCATGTTCACAGTACCTTTCGGCGACTACTTTCACGGTGCTCCCGGCCTAAAGGTCCAAATCTCTAGTTGGCGCCGCGTGGAAGACAATGCCATTCCGGCCAGGGGCAAGATTGTCGGGGCTTATGCCAACACGGCGTTGGCGAAAACCGATGCTGTCCGGGCCGGCTTCGACGATTGCATCGTTCTTTCCGAAAACGGTCATGTCTCGGAAGGAAGCGCCATGAACTTGTTTATGGTGCGGCAGGGCAAGCTTATAACCACGCCGGTCAGCGCCAATATACTCGAAGGTATCACGCGAGCTTCGGTAATGGAGATAGCTGAGGCTGAATTTGGCTGGAAGACAGAAGTTCGTGAAATTGATCGCAGCGAACTCTATTTAGCTGACGAGCTGTTTTTCAGCGGCACTGGTGCACAAGTTACGCCGGTGATTGAAGTGGACAGAAGGCGAATTGGCACCGGAGACGTCGGAGCGATCAGCGCCAAGATTAAAGACACTTATCTGCAAATTTGCCGCGGTGAAATGCCAAAGTACAATCGTTGGCTGACTCCGGTCTATAAAGGGACGAAGGTCGGAGCAACTCGCTCCTAATTCCGCAAGCGATGCCGGTGGATAGCAGTCGAGACCGGGTAGAATTTCAGCGGAATTCAGATCAAAGAGACATAGTTATGCATCGATTAAACCGGTCTGAAAACATTCAGTCGAGCCGGACACCAGTGTTTGGTTTGTCGCTTATGCTGGGCAGCTTACTTGCTGTTACCATTGCTGGTCTCGCGCTGGCAGAGCCAGAATTCGGAGGCGGCGGCGAGTGGAATCGTTTCAAGGCTCGTGAGACTCTGATCAAATCCTCGACTTCGAGCAGCACGGCAACCGACTCTATGCCGTCCAATGGTCAAGCCGGGGCTGCCGGACAGTTTCAACCGACTCAACAAAGTTATTTCGTTGTTCCTGGCTACTTTGCCAATCAACCAAAGCCCAACGAGAGACCGACCGAAACCTTTCGTGCGCCGACTCTCTTGTCGGGCTCAGCCCAATCGAATGCAGGCATTAATGCTTTCGCCGCCACTTTGCCGTTTACAACCGGAATCGGCTATGGCTACGGCGGCTGGCTCGGCGGTTGGGGCGGTCCTGGACCCGGATACGGTTATGGTTATGGTTTCGGCGGTCCTACGTCGTTCGGCGTGGCCGCTCTTGGTGCCTCGGCGGCGTTCATGGGAGGTGGCGCTGGCTCCTTCGGAAGCGGTTTTGGCATCGGTGGACCGCTCGGGCTGGCCAGCGCGATTAGTCCGTTTGGTGGTGGCTATTGGGGCGGTGGCTGGAGAGGCTACGGCAATCTCAGCGGCCGGGCCGGCTACGGTGGTCTCGGTGGCTGGGGCGGCTACGGTGGTCTCGGTGGCTGGGGCGGCTACGGTGGTCTCGGTGGCTGGGGCGGCTACGGTGGTCCCGGTGGCTGGGGTGGCTACAGCGGTCTCGGTGGCTGGGGTGGAGGTCCGTGGGGCTGGTACGGCGGCTCGTTCGGAGCGGCCGGGCTTGGTGCATCAGCGGCATTCATGTCTGGCGGCTCGCAGACCGGGGTCGTAACTCCCACCAATGTCATTCAATCAGCACCGAGTAAACCGTCTGGCAACTATTACGCGCCATCAACTGCCGATCCCAGCGCTTCCGGTGGTTATTATGCGACGACCGCACCAGCTGCGATACCAATGATGCAGCAAAAGGCTCCGGTTACCAACTTCTGGGGCGGCAGTGGCAGTCCGCTTCCCAAGGACATCAACAGCGTGCCCTGGGCTAAGTGATTCGAACGGTTATCGGCTGTGAATGAAGGGTCAATGTCGCTCCGATTGTGACTTTCAATTCGAATTGAGGCAGGCTCCAAATGCAGTCCTTCGATGTGATAGTGATCGGTGCGGGCGGGGCTGGCATGATGTGCGCAATTCATGCAGCCAGGCGCGGGCGTTCGGTCGCGCTGCTAGATCATAGCGACAGAATCGGGCGCAAGATTTTGATCTCCGGCGGTGGGCGCTGCAACTTCACCAATATCAATGCCGGTCCGGAAAACTATGTATCTAAGAACCCGCATTTTTGCAAGTCCGCGCTTGCTCGCTACACTCCAGCCGATTTCATAGCGCTTGTCAGGCAACATCGAGTTGCCTTTCACGAGAAGAAGCTGGGCCAGTTATTTTGCGATGGGTCGGCGCAACAGATTGTTGATCTTTTGGTATTGGAATGCGAACGAGCCGGAGCTGAATTTCGATTGAGCTGCAAGATCAAAAGTGTACGAAAGGACGGCAAGTTTAACCTTGATACGAGCCAGGGTCGATTTACTTGCAGTTCTTTGGTAGTGGCTACCGGCGGGCTTTCGGTTCCCCAAACCGGTGCCACCGCATTTGGTTACGACCTGGCACGGCAGTTTGGACTTCACATCGTCGAACTGAAGCCGGCTCTGGATGGGTTCAACCTTACTGACAAACAATTACGGGAGTTTACCGAGCTGTCGGGTGTCTCGCTCGATACAATTGTGACTTGCAATGATGCTTCATTTCGCGAAAACATTTTGATCACTCACAACGGATTGAGCGGTCCGGCCAGTCTTCAGGCATCGCTCTATTGGAATGCTGGCGATCCGCTTTCGATCGACCTGATGCCGGACTTTGATGCCTATCAATGGCTATCGGCGAAGGCCAAGGACGGAGCGAAGGCTCATCTCAAGAATGTTCTCAGCGAAAGACTTCCCAAACGCTTCGCCGAGAAGTTTAGCGAGCTATATCTGACCGATCTACCGGTTGTTCGCCTCTCTTCCAAGAATCTCGCGATTATCGCCGCGCAACTGCACTGCTGGAGCATTGTGCCGGCCGGTACGGTCGGATATCGCAAGGCAGAGGTGACGCGTGGCGGAGTCGATACTGATGAGTTGTCGTCGAAAACTATGGAGAGCAAGAAGGTACCAGGTCTGTACTTTGTCGGCGAGGTGGTCGATGTGACCGGCTGGTTGGGTGGGTATAATTTCCAGTGGGCCTGGTCTTCAGGCTCTGCTGCCGGTGAAAGTGTTTAGCAGTAAACTTACGTTCGTGAGACTTGCAGTGGCCAACCGGTAGCCCTAGGCAGGTGCATTCGTGACAGACTCTGAATCGGGCCGACAGGATTTTGAAGCTGACAACGCGGCTGTTAGGCGTGAAGTCGTCTTGGAGTCTGCAAAGATAAGAGTCTTTATCTTGCTTGGATCTCTTGCCTTTCTGCTCGCTCTGATTCAAGCACTGGCTTATGTTGCTGCCCTGATTGCGGAATGTCAGCATCCCCCTCTCGGTCAATTTGTCACGGTCGACGGTGTTCGCCTGCATTACATGAGCGAGGGAAGTGGTCGACCGGTCGTTTTCATCCATGGCAATGACGGCATGGTCCTGGACTTCAACGTCTCCCTGCTCGGCGCAGCTGGCGCCAAGTATCGAGCGGTAGCCTTCGATCGTCCCGGACACGGCTATAGTCAGCGTGAGTCCGATCAAATAGCGACCGTAGAGGTTCAGGCTCGACTGATTCATGAGGCGCTTAGAAAACTCGGTATTGAAAAGCCGATCATCGTCGGTCATTCGTGGGGCGGTGCGCTGGTGCTAGACTATGCGCTCAAGTATCCGGCCGACACAGCGGCGATCGTTTTGTTGTCGGCAGTGGCATACAAGACTGCCGATACCGGCCCTCATACTCAGGATCTAATCGAGCTGGTGCCGGTGCTGGGCGATTTGTTGATTTCATCTTTTGTGGCCACGTCACGGCCTTGGGTCGAATTGAGCACCTCCCAAGCGTTCTGGCCTCAGACCGCACCGCGCAAATATGTGGAGAGTTACTCAGCGCTTGTGCTGAGACCGGGACAGATTAAGGCTTACGCCCAGGATGAGCTGACGCTCAATCGGACGCTCGAAGACAATTCGCCGCACTATGGCGAAATCAAGGTACCGGTTGTAATTGTGACCGGCGATCTGGATATCGTAGTCCCCCCCAGTCTCCATGCGGAGCGCTTACACAGAGCGATCCCCAATTCCAGTATGATTGTAATTCCAGGGGCCGGCCATCAGATTGAATTGGTAAGGGTAAACGAGATAATGAAGGCCATTGATGAAGCCTGGCAGAAAGTTGATGACACTCTCCCGGCTACATCCGGCCCTGCCTTACCAGAGTTGTCGCAGTGAGTGGAAATGAGATTGCTTTGTCGAAGCTGGGTAATCCGATTGGCTGGGGCATGCGTGACTACTTGGAATTCAAGCGATTTTGGCAAGCCGTAGTCTTACTGCTGGCATTTCTATTACCGGGGCTTCAGGCGTTTGCTGGTGGCTTTCAACAAGCGTTGCCCGGATATAAGTTCAGTTTTCCGAAGGACCACGCCACTCACAATAACTTCAAGACGGAATGGTGGTATTACAGCGGACACCTGGCTGCTGAAGACGGACGCCGATTTGGCTACGAGCTTACTTTCTTTCGCCGTGCCCTCGACGACGATGACACGTCCATCAAACTCGACTCAAACAATATATACGTGGCTCATTTTGCCATTTCGGATTTAAATGGAAAGCGCTTCTCTTATCGAGAGAAAATCGATCCGTCAGGCGCGCGCGGCTCCGGCGCGAAGTCGGATACTTACAAAGTGTGGAACGGAGATTGGTCGGTCGAACTGGTCGGGAATCAACATCATCTGAATGCAAAATATCTCGCTTACACGCTGGACCTTCTTCTGACACCATTGAAAGAGCCGGTCATTCATGGCGCTGACGGCGTAAGCAGGAAGGCTAGCTGCGCTGGCTGTGCGTCTCATTACTATTCCCTCAGCCGGATGAAAGCGGAGGGAACGCTTACGATTGGAACGCAGACCGTTCCAGTTGTCGGATTATCCTGGATGGATCATGAGTTTGGCACTAAGATGCTGGGAGAACGCATTGTCGGCTGGGATTGGTATGCAGTTCAATTGGATGAAGGGACCGAATTGATGCTCTATGTGCTGCGGAATCTGGATGGTACGATTGATTCAAATTCTGCTGGTACCTTTGTTGGCAAGAAGGGTTCGACTCGCTTCTTCACTGCCAAAGACTTTAGTGTAAAAAAGTTGGGCGACTGGAAGAGTCCTGCCAGTGGAGTTACTTATCCGAGCGGCTGGCAAATTACGATTCCAATCGCGCAAGTCGAGTTGACCTTAAGACCGGCTCTTTTAGATCAAGAGTTGATTACCAATTTAGACACTTACTGGGAGGGCGCCTCGACGGTCGAAGGTAAGTTTGGACAGGCTACAGTTAAGGGAGAGGCCTTTGTTGAGTTGGCTGGCTATCAGGATCCAGTTGATTTGTAATTGAGGCAAAAAGAGCATCGCCAACGGTATTACTGCCGGATTGATCGTCTATCCAATCTTGAAGGTCGCGACCGGCCGCTATCGTGAATTGAAGTCCGGCTCAATCGTCTTAGCCTTGCTCTGTCTGAGCTACTATCTGTTCGGCGTCGTGCACTAGAGAACGCGCTTGTCCGATCAAATCAAGCGGTCAATCCGTTCTCACAGTGTTCGCTTGCCGCTGGCGCTCTAAGAGCGGCATGAAAGTTCGGGCTGACTGCCCGAATTGCCAAAGGCTCCGCTTGTGACCAAGCAGAGCCTCTGAGTTATTGACTAATTGATACGCGTGTTCGGTCTGATTATTTACCGCGTTCTGGCATCAAGACGTCGTCAATTACGTGAATGACGCCATTTTTACACTTGATGTCAGCCTTGGTCACGAGCGCACCATCTACTTCCACCGCACCACTCTTGGAGTCCAGCATTACAGCTTCGCCTTCGACAGTCTTTGCAGCGCGAGCATTTGCTAGATCGCTGGACATCACTTTGCGCGGTAATACATGGTAAGTAAGTACGGTTTTCAAACGCTTCGGATCTTGCGAGAGATCAGCAATGAATCCTTTGCGTTGCTTCCAGAATGCTTTGTCGTCCGGAGCGAAAAGAGTGAATTGTCCCTTTCCTTCCAGAGTCCGCAGCAATCCTGATTTCTTGAGCAGGCTGGTCAAATTCTTGAAAGAACCTTCGCACATCAAGGTGCATACAATGTCCTTTTCTGATGGACAGCTCGACGGGCAGCTATGAGCATGCTTATGATGCCGCTTGGCATGAGTCGATTTGGCATAAGCGTCTTGACCGGCTGACGATAGGATTAACCCCAGCGCAAGCGGCAAAACTGCTAGAGAGCTAATATTTCGAAGTTGCATGATGGTCTCCTTCTCCACCCTCGATTGACCAATAGTACATCAGTGCACTGTCAAGAGACTCGCTCTGAGTGTAAAAACTGGGTAAGGCGATCTTTTATAAGGAAGTTAAAAGTGTCGATTAGCCTGATAACTACCGAGGATGGTTCATTATCGTGCCGGGACTCTGAAACGGGAGAGCTTTATCACAATCGAGCCGGCGCGATTACCGAAGCGAGAGCGAGCTATCTTTATCCATCGGCAGCGGTTGAGGTATTTCGATCGCGCGGCCGATTGAATGTGCTTGATATATGCTTTGGGCTTGGCTACAACACCTGGGTGCTGCTGGCAGCGCTGGCGGAAGCGCCTAATGTCGCAGGCTGCGTCAATGTTCTGGGAATTGACCTGGATTCCACAATACTGACATGCATTGAGACAGTTCTAGAGGACCGGCAACTCTCGGTGTTAAAGGGAAAGTTTGAAAGAAACCCGAGTCTAGGGAAGACTTTTGGTCAAATTAGCAAGTCCGTTCATTGCAACATCGAGATTAGGCAAGCGGATCTTCGCCTTGAAATTCCAAAGTTGTCCGGCGATTTCGATCTGATTTTCCACGACCCATTCTCTCCTAATAGAGTTCCTGAACTCTGGACTATCGAGCTGTTTCGCCACTATCATCGACTGCTTGAACGGCGGCGTGGAAAGGTGCTCACCTACAGCGCAGCATCGGCGGTTCGTGGTGGCTTTCGCGAATGCGGGTTTGAGATATTTAGAACTGCTGCGGTAGGAGCAAAGTCGGGCGGCACGCTAGCTGCCGTTGCCGGTTCAAGTCCGCCTTCAGATGTTGTCGGTCCAATCTTCGAAAGCGAGCTCGAGAAGCTTGATTCGCGCTCGGGCGTTCCGTATCGCGATTTCAGCGGGCTTGATTCGAGAACGGATATACTAAAACGGCGAGAAGTCGAACAAAAGTCAAAACAGATCCTCACAACCAACAAGAACGATTAATGGGTTGCAATCTAACTTCAGCCGGCAGAGTCAAGACTAGAGCCGGACACCAATACATTCTCCTATTCTCAGCAGCAATAGTAGCTTTGCTGGTGCTGGCCGCTTGCAGCGATCTTGGACAGAGTGTTCCACCGGCAACCAAGACAGGGAGTCAGACCGAGCCGGCAGTTGCTCAAACCGAACAGAAGCTTTTACAACAGCTGAAACTGACCGAAAGCAAAGGCGAGGCCGATCCTACTTTCGATCAGAGTTTGAATCGATTAGCTTTCTTTTACGCTGAAGAGGGAAGACCGCGCGATGCCGAGCCTCTCTATCGCCAGCTCGTCGCTTCGCGGTTGAAGTTGCTTGGTCCTGACCATCACGGCGTGGCAGCAGCACTCAATGATTTAAGTGGTGTCATGAGCGCACAAGGAAAGAATAAAGAGGCCGAAGAGCTTGTGCAGCGTGCACTTGCTATTACTGATCGATCCGGGAAGAAGGACAATCCGGACTCAGCTCGATGTCTAGCCAGTCTTGCCGAAATCTATGCCAGGGAAGGACGGGTCGAAAAGGCGGAGCCGCTGCTCGTCAAGTCTTTGGACGTATTGACGCGAGTAAGCGGGCCGCAGCATCGAGACACTATTACAGTAATGGATAAATTGGCGATGAGCTATGAGATGCAGCACAAAACCGGGCCGGCCGAAGAGCTTTACCGGCGTTCTCTTGATGCTTCGGAAGAGACCTTTGGAGCCAACAGCGTCGAGGTCGCTGGCAAGCTGCATAATCTCGCCAAGCTGTTGGCGGAGCAAGGTCGCTACTCAGAAGCTGAGCCGCTGGTGGTGCGGTCTCAATTGGCGCTCGAGCAGGCGCTTGGTCCGTGTCATCCGCTTGTCGCGCACAATTTGAATAGTCTAGCGATTGTCTATGACGATCAAGGTAAGTTGAAAGAAGCCGAACCTACCTACGAACGGGCGCTCTCGATGGCTGAGCGGTACTGGGGACCGGAGCATCCTGAAGTCGCCGACATCTTGATCAGCATGGGCGAGCACTATCGCAGCGCCGGAAATTTGGTCAAATCAGAAGAACAATTGACCAGAGCTCTGGCCATTTTGTCCAGGCTTGGCAAAGTTGATAGTTCGGCTGGGGCGAATTGTTTGTACAGATTGGGTAACGTCTACCTGGCGATGCGCAAATTCCCTGCTGCAGAGGCGCAATTTAAGAAGGCTCTGGTTGTGTATGAAAAAATGCAGGGACCAGATGGACGAGACGTCTCGCTTTGTTTGTTCAACTTAGCTGAGACATTTATGCTGTCAGGCAAAGATGCAGAAGCCGAGCCGTGGATGAAGAGAGCGGTGGCGATCGCCGAACGGATAATGGTTCCCGGAGAACCGGAATTGTCTACGGTGCAAAGAGATTATGCAGTCCTATTGCGTAAATTGGGACGCAAAGCCGATGCCGACCGCTTGGACGCGAAGGCTAAGAAGGCAATTTCCGCCAAGCGATAACAGCTGGTCCGATGCGGTCTTTGAAGCAAACTCAAGCCTGCTTTCGCCACATACGAATAAGAAAGTTAGTCATAAACCCTGTTCAAGTTGCTAAGAGTCTAGTAACTTAGTTATGAGATCAGCTGATTTCGTAAGCGGTCTGGAGAAGCAGTTTCTCGGGAGCTAAAGCTAAAATGACTGAACAAAACACCTTTAAGACGCCGGAAGCTCCAAATGATCACCACGACAGCACTCACAACGAGACTGACAATCTCTCCAACAGCAGTTTGGACCTCATGAAGGGCGTTAACGATCTCGGCAAGGGACTGCAGAATCTGGCAGACAGCGTCAAGAATGCATTGGGAAATATTCAATTAGGCGATGCCCAGAACGGTAATCAGCTCAAGACCACGCACAGCAATGATATGCTGGGTGGTTTCCAGCTGGTCGATGAGAAAGCTCAACCCGGTAATCATGCTGGCAGCCATGTTCGCGGCGCACTGCTCAACAGATTGCAGGAAGGCGATCAGTCCGGTTCACATTCCAACGAGCATAGCAATTCCGATTTGAGAGGTCAGATGTTGCATCGGCTTCTGGAGAAGTCTCATTCGGACGAGCAAAAGCATTTCCAGCGCGGGTCGCTCTTGGACTCTAGCGATCTGGCCCCAGGTTCGGTTCGTGGCGACAATTTGCACAAGGCTCTGGCTAATATGGATGTTCAACATCAAGGGCAGATAGCATATCGCTTCGCTCCAACCGGCAATGACATGCTTCCTGGCCGAGATCCGCATATGAGTGGTTATAAGATGGACAATCAAAGCCTGTTGAACGGATTCAATGGCTCAAATGAGCGCTGGGGCGGTAATTATCAAGCTTCAAACGAAGGTGGTCCTTACCACATCAACCCACTGAAGACGGTTATAGACATGTGGAAGTCCGATAAGGGTCAAAAATCCTGGACGAACGAATTGCATAATAATGCCTTCCACAGCCATCTAAGATAGCTATAGTGCAGGCTTTAAATGCCTGGCTTGACAAATTCTGCTTTTAGACTTAGTCTAATTGCAGAAGCAGTTCAATGCAGGAAGAATAGATGAATTCGGTCGAAGAGCTGCTTACCAGCCATGGTGTGAAGCCCACGCCACAAAGAGTGGTAATTGCTGAATATGTGATGAACACTTGCTGCCATCCGACCGCTGATCAGATTCTGCAAAGCGTTGCCGACCGGCTCCCGGTATCTTTGTCCCGCGCGACGGTGTACAACACGCTCAACACTCTGGTTCAGTCCGGTGTGATTCGAGAAGTCTTTACTGAGCCTGGTCCTGCTCGTTACGATGCCAACCTCGACCGGCATCATCATTTTGTCGATACTAAAACCGGCAAAATTTTTGATATCCCCTGGCAGGAAGTGCCTCAACTGCCGCAGGAGTTGGCCGGCAAGTACAAAGTTCATGGTTGTCAGATCACCTTTTTCGGTCAAATGGAGGATTAACGGCTTTTTTTAACGCGAAATTAGACTAAGTCTAACAGTAGATGATATCTAGGGAGGATTGAAGTTATGAAATGTCAGAAAAATATCAAGACAAAGACGCAGGAGAATTTGCAGTCCGCATTCGCCGGTGAGTCGATGGCAAACCGAAAGTATTTGTACTTTGCGCGAATCGCTCGAAGGTTAGGCAGCCAGGAAGTAGCGCAACTGTTTGAGGAGACTGCTCATCAAGAGACCGGTCATGCTTTCGCTCATCTGGAGCTGATTTATCCGGAGGCGCAGATGACTATTGAGAAGCTGCTCCAATTGGCGATTGAAGGCGAGCTTTACGAAACAAATCAGATGTATCCGAAATTCGAGCAGATTGCTCGGGAAGAAGGCAACGAAGCGGCAGTCGCCGAGTTTCAAGAGCAGGCTCACGAGTCGCGCGAGCATGCCAATGTCTTCGAGCAAGCGGCCAAGCGCTTTCAAGCGTTGGCCAGGGTCGAGGCCTATCATGCCAAACGCTATCAAAAGGCTCTCGATCAGTGGCAGGCATCGTAATTGGAAGAGCTCCAAGTAGGGAGGAAATGACAATGAAACTCAAGGGAAAAGATGTGTTGATTACCGGCGCCTCTCTGCCGGTTGGAATCAATCGAGCTGGTAGTAGCCACTACATTTAGTGCTTTGCACGGGCGATTGGATGTGTTGGTTAATAATGCCTCCTATCTAAAAATGTCAGGCTGAAATTTTGGCAGTAAAATTAAGAGCAGAATCTCGCATTCAGCAACTGGAGAGACAATATGACAGCGAAGACCCAACCGTTATACAAAAGTCGCATCGACTTGCCGGAAGCCGATAGAATTAAGACCGTTGACATCTTGAATAAAACCCTGGCAACAACACTGGATCTCAAGACGCAAGTGAAGCAAGCCCACTGGAATGTCAAAGGTTGGGACTTCTATCAATTGCATTTGCTGTTCGATGAGATCTCCGGAGAGATTGAAGAGTACACCGATATGGTTGCCGAACGAATCACCACCCTTGGTGGCTATGCCAATGGCACGGCGCGAGCAGCAGCACAGAATTCCGTACTTCCGGAGTATCCGTCCGAAGCTATCGGTAGTGTAGAGCACTTGAATGCATTGGCTGAAAGACTTGCACAGTATGCCAAATTGGTGCGCGATGGTATCGCCAAGACCGCCGAATTAGGTGATGCCACCACATCGGACCTTTACACCGAGATCTCGCGCACTGTCGATAAGCGCTTGTGGTTTATTGAAGCGCACCTGCAGGGTAACTAGTCCGAGAGGTTCGAATCTATAAACTCTCTGCGCCGCGGGGTACTCGAGCCCGGCGGCGCCTGAGTTTTGGTAGAGGTTGTCGAAACTTCCCGCTGCGTAAGTTGGCTCTTAAATGATTCCAGCGTGAAGCAGGTCTTTCAAGTGAATGGCACCGGTTGGCCGGCGCGCGTTATCCACGATCAGTAGATCCGATATCTCATGCTGTTCCATCAGTCGAAGCGCTTCGGCTGCCAGCGAATCATTCGAAATGGTCTTGGGATTTGGACTCATGAGGTCGCCAGCGCCTTTGCTGAACGAATCCTGCCCCCATTTCACCAGCGCTCTGCGCAGATCGCCGTCGGTGATGATTCCGGCGAGTTTACCGTTTGAGTCGCAGACTGCTGTAAATCCAAGCCGTTTGCGATCTATTTCCACCAGGACGTCACCGTAGGTTGCATCCACACAGACAGCTGGCACTTCGAGCCCGGATCGCATAATGTCCTTGACAGTCACCAGGCGCTGACCGAGGCTGCCACCGGGATGCGCGCGGGCGTAATCTTCCACCTGAAAGTTCTTCTTGGTCATGAGCACAATTGCCAGCGCATCACCCATCGCCAACATGGCGGTGGTGGAAGAAGTCGGTGCTAAGTTGAATGGACAGGCTTCTTTTGAAACTGCCACGTCGAGCGTAACATCGGAGAGTTTCGCCAATGTGGAGTCGATATTGCCGGTCAAGGAGATGATTCGAATTCCCAGCCGCTTGATTGGGTCGAGCGCTAATTTGATCTCTTGAGTTTCACCGGAACTTGACAACGCTAGAACCAGATCTCGCTCTTCCAGCATGCCGAAATCACCATGTCTGAGTTCGGCCGGGTGAACCACGAATGCCGGAGTGCCAGTAGAGGCCAGCGTAGCGGCGATCTTCGCGCTGATATGACCGGACTTGCCCATACCGGTTACGACAACTTTACCTTCACATTCCATCAATAGTTGAATAGCGCGTTCGAATTCGTCCGACAGGCGCTCACGCACATCCAAAATAGCTTCTGCTTCTGTCTGAAGTACCTTTTTTGCCTCAATAATTGCTGGCGACTCGACTGCCATATCCAGCTGGTTTTGAAGCTCTCGATCGGGTGTCGCCTGGTAGACGGCTCCGCCACCGAAGCTGGTCGTCCGGCTGGCTTGCGTGGTTGCTACTGGGTTGATGTCAAAACTATCCATATGAATTTCTCAAACGCTGTTTGTTCGAATTGGCAATAGATTACCAGGCGCCTGGCGCGTATGCTGAGATGCCAGGAGAATGATTCATTTTAAGAGGGAATTTGCCGTTATTCTTGAGATAACTTTAGGGCATTACATCTGTATCATCTTTGTGGGGATTATTTGGTAGCTCGCTGCCCTCATTCTGTGCGTAAATGTTAGGTAAATAAAGCAGGATATTTGCAACGATGTTTCTTTTGGGAGAAAAGCTGGAGAGCGGCCATTATACGGTCATCAAAGAACTTGGTCAGGGGGGCATGGGTGTTGTCTATCACTGCCATGATGAGCTACTTCAACGCGACGTAGCGATCAAAATCCTTCTGCCTGAATTGACTACTAATAAAGACACCCTGGAAGGATTCGTCCAAGAAGCCCGGCTGGCAGCTCAGCTCGAGCATCCGAACGTCGTGACGATTTACGAAATCGGTAAAGAGGAGCGTCAGGGCAAGCTGCACCATTACATGGCGATGGAATATCTGACTGGCGGAAATCTTGCCAGCCGGATAAACGGTAAGCAACTATCGATCGAGCATTGTCTCAATTGGATGAAGCAATTGGCTAACGGTCTGGCTTACGCGCATAAGAGAGGAATCGTTCATCAGGACATAAAAGCAGACAACATCTTCATTACGACGGAAGGTGATTTAAAAATCGGTGACTTTGGCTTGGCCAGGTTGGCGGCCGGTCGAGCGAAAGGGCGTTCCGGCCATCATGGCATGGGCACTCCGGCTTACATGTCGCCGGAATTGTGTCGCGGCGATCCGCAGGATCATCGCTCGGATATTTATTCGATGGGCATCTTGTTTTACGAGATGGCATCCGGGCAATTGCCGTTCAAAGCTCGCGGCATGATTGAAATGGCCATGAAGCATGCCAGTGCGCCGATACCTTCGGCGCGCAAGTTGAATCCGCTTGTGCCTGAAGCGTTGGACAAAGTCGTGCAGAAAATGATGTCTAAGCAACAAGCAGATCGATATCAATCGATGGCAGAAGTGCTTGCCATTCTCGATGATTTGATCTTCGAATTGCGTGTTGCGCGGCTCGGATTGGGTCCGAAAGTTGGACCGGGCGGAAAGGGTAGTGGCTTCTTCCAGTCTCGAGTTTCGCAGCCGGATGAGCCGGAGGCGGGTGGTGCGGAGTCAGTTCTGCCGCCGCCGAAAGTGGTAGATCTTACGGATGTCGGCTTTCCCAGGGAGTCCAACAGCGGTCCGATCGGATCGGAGCCTGCGGTTAACGACGATCGTCCACGAACATTCGAGGAATACATTAGGCCTTTCGAGGAGTTTAGCCGCCCGAAAAGCGCAGCGTCGCCACCACCGCCACCGCCGGTAGTCGAGCCCGCACCGCCCGTCTCCATGCCGAAGTGTCACCTGGAGCTGCTTTGGGCATTTCACAGTTTCGGGCCGATTGGCTGGAGAACGACTCCGGTTACAAATAAGGAAGGCACGGTCATTTTTTGCGGATCGTCTGACGGTACGTGCTATGCGCTTGATGCTAACAGCGGTAGCAAATTGTGGACCTTTGAGACGCGTGGCCCGATTCTTTCCTCGGCTCTGATCACCCAGGAGCGCATCTTGCTTGCCAGCACGGACGGTGCTGTCTACGCGCTTGCTCCGAATTCCGGCAACTTGATTTGGAAGGCGGAGCTCGGCTCGCCGATTGTTTGTAACCCAGCTATCTGGCAAGAGCAGATTGTCGCCTGCACACTTGCCGGTGATCTGGTGGCACTGGCTGCTAAGAATGGAACTGTGCACTGGCGGTATACGGCTGAAGACGCCATCGTTGGGCATCCGGAAGTGGTTAACCCGACGGTGCTGGCGGCGTCGAAGGATCAGTATCTGCATGCGGTAAATGTAAATAGCGGGGCGCAACGTTGGCGATTCAAGACAAATGGAGCGCTCGTCTCGTCGCCGCTGGCTTCGGTTGACAGCGTGTACATGGGTAGCATGGATGGCTCGTTTTATGCCCTGGATCTTGAAACCGGGCGCTTGATCTGGCAATACGATACGAATAAGCCGATCATCTCACGGGGGGTGATTCATTTCACGACTGTAATTTTCTGCAGCGAGGACCGCTGGCTGTATTGTTGCGAGAAATATGATGGACATCTACTCTGGAAGGCGCCGGTGCGCGGTCGAGTGGTGGCCAACCTGGTGTCTCACGGCGGGCGCGTATATGTTGTGACGCGCGAAGGCTGGGTGCAATGCTTCGATGCCAGGACCGGTGAACAAAAGTGGCAGATGGATACTAAGCGACGGCTTGAAGCTGCGCCGTTCGTCAGCAGTGACGTGCTTTCGCTTGGCACCGTCGACGGAGACGTATTGACTTATTCTCTAGATGACGGGCTTTCTGCGCGTTCTGCTTAGTCCACTGTCTAAAGTATCTTGTCGAGCAATATCGCCAGAAAAGCAGCGATACTTACGAAGCCGTTGATATTGAAAAATGCGGCGTTTACCCGGCATAGATCGGTCGGTTTAACAAGTGAATGCTCCCAGGACAGCATTGCTGCCACCAAGATAATGCCTGCCCAATAAATCACCCCAAGTTGCATAGCCACTCCCAGTGCTACCAGCAACGAAACCGTAAGAATATGAAGCAAGCTCGACAGGTTGAGGGCGGTGGCGATTCCGAAACGAGACGGCAAGCTGTGGAGCTTTTGGTGGCGATCAAAATCAACGTCCTGGCAAGCATAGATCAGATCGAAGCCGGCTACCCAGGTAGATACAGCCAGTGCCAAAAGCCATGGTGCGATTCCGCTTAGCTGACCTGAAGCTGCTACCCAACCTCCCAGCGCTGCACCACCCAGGGCGACTCCGAGCACGAGATGACAAAGCCAGGTAAAACGTTTGGTGTAGGAGTAAAAGGACAACCAAAGTATCGCTATCGGTGAAAGCCACAGACAAAGTGCCGGCAGCTTGCTTGCTGCTAGAAGCATCAGGGCAAAGCTGGCTACCGCAAAGATGGCGGCTTGACCTCTGCCTATTCGCCCGGCGGCGACCGCCCTGTCGCTGGTGCGAGGATTCAGCGCATCAATATTCGCATCAATCAATCGATTAAGCGTCATCGCTGCTGCTCTGGCTCCGGCAAATGCCAGGATGGTCCAGACCACTGTCGGCAGACTTGGTAGAGTCGGGCAAGCAAGTACCAGCCCTGACAAGGCGAACGGCAAGGCAAAGACCGTATGTTCGATCTTAATCATCTCCGACCACTCTTGAATCAGAGTCCGGCGTTCTCGATGGGCTGAGTCCCGGACTGTTGTGGAGCCAACATTTGGCTCGGAAACTAAATCTAGCTCTTGGTTGGACTTGGTTTTCAAGGTGCTTATTCCAGGCTGGGAGTATAAAAGGGAGAAAATTATCGAGAACATAGTTGCCTGCCACATGATAACCTGTGCAATGGGGGGTTGACTAATGGTCACCCGTGGTTGAAAGTTGTGCAGCTCAAGGTATACGGCTCCAACGGCCGAAATGCCCGCTAATACAGCGGTTCAAAGCTACTCATTGAGTTGTTAACAAGAGGACAGTGAAAAACAATCATGACTTCGAACGAAAATACACACAGCAGTGCTGGTGGTCAAAAGCCTCAAGGGTCGGCGGGAAAGACGATTGACTTGCAAGGTGTGGCGGCATTCGTCGGCTTGGTGGAGCTTTTAGCGCAAGAACTGGGAACCAGCCCTGGTCGAATTCAAGGATTGCTTCCAAATGGTCCAGCCAGTTTTGAAGAGTTGGTTGGTGAGATTGTGGTTAACAATCAGGGCTTTCATCGCAGCCTAATTCTTTTAGCCAGCCCTGGTTCTCCATTGAGACTGCGTTTTCGCTCCAGCTGGCACAGCGGGCAAAGTCACGATGCCGAATCCGGCACTATCGCCGGTGTCGAGTCGCATTTCTTCCTGACCGCCACGGTCGAACAGATCTTGCCGCAGGGACGGGCTCTAGCCCGCTATTGCGAAGATGCACTTTCATTGCTGGACAGCATGGTTACACTCGGGCATTCAGGCCGGCTTTCTAGCATGTCCGTATCGGCTTCCGAACTGCAAGCCTTTGAGCAGGATCAGGCCGGAAAGCTCGTAACCAATTTCTCCCCCAAGAAGTCACCTTCACTCGACGCATAAGAGTCGGCAATTACTTCCAAACGTCTTTTCTTGGCGCCGGATGCAGCGACCGGATAGATAGCAGCAATCCGATGCCAATCATGTCTACAATCAGCGCTGTTCCGCCGTAGCTCAGGAATGGCAGCGGAACGCCGGCCACCGGCATGATACCCATCGTCATGCCGATATTGAGGAAGACGTGAAACAGAAACATTGCCATCAGCCCGATCGCCATAAAGCTTCCGCCCGGCTCCTCGCGGCTGCCATAGGCGATCATGAGCGCGCGTATGCAGATCGTCGCGTATGCTATCACCACCAGGACCGAAAAACGGAACCCTAGCTCTTCGCCGACTGCGGCAAAAATGAAGTCGGTATGCCGCTCCGGAATGAACGCTCCCTGGCTTTGATTTCCCCGACCAAGACCGGCACCGTTCAATCCCCCACTCCCGATTGCAATCAGGCTCTGGAGGATGTGATAGCCTGAACCGCGCGGATCTTCATAGGGATTGACGAAGCTCGTCAGGCGCTTCTGCTGGTACTCCTTCAGCATCCCCCAGAGGTGTGAGCGGCACTCACCGGCGCCGTAGTTGGCGGCAATCACAATTGCACACATGGCCAGGCGGACAATGACCGACCAACCTCGCCTGCGCCAGAAAACAGCCAGCAAAGTGCCTAAGCCGACGATGAAAAGCAGCCAGGCATCATAGTTCAAAGCGTTGATGATTAGACTGAGCAGCGGCGAAAGCAAGACTAAAATGTCGGTTAGTGTCGCTCCGGCCCAGAAGATGACGGCCAGAAAGACTGCTCCGAATGTCAGTGAAGTGCCGAGGTCCGGCTGTTTGAACACCAGCACCGCCGGCGGTAACATGATCAGCAGCGCTTTGAATATATCGAAAAAACTCCTGATCGGACGGCCGCGAAACCAGGTTGCCAGTGTGAATATAACAACTAGCTTGGCAATTTCGGAAGGTTGAAGCGTAACTGGACCGAGCTGCAACCATCTTTG
>JAGVKB010000039.1 GCA_020050835.1 Candidatus Obscuribacterales bacterium | reverse complement strand
CTCTCGCTTCCGTTCGCAACAATCAGAAGGTTATGCCGGCGGTAGCGGCTCAGGCGACCGGAAGCCCTACGGCGGCGGTGGCTCTCGCTTCCGTTCGCAGCAATCAGAAGGTTATGCCGGCGGTAGCGGCTCAGGCGACCGGAAGCCCTACGGCGGCGGTGGCTCTCGCTTCCGTTCGCAGCAATCAGAGGGTTATGCCGGCGGTAGCGGCTCAGGCGACCGAAAGCCTTACGGCGGCGGCGGCTCTCGCTTCCGTTCGCAGCAATCAGAGGGTTACGCCGGCGGTAGCGGCTCAGGCGACCGGAAGCCTTACAGCGGCGGTGGCTCTCGCTTCCGTTCGCAGCAATCAGAGGGTTATGCCGGCGGTAGCGGCTCAGGCGACCGAAAGCCTTACGGCGGCGGTGGCTCTCGCTCACGTTCGCAGCAATCAGAAGGCTATTCGGGCAAAACCAGTGCGGGAGCGGGTAGAAAGCCGAGCGGCTTTGGTCGCGGTCAGGGCTCGACTGGCAAAGGTCGCCCGGGAACCGGGGGTAAATCTACTTTCTCACGAGGCAGAACTGCCGGCGCTTCAGCAGGACAGCGACCACGACGGCCCGGACAAAACAAACCTCGTTCGGGATCTAACTGAAGCATCGCTGCTCAGCAATAGAGTTTTAATCACTTAGGCGCCGAGGACGTAAGAACCGGCGCCTTGTCCTGACGCATTTCAGCTAGTGTCTTAATCATTAGAGCGTGAACATGATCGCGCATAGCGGCTGACTTGTTGCCGAAATCTTCCGGTTTGACCGGTGGTAAAACTTTCACCGTGACCGGACCCGTGTACTTTATCCTTCTGGCCGTCTTGGAGAGGATTTCTGCCGTTCCATTTATCACAATCGGCACCACCGGCACTCCGCATTCCGCAGCAAGCCTGAATGGACCGTCACGAAATTCATGGATCTCGCCGTCTTCCGAACGCGTACCTTCAGGAAACATGAGAATGGAGGCGCCACGATTAAGCCAGTTGCGGCATGTCTGCATCATCTCCTTAATGCTTTTCATATTGCCACGCCGGATCAAAACGTACTGATTGATCATCATGTTCCAGCCCACAAAAGGCACCTTGAATATTGATTCTTTCGAAACAAACTTGTACGGCTTAAATAGCCCATACAGAGCCAGGATATCCGTCAGCGATTGATGGTTTACGACGATTACATAAGTTTTCTTGGGATCAATATAATCAAGCCCTTCAAATCGGACCTTCCATCCTCGATTGATCCAGAGATAGTGATATCCCCACGCCGACGCATAGTAGTGCAGCAACCTTCGATTCGGATCAAACCAAAAGGTAAGCCCGCATATAATGGCACCGACAGTGAAAAGGACGGCTGAAGAAAGAAAAAAGTAGAATATTCCTGCCCAGGTCAATATTTTGCTCATCTACTCAGCACTCCCAGTTGGCGACAATCTTGTAAGCGCGCCATCCACAGAACGACGTAGCGTATATTATTAAAAGAGCCTGTCATTATCATTATCTTTCCATCAGCTTGGATTGTAATGCAAGTTGACACAATGACCGTTTCATACTGACCGGTCTTGTGAGATCATGGATAGAATAAATGTCATTGTGCTCGAATACGCCAGTGGCGTATTCGTCTGCAGATAGACTGCAGGCGACAGAGACTGCCTCCGAGTGATCCTAATTTAGGCTGGTCGGCAGCTCGATACTCCGTTTAGCGAACTCCGGCCTGAAACTCAACTTCAAAAGGTGATACCCCAACGATGAAAGCATTAGTCCTGGATAAACCCGGTTCTCCTAAAACGCTCCGTCCAGCGGAAGTACCGCGTCCCGAACCGGCTGAAGGTGAAGTGCGCGTGCGCGTGCGCGCAGTAGGTCTCAATCCAGTGGACTACAAGCTCGCTGCTTCAGGCTTCCCTGGCTGGAGCTACCCCTTCATCCTCGGACTGGATGTTGCAGGGACGGTCGAAGCGGTCGGTCCGGATGTCGCCGAATGGGAAGAAGGCGATCGCATCTACTATCACGGCAATTCGCTCAAGCCGGGCGGCTATGCACAATACGCCATCGCTCCGTCTCACGTGTTGTCCTGGATTCCGGAAGGACTCTCTTTCGCGCAGGCCGCAGCCTTGCCTTGCGCCGGCTTTACCGCCTACCAAGCGCTGCACCGGAAACTACACATCCAAGGCTCCCGATCCATTTTGATTCATGGTGGCGCCGGCGGTGTTGGCGGTTTCGCCGTTCAATTGGCACGGGCAGCAGGACTCAAAGTAATCGCGACCTGCTCTTCCCACAATTTCAAGTTCGTGCAACGCCTGGGCGCCGATGAGCTAATCGACTATCGCAGCGAAGATGTTGCGAAGAGAGTATCTGAACTGACAGAAGGACGCGGTGTAGATTACGTTCTCGATACGGTCGGACCGGAATCAGCAACTGAGTCGTTGGAAATGATGGCTTACAATGGACAGATCGCCTGTGTAGCAGGGCTTCCAGACATCACGCGCATCAGACCGTTCGAGAAAGCGCTCTCCGTGCACGAAGTGGCTATCGGTGGCGCCTACCGCTCTGGTGACTTAACCGCTCAGGAAGATCTGGCAAAGATAGGCCGCGACCTCGGTTCCTTGGTCGGCAAAGGCATGATTAGCCCGATGCTGGAGCAAACAATCATTCTCGAAGAGATCCCGGAAGCGCTCGTTCGACTCTCCATGCGCCATGTCCGCGGCAAGATCGTCGCCGAAGTCCAGTAGCGGTAACGGTCCTGCTCTGTCAATCGCATAAGATCACGCTGATCCAGTCCTGGCTAGCGCCGATGCTATGCCTCGCCCTCCAGATTGCGGTTAACTGTGCCTGTGCCTACGAAGCGATGCCCAGCTCCGAGGACAGATAACGGCGCAAGCGTTTGATCGCCCAGCGCAGTGATTCGTAGACGGAGCGTGTCAAGACCCAATTTTGTCTAGCGCCGGCCTCTTCCATGCAAACGCTGAAACGAGCCAGTTCATGCGCTCCTACCGCACGCGAAGATCCCGCCAGCTGATGCGATAGCGATTCGATCGCTCTGCCATCACGCTTCAGACGAGCGGTATCAATGCCCTCCAGCAATGTGTCAGCAGCTGAGAGAAATACTTGCAAGATCTCCTTGGCTGCGACATCCCCGCAGGAAGTTCTCAAAAGATCCAAGTTGATAGGTTCTTCCGAAACAGTTTGAATATCTTCGATCTCTTCAAGCCGGCCCGGCGGAAGAACAGGACTGCGCTGCGCAGCATCTGATTCATCCGACATCAGCCAGCGCGAAAGGACTTCGCGCAATTCGTCGAGATCAACCGGTTTGGAGATGTAGTCATCCATTCCTGCCGCTAAGCACCGTTCTCTGTCGCCTTCCAGGGCGTGCGCTGTCATGGCAATAATTGGAATATGCCACCCGGTGAGCATTTCGGCCTTACGGATGGCAAGCGTCGCCTGAAAACCATCCATCTCTGGCATCTGGCAATCCATCAGGACCAGTGAATAGGCACCACTTTCGACTGCTTCCACTGCTTCGCACCCGTTGGCTACAGCTTGCGCTGTAAATCCCAAACTCGCCAGCTGCAAAGCTGCTACCTTGCGATTGGTGGGACTGTCCTCGGCGATTAAGATCAGGTCTGTCTTCTCTCTCAAATCGGGGATCGGCTGAGTAACCGTCGAGTTGAGCACGCCCGCTCGCACCTCGGAAAAGAGGCTGCGAAGGCTCCCCAATAGCTGATCTTGCGGCACAGGCTTTTGCAGGTAACCGGAGAATCTCTCCTTCAGACCGAGCTCTACCTCTTCTGCCTCTGTAGAACCAGACAGAAGAATCAACTTTCCTTCCTGAGCCAGAATCTCTGCCGGCAGCAAGGGTAATGGAGCCTCCTCACCGCCAGTGATTATTCTCGAATCGATTATGAAGCCATCATAGCGGGCAATCTCTTGCTCGCAGAGACTCGACATTGCGCTGTCTAACTCTGCTAAGTAGTCACAATGGAGACCCCAGGCACAACAATATGATTGAACAACTTTCGCGGTTCCCGGCAGTGCTCCCAGTAGAAGCAACCGCCTGCCGGATAGCTCAGCGCTTACTTCATCGGCATCACTAAGGGTATCAGGCACACCAAGCGTAACTGTAAACCAAAATGTCGAGCCGTTACCGTTACAGCTTTCGCTTTCGGCCCCAATCTCGCCACCCATCAGTTCGACTAGCCCTTTACAGATCGACAAGCCCAGTCCCGTACCGCCATACTTTCTGGTGATCGAGCCGTCTGCCTGTGTAAAGGGTTTGAAGAGACACTCGATCGCTTCCATGGGGAAGCCTATTCCGGTGTCTTTCACAGAGAAGCGCAAAGTGATTGAGCTTTCTCCGATGCCGACCGGGACCACACTGACAATCACTTCGCCTTCCTCGGTGAATTTGACTGCATTGGCCATCAAGTTCAACAGGATTTGCCGAATGTGTCCTTCGTCACCACGGACGGTGCGGGGGATTTCAGGCGAGACGAAGGTCATAAGCGACAGCTTCTTTTCGCGGGCTCTGGCGGACAGCAGCTGAGCCGCTGCATCCACGGCGTAAGAGACATCAAACTCCACTACTTCAAACTGGAGCTTTCCGGACTCAATTTTCGAAAAGTCCAGTATGTCGTTGATGATGTCCAGAAGCACGTTTGCCGAGTCATGTATAACATTGGAGTATTCGCGTTGAGCTTGATCCAATCCTGTTCGCAACAGCAGTTTTGTCATTCCCACAACTCCATTGAGCGGAGTCCGTATCTCGTGACTCATATTGGCAAGAAACTCTGATTTGAGTCGCACCGCTTGCAGCGCTTGGTCGCGAGCGAAAGACAGCTGCGTCGTGAGCAGCGCCATCTCCTCGAGAGTCCTCTTGTGCTCTTCGGTCTGGCGCTCGGCAGCTTCGCTCAGTGACACCACCTGAGCCTTTAGATACTGAATCTCTTCCTGATCCGACTTGCTCGTGACCGCCGGCTGACCTTGAGCAGGTCTTGGGGTATTCGGAACATCCCGCATGCCTTCTGCCTCAAAAACGCAAACCTGAGCTGTAGACGATAGTCAGAAAGAGATCCCGCATCTCACAACCACATCCACAGCCGAGCGGCGACTCAGTGCTCCTAGATCAAGTATTTCAGCGCAGCGGAATGCCCCGTCTATAGGAAGGTCCATATATTTGTATGGAATTCTTATGTTCTCAGCACAAAAGCCTGAATTGGACGACACTAGCGGAGTTCACCAATGACTGATCCTCACGTTTGAGCTTGCCTGACGCGCAGCATTGACTGCCCGGTCTGCCTCCTCACTCGCCAGCGCTGCCACATCGGACGGATTGCTCGACCCACCCTGAGCCACCGCTTGAGCGCGTTGAGCAGCCTGCTGTGCAGCCTGGGCATAGTATCTTGCCTGTTGAGCTGCCGCTTGCCGCTCCTGTGGGGTGCTCGCATACTTAGCCCGCTTAGCTGCCGACTCAGCCATAGCGGACTGCTGTTGCGCGACTTGCAAGTCGTTGCGCACCTCGACCAGGCTGACTGGATTGCTGGAAGAAGTATAAGTAGTCGGATCCCATAAATAATGCAAGACGCCGAACGGACTTAAATCAAATGGATTGCTCTGTGGTGTAGCTACACCGGTAGTTCCCGCCGATCCTGATACGGCGTAACCGCTGTCTGGCGCAGCCGTCTCAGGGCCGGCCGCAGAGTTTCGCCAGGGGAAAAACGTATGAAAAGAGCGATCCTGCGTACTTGGGCTGGAAAAGGCGTACCGAGCCTCTCCGCCTGGACCTTGAATCGTTTTCGGCGAGGGGGCTATTTGCCGATAAGTCTGCTTCCAATCAGAAGACTGATCCATCTGATTGAGAGCCTTCTCCAGATTCTTAAAGCTGTAATAGTTTCCACCAGCATTGTTAGAATCCGTTGCGGCATGTGCAACCTGGCAAGACGAGGCAATCAAACCGAGAACCAGCGCCATACTGCTTAAACTACCACCGCCCCCCTGTCCGAAAAGTACCTTGTATATCATCGCCAATCCTCATCTCGTTTCATTAAGTTGTGTACCCAGCAGAGCGAAGAACATCGACGATTTTGACAACCATTTGCCCCGAACAGGTCCATCCACCTGGATGCCAGCTCAGGAATCCACCAGCTACTGATGTTAATCTGATTGCCAACCCTGGAGGAAAAAACATGGAATTAGCCGGGCAGAATTTGAACAGCGCGCTGACCGCAGTGATTGGCAATCAAATCAAGCTTGCCGTAAGCAGCCTGAATACTTTCGCGATCGAGCTGGCTGATTCGTCAGTCTTGAAAGTCACGGCCGTCCTGTCCGATGGCTACCCTGAGATCGAGGCGTCTGTGGCCGGTGCAGGCTCTATGCCGCAACTAGCCGATGCCGTTTGCAGCGTTGATTGGAGTTGGATCTGCGGGTCTACCATCGAATCAGCAGATGTCTCTGCCGACCGCTTGCGCTTTCAGCTCAAGCCAGCTGGACCGCTTACAGTCGGCGTAGGAATCTGGCAAGGCTCGCCGTTCCTCTCCTTCCAACCGTTCCGACCAGCGACGAACTAAGCTAGGTCTTTTCGCCCGGCACTCGGCACCAGCTATCGCTTTGCTTGAAGCAACGCACACAGAGCCGCCGAGACCTGCTGTAATCCTTGGCACACACAACACTGTTGCATCCGACACACAAGTTGCTACCACCGAAGCCACCTGGCGTGGGCATCTGCATCAGCGGCAAGATCGGCTTGCCGCATACCCCACAAGTAAATGCTTTTGGCTGTTCTGACGAGATCGACATCGAGTCAATTGCGAACGGAAAGTAGTTATCTGTATCTTAAACCAGCAATTGTCTACTGAGCAGATGCACGGCTCATGGCAGGCCAGACTCGCACGATTCATGCCCTTGCTAACGCCTTTCTACAACAGTGACTATCCACCATGGCGGGCTTGTTTTGTGACTAACTGCAGCCCAGTACCAGCTGGAGACGTCGCTGCAGATCCCCTTGAAATCGCTATCAAAAATGCACTCTCTAACGAACAATCGACAGCCATTCCGGCGAGCCTCAAAACAATTCCAACGCTCGGACTGCTTGCCGATGAAAGCAGGCAGCCATTTGATGTCGTAGCCAAGGGCGCGATAACAGTCAGCAGACGGGTGCACCTGCCTGGTTTCATGCATAACCCAGCGTAATATTATGCTTCGACCGTCACTGTCGAACACTGCCACCTGCCCTGGAAACCCCGCAGTAAATCTTGTGGCTTCTTCTGTTTGCTGAATCGGCTTGAGCGCTCTACCTTCAAAGCTCTTCGGCCAACCGGAAAATGGCAGTACTTTAGAGACGCTCACCGATGTCATCGGCACAAACGGCAGAAGCCCTGCCACCAGACTGATCGCAAATAGTCCGCCCCAGACCGATTTTTCAAGCAGACCGCCTGGAACGTACCGGCGCGCTCTAGATTCGCCTTCAGCAGGCGGTGGAGATAATGCACAGCGCCTTTGCAGCCGCTGCGCAACAAGCGCTACTAGCACCGCAATCGCTAAGAAGGCACTCACTCCAGTTGCTTGATGAACCCACTCAGCCATTGCAGAATCTCTTGCGATGCCCAGTGTTCCAGTCTCAAGAAAAAAGAGCGCGGTTACCCTCATCACATTTCCGATCAGCGCTGCCGGAATTGAACCGGCAACAAGTAAGGCAGCGCCGAACGCCCTGAGCCTGTAGGCACTAGCCAGCGCAGCTGCGACATAGCAAGAGAACCAAAGCAATTTAATTCCGCTGCAGGGAGCATCTACTTGCACTAGATGCTCTCCCCAAAGCAGCTCCGTTCCTTGCAACATCACGCCAAAGCCGGCAATTTGCAACAAGCCGGAAGAGACCGCAGCAACACAAGCTCGCAGCGGAAAACCGAGATAGAAGTTCAAAGTTGCCACTACTGGTAGTGACAAGCACAACAAGACCCAATCGCCGGCAGTCAATCTCGGCGCCTCCGGAAATGAGCTTACAACGGCCGCCAGCGCCATAATTGCCAAAAGAGCCTGCACCGCTTGAGGCTCCCACGGCCACATACAGCAGTAGACAGCCGTCACTGCCGCGGCCCCAATTATTCCTGGAACAAAGAGCGGCTTTGTTCTGCGTTGCCGTCTGGACCATAGCAAGTGCGCGACGGTTACCAGCGCCAGCACGCCAATCGGCTCATCAGAGCGGTCGGTGTATCTTTCGCAATACCAGCGCCAAACAGGCCAGAATGCCACCAGCTGGGGCGAGAGATACACCCAAACATTACTCACACTTTGCGTACCCGTAGACGGTTTCGCGCCAAGAGCGCACCGAACATCAGCATGACAGCCGCTATCAGCAGCCAAGTATCTGACTCCGGCACGGTTGACGTCTCAGGAGCCGTGTCGGCTTGCTCGTTCGCTGAATCAAGCGAGACAGTCCCGGCAGTATTGATTCCCGCCACCACCGTTGCATCACCGGACTGTGGACCGATTGTTCCATTTGTCGCGCCTTGAAGCATTGGCGCTTCTTGCCCAGCTTCTGAAGTCTCTTGCTTCACTTCGGGAGCTCTCATCGCCTTCTGCTGCTTCGCCCCGAATGAAGAGTTGTCCTCTCCCGCCGACTGGCTGACGGTTGGTCGATCGAACAAAGATGCTCTTCTTGAACCTATGCTTTCGCTCGCATTCAACTTTTTTGTAAACAGAGCCTTGAGCCCGGTTCGCCAGGGCGACTTTACCGCAATCGCTAGCCGAGCCGCCGCTTTCCACCCCTCTTTCGGTTCAAGCGCCACCGCGCTGGATACAGGCGTCACCAGGTGATAGGTCGAAGCTAGAGCCAGCGCCTCGCTTTGCTCCGATTCTTCGCCAACGGAGAGCTTTCTGTCGACTTCCCTAGAAGCCCACAATTGAGCAAGCGCTGCTGGCCCGTGCTGACCGTCCGCTGCCTGCTCTCCGGCAACTTCTCTGTTCAGCTCGATTGAGGCGAACTTGCTCTGATTAGACCAGCCGGAAAACAATCGTTGGAGGTCCGCTGATACTGTGCCGACCCTCATCACTCGAGACACGGCTGCTCTGTTGACGACTCCATCCAGAGCCTCATTCGGTCCAGAAATGACTTGCAGGTCGTAGATTGCTGGCGCCCGCCAATCCTTTGCATTTAACCAGTTATGCAAGTTGAGCAATTCCGGCGAGCTTTGCGGTTGTGAAGCGTGAATCCAGAGAATGGCCCGACCGTCAGCCGCTGAGCCGGCGCGCACATTGGAGAGCTGGGTCAAGAGTTCCGGAAAGTTATTCTGTCCGCCTTCACAGCTCGTTTTCTTGAGCGCGCCTAAAAGCATCTGAAAGTTACTATCGCTAGAACTGGAACCAGCAGTACAAATATTCTGCGGTACATCTGATACCAAAGTCAGAGACACTTTGACAGTCGGCGGCAGGTCACGCAAGGCGTCTCTGACCGCCTCGATGTACGGAGCCATCCCGATCGAACCGTCTACTAAAATAGCAAGCTGCTTAGGAGCAACCGGATAAGCCTCAATCGGCCTCTCGACTACGTTGTATTTTTGCCCTGCCGAAAAGTCATCAGCGGTCCAGGCAGCACCAGAATTACTATCTCTTTCAGCATGGATCAGGGCCGTGCTGGCGGACAGTTCTGCATTCTTGAGATTTACGCTCATTGTTGCTAGCTTGGAGCCGCTCGAACCTGCGCCAGCTACGGTGGTACCGACCCTGAGTGATTTCGGCGAGATAATGCTCAAGCGATGTTCCGTCTCAATTTGGAAGTTTCTCTCTTCGAACGACGGCAGCGCGAGAACGCCCTGTTTTGAGCTGTCCAATCCGAGCGGAGCGACGATGCCCAACCGCACCTTCAGCTCGCCTGACGGCATCACGGGATAGCACTGAACCAAAACACTGTCCGGTCCGCAAACACTTACCAGCAGTGGTCCACTCTTCTGGTTAACCGCCGCCCTGTACTCCGCTCTCGCTTGACTCCTAACATGAATCTCGGCTTCCCGCTCCTGACCTCCGACCCAGACAGTCGCCTTCGTCACCACCGCACCGGCCGGCAATAACACTTTGGCTCTAGCTTCGCGATCGTACTGCGAGCTATTGCTGAAACTAAAAGTCCAGTTGATTTCAGCTAGCGCCGCATCTGGGTCGACTGTGCCTGAGAATGTCGACACCTTCACAGCTAGTCCGCGCGCAAAACCGCTCACCACCTCACCGGCGATGTCGGTGTCGAGATCAAACTCATCTTCAACCCCCCGATTCAATTCGCCAAACTCGTTGCCTGTTCCTGCGTGTTGGATAGTTGCTCGCATCGTCTTGGGAATCGCAATGGAATTGAACGGCTTGCCGGTGACTTTATAAAATATGTCACGAGCTTGTTGAACCTTAAGCGGATGACCGATCTCACAGATCGATCCGAGAATATCGGTAGCCCGGCCGGAGCGCTCATAACAGGCACGAAGCATCACTTCCTGGCTGCCGTACTGACGAAGCATCCGAATCCCCTGCGTGGCAGTCTCCGGCTTTGAGGCCATCTGCATGTAAATCCTGGTAACAGTTGAGGGAAACTCGACTACCAAGACCGTGGTTAAAACCACCAGATGCCCGACGTGCTTGATCTGGTGTGGCTCAAAGAAAGTTCCGAACTGCTCGACGAGATGGGCGATCAAACTCTCGCCTTTCCACAGGCATGCCATCGAAAGCATTGGAGACAATCCGAGCAGCCCGACCCCGAGCACAGGAATCCACATTAGCGAGACAGAAGCCAGCGGTAGAAACATGATGCTGTACATCACCGCGATACCCATCGCCATGCCGGACAAAAGCGTAATCGGAGCGTAGAACGCAGAAAAATTCGCGCGCGGAGAAAGCCAGATCAGTGAATTGCATAATGGAATCAAAAGTACTAGCAGGACATGAAGGTTGGACGGTAGCGGATCGAAAAAGCTTCTAGCGCAAAAATGAAGCTGTGATTCAAAAACTACGGCGAGCGTAGGTATAATCACGCCAAGCCATAGAAACCAGAAGCCCGGCTTGGTCGGGTGCGCCTTTTTCGTGTTACGGTCTGCCATGTTTTGCGGATCTTCGCCACAAAACAGCCTGGAAAGCAGCTTCACCGGACTCGATTGCAGCCGTGGATAAGTAGACTCCGATTTGGGTCTCATAACTCCCCTCCCGCTGGCCGATAACTGAGTTATTCCCGGAATGATACCGCCATAAGACAAAACTGAGCTTGAATTTACTACGCTCCAGACAGCCTTTCGGCTCCCCATTACTTGGCAGCTGCCTCTCCATTGTCCTCGGTTCGGATAAAAGAAAAAAGGGGTAAATCCCTGTCCAATCTCAGGCTTTTCCCTTCCTGCCCTCAAGTAAAAGCGTCCTTGACTCCGCCCGTGGTGGCAGTAAGTAATGAACCCACCGTAAGCAGGGCACTACCGGTCCCAGCTCGTAGCCTCAATCGATTTGTCCGCGATACCTATTCTCTCAATGATGGACGTCACTCTTTGTCGGCGCTGACGCCGGCGGCACTCTTTAATCAGTTTGGGATAGCAGAAAGCTGATTTTTAATCCACATGAGCGCATCGCGCAGATCTTTCATGGATTGTATGCGCTTTCCTGGATCTTTCTCGAGTGTCTTTGCAACAACTCGATCGAGTATTTCTGGCAAGTCCAATTCCGGTCCGATGGAGCGCATTGGCTGCGGAACAGTTTCCAAATGCATGCGAAGAATCTCCGGTACCTCATCGGCTATAAATGGAGTATAACCAGTGAAAACCTCGTAAATAACGCAGCCGACTGAGTATATATCCGCTCTCTCGTCGAGTGGTCTAGCGAGGAGCTGCTCAGGGCTGATGTATGGCGGGCTACCGATGGACTCATTTGGTTGCCCGTGGTTGCTCTGTACCACCTTTCCGGAGTCTCGAAGACGCGCCAGTCCAAAATCCAGGACTTTCGGAATCGGCTGCTTACCCTCCGCTTGCTTGAGGACTATGTTGCCAGGTTTGACGTCCAAGTGCAGAATGCCCATCTCATGCGCATGCGCCAGCCCGTCACAAACCTGGATCATTATGTCCAGACCAGGATTGAGCGCTAAAAGATCTTCTTCTTCCAAGATTGTGTCGAGGTCTTTGCCTTCAACGCACTCGAGAACCATGTATGGCTGCCTGCGTTCTGTTATGCCAAAGTCATATACCTTAACGACGTTACGGTGTTCGAGGCGGCACAGGGTCTGAGCTTCGAGTTGAAATCTTGCCAGGGCTTCTTCTCCGATCTGCTGAGAGAGCAGCATTTTCACAGCCACCGGTATGCCAAGATGCGGATGCCGGGCTTTAAAAACGATACCCAGCCCGCCTTCGCCCAGGACTTCTATGAATTCGTATTTGGCTGCGAGCGCGGTGCCGAACAAGTTCGCTCTAGCCAGCACAGCCTCATTGTTCGTACCCAGCGGCGTTGGAGGCGGGGCCGCCGTGCCGATCGTGCGAAACACCGTTCGAATACGAGCAGCCAGCTCCTTTGAATGAAAAGGTTTTGTCAGGTAATCGTTTGCACCCGAATCGAGCCCGATCTCCTTGTCGTCGATCGTCGTGTGCCCGGTCAGCATTATTACTGGAGTATTTCCACCCTCGTCGCGAAATCGTTTCAAAAGGTCCACGCCTTTTGCATCTGGTAAGTCCCAGTCCAAAATTGCAAGCTCATACTGGTAGCTCTTAAGCAATTCCAAACCCTCTGCTCCGGTGTGGACAGAATGGACGGTGTGCTTCTCCATCATGAGGAAATCCTCAACGATGGTACAAAGATCTTGGTCGTCGTCGATCACAAGGACTTTTGCCATTAAGCACCACAGCTTATTCTTGGAATCCTATCATGCATCATACTCCGCCCACCTCGTTACCTCTTTTTTCCCCTCTTTCTTCCCAGCAAACCTCCCGCAGGCTTCGCATCATCAAACCGTCTGCTTCAAGCCTGTGCCTGCGGGGTGGGTATATGTATGATTAAAGTGTGCTGTTGGCATACTGTCCAATTTAAGTTTACGAGCTTCCGATCGAACGCCTATGAATGATCCTCAATCTCAGTCAAACGCTCAATGCCCGGGCGAGGCAGTATCTTCTAGTTCGGACTCGAACGGACAGCCGAGCTCGAACGCTTCTCCGGGCAATAACCGGAAAGAGCCTAGGACAGGAAAAGTACCAAAACTCCTCAAGCAGACGCTGAAGCGAACAATGGCATTGAGCGCCGAGGTGTCAGCCCGCCTGTGGGGTGAGGACAAACAATCCTCCACGGGCAAACCGCACCTGGAGAACCACACTTCAACAGATCCATCGGCAGATTCCACTCCAAAGCCAGTGTCTCACTCAGAGCAATCAGCTGATCCAGCTTCTTCCTCCGCTTCCACCCAATTCGACATAGAAAAACTCTTGTCTTCCGGCAGTCTAGGCAATAACAACTCAGAGATTCCCTCGCCTGCACCGCCGCCGGATTTTGATCTGGATAAGCTGCTCTCCTCAAACAGTGCTTCGATCAATCAGGCACCAGAGGCGGTGCTTCCCGCGCAAAGCGATCAAGGGCACCAATCATCAATCGATGGGCCGTCAGTTGAGAATCCGGATAGCAAGGCGGAAGCCCCAGATTCAAATGTTTTCGCGAAGATGTTGAAAGGAAGGGCCAAATTGCCCAAAGCTTTTAAGGGAACTGTGCTCGATACGGATGCAATCAGAGCGTTTGCTCAAAGCACCAAGAATAAGGAAGAGGCCAGGCGCAAGGAGGAAATAGAATTTCTGGTCGCGCCTTCGAAAACCAAGCCAAGCTGTCCGATTGTCAAGTTTCGCAAGACGTCGGGCTGTCCTGTCAGCTGGGATGAATTGAGCGGCGGGTCGACAGGATTAACTCGTGTACGTTATTGCGATCACTGCCAGCTTCATATCTATGATCTCGACGGATTGGAAGAATCTGAGGCAGAAGAGCTTGTCGTTCAGCGGGAAGGACAAAGTATTGTCAATTACTACAGAAGAAGGGACAAGAAGTTTCAGGTAAAAGACTGTCGTTTCGGCGCTAAGGAAAGGTTTGTCCGACGAGCTGGAATTGCTGCGGCAGTCATAGCGGTGGTAGGACTTGCTGTCCTTGCTCTGACTATCGGGCCGAAGCAGTTTAATCGAATTGCCGAGCAGTCATCCGTTGTCGAAACCGCAGCAGGCACGAAGCCGCTTTTGCCTAATATCTTCAAGCCTAAATCCAAGCAGTCTCAGGACAGCTCGACATCAGAGCAAAGCCCTACCGTTGCAATTCCGGAGATTACGGAGTCATCCGAAGACGAGCTTAACCAACCGCCGGTTCCAGATGAATCAGGTGTGCTGTCTCACCCGTATATGGACAGAAAAGTTACTCCGCCTGGCGGTTATTAAATCTCAACCAAGTAGAACACTCCCTCGAACTCATCGGGAGACAGCATGTGACTGGTCCGCACTAGAGACACGAGCCACAGTTCGCGTTGTTCTTTCGTTCACTGTTGGGCGGGAAACAAAAGCAATCCTGCGGCTGATTCCATGTACTCGAAGGATCTACAATTCCTTGCTTGGCGCATTTCTTTTCCAAGCGAGAAGTCAATTGAAATACACCTAAAAGCCCATGAAATCCAGACGACGGGAAGAACTGATAGATATCGAAGTTGCACACTCTGGTTGGATAGCGACTTGCAGCAGAGGAATTCAGCTCCCCGTCCCAATCGGCGTTTGGATCTACGAGTCTATAGCATGGATCCTTGTTTGCATCCGTCTCACGATATTCAAAGGTCATAGCTGCACCATCCGGCTCCTCATCTTTAACCTTTTGCAGCCACTCAGGGATAGTGTCGGCAGGGAGCACTGATAACTGCAGGTTGCCCTTGTCGTTTAAGTAGATGTAGGCTTCCGCTCCCATCGGAATTGGTTTCTTACTGGTGAAAATGCCCTGAAGCTCTTCGATGGAAGCCTTCGGCGCAATCTCGCGAATACGCTGAACTAGTAAATCGTACAGTGGTTTGAGCTTGGGATCCCCAACTCTGGCTGTTAAAAGTGATGACAGACTGCCATCCTTAGTAAACCAGGCTGCGTCCTGCCCATTCAACAGGCTAACTCGTTTGGCATCCTGCGGCATCCTGTCCTTCATTCCGGAAACGAATTGATCGACGGAAAAGCGCAGGGAAGGAGTCGCTATTTTGTCGCCGTGGTTAGCACGCATGAGTTCCGGCAGCATTGAGGGATTACTGGTGAAAGCTGTGCGCCACGCATCGTTATCTGCATTGTAGTCACCGGCCAGCCAGTCGTAGAAAATCTTGTGTTCGTGCTCGTTTTCCGGCGTTATCCTGTGAATCTCGCCATCACTGGCCGGATAATGCTCTCTTCCGCTGCCGGGCTTGGTCAGAGCCGGCATGAAGCCATAGACAGGATGCATGCTTGGGGAACCGAGATTTGGCCAGGGAACCATTGTACCTTCCTTGTAAACAGGAGCGTCGCAAGGTTCGACATCGGCAATTCCGTGCAAACCTTTGCAGCAGGAAACGTAGTCCGGAGCATCCTTGCAGAGCTCAGTTTCGAGAATTCCAGACAACTTGCTGCAGGCGATCTCCATCTGCTCAGCGCTTTGATTGGCAAAAGGTGAGGCGACCCCTTCGCGATTTTCTACCGGATTGAAAAGGGATCTTCCAAGAACCAGTCCAGCTTCATCCTCTGGTCCATCTGGAAGGTTCAGGTTACGCTTGTACTCCTTCACAATTTGACGGTTGGCTAGATCCAACACATGAAGCGGTCGACGGCTGGTTGGATCAACAAGACCGTCCTTATTTTCAATTCGTATGAATCCGCGTGTGTGCTGCATCACAAAGCCTGGGCTCATATCCTTACTCATGGAAAAAGCCTGAAGCTGGATATTCCTTTTGGCATTTTGAACATAAACGTCTTTGGCAAAGTGAAAGGCATTGGGCGGAATGGACCTCGCCAGGGTATCTGAACTGAAGTCCGCGTTTTTGTCTTGATTGAATTGACTCGCCGAGATGAGGTGAGGTTTCTGGTCATGCTCCAGTGGCACGAACATAAATTTGAGGGGTGGTGACAGCGCGACAGTAACTGGCAGGTATCCCTTAAAGAACCTGCCATTGAGGATTTCCGCGGGAGGCAAGTTATTGAGCGCTAGTTTCCCAATTTTTTCTTGATCGACACTGAACTGAATATTGCTGTCTCTTGAACGATTCGTAAACGCAATGGCATATGTTGAGTCGTTTGATTGCTGCTGCCGTCCTACCGTCTGCTTAGAACCACTGCTGGTGCTGATTGCACCTGCCTCAGATTGATCTGAAACGTTGATATTTGCAGTCTTTCTCGGCTCTTTCTGGCTGATTCCTAATTGAGTAAAGTCGGCGCTATCCTTGCTCTTTCCTGGTAACTTGTTCAAATTGGTCTTCAGGCGTTCAGTGCTCTTGGATACACGATTTTCGATGGTTCCTTGCGCAGGTTGATTTCCAGAATTCGACGAATCGGAGCTCATTTGAAACTTGATCATGCGCATTGAATTGGCATTCACCAGCCTCAAGAACTCGGACTGAAGAGGATTCGGTCTATTTGGGTCGGTATCCCTCACAAGAGCCTGGGCGAGTCTGCCACTAATAGCGGTTGCGCTTTCGTGAATCTGGCGAGCATGCTTCTCTGCGTCCTTAGAGGACAGGTCTTTGTCTACCATCTTTTGCACATTAAGGGCTTGCAGTAAGGCAAGCCCCCAGATGCGATTTATTGTTGACAGGTCCACAAAGTATTTATCGTCTTTCTGTTTAGCTTCTCCCCCAAAGTCAACTATCTCATCTTGCTGAAGCTCGACTTTGGGTTCGCTCAACGCGATCCTTGCCGCTTGCAGTGCCCCTGCGTCAACCGCATTCTGCGCTTCGTTGGCTCCACCCATCATGAGCATGATATAGATAATGCCGACTCCCAGAATACTGAGCACGCCAGCACAGACTAAAATCAAAGGTGTGGCTTGACCACTGCCGTAGATTCTATACCCCAAACGCTTCATTCCCTGACGCCTCAGGTCTTACTTTGTCGGTTCTCAAAAGGTAACTCGTCATTCGACTGGCAACTTCGCCTATCTGTAGCGATAGGACTTTGTCACTTTATCAGCCCTAAACCAATCCATGTAACCATACTCGAACAACTGGCGTAGTCCGACTGAAATTGGAGTTGGATCTGATACAGGCAGTCCCAGAAAGCTATTCATGCCTCCGTTTTTGTTATAAGCATTGAAAATCGTGCCATCTATTTCGAAGGTTTGACCTCTGTATCTGCCGCTCGAATGGTAGATCATTAACCCATCTTCAAACGCCTGCCAGCGCCCCTTTGTAGCAGTTGGGACGTCCCCCTCGTTGCTGACCGGGAACCCTAGACGAAACATCGTGCCGCCAAGGGCATTGTACTTGCGCCCAATTTCGCCGTAGACAGCAAAAGCCTGTCCATTAAAACGTCCGTTGGTGTGCAAGTCAATTTGACCACCGTTAAAGTGACGCACCCGACCAGTCGTGCCCTTTGGAGACGTGGTCGCATTGATCTCAGCGCTTCTAACATTTCCTAAGGGACCACTTGCGCCATTCAGTTGCCTGTAGACAAAGCCAATCGGCCCGCCAATATCATTGGCACCACCGCTTCCACCCGTGCTACCTCCTGTGGTGCCGCCAGTTCCGCCTGTCGTGCCACCGCCAGCGGGTGAGCCTTTGTTCAGTCTATATAGGTACACTACCTCAACGACGCCGTTCAGCTCATAAACCACATTAAACGCCTTAGTGCTGCCAGTGACCTTGATATCCAAAACGGACGGACTCCCAGTAAGCGTGATTTGCGTATCACCTCCGATTGGGTTTGAGTTAGCTGGCCAACCTACCGACACTTTGTGAAAGTTCCTCGGAGTTACCGCCGCCATATAAGTGGGTGAACAGCCCGCCATGATCGAACCAGTCAGACCAGGAGTAGGCGGCATAGCTGAAATTTTTCCGCCAAACTTGAGGGTTGTAGTTCCAGCACCGATCGGTATTACCTTTGGGGGAGCGTCCCACTTGAATGTGAGCTCACCCCGAGACCGATCCGCTGCATTAGCACGAAATGTTGCCGTTTGGCGCGCGGTGTCTATAAGCAGACGCTGCCTGTAGGGATCAGTAGCACTACCAGCAGCCGTTTTCCAGCTGATGTATGTACTTTCCTGCTCAAACTGGGCAGCGGAAGCAGGTCGGGCTGACAACAGTAAGAGGCCAGTTATCAGAAGCACTAATTTTAGTGATCGGAGCCATGCACTTTTCGTTGTCACTCCGGCAAAATTCTCAGCAGTTGCAGTATCCGGTAAGGAATTTCCGTCCATTTTAATTACTCCAGGAGTGACCGGCCCCTTCTTTTACCTTAGTGATACCCACTTACACCACAACTTATTCCGGCAGCTTTCCGCACCAGGTTAATGTCGCTGAGAATTTGTATGGCACTAGTCGTGCCGGGCATTTCATTCTCAAACACTGGGAATTGTTCTTCGCTGCACATGCGTTCCTAGAACTGGGCTTCGATATCGATTATCGGGAAGAAATGCCAGCACCGAGATTGGAAACGATCGGACAGAAATGCCGTTTCTTTGAGATTGAGCTACTGCAAAGCTTCATCCGCCATATTCAGGCACTGGTTCTCGATTCACAGGACACCAAGGAGGATCTAAACTCTCTGATATTCAAGCGGCCCAACAGTCTGGCCCACTGAACGCCCACAACCGTTCCGATCTGTCATGCTCGCGCGCCCTTAATGCCAGGCGCCACGGGATACTGGTGCTGCTTGCCGCAAATCTAATCCACTCAGCATCCTTAAGTCCAGTATGATTGTAGATAGCGCGCCGCTTGCTTTCGGATGTCCACTATCTTGTTCGCTCTCCGGACTCCGGTCTCGACTTCTTGCACTTTGATCGATGGAAGCTGACTTTGCAAAACTGGAAAATGAGCTGCTGCTTACTCGCCGCGGGTGGTTGGATGCTCAGCGCAAGCTGGACGACGTTAGGCAGCTGCTGACCGACTTTTTGAATTACAATCCGGCTCTATCCTTCATTAAAGACGAAAGCGGACGTTATCTGTATGCCAGCCGAAGTTTTGCCGAGTTTTTCAAAGTCGACCCGGCGGACTTCCTTGGCAAGACAGATTATGAATGGTTGCCAGAACAACTCGCCCGGCACTTTACCGACAACGATGATCACGTAAGAGATTCCGGAGTTCCGTTTGAAACGATTGAAAGTGTTCCGTTTGAGAACGGCACCATCCATAGCATGGTCTATAAGTTTCCAATTATTACTCCATCTGGGAAAAGATATCTGGGCGGAATTGCCGTTGACATTACGCAGCGCAAAGCAGCCGAGGACCTAAGCGCTCAGCTTTCATCCATTGTGGAATTCTCGCGCGATGCAATTATCGGCAGAACGCTTGACGGCATTATCTCCAGCTGGAATCGCGGCGCGGAAACGATTTTTGGATTTACGAGCAGAGAGATGATCGGAAATCCAATTTCAATCTTAGTTCCTCCGGAGTTCCGCTCTCCAAACTCTCGCACCATGCAGGTGCTAAATCTCGGCGAGTTGATGGAGCATTTCGAGACTGAAGGATTACGGAAGGACGGGGGGAAAATCTTCGTATCCTTGACTATTTCACCGATCCATAACTCACAAGGGAAATTGATCGGCTCCTCTGTAATCGCGCGTGACGCCACGAAAAAGAAACAGGCGGAGGAAAAAATTGTACAGCTGCACTTGCAACTCGAATGTCGCATTGAAGAATTGGCTAGAGCTAACCAAGCGCTGGAGCAAGCACGCGACGAAGCGCTCCAGGCGTCGAAAGTAAAATCAGCATTCCTGGCAGTTGTGAGTCATGAGCTCCGGACTCCGTTGAGCGCCATCATCAGCGCTAATGAGTTGTTGATGGTAGAGCACCTGTCAGACGACCAAAGAGGTCTGGCGACGATTGTCCACGATTCAGCCTCCGCTCTGCTTTTGATGGTAAACGACCTGCTAGACGTCTCGGCGATTGAATCCGGCACGATGCTGATTTATCAGCGCCCATTCGATCCGGCGCTCGTGGTAAGAGAAACCGTGCAGACGCTGTTCAAGCTCTGCCACGAAAAGCGTCTCGACCTGCATTTGCAATTAGATCCAAACATGCCTGAAATTGTCGTAGGTGATTGCGGTCGATTGAAGCAGGTGCTGTCCAAACTGCTCGGCAACGCCATCAAGTTTACAGAGCAAGGATCTGTCACCGTTTCAGGCAAAGTCTTGCAGCTACGCAAGGAGACCGCCACCATTAGATTTGCGGTGGAAGATACCGGTATCGGGATCAGCGCAGCCGACCAACAACGATTGTTTCTTCCCTTTAGTCAAGTAGAGTCCGGCTCCACTCGAAAGTTCGAAGGCACCGGTCTGGGACTCTCAATCAGCAAATCGCTGGTGGAATTGATGGGCGGAAAGATCGAGCTGAAAAGCGAAGTAGGCAATGGCTCTACCTTTTTGATCGACCTCACCTTGCCAAGAACAGCAGTGACGAGCCAATGAGCTCAGGCGTTGTTGCTAGAGCCGGCAGCCGGGCCGGGTGAAATTTCAGACAATTTAGCAAGCTCCAGCTTCAGCTTTTCAATCACTGAATCAAATCGAGGCAAGCAATTTTTGTGAACCTCATTGGCAGCGAACTTCTCGTCATGAGCCTCTCGCTCCAGTTCGATCCGCTTGATTGCGTCGATAAGATAATATCTGTCCATTAGCTTGTTACCTTTTCCTTGCTTCGCCGATTCTCCAGAATTTTCAGGAATGACCGGCCGCGTATTTCGTCGGTCGTCAACCCGGTCGCTTTCACTTCCTCTTCAGTGATGGCGCCACAATTGAGCGCTCGCAAGAAGTAATTTAGCAGCCCTTGACCGGTAGCCGCGTCGTCAAACACGTCTCCAACCAACGTAGCTTGGGCCGCCTTTTCAACAAACGATCTGAGCCGGACAGAGGCCGGCTCGAATCCTTCCAGGAAGAAGGAGTAGCAAGCAGCAAAGCGAATCGGCAATTGGGCCGGATGGAGATCCCATCCCTGATAGAAAGCGTTACTCAGTGAGTGCGAAATGTGACCGAAGCTTAGTTTCCAGGCACGATGCACGACAGACCGATTTTCTTGGGCCTGAATTTCGGACAGAGTGCCACCATCCTTCTCGCGGCGATGCGGGCCCACCGGCATCACGTTGGTCGCGCCATCAGACAGCCAGACATCAGTTCCGGCCAGCGATACCTTCATCATACTGCGCGCGAAATCGCAAGCCGGATGATCCATCGCCTGGTGCAGAGCAGTGATATTGCAGGAAGCGGTGTAGTCGTATGTTCCAAAATGCGCGCCAGTCACTCGCCCGTCCCCGGCAGCAACCAATGATGGCAGGGCGATTTCGCCTCGATGATTGATGATTGATTGCGGAGTCTCCACCATCAATTCAATTTTAAGTGTTCCTGGTCGCAGACCGTTCTTCGACTCGATGATCTCCAATAATTTTACCGGTGCGGTCACCTGAGCAGGGATGGTAACTTTCGGTAATGTGACTACGAAGTTGTCCGGCAACACTCCACCGGTAAGCTCGAGCAAAGTTGAGACAAAAATGTCTAAAGTTCGAGCGCTTCTCTCCTTCAGCTCTTCGTTGAATTGTTTCACCCGGATGCCGATGAAAGGCGAAATTGTCTTGTCTTTCATCGCTTTAGCGACTTCCTGAGCAGCCAGCTCAGCATGACCATCCTCTTCCTGATCAGGACGATTGCCGTAGCCGTCCTCAAAGTCTATCCGGAAATCCTCCACCGGCTCACTCTTCAGTTTACCCAAAACCCGCGTGTAGACTGCATGCGCCAACCAGGCGTGAGGCTGCTCGCTGCGCACTTTTTCCGAATTGCTCTCAAGCATTGCGGCGAGCGCTTTGATCTCCTTGTCAGCAGTCGGCAGCTTCTCACACCCAGGCAATGACAGCGCGCGGGCAAAGATGACATAATTCGGCGCGTTCTCTTCCATCGCTTGACGCGCCATCGCTCCCAATCTGACGGCAGAGTCGGATTTGTACAGCTGCGCACCACCGTATACAGTGTGAACCGGTTGACGGGCCGCGCTTTCTCCCGGATACTTCTTCGAGAATTCGACATTGGCTTCGCGCAAGCGAGCAAAGATTTCTTCCTGTTGCTCCTTCGTGATTGAAACTTTCATTCTGTCCGCCTCCTTAGGCAATCAACCGGTGGCAATCACCGACTTCGTTTTTCCCTGTCGACCAATCAAACATGCAGCTAGTACCGTTTAACTGTGATCTTGCTCGCTCCGGATGGAGCGGCGGCTTTCGCAGCGGCGGCTCTTGTAGCCGCCCACTCTGTCCTTGATCGCCTGTCCCTGGGCGGCTGCCAGAGCCGCCCCTACTATAATTCAATTAATCCCCCGGTAGCACTTACTACTCTTCCTCGGTAGCACTTACCAATCTTTCCAGTCTGATCCTGGTAATTTTCTCCTGCTCAGCCATGGCAATGAGCAACTCCTTCTCCGGTGTATTGCCCATCCGCTCCTGAAGTAGAGCAAGCATTTCGGCCGCACTCTTGCCGGTTGCGCACACTATAAAGATGTATCCGAACTTCTCCTCATAAGCTCGGTTGCCTTCGCTCAGCTGCTGCAAAACTTCTTCCGATGCGCTGTCGACCCCGGCTTGCTCGCCGGCAGACCAATCTGCTGTATTCTTAAACTTCACTTTCAGGCTGTCGATATCTTGACCAATTTTCGGATGTCCGGCAAATGCTTCGAGCCAGTCGGACTGCGTAAGCTTCCGCGCAATTGACTCCGAAGCAGCCACCATTTCGCTTTCATCCTTAAATGGAATGCACTTTGTCATTTCGTTTGCCCAGGAAGTCGAATAGCAGCAACGCAAGAATTCGGATTTAGCTTCCTCAGCGCTTAGCTGATTGATACTCTTCAGGTTCAAGCTTGAGCCCTCCTGCTTCCGTTGAATGAGCCTGTTCAGCCAGCGTCCCAAATGCTCGCAAACGACTAATACCACCATCGGGCGCGATGTTGATTCTCAGATGCGTCCAAGGACCTTTTTCCTTCAATTCCTTTTCGAAGAGATGCCGGTGATCGGCCTTGAGCTTGGTCCGCTCCAAAACTTCCATCCATTCGAATTGGGTATGAGTCAAGGTATCCATCAACGCGCCCGGAGCGAAGCAGCCTTCAACCCAGCAAGTGTCGGGGAAGTTACCTTTGTAATGATTGGTGTCAATCTCCAGTTTTTCAATAATTCCGGGATGCCCGAGTTGCACGACCGCCCAATCATGACCGGGCTCGCGTCGCCGTCTCGTTTCCCAGCCATCACCCATATTAAGCGCTCGCCCCGGCATGATCATATTATTCTTATTGCCGAAAAACATGTCGTTAGCGGCCACAACCAAGCCACCATTCTCGATTGCAGCCAGGTCTACCTTCTCTCCACGTCCGACGAGGCTCCACAACGGTCTTGCTTCGCCAAAGACTTTCAAGCGCGCAACGCCACCATCAGGAAAGATATTCAATCGTATGTGAGTCCAACGACCGGGGTGACTGACAGCAAAAACGTTTTGAGAGCCTTGCTTCAGCGCTGATTTAGTCAGGACTTCAGTCCAAGATAATTTGGACAGCTCATCGGGTGTAATCGCCGTGTCAATGGAGACGGCTTCAAGCGACGCATAGGGAGGATGATTTCCCAGAAAGTGATTAGTGTCTATATCGACTCCCCTAATAACACCTGGAATGCCGAGCTCGATCACGCACCAGTCGTATCCCGGCACACGCTTTCGGCGAGTTTCCCATCCGTCCATCCATTTGCCACGATCGGTGTACTCATCGGGCAGGAAGATACCGCGTCCTGGCTTCAATAAATTATCCATTCCGGCGAAAAACTCGTCCGAGCACAACAGAGCCTTTCCACCCACCTTTGCTTGAGCCAGGTCGACAAGACCGGTGAAGCTCGCTGCTTCCAGATTGAAATTTCGTTCCATTACTGCCTAATCTCCACACGCTTGCCGAGCAACAACTCTCCCAATGGTCGCTCCGACAAGCTGCCGTTGTCGAATACTTTTTGGCCGCGGACAAAACTTGTCTTCACAGCTCCATGCAGGTTTCTTCCTTCATATGGAGTCACCTTGTGCCGATGGTGAATGATCGAGCTTTCAATATTGAATGCTCTTTCGGGATCCCAAATTACGATATCGGCGTCATAGCCCGGCGCCAGACGACCCTTACGAGAGTCGAGACCGAGAAATTCAGCCGGTCGCAAGCACATCCAGGTTACAAGATCTTCAACGCGAAAGCCGCGCTTGCTTGCTTCAGTCCAGATAGCCGGAAGACGAAACTGCAACGAGGAGATGCCGCCCCATGCTTTTTTCAAATCTCCTTCAGCGAGAAATTTGAGTTCGGGCAGGCAGGGCGAATGGTCGGAGACAATTATGTCGACAGTCCCGTCTTTCACCGCGCTCCACAACCGCTCGCGATTCTCCTTCTCCCTGATTGGCGGTGCACATTTGAACCTGGGGTCGGCATCCGGAATCTCCTCGGCTGAAAATATCAGGTAATGCGGACAAGTTTCGACGGTAAACTGCAGACCTTCCTGCTTGGCAGAGCTAATAAGCGGCAAGGCATCAGAGCTGGAGAGGTGGACGATATGTACTTTGCCTTTGTATTGCCTGCAAAGCCTTACCATCAATTCAATGGCGTTGTTTTCCCAGAGCCTCGGTCTCGATTTGAGAAAGGATTTATAACAGCCATGATCGTCACCCCAGTGATGGTCATGGCCACCATCTCCGCTTTCCAACTCGGCATGAACCAGGAGCGGAACGCCCCTTCGAGCCAGGATTGGCATGGCTTCATTTAAATCGCTCTCGGTCACGTTGGGGAAATCATCGATTCCAGAGTGAATGAGAAAGCATTTAAACCCGACCACTCCCCGGTCAATCATGGCCTCGAGCTGCTTTGCGTTGCCTGGAACCACGCCTCCCCAAAAGGCACAATCGACCCAGAGTCTCTCTCTCGCTGACGCAAGCTTTTCATCGAGATACTCGAGAGTGGTCGTAACCGGATTGGAATTGAGCGGCATGTCGGCGATCGTCGTGACACCACCGGCAGCGGCAGATTTAGTGGCTGTTTCAAATCCTTCCCACTCGGTCCGTCCAGGCTCATTGACATGAACATGGCTGTCAACCAAACCCGGCATAACGACTGAATCACCGGCATCAATTACCGGGCATCCCAAATCACTTTGATCGTATCGAGCGATAGCTGTGATTTTCCCGTCTTTTACAACTACTGTCGCGCTGGCTATGCCGGTGGGTAAACAGACTCGCTTGCTCTTGATTCCAAATGACGATCTCTCTTGAGCCATAGCTCTACTTACAACCCCCGCGAGCTGAATTGATATAGAAAGGGATCATTTTCGCACATGTTTTAAGTTATGTGACCAAATCCGCGCGCCATGGCTAACACGCTGCCGAAGGCATGTCATGCATGCCCCGGTCGTTGCCTGTTTGGGGCAGTACCGGAAGCGTACCCGTACCGGGCGATACATGGCATCGCCCCTTTTACTCAACTGACAAACCTTCCGGCATCGCAGGGATCTTGCCAGGCGTGCCCCGGGCAGTGCTTGTCCGAGTTATCGATTCGGGAAGGCGGCTTTCAAGAGGCCATGGACTTGCTTATCAACGCATTGTCCTTGCAGGTCAGAGCTGCTCTGCCGTGGATAGATCGTACCCGATAGAGCAGGATATGTGGCAATTCTTGGGGCTTGCAGTCTCGCCGCCACTGCTTCGGCAGCTCGCTGCCGGTGCAGTTTCCCCAGGAGATCTTCATTGGCCGTTGTCACAGTCGGCACATGGATGGCACCGCGCAAAGACGCCTCTTGCGCTGGACTCTTCGGCTTGGCCGGAATAATGGTCGGGACTCTGACCGCTCCATGAACGTCTGGATTGGCTGGACGATTGGCAATGTAGTTTGGACTTACATGAATCGGTTTCATGTAGATATTGCGCCGCTTAGACCCCGGGACAACTTGAACGATCTGCCCGTCGGGACCTCTTCGTTGAATAACCTTCTGCCGACCCTGTATGTAGCCTGTCACCGGACACCAGGTAAAATGTGAGAGGTTCGGATTCCCCTGGACAAGCGGCTTCTCCCAGTCACGAAACTGAGTGGCGCCAGTCGTTACTCGCATGTAACGCCCCTGGTCAGCATGCTGAGCTTTCGCCTCGAGACCTACTGCCAGACCAACTGCCAACAGAGTAAAGGACAATAGATACAAAGGGCTCAGTAATCTCAACATTGAATTACCTCAGTTCCAGCCCTTTTATATACTTAGACACTGCCGAGTTAAATGGGAAAAATACGTAGTCGGACAGTAATTTGAAGGTTTGGGTATCTACACGTTTTGACTAGCTTTCTGGACATGCTGAAGAAAAAGGTCCTCATCTTCGATGGGGCCATGGGCACGTCTATTCACAAGTACGACCTCTCGCTGGACGATTTCCGAGGGCTTGAAAACTGCAGCGAAATTCTCGTAGACTCCCGCCCAGACGTAATCGAAGAGATTCATGCCAGCTTTTTCGAAGTCGGCTGCGATGTAGTTGAAACGGACACTTTTGGTGGATCGCCGGTCGTTCTAGCGGAATTTTCGATCGCTGACCAGGCATACGATCTCAACTTCAAAGCCGCAGAGCTGGCACGCCGCGTGGCATCAGATTTTTCCACGAAAGACAAACCGCGCTTCGTGTCCGGCTCAATCGGTCCGACCACGAAACTACCCTCACTCGGACACATCGCCTTCCGAGAGATGAAAGACGCTTATTACCAACAGGTTGCCGGTCTAGTGGACGGAGGGGTGGACGTACTGCAGTTTGAAACCGGTCAGGACCTGCTTCAAGCGAAAGCAGCCGTGATCGCCATGATGGAGTATTTCAAGAAAATCGGCCGCCGGGTGCCGATCATCACACAGATAACCATCGAGGCGCCACCACTCGGAACAATGCTGGTGGGCTCTGATATCTCAGCCGCGCTCGCTACCCTGCAACCATTTCCGATCGACGTAATCGGCATGAACTGTGCCACCGGACCGCAGGAGATGATCGACCCAATTCACTTTCTCTGTCAAAACAGCAAAAAGGCTGTCTCAGTGCTTCCCAATGCCGGGCTGCCCGAGAATGTCGGCGGGCAGACAGTGTACAAACTTACGCCCGATGACCTGGCCAACTCCTTGAACTACTTTGCCAGAGAGCACGGCGTCAACATCATTGGCGGCTGTTGCGGAACCACGCCTGAACACTTGAAGCGTGTCTGCGAAGTAGTCGGAGAGATCGAGCCCAAGAGACGTGAGATTGACCATATCCCATCTGTTGCCAGTCTCTATACGTCGGCAGCGATGCATGTCGATCCCGCGCCAATCATCATCGGAGAACGGACCAATACGAACGGCAGCAAGAAGTTCAAGGAACTCCTCGAGCTGGAAGATTGGGACGGAATGGTAGCGATGGCCCGCGAGCAGGAGCGCGAAGGAGCGCACATGCTCGACGTTTGCAGCGCCTATGTCGGACGCGACGAAGCAAGAGACATGTCGATCTTCATTCGTCGTCTCAATACTGACATTCAAATTCCAATCGTCATCGACAGCACCGAATACCCGGTTCTTGAATCGTCACTAGAGTTAATCGCCGGCAGGCCTGTAATCAACTCGATCAACCTGGAAGATGGCGAAGAGAAGATGCTTCGCAAGGTAGAGCTGATCACCAGATTTGGTGCCGCCGCGATTGCGCTGACTATCGATGAAACAGGTATGGCAAAAACGGCCGACCGAAAGCTGGAAATAGCCAAGCGCATTCACGAACTAGCAACCGGCGCCGGAATGGCCTCTGAGGACCTAATCTTCGACTGTCTCACCTTCACACTCTCCACCGGCAACGAAGACGATCGCCAGCTCGGATTGGAGACGCTGAACGGTATAAAGTTGATCAAAGAGCATCTGCCAGAGGTCAAGACCAGCCTGGGTGTAAGCAATGTTTCTTTCGGCTTCAATCCCAGGATTCGAAAGATTTTGAACTCTGTTTTTTTGCATTATTGCCTTGAGTACGGACTCGACATGGCGATCGTGCATGCAGCGAAGATTCTTCCTCTCTACAAAATCGATGAGGCAGAACGCCAACTCCATCGCAAGCTCATCTTCGATGAACGCACGGCAGACTACGATCCGTTGTTTACGCTCTTAGACTACTACAAGAGTCAAACCGCCGGTAATGGCACCACAACCAAGACCGACGAACACAAGGAGATCGAAGAAGTACTCAAACAGCGCGTAATCGACGGAAACAGGGTTGGATTGGAAAAAGATCTCGCCAAAGCGCTAGATAAGCATAAGCCTTTGGACATCATCAATAATATCTTGCTGGATGGAATGAAGGTAGTCGGTGAGCTGTTTGGAGCGGGCAAGATGCAGCTTCCTTTTGTTCTTCAGTCGGCAGAAACAATGAAAGCGGCAGTATCGTATTTAGAACCATTCATGGAGCGGGTCGAAGGCTCCACTAGAGGAACCATGGTCCTGGCCACAGTTAAGGGTGATGTTCACGATATAGGAAAGAACCTGGTAGACATCATATTGACCAACAACGGTTACCGAATCATCAATCTTGGCATCAAGCAACCGATCGAGAACATCATTGCAGCGACGCTCGAGCATAATGCCGACTGTATCGGCATGAGCGGGCTCCTGGTGAAATCTACCGTGATCATGAAAGAAAATCTTGACATTCTCAATCAACGTAACATTCGAACTCCAGTCATTCTCGGAGGGGCCGCCTTGACCAGGCGTTATGTCGAGGAGGATTGCCGGAACGTCTATAAGGGACAGGTATTCTATGGACAGGATGCTTTCGACGATCTCCGGATGATGGAAATGCTCTCCAATGGAGGCATCAATGAGCAACAATCAACATCCACAAGGACCGACATGGCACCACGAGTAGTGCACAGCGAAACATCGTCGACTAACGGCGAAGCATCTTCGACCATTATTACCAAGAATAAAGTCGTTCAAGAAAACGGTAAAAACGCAGCCACCGTACATCGTTCGGACGTGGCTCGCGACATGCCGGTTCCGGAGCCACCGTTTTGGGGCTCGCGCATTGTGGACGACGTTTCGATCGATGAAGTCTTCGAGCATCTCAACGAAAACGTTTTGTTCAGAGGGCAATGGCAGGTCCGCCAGCGAGATATGCCGTCATCGGAATACGAGGAACTGCTCAACGCGAAGATTCGACCAGCTTTAAGCGAACTCAAAGATCGGTGTAAAGCGCAGCACCTCCTCACCCCGCGGGCAGTCTACGGCTACTACCCATGCCAATCAGCCGGAAACGACTTGATTGTCTATCGGCAGGACCGCAGAACCGAATGGGTGCGGTTCAAATTTCCGCGGCAGGACCACGGCCGCCGACTCTGCATTTCAGACTTCTTTGCCTCGGTCGATGAGGGACGGTTCGACCTGCTTCCGCTCCAAATCGTCACAGTCGGCCAAACGGCCAGCACGTACAGTCACGAACTGTTCCAGTCGAATCAGTACACCGATTACTTGTACTTCCATGGGCTCTCAGTCGAATCCGCCGAAGCGCTTGCCGAGGTAATACACAGGAACATTCGGGCTGAGCTCGGATTTGCCGGGGAAGACAAACCAGAGCTGAAAGCGATGCTTAATCAGGGTTACCGCGGCACAAGGTACAGCTTTGGCTACCCGGCCTGCCCAAATCTCGAAGACCAGTCTCAACTGTTCCAACTGCTGGCTCCCGAGCGAATCGGCATGAGCTTGTCAGAAGAGTTTCAACTCGTACCGGAGCAGAGCACTTCGGCCATCGTTGTCATTCATCCGGAAGCAAAGTACTTCAACATACACCCGGCGCGCGAAGAGTCCGAGCCGGACTGACACCTGTGCAACAGTAAGGAGCCGCCCGTTTATACCTTTCTAACTCTTTGGAGTCGCGAAGAGCTACAATATCGTTTCCAGGAAGTTAAAATGGAAAAAGTTTACGGCTCGGGGGACATTTGAATGGCAGTACAAGTGACCAAAGGTGATCAGATCGCTCTAGTAGTTGGCTTGCTATTGTTGCTCTGCCTGCTGGCAGCAAGCGCGAACTATTTTGCCACCAGTCAGTAACACCACAGTTGATACCAAACACTCTTTCAGGACGCACTGAAAGCTGCTGTCCGGACCTGTCACCAAGGCTCTCAACACACAACGACCTCACACCTCGTTGCCGTTTCTGGTCAGAACTGACGAATCTGATGCCTCAACGCTGTGCCTAGCAGCTGGAACGCCTCTTGTAGCCAACTGGTTGCATCATTGCCTGATTACAATCCGTCGATAATCTCCCCATCACTGGCAGAAGCAGCTCAGATTCGAGAATTTTGTGTTGCGCTCGACAGCTCCGGCAAGAAAAAAACAAAACCATGGCAGTTATCAGTAAGTGGTCCTCGGACCCTCTGCCTGCTTGAAAAAAAAGAGGCTAATAAATACATTTGCTGAATTATGACATAGCTCTAGTGTTTTAACTATGCTATTTTTGGGCATGTTTGTTGTGTCTATAAGCGAGACTACGTCGATTCTAGCAGCGAGCCGGCAAGTTATTGTCGGTATCGACGTGTGTCCCTTGATGCAGGTAGCAGAAGGGTTCCAATGAAATCCCCCCTAAATTTCACGAGCGAAAGACATGAGTCCAAAATTTAGAAGAGCATTCGGTGTCCTGCTGGCCCTGAATCTGGTTTTCTCCAACAGCATCTGGATGCTAGACGCTGCGGCCCAGACAGCGGATACCGCCAGCGGAGCCGCTCAGGCAGCTTCAAATGCTGCCGCCCCAGCCCCTCCGGCTGCACCGCCAGCGGCTCCCGCCCCGAGTGTGCCGCTCAACCTGGACCTGTCTTCCACTACAGCGAGCGTCAGCGCCAGCGCCATCGGTCTGACCAACCCGGTCACCATCTCGGTCGGCGGAGTCGCCAAACCTGTTCTTCCGACCGACCTACTGACGCCGGCGGAATTGGTCGCCGCCATTCAGGTAGCCACGCTCGGACAGCAGAGCCTGAGTATCGCAGCAGCAGGTAATGCTTCCGGAGGTCAATTCTCGCTCGGCGGCAATTTAACTCAATCAATCGCCAGCCTAGTTATTCCGCAAAACGTTCAGCTTCTTCACGACTTCGCCAATCTTCCAAATCTCACCTTCACCGGCAATGTCACCAATGGTGGAAGTTTTATCGGATACAGCACTAGTAGCCAGATCAACACTGCCACCATCAATGCTAGCAACTTCATGAACGGCAACGGGGCCTTGCTCACCACTATGCTTTCAGCGCTGCCTTCAAGCATTACGAATGCAACTAGTGGGCTCAATCTCGTCTTGAACACAATTCAAAACGTGATGAACGCCGGCATCATCTCCAGCGCCGGCAATCTGTCCATTAATGCCGGCGGATCAATTATCAATAGCCTGCCAGCAGGAGTTACCGGTGTCTCTCCTGTCATGAGCGCGGTCAACAACCTCAATCTCTTCTCCGGCGCTGGGCAGATTATCAACTCCGGCACGATGGCTGCGATGGCCGGCAACGTTAATCTCAATACACTGGCGACCAACAATCTGATCATGAACAACCTTGCTGGTTTGGTCACAGCCCAGGCCGGCACGATCAATTTCCGCGACTCGCTGCTGACTAACAAGGTAGACCTGTCGGTCAGCGGCGGCAACTGGATCGCTCGCGAGCTCAATCTTTTCTCCGGACACGGAGCCATCAATGCCAATTTCGGCGATGTGAAAGGGATAGTCAACACTCAGGCTGGAGAGATTCATGTGTTGTCTCAGAGCGACAACCTGGTGCTTGGGCATATTCTCGCGACCGGGGATCCGACCTACTACAACATCGGAAACATCCAACTGACAAGCGATGTGTCCGTTGGACAGTTTCTTGGGATATTAGCCACCGGACACATCACCAGCACGAGCGGCTTGCAGAACATCACAGCCCGCGACGGCAGCGGACAAGGCTATGAGATCAACCTCGTCGCGGGAGTCGCGCTAACTCCCACGCCTTGCGGTCCGTGCTCAAGCAATGCCACCGCAGGCACCGAAGCGAACGTCGCTGTGACGGCTGATGGAGCTTCTACTACCGGCGGCAATATTGATTTCTCCCAAAGCGCCAATTTAACTATCAGCTCGGCTTCAACATCAGGCAACTTGAATGGTGGCAAAGTAACTCTCGCGGCCTACGCTTCGGGCGTCAACAACGGCAAAGTCTTGCTAGCACCAACCAGCCAGATTACTACCACTGGCTCCGGCAGCGGAACCAGTGGCGATGTCAGCATTATTGCAGGAGCTGTCAGCAAAACAGGAATCACGGTCGGCGGTATAAACACCAACAACGGCTCCAGCAATACCGGACAAATCCTCATTCAGAATGCTCAACCAAAATCATCAGACAACCTGCCAATCGTCTTCAACACACTCGGGCAGATCACCTCATCCAACTACTTTGAAGGATCAGCAACCAACACCTCAGCACAAACTCAAATTCGAGGTGACTTGAATGCCGGAAGCAGCATCGGCATACATTCCGGCAATGTCCTTATCCAAGACAGCACAGTTTCAAGCGGCCCTTCGTCCGACATTCAAATCAACAGCTCCGTTGCACTAATAAAGAAAATTGAAATCAGAAATTCGATTGTCACTGCATCAAACAATTTGTCGCTGGAAGCAGGCGATATTTCAATTGAAGACAGTGCACTATCTGGCGGCACAGGCGTTTCGATCGAAAATAATGGGCCCTTCGACAATCTCGACGTCAATATTCTCAACAGCAATATTTCTACTCCAACCAACGCCGACATCAACATTTTCAACTCACAAAACGGTAGATTGACACTTAATGCGGCCGGAAGCCATATCGACGCCGGTCAAGATCTATTCATCACCAATAATGGCAGCTCGATGGTCATTAACAACGTTTCGAGCGGCCCGCTGCAGACAGGCAGCATGACAGCTGTGGAGCTGTTACAAATCAACGGAAACGGCGACCTTCATGTCACAAATTTAGGTAGCCAGATCAGCTCAAAAGACAACGATCTTTGCATTTGTAATTTCAACGGAGATACCTTCCTCTACAACAACAGCGATGGCTACGGAAATCAAGCAAGCTTCGTAGTACAAACGACAGGGTTCCTCACCATCGGAGTAAATCAAGATCTGATTATCACCGGCAACGGTGTATTCGGCACGAATGACCCCGCCGGCGAAGTGCAATTGGATGCCGGCAACGTGATCGTACTGGGACAAGGACAAGTTAAGACCGGCGCTGGTCTGTCTGTTAATGTCGATCCCGGTACCGGCATGTACTACATGTACAGTCAGGATGGCACCATCCTGAACCCCTCCGTCGGCTCCGGTCCGTCTCTTCAATCATTTGTCGACAATGACGGCGTGACGGTGTACTACGGCACTTTCGGCCAATCGTTTGTCAGTTCGAACAACGACATACTGGTCATGGCCGACGCCTTTTCGGATACTCCTTTCGTCAATCCCAATGGGATACTCATTCCAAACACAATCGGCAACACGGTAATTGCCCTAAGAAACGCGCCCGGAATTGCCGGCCTAAGCGCTATCTCCGCGGACAATCTCTTCATCGAAAACACCGGAATGGGCGGATTAACACTGGTAAATGATGTAGACACGACGGGATATACCTACCTGCATTCACCAACTTCTATATCAACCCGAGGCATTCAAGCCGGCCGCACTGTTACCTTTGCTACTTCCGGCAACAGCGGTTCATCAATACTCAATGGAGACATTTATACTCCGCTCAGTCTTAATTTCCTGAGCGCTAATGTAGTTGTCGGGACCAGTTCTACAAATGGAGACACCGCTGTCAATTTGGTCGGCTCGGGAGGGCTGAATCTTTCGGTGACAACAGGCTCAATCAGAAGTGATTTCGGTCCCCTTTCGATGTTTAATGGAGGCGGTTCGTTATCAATCTACAACCTATCGCGTGCCTTTAACTACGATTCCGGCGAGATTTACTCAGAGACCGGCATGAAGATAACTAATGCTGGTGGCGATCTCAACATCATGAACATCGATAGCGGAATCACCCCCAACAACGGCAACCTCGACTTAACGGTCTCCGGTGGATCGATTTACATCCTGAATACGAGCAATGAAGATGGCATCTGGCCAGCAGTAATGGGACCGCAGACCTCGGGGAATTTAAATCTCGCGACAAATCGCAGCATTTACGTCACCGGTCTGGGACGCTTTGGCGCACACTCCGGGGGAGTTTACCTTACCGGCAACAACATCGTTGTATCGCAGCAATTAATCGACGCCCCCTTCCTGTTAAGTGTCGACTTCAAAGAGAACCTCCTTATGTATCAGCTCTCTGGAGGACCGCTAGCCATCACATCAGCAAGCGGACAAACAGTCTCTTCCTTCGTCGATCCAGCGTTGACTCCCGTGTACTACTCAAGCCCACACGCACAGGTGGTTGATACCAACGGCGCTATCATTTTGAGTACCGCGTCCTTTACTCCGGCCACCATTTCGTCAGGAGTTTTAACAGGACTGAATTTCACAGGCAATTCAGTCATTTCAGTTCGAAATAAGCCGACGATAACGAGCATTGGAGATGTCAGCTCGACAGGTAAAGACATCTACCTGGATATAATGAATACCAGCTTCTCCTTCCTGACCGGAAGCATCTCCACAACGACCGGCAGCCCGGCTCACCCGGGTTCACTTTTGGTTTACGCTCTGGGATTCATCAACACCAGTAGCAACAGTATCGATACCTCGACAGCCTCGTCGGGCAATCGCGGTGGAGATGTTAGGCTCTTCGCACCCGGGCAGGGGTTTGGCGGACAGATACTCGCCGGCAACATTAACACCTCGGCAACCGGAGCAAATGGTACTGGCAACGATGCAGGCTCAGTCACACTGTTTGCTGGAAGCGGCATAAACACCTTCGATATCTTTGCGAACAGCAATGTCATCGATGGACAGGGCAACGGTGGCAACGTTCTGGGGCTAGCCTACCAGGGAGGAGCCGGCTACGGCTCTGTCAGTACCTCGACCCAAAGACCGCTTGGCGATGCCGGCTTCATCCACCTTCAATCGACCTTCGGCATGAGTATGTTCGGTCTGCAGGCTTCTGCGACAGGGTCTACTTCAGGACATGGCGGAGCCATTACTTTGATTGAAGCGAATGATTTCAACTTCACTAACGGAATAGCTGTTTTCGGAGATATAGACAATCACGTCGATTTCAACGGCAATGCCGGATTCGTTTTAGACCCACTGACCGGTTTGACCGGAGTCAAAGTCAACTCAATCGGTGATTTTTCAGTAGGCTCAATTGTTTCAACAGCTGCAGGGATTGGTGTCGGTTCCGGAGCCGGTGGCAATATCAGCGTTACATCTGAGTCAGCAATCTTCATATCCGGTAATCTCGACACATCTTCATATGCTGCAACCGGCACGGAAGCTAACGGAGGATCGATTACACTTAACGCCGCACAAAACGTCGAAGGCAACAGCGTTTTCGCAAGGGGCAGCTTAGGCGGAGCGGACAAGGGCAACGGCGGTAACATCATAATCAATTCGGCTAGCGGTGAGATCTTGCTCAGCTCATTCGCACTGATCAACACCCAGTCTACGGCTCTACTATCTGGCAATGCCGGTTTCGTTCACATGACAGCCGCAGAAGGTATCACCGCATTCGACATTGCAGCCTACACCCAGAATGGCTCCAGCGGCTCGGTCACATTAGCTACTACCTCCCTGGGAGCAGGTATCCAGGTTGGAAACATAGACAATAGTTCGATTTCCGGAACAGCTGGCGGTACTGTCGACACAGTTTTCGGAGTTAATGGTGTGGCGGTGGTTTCAAGCGGCAGCGCCACAATTCAAAGCATCAATTCAAGCGGCACTACTGGGGGACAAGTCACGCTAGCGGCGCAGGACGATATTACGCTCGGAATCGATCTCAACGGATTCTCAATTCGCTCGCAAGGAGCTGATGGCGGTGACTTGAGCGTTGCCACTCGAGACGGTGCAATCAATGTCCAGGGTGCAATCTCTACAGGCGTATTCAATGGCTCCGGTGACCCGGGCAGCATTTTCATGTCCGCACCGCGTTCTATCTCTGTCGGCAGCGTATCTGCCACAGCGAATTTGTTTGGAAATTCCAGCAATGGCGGATTCGTGAAGTTCGTATTTACTGATTCCGCGAGCGAAGGAGCCTTGACGGCTGGCGGATTAATTGCAGCAGAAGGCGGACTAACTCTTTCAGCAGCCGGGTCTATGCGTGTGATGAACGGCACAGGTGTGCAAAGGCTTGTTCTCCTTTCAGGCAACAACATCAGTGTGACATCCGGTGACACTGCTACCTTCCAGTCACGCACTACCGGACAGGGTCAAGACATCTTCCTTGTCGCTGGAGCAGATATCGCCGTAGACTCAGCTAACCAGACAGCCCTCGTCTTTGGTCCCTCGAGTGTCGGCGGCAACATTAATCTCCAGGGCGCCTCAGCGCTCACGCTTGACACCAAATCCGTTAGCGCGGACTGCACCAACTGCGACGCCGGCAGTACCACCTTTGCTTCTTTCGGCGCCGGCCCCAATACCGGACAGGTAAATCTCCCTTCACAGACTATTCTTGATCAGTCCGGTTCTGGTGGCGGTGTTGCCGGTAGTACTACCTTGATCGCCGGTAGCTCGGATGCTATAGCAATGAAGATTGGAGGCATCAGCGGATCATCGGGTGCCGCAGCCGGCTCTTTGAGCATCAATAACGCTCAACCGATCTCCAACGACGGTGCAAATATCGACTTCAATTTCCAATCAGGCGAGATTGTAAGCCGCAATTCGTTGGTTGCGGATCCCGCCCAGGCCACTATTGGCGAAGACCTAGTAACGGGCAACATCAATATCGCCCAGGACATCACGTTCAACAGCTCCAATGTCCTTATCCGAGCCGTTAATGTTTCAGCCGGCGGCAACATTACTGTTACGCGTCCAGCCGAAACACCGGACATCCGACTCAACCTGGCCGTAGTCAACAGCAGCTTCATTGGAGGCAACTTTTCAATAACCAACAATAGCGGTGGCAACACTTCAGTAACCGTCGCCGGCTCGACCTTTCTCTCGTTCAACGACATAACCATTAGTAGCGTTGGCGGATCACTAGGTTTGTCCAATCTGGGCGGAACAGTCGAAGCGCTGAGTGGGGCGATTCTAATCGCGAACTCACCAGGACTGCATGCCGGACCAGGGATTGCAATCTCCAATTCCGGCTCGGTTGATGGCTTTATCACAGTGGGAGTGATCAGAGCCGGCACTACTCTAACAGTCCAGAACAATGGCGGCGGTGTAGCAATAGCCAACACAGCCGGTCTGATTACGTCAAGCCAGAGCATGAACATTACAAGCACCGGCGGTGGTGTATCGATTCTAAATGGTGCAGATTGCGCAGGAAATCCTGGCACCATCCAGGTTACCGGTACAGGCAATCTGACAATTAATGCGTCAGAAACCGTCCAAGTTCTGGGAGACGGAATTATGGCAGCACCAACTAATCTGGTCCTGACGTCTACCAACGGCTCAATTATCTTTGCACAGCAACAAGTGACAACCGGTGGCGGAGTGCGAGTAAACTACACAGCCAACGGCAATGCCTTGCTCTACACGAATACTGGAGATCTCGCACCGCTTGTCGATTCTGGACCGGCGCTTTCGGTTCTTACGGATAACACCCTCATAAAACTCTATTACTTCGGACAACACACGAGTTTGTTCGGTGATGACGTGCTAATCCTGAGCACAGGTACCTTCACCGACAACGCTGGAGCGGGCGGGACACTTACAGTAGGCAGTGTGACCGGTGACATGATCGTCTCCAACCGAAACGATCCAAATCTGACTGCCATATCTGCATTGAGCACTAACGGCAACGACATCTACGTAGAGTCAACCGGTGCTAACGGCATTAACTTCACTGGAGCACTAAATACTCAAACCTCTGCCGCTTCAGGTTCCGGCGGTTCGGCAACGCTGTACTCTAAAGGAGCCGGCACGACCTTGCAAAACGTGAATACATCCGGGAAGACCAACGGCGATGGAGGCGGACTAACAGTCATAAGCTCTGGCGGCAATCTGTTGGTTAACGGTGCGATCGATACCTTCGGCTCCGGTACAGGCAATGGCGGCGGCGTATTCCTAACCACGAGCCCTGGCAGTGGAGACCTCACTCTTAACGGCAATATCAATGCCGTCGGCGGCAATGACAATACTTTCGGCGGCGGCGGCGTAACTATCGTCTCATGCGGCGCCTGCATCGCCACCAATCGTTCGATTACGACCTCAGCTATCAATGTAGGGTCCGCATTGCGCGACGCCGGCTCGATTCAAATCACGGCAGCAGGCAATGTCACTGTTGGACAGTTAACCGCAATTGGCAACTCGGCATTCAACGGTCATGCAATCAGAATCTATTCCGGCGGCGCCGTTACCGTCGCCGGCGCCGTTGACTCTTCGGCATTCAACACCTTGAGCTTCGATAGTGATGCAGGCATCATTTATATAGGAGCCGCAAACGGTATCAATGTCACGTCCGGCAACATATTAGCCGGAGCGCTTGGTCCCAGTAACGGCAACGGAGCCGCTATTACTCTTTACACGGCATCAGGCGATATTCAAACGCTCGCCATCTCTAACTCGGTCACCTTCAATGGCGTAGCTGGAGCGATCTTCGATAGCTTGAGTGGAAATGTTGGCATCGGCGTGCATGCGGGCAACGACCTCTCCGTCAACGGCGAGATTTCCTCCACGGCTGCTCTCAGTGGCGGAAGAGGCAGCGGCGGCGACATATCACTTTATGCCAACGGCACTATCGAGACAGTCAATCCGGCGAGCCAGGGAGTTGATGCCAGCTCCTATGGTGACTCCGGATTCAACAACAATGCCGGTAACATATCGGTGGAAGCCGGTGGGACAATTACCCTGCACCATCTATTGGCAACAGGCGCGACACCGGGAACCAACGGCAGCGGGGGCGACATCTCCGTCCAGTCGCACAGCGGTACCTTCGTCTACTCGGGCGCCGTCGACAGCTCATCCTATGGCGCTTACGGTGGCAGCAACAACGCGGGCGCCATTAGCATTTCGACGGCGCAGAATCTGACAATTGACTTCATAAGAGCAATTGGTGGATTCAATGGCGGAAGCGGCAACGGCGGCGATATAGAGATTGAATCGACCAACGGCAGCGTCACGCTCACCAGCACCACAGACTTCCCGAACTCTTCTTCTTATTCAACAGTATTCGCGGACAACAATGCCGGTGCGATTCAGATTAATGCTCTCACCGACATTCTGGGTACCGACTTGATAGCTGACGGCGGCGAATCGGGCGGTAACGGCGGTTCCATTAGCGCCACAGCCGATTCCGGCTCTGCAGAGTTTACCGGTAATACAGGCTTCCAGAGTAATGGCAATGGTTACATAGGCTCCGGCGGAAGTTTGAGTGCCTCCGGCAATTCCGGCGTAACAGTCAAGCGATTCAACTCAAATGGCGGATTACTGTTTGCTGGTGGCGGCGACATTACTGTCGACTCTGCAGACGGAGCGATCAACATTGATACGGTTGTAGATAGCTCAGCCGCAAGAACCAACTATCCTGGCGCTTTCGGCAATGGCGGAGTTGTTTCACTGACGGCGAAAGACGATGTCAATCTGGCTCTCAATTTCTTCAGCAGCGATTTTTGTTGTGTCAGATCAAACGGCGGAGATGCCGGTGGCAACGGGGGCAACATAGAAATCACATCATCCGAAGGGTCGCTGGTGCTTGGCCGCAGTATGGACTTCGATGCGTCGGCCTGTCTGTGTCAAGCTGGCTCGACCAATGCCGGCACTGGCGGTAATATCACCGTCAATGTGCATGAAGACGTCAGTCCATCCGGAATTCAGATCGCTCGATATCTTTCATATGGCGGCAACTCGGGCGGCAATGGCGGCGATGTTTCAATCACTGCGGGCAACGATATCTATACGGCCGACATTCGAACCGCCGCTGCTCGCCTCGACAACTCTATCAAGACGATTGGAAATGGCGGGATGATCACTGTCGATGCCGGTCGATTGGTCGATGTGAATGGCAGTCTATCCTCACTGGGAGGCTTCATCTCCGGAGACGGTGGCAATGTCATGGTGAGCGCCGTCACGACTGCCGCAATCCACGGCGCAATTGAAAGTTTTACTTCGACTAGATTCTTCTTTGGTGGCGGCGCAGGAACAGCCGGGTCAGTTGAAGTGTTGGCCGGAGAAGGCATCAATGTCGGCGCTTACATAGGAGCCTACGGGGGTAACAGCGGGTCCGGCAACAATGTTAGCCTGACAACCGGCCACGGTGAGATATCAGTAGGAAGCTTCGTCGGAGCAACCGGCGGTGCTGATGCCGGCAATATCATCGCAATCACAGGAAATGGCCCGCCCTGTCCGGGCTGCACGCCTGACTCGATAACCATCGGCGGGAATGTGGATACTTCAGCAGGGTCTCATATCGCTGCCAACTCTGGCTTCATCCACTTGGAGTCCGTCAATGGAATTACCGTCAATGGTGGTGTTTTCGCCAGCTCGAATGGCCCGCAAGGAGATTCGGGCGCCATCACAATGATTAGTACCGGTACCGGCCCGGACGACAACATCTTTACGCGAAACATATCAAACGGCATAGCGAACTTCGGAAATGCCGGTACCGTAACCGACACCGTATCTGGTTTCACAGGCATTAACATACAATCAGGCGGCTCGGTCGAAATCGATGACTCCATTCCGGGCAATACCGTTGCCAGCATCAATGGATCAAGCGGTGGCAACGACTTTTCGACCGGCGGCAGCGGCTCCAGCGTCAACATCACAGCTGGAACCACCATTGAGCTGCTAAACTCAATCAACACGTCCAACTTTGGCAGCAGCAACGCAAACGCTGGCGACATTATGATGCTGGCCGACGGGTTGATTTCTACCGGAGATGTCATCGCTAAAGCCGGCATAGACGGAGTGGGAGATGGCGGACTGATTTCGCTGACCAGCTCGTCTGATGCTGTTTCTGTAAACGGGGTCATCGACAACGGCGCAAGCAACGACGGCAGCAGTCGCGGCACTACTATTCATGCAGCCACGGGAATCACCGTAACGGGCAATATCAGTTCAACTGGCGGCATCAATAGCGGTCTCGGCGGCGAAATCGACATTTTAACGACAAGCGGCGAGGCGCAGCTAGCCGGAGTCGATTCGAGGTCGCTGGCAGGCGAAGGAAGCGGCACCATCACAATTTCCGCTCCTGACGGCATATTTGCTGCAGTGATCACGGCCGGCGGCGGCGGTGTGGAAAGCGGACTTTCCGGCAATGGAGCAGACATCGAACTGACGGCAGCTGATGGCGAAGTCCAAGCGACATCGATCAACGCGGGCTCCTATGTTCCGCCGGACGCAGGGCCCAACTTCAACGGCGGCATGGTCACCATCACGGCGGGAGATACTATAACAATCGGCGATAGCTTGCTTGAAAACGGCAGCATATCAACTGTCGGCGTGGGCGATGGACACGGCGGCGCAGTTACGGTCACAACCACCGGAAATACCGGTGACCTGATCATCAACAGCGCCAGCGACGCCGGAATTTCCACCTGGGGCGGTATTGGTGGTGGTGGCGGCGGATTCGTTGACGTCCTGGTCGTCGGCAATGTAGAAATCAAACAGATAGCCACTTCCGCAGCCGGAATCGTATCTGGCGGACCGAGCGGACCGTTAACTGGAAACGGCAACGGCGGCGAAGTGCAGGTTATCGCCGACGGTTCGGTTACCATCTCGACCACCATCAATACGCAGGGTGGACCGGACGGCGGAGACGCCGGCCATGTAACCGTTGCGAGTAATAATAGCTTTATCGAGGTAGGGCCGATATCGGCATCGGCATTGAATGGATTTGGCTATGCCGGAGCAGTTTCGGTTCAGGCGAGCGACGAAGTCACAGTCGGAGCTGTCGACACCAACGGTGGCGCTGATGGCGGAGACGGCGGAGCCGTCGAACTAATCTCAGACAATTCTTCGATTCTATCCGGCTTCCTCGATTCGAGCGCTCCCTTCGACGGGCTCGGCGGTGACATTACGCTTACTGCTACAAACGGGTTGATCGCCGTCAACGGCACCAACGGCATCGGAGCTGCAATCAATAGCGCGGGCGCCGGTGTCGGTCTTTTCAATTTCTCCGGACTAGTCGAAATCACCTTCGGGTCGGCCGGCGGAGACTCCTTCCTGATAGACAAGAACGCTGTCGGGCTCACTAATGGTGCGAAAGGAGCAATTCTTTCCACCTCCGACACTTGCGGCTGCTTCAACTCTGTGAGCATCAACAATGCTCAAGGAGATTTGAACGTTGCTCTAAATGACAAGATTGACACGCGCGGGTCGCTCGGCTCCCAAGGTGTAATCAACCTCAACAACCCGGGAACCGCTGTCACTGTTAACGGCAACGCCAATGGTGAATTGCTTGGATTCTTAAACGCAAGCGGCACCTCCGTCTCGGTCACTCTACTGAAGTCAGCAACCACTTTAGATGTCGGAACGATTGCCGCATCGTCTACTCCACCTGACCTCGGAGTGACGCTAAACGTCAATGTGGGCGCATCCAGCATTAATCTCGACAGCCTGGCAACAATCACTTCCGATTCCGGCGACATCACTATCACCACACCGACGCTTAATACGGAAGGTGAAGTAATAGCTGACAACGACTCAATCTTTATTACGGCCGGTAACGTTCATAACAGCAATTTGATTCAGGCCCAAAACGGCGTGATATCGATTGCCAATGCCGGCAGCCTGCTGGTTGATATGACGGTGGGGGGAACTCCCTTCACCACCGGTACTTTGGATGGCGGCGCCATTGACCTTACCAGTCTTCACGGCTCGGTGACGGTATTCCAAGAGAACGTCTTCGGTCCGATCACTGGCTCAGCTGCAACCGACTTCTTCGTCGACGCCAGCACTTCCGGACTGGCAGCGAATGGCCCGATCACGGCTACGAGCGGCAAGCTGACCTTGAGTTCCTTCAGCGCCGACATCAATGTAACTGACGAGGCTATGCTGACCGCAGGCACAGACATCGAGCTAAACGCCTTTACAACGGTGTCCATTGCAAGCGGGACGGGTAGCGATCCTGTCTCCCTGAATGCCGGACAAGACGTGTTACTCATTGGCGGACAAGCAGTTACAATCGGTAGCGGCTCAGTTACGGATACCGGAGTAGCGATAGAAGCCGGACGAGATGTGGCAATTTCGAGCTTCAGCGACACTGTGCAGATAAGCGGTACATCGTCACTTAATCTGACCACTATCGTGGCTGGACGCGATATTGATGTTGTAGCTCATCAAGGGATAACTCTGGATAATTTAGCGCTTGCTTTAGGCTTGCAGTTGACCGCAAACAGAAACGTCACAATCACGAGCGAGCACGATTCTGTTCTATTTAACGACCTGGGTGCCACTAACGGCATCGGTGTTAGTGCGGGCGTGCTCTCGCTCGGCAATAATCCTGCTTCGCTCAGCATGACTGATTACAACTACTCGGCCTTCAGCAGCCCGGGTAATGTCATGGTAACGGCCGGCGATGGCGACATTACTGTTAACAGCAATGTCAACATGCTTTCCTTCGGCGGAGACATTGGACTGGCCGCGACCGAAGACATCTATGTTGGTGGAGTGGTGGTCGGTCCGACTTTGATTGGCTCGTTCTTTGCGCAAGGCGGCAACATCTGGATGACCGCAGGCCACGAGGTGGAAATTGGCAATGCTTCCAACGGAACCACCATCAACAGTGTCGCTCGCTTCACCGGCGCTGGCATCATTACGATTGGCCCGGGCTGGGGAGTACAAAGTTATCGCGGCGGCGGATTGGCTATCTACGCCGGCGTACCGATCGCCGACTTCAATCAGTTGCTCTCCTCACTACAATCGCAGAGAGTGCCGCCAGGCGATCATAACGTAGTAGTGGATCCCGGCGTCGATGTGACAGGCACCCCGCTTATTCTGCAAACAGAGTTAAATCCGGGCGGCAACCTGCTTAACTTCCCGTACGTTGAGTTCCGGCTCACATATCCCAACGGCTCGTCCAAGGGCGTCACCGCCTCCATTTCGACAACCAATTCTCCCACCTTCAATATCGATGGCGGTATCGTGTCGATCGATCCGGCCGGACCGATTGAGATTATCAATACTGCCTTTAATGTAATCGGTCCGCCGCTTATTCCGCTCGACATCGTTCATTCCAGCCCGCCGGTGCCGCCAGTCATCACAGTCAGCGAGCCGCCACCGCCGATCACGATCACGACAACTGGCACGATGCCAGGTAGTGAAGTTGTCCCGACCGACATCACAAGGGGACGCGGTTATAATCTGGCAAGAGCTGAAGTGGCAGATGCCTTGAATACGTTATTGGCTCCAATCTTTATGAGTCAGGATATTCAAGATCTGCAAAGCTGGCTGTTCGTCAGCAGCAACTGCCAGCCATACATGTTCGATGATGACGACACAATGATTTTCGGACGCACAGGCACCATCTTTGCAGCGCACAAGGATCACCGGGTGAAGCTGCAGGAAGGCAGACTGGTTCTCGTGACCGACCGGCGACCTCTGACGGTGGAAACCGATCGCGGTGAAATAACCGTTCCGGAAGACAGCGTCAGCATCATCGACGAAAGCTCATCCGGAGTCGTTAGAGTGCTATCGCTTTCCGGCAAGGACACGAAATGCTCGGTGGGCACCGGCAGCCAGCAAACGCTTATCTCAGCGACATCCGGTCAAGAAGTAGTTGTCGCCGATGCCTCCATCGGGGAAGAAGAGCTCATCGCCGTCGATGGTGTAGAGCGCCAGCCGGTCGGTGGAACGATCACTGTCGGCAAGATGCAAGTGCGCAAGCAGACTTTCGATCGCAAGAGAATGTGGGAGATTGAGCCCTTGTTTAGTTGCAAGATGACCGACCAATGGGATCCGGTCCGCCGGCAAGTGACGAAGCTCAGGCAGAATATGGGCGGTCAGCAGATCGGGGAGAAGACCGAGAAAACCGAACCAAGCCCCTTATCTCAGCTCAATGTTCCGGCACTGCCACCGGGACCGGCGACAGCCGACAACCTGGCCGATCACCTGCAACCGATTGCTTATCGCACACCAACCAACTCAATGCCGCCTGTATCCACCTTAAGAGAACTCTCCAGCAAGGGTGCAGTCGTCAAATTCAATTCTTCTTCACAAGTGTCCATGGATGCTGACGATCTGTTTACTCTTTCAAAAGGTGATTTACTCGTCACCACAACAAAGCACACGGTAATCCGTTGCGGCAAGTATCACGTTGCAATCGATCCAGGCACTATCGCCTTAATCAGCATGAGCGGCAACACAATGAAAGTTCATGACCTGTGGGAAAGCAAAGGCTCGTCCATGCATGTGTACGCCGGTCCAAAGCTGGTGTCCATGACCGTCGGTCAGGAGCTCATTGTCAGCGGAACCGAAAGCCCAATTGCACAAGAGATGCGCAAGGACCAGATCGGCAGAAGACGTGTCCATATGTATCAACTCTCGAAAGCGGAGGCAGCCGCCCAAGCCGAAGTGTCGATCGTTTCGCTAATCCTGTGCAATCACCTGCTTTCAGAGGTGTTTCACAGCAAGCAAGCGGCCGACCACTCGCTTTCCGAAAAGCTGATCAAAATGGCCGCCTGCTTGACTCAAGCAACAGCCACACATGGTCCATACTCGACATCGAGCCGGTAGCTGGTTCCATAAGGCTAGATGACCGCCGATAGATGATCACACCGATGTCCGAACGCATCGCGCGATTGGATATCTCAAACGCTGGCACCATGAAAATGGTCTAAAATGAGCATTCTATTTCACTCTAGCTAGTGAGGACCTGCTCGTGTCAGATCTAAGAAGCGATGCTGAATCCACCTCGTCGGTCTTGATTTTTACCGACGGCGCCTGCACCGGCAATCCTGGGCCCGGAGGCTGGGCCAGCATTGTTGCCCTGCCGGACGGCACGGTCCGAGAATTGGGCGGCGGAGTTGCCGACACCACCAACAATCGGATGGAGCTTTCTGCAACTATCCACGCCTTAGCTATTTTGGAGCCTGCTTATCCCTTGAAGATTAATCTGTACACTGACTCGACATATGTGATTCGTGGCATCACACAATGGATCTGGGGCTGGCGATCCAAAGGCTGGAAAAATAACGAGGGCAAGGATGTCGCCAACCGCGAGCTCTGGGAAGAGCTCTTGCGGCAAGTGACTCGACTTAAGCCGTCAACGATTGATTGGAAGTATGTGCGTGGGCACACCGGCAATCCTGGCAATGAGCGTTGCGATTGCATAGCCGTCTCGTTCGCCACCAAGAAGCCGGAGAAGCTCTATGCCGGTCCACGAGACGCCTATTTCGTAGACTTGGACGAATTGCCGGAAGCGCAACCTGTGCCCGATCAAAAGAAATCAACCAGCACCGCCGGTGGCGGTAAGCCATCTGGCGGTGCTGCAAGATCTTCATCCGGGCCGACCACCTACTTGAGCTACCTCGCAGGGATAGTAACCCGCCATTCGACCTGGGCCGACTGCGAAAAGCACGTCAAAGGACGCTCCAATGCTAAGTTCAAGAAAGCAAAGTCGGCGGAAGAAGAGAAGGAGATTTTGAGAAGCTGGGGACTTGATTCGTCGATTTCGATCAAGTGACAGCGACTCCGAGAACCCTCTGCTTTACTTCGATACTGTCTTGACCCTGCTCTTGATCCGCTGAACGAGCGTGCACATATCATCATATCGACCGAAGGACGGAACCAGGTAAACTCCCGAGGCAATCTTTCGAACCTGTTCGAGCAACTCCTCGGCTAGCTCCAAGCCAACGCTCGTGCCGTCTTCACCGGCCAGCTCCATCGCCTTTCGAACCGGCGCCGGAATTGTAATTCCAGGCACTTCGTTATGAAGATACTCGGCATGCTTGAAGCTATGGAGCGGCATTATCCCAACTAAGATTGGAACCGGACATTCGCCAAATTGGTCCAGGAAGTTTGTTAGGTCGGTAACCTGATAAATCGGCTGAGTCATCACGTAATGGGCCCCGGCCTCGATTTTCTTCCGAAACCGCTCCAGCTCGAGAGCTTGATTCTCATGGGTCGGATTGAGCGCGCAAGCGATAGACAACTTGGTCGGTGAGCCGATCGAGTTGCCGGCGATATCAACTCCTCGATTCAACTGGTTGATGATCTTGATCAACCCAATCGAATCCACATCATAGACAGCAGTCGCATGGGCATATGTACCAACGCTAGGCGGATCGCCGGTCAACGCTAAGATATTTGTGATACCCAACGCCTGGCACCCGAGCAGATCGGCCTGAATGCCCATTAGATTGCGATCTCTGGTCGTGAAATGAATGATCGTGTCGATCTCGGTCTTCTGTCTGATCAAGTGGCAGGTGGCAAGCGAAGACATCCTTACCCTGGCCATCGGGCTATCGCCGACATTGATGGCGTCGGCGCCCACTTGCCTCAATTGCTCTGCTGCCGCGAGGATCTTTCTGGCGATGGTACCTTTGGGCGGATCGAGCTCAACGCTGACGAAGAAATCACCCTTGCCGGCCGGGCTCAGCTTCGCAGCAACGCCAAACAAAGCCTGCCCATCATGAGGTTCTTTCCCGGCTTCGGCCGGCTCGCTTTCCACTATTGTGTGACTAGGTGCTTTCGCGCCGACCTTAGCATCCAACTGCTTTTTCTTTTGCGTATCTTTGACCAGTCCACCATGAGTGGCGATGTATCTGTCCAGCCCTTCACGCATGGAGCGAATGTGGTCCGGAGTCGTTCCGCAACAGCCACCGATCAAGCGAGCACCAGCGTCAATGAAAGGCTCTACGAACGACGAACAATAATCCGGACGGCTCATATACATGAAGCGTCCGGCCACCCGAGTCGGCATTCCCGCATTCGGCAGGCAGGAGAAGAAAAGCTTTTCCGTTTCAACACCGCGACCTCTAAGCGCCGATACCATGCGATTGAAGCAATCAAGCACCGGACCGGGGCCGGCACCACAATTGATACCAATTACTTCAGGCATATCCGGACCAAGCTCGTCCAGCAGACGCGCAGCATCTTCCGGGGTAACCCCCATCATTGACTGCCCTTCAACCGAGAAGCTCAATTGTGCCACCACCGGCAGTTTCGAAAGCTTCCGCGCGGCCCGAATTGCTATCAACGCTTCCTCGAGCGAAGACATCGTTTCGATCATGAACAGATCGACGCCACCGGCCAGCAGTCCCTCCATCTGTTCGCGAAATGCCGCATCCATCTCCGATGCCGTCACATCGCCGATCGGAGCCAACAACTTTCCGGTCGGACCGACCGAACCAGCAACAAAAACCGATTGTCCGGCAATTTCACGAGCATTTCTGGCCACTTTGGCAGCCCAGACATTAATATTCCATACTTCTCCGTGCAAACCGCTCGGCGCGAGCCGAAAGCGATTGCCCGAAAACGAATTAGTCTCGATAATGTCCGCGCCGGCGTTTATGTAGTCAATGTGAACTTGTTGCACAAGCTCTTTGCGCGTCAAATTAAGCTGCTCGAACGGCGCTTCGCTCGAGGCTCCACGCTCGTAAAGCAGCGTTCCCATTGCACCGTCGCAGAGGAGCGGCCTTTGTTTTAGCGCTTCCAAAAAGGGGTTGTTCATAACAATGCCTGGAATGGTCTTGACCGGTCCTGATAATATACCGGGATGGGTTTGGCGGCGATCGAAAGTCGTCGGCCAGTTTACATAAGATCGAATTTACAACAGCGTGAGCACAGATCCCAAGTTCATCCGTAATTTCTCCATAATTGCCCACATCGACCACGGCAAGTCGACGTTGGCCGACCGTTTGCTGGAAGTAACCGCGACAATTTCCAAGCGGGAGATGCAGGCGCAGGTCCTCGACACAATGGATCTTGAGCGTGAACGTGGCATTACGATTAAGGCCCAGCCGGCCAGGATGGACTACCGAGCGCAGGACGGACAAAACTACGTCCTCAACTTGATCGATACGCCTGGACACGTCGACTTCGGCTATGAGGTCTCGCGGAGCTTGGCTGCTTGCGAAGGCGCGCTGTTGGTGATCGACGCGACCCAGGGAGTAGAAGCTCAGACGCTAGCAAATGTCCACCTGGCAGTCGAGAACAACCTGGAGATTGTTCCTGTCATAAATAAAATCGATCTTCCCAGCGCCGACCCGGACAGGATCAAGCACGAAATCGAAGAAGTAATCGGACTGGATTCAAGCCTGGCAGTTTTGGCATCAGCCAAGAACAACATCGGAATAGTAGAAGTACTCGAATCGATCGTTGAGCTGATTCCGCCGCCTCCCGACACAGCCAGTCAGCCGCTGCGCGCGCTGGTTTTCGACAGCTACTTCGAGAGCTACCGCGGCATCATCGTCTACTTCCGGATCAAAGACGGCCAGCTCGCCGTGGGCGATAAGATCCGCTTTATGGCCAACGATAAGACTTTCGAAGTCACCGAGCTCGGTATTCTGCGCCCCCAGCAAGTGAAAGTCGAGCGGCTGGGTCCAGGCGAGGTGGGCTACCTGGCAGCCTCGATCAAGGACGTAGCCACGCTCGTCGGCGACACGATTACCGGCGCGGAGAGACCGGCGGCCGAGGCTCTGCCGGGCTACAGACCAGCTAAGCCGATGGTATTTGCCGGCATTTATCCGGTCGACAACGATCAATATCCGGACCTGCGTGAGGCGCTCGACAAACTAAAACTGAATGATTCGTCGCTCTTTTTCGAGCCGGAAACCTCCGAGGCGCTTGGATTTGGCTTCCGCTGCGGATTCCTCGGTTTGCTCCATATGGAGATCATTCAAGAGCGCCTGGAAAGGGAATATTCGCTCACGCTGATCACGACAGCGCCTTCTGTAATTTACCGGGTAACCAAAACTGATGGCTCGGTGATTATGGTCGACAATCCAGCGCTCTTGCCGGAGCCAAATTACCGCGAGATGATTGAAGAACCATATGTTCTGGCCAGCATCATGGTCCCCAACGAATTTGTCGGACCGCTGATGGAGCTCTGCCAGGGACGGCGCGGAATCTTCCTCGACATGAAATATCTGGACCCGCGGCGGGCGATGCTTCATTACGAACTTCCGCTTGCGGAGATCATCACTGATTTCTTCGACCAGCTCAAATCGCGCTCCCGCGGTTATGCAAGCCTCGACTATCACTTCAAAGAGTACCGGGAATCTCGCCTCGTGAAGCTCGATATCCTCATTGGCGGCAAGCCAGTCGATGCGCTGTCGGCGATCGTCCACTACGAGAAGGCAGCGCATTACGGCAGACACCTAGCCGAAAAGCTGAAGAAGCTTATTCCCAGGCAGATGTTCGAAGTCCCGATTCAAGCCGCAATTGGCGGAAAGATAGTTGCCAGAGAGAATATCTCCGCCCAACGCAAGAACGTTCTTGCCAAGTGCTACGGCGGAGACATCAGCCGAAAGAGAAAGCTTCTCGAGAAGCAGAAAGAAGGCAAAAAGCGTATGAAATCCGTCGGTACGGTGGAGATTCCTCAAGAGGCCTTCATGGCCCTTTTGAAATTAGAGGAATAGCCTTGGTCATGACTGATGAGCAAAAGCTTATGCAAGCTGCCTGGGAAGCACGAAATAACCTATTTCGAGAGCTTCTTGGCGACTACACATCGGTTTGGCCAGCTGACTATAAGCCACCAGCCGACAGTCGATTGTTGCGCGGGTCTGCAGCAGACACCGGCGATCCAGCCAACAACGATCGAGCGCTTGCCCTTTTGACTTATGGGCCGGATCCGCTTCGACATCATTGGACCTACCTTACTTCCGGATTGAGCAATCCCTGGTTTCAAGACTCAACTCAGGAGGTATCCGGTTTTGGCTGTGAATTGATGATCAAAACTCCGAACCAGGCGGATTGGACGGAACAGGTCTTGAAAAGCATGGCGTTTCACGTCTTCAATTCAATCGGCACGCTTTCTCCGGGGGCGATTGTTCGGCTCAATGCACCGATCTCCTACCCTAACCCCTCCGCTCTCAACAGCTTTTTCATCTGGTATGCGGACGAAGCCAGCGATGCCTGGTATCAATTGCCGTCTGGCGGATTCGGAATGTTTGTTGCAATCGGCATTACCGAAGACGAATGCAACTTCGCCGAATCGATTGAAGAGTACGGTGCATGGTGCATTCAGGAAGTCCTGCGCCAAGTTGGTATTGGACAACTAACCGATAACAAACGAACTTCGGTTCTTGGTCGCGAGGATATATCAAACATCACCCAGTCCGTCGTAAACTACGCACAGAACTTTCGGCAGGCTCAGTAAACTTGCAGGAGATTGACAGATGACAACAATGAAGCATTCGAATCGAAAGCTGACAGGCAGCTCTGCCCTTTCACTTGCAGTTTTTGCTTTAGGGTTGTTGTTAACCAGCCCAGCCGCGTCGTGGGCGGATGATGCAAAAACCTCCTCGACTGCAAGCGCTGCGCCAACAGCTTCCGGCACGGATATTGCGCTCAAGGATATGCGTGACGAGCTAAGACGCTTGCATCGCGCCGCACTCGATCTGATCAGCGAAGTCGAGCAGCGAGACATGGTGGTAGTCGGACAACCGCAGCTGATACAGCCGATTCCAGAAAAGAGCGATCCGCACCCTGGAACGATGGAAGAGATGATCGTGCTGGGAGATGCACTGCCTCCGCGCAAGAAATGGTTGGATCTCACAATGGCCGAAGTCGAGAAGCTGGTCGCGCTAATTCAGCAGGATAAAGCAGCACTTGTGGTGCCATCCGATCAGACGGCTGCAACTTCATCACTCAAGAGCTTGGATGATCTGATTGCCGATATTCAGAAGCGTCTCGACAGCCTGAAAACACTTACTGCCGGTCCGAAGTATCAAAACATCGAGATCGGGAAAGAAGCACTGGGCATCTTCGAGGACACAAAGAAGATCGAGCAGCCATGGAAAGATCTCGTTCATGCGTTGAGAGCGAAGTAAAATCAGCTTCGAAGCCAGAGTCCAAGTTCGCCACCACCATTAGTGTCGCTTCGCTGCGATATTTTATGACACCGTTTGTTCAGTCAAAGCAGAACACTCGACAGACGATGGCGATGTCTGCTCGTAGATTTCCTCTTGTTCGTCAAGCTGCATATGACGATTTTCTGCAGGGCGGCTCTGGCAGCCGCCCTACCCGGCAAGAAACGACTGTACGCGAGACTCTACTGCCAGTAATGCTCGCGATGTTGGCGATAATATTCGAGCGTCATCGCCAAGCCCTCTTCGAGATCGTACTTTGGTCTCCAGCCAGCCACTCGACTGATTTTGCTGATGTCGGAATAAAAGTCACCGGGCTCCTGCGCCTTGCGCTCCGGTGAGAATTCGGCATACTCCCACGAGCCTTGACCGGCAACTGAAATAATTGTCTTGACGAGCTCTAAGAAACTGACCGGTACGTCATTGCCAACGTTGAAGATCTCGCCATAGGCGTCCGGACTAATCGAGGTCCTCAAAATCGCATCCACGCAATCATCAACGAATAAGAAGTCTCGTAAGATACTGCCATCGCCAAACACCTGAATCTTTTGATTGTCCATCGCCACGCGCACGAACCAGTTGCACACCCCGAAGCGCGAATGGAGCATCTGAGAGCGCGGACCATAAATGTTGCTCAAGCGTAAGAGCGTCGAGCGAATGCCATGAACGTCGTTATAAACCTTGATGATCTTCTCCGCCGTCAGATTAGAGATTTCATAGATTCCCTTCGGATTGGTCGGTGCTTCCTCGTTGACCGGAAGCGATACCGAAGGACCGTACTGCCCGCGGGTACCGGTATATACAACGATCGCATCCTGATTGTGCTTGCGAAGCGCTTCCATCAGCACAGCCGTGCCGGTAATGTTGATCTCAATGTCCGGAAACGGATTGGACAGGCTCATTATGTGACAAACTTGCCCGGCCAAATGGAAGACAAAGTTTTGGTTGCGCACCAGGTAGCTCACCGCCGATTCGTCACGGACGTCGCAATAATTGACACGAACGCGGTCCTTCACCGGATAGAGATTGAATTCATTGCCGCCATAATCCGGAATCATCGAATCCAAGATGGTTACTTGGGCGCCCAGGTTCGCCAATCGAATCGCCAGGTTGGACCCGATAAATCCCATGCCGCCAGTGATTAGTGCGGTCTTACCTGCAAATGTTTCCGGGTTGAGAGTAACCACGCCATTAACTCCTGTTTAACTTAACGTTCGCATCGTCTCAAAATGACAAACTACGCGGCAAAAGCTCGACGATCGACACGGGCTCAAATCTTATCATGTGCAAAAACCCTCATTTTTAGCCGAATTTAAGCCCCACTAATTCGCCAGAGCGATATTTCTTCTACTATTGACGAGTCATCTCCACCATGAGGTAGCTGGGCTTTGAAGGTTCCATTCGGCGACTTAAAGACACATTACCGCACGATTCAAAAAGAGATCGACGGAGCGGTTGCCCGAGTTCTATCCAGCGGACACTATATTCTCGGTCCGGAGCTAGAGCGATTCGAGCGCGACTTCGAGGCTTACCTCGGCTCACCTTATGTGATCGGCTGCGCTTCTGGGACAGAAGCCATTTACTTAGCGCTGGCAGCGTGCGAGATCGGACCGGGAGATGAGGTGATCGTAGTAGCCCATACCGCCGTCCCGACCATCTCGGCCATTTCAATGACCGGCGCCACACCGGTTTTCGTAGACATTGACTCGGCTACATATGTAATGGACGCCGGTGAGGTCGAGCAGCGCGTTACACCTAAAACCAAAGCGATAATCCCGGTGCACCTTTACGGACAGATGGCAGATCTCGATCTGTTGCGAAAAGTCGCGCTCAAACACAAGCTTTTCCTAATAGAGGATGTCGCCCAAGCAACCGGAGCGACTTATAAAGGTCTGGGCAAGGCCGGAACCTTCGGAGACTTCGGCGCATTCAGCTTCTATCCGAGCAAAAACCTCGGGGCGTTTGGCGACGGCGGAGCGGTCTGCACCAATTCGCGGGAGAGCTTTGAGCGGCTTGTCATGCTCAGAAATTATGGGCAGTCCAAACGTTACTATCACGACACTGTCGGCATCAATAGCCGGCTCGATGAGATCCAGGCAGCTATCCTCGGGGCACAGCTACCGCTGGTGGAATCATGGAACGAACGACGCCGCCAGATAGCTAAGCGCTACACCGAGGGCTTGAAGAGCTCGGTCGTGACACCGGTAGAAAGCTCTCATTCCAGCCACGTCTACCACCTCTATGTAATTCAAGCCGCAAATCGCGATGGTTTGCAAGAATTTCTCCTGGAGCGCGGAATTCAGACTTTGATTCACTATCCAAACCCAGCGCACCTTCAAAAGGCATACAGCTATCTTGGCTATAAGCCTGGAGATCTGCCGGTAACTGAATACGCAACTAAGCGAATCTTGAGCTTGCCGATGTTCCCTCAACTGACAGACTCTCAAATTGATTTCGTCATCGAGAACATTCGTGAGTACCAAGACAAGAATGCCAATCGCGTCGCCGAACAACAAGGATTCGCGATGGCAAAACCAGAGATTCCTCACAGGTAAATGCGGTGATGTTGAGTTCTGAACTTCCCAATCGCTCCACGAAGGTGAGATCGCCGCTACCAATCACATCGGTGTCGGTGATCATTCCTGCATATTACGACGAGACCACAGTCGGCCGTTTGGTTACCGACTCAGACACCTTGTTGAAAGAGCTTTGCCAGGATTACGAGATAATCGTCACGAACGACGGCAGCAAGGACGGCACGCTCAAAGTCCTGCAAGATCTGGCGCGCACCATGCCGCAGCTCAAGATTATCAATCACGAAGTGAACAAGGGATTCGGAACAACGATCCGAGAGCTCTACTACGCCGGCAGCAAAGATCTGGTGTTTTCCCTTCCCGGAGATTATCAGTTCGCACCAAAAGAGTTGCTGAAGATGGCAGAGGGGCTGCGCGATCACGATCTGGTTGTCGGTTGGCGGGTCAAGCGCAGCGATCCACCCCGGCGGAAGTTTCAATCTTTCGTGTACAACACAATGCTCCGCACCGTTTACGGTATCAGCTATAAAGATGTGAATTCGATCAAGCTTTTCCGGAGAAGCATCCTCGATAGAATCACCCTCAAGTCGAGTACGGCCTTCGTAGATGCCGAGTTCTGTATCAGAGCGGACAGAGCCGGATTCAAGCTAGTTGAAATTCCAATCGAGCATCTGCCCAGATTGTCTCAAGGGGCATCGGGCGGCAAGCTGTCGGTTATCACTGAAACTTTCGCCGATCTGTTCAACATGAGAACGGACATTTTAAGGCAGGGATAACTGCTCCCGAAAAGAAGGTTCGCGACGCCACTCCAAGGCGGGCAAACCGTCCCAGTTGCCTTAGACTGACAAACCGTATCGATCCGGGCTTATAGAGTCCTTGGTCGGCGCGGTCACAACTTGCTCACAAGTCGATCACTCCAGGGTCACAGACAAGCCCTAAGTTAGTTGCATTAGCGGCTGGGAGGAAAACTTATGAGAGAAGAATTGGACTGCAATGCAATCGCGTTTCCCGAAGTATTAACCGGTAATTCAAGCGACCACCCGTTACTAGACGACTTCTTGAGCAGAGCAGCAAGACCGACAAGTCCGATTCGTAGCGACAAGAGCACGGCAGAACTGCCGCAATGCGAATTCGTAAATGCGCATGTCAGTGCGGACAATCAGTCGACTCAAGTCGCCGCAGAAGGCGACGCTGGCATCCGGCCGTCTGAGTCAGCTCCAGGCAAAACCGAGCAGTCGGCTTGGCCAAAGGAGCTTCTGGATTTTGAAAAGGAGCTACTCGATGAAATTTCCAAAACGGGACAGGAATTCAACAAGCATCGAGAATTCGGCATCCTGCTCCACTTGCGTGCGGCTATTCACGATATAAAGTCTGGAACCGGAGACGTAAACTCTCAACCAGAAGCGAGATTCAATCGGTGCAAAGCTGAGTACTTCGATCTGAAAGGAGATCCCCAGAAGTCCGCCGATGAACTGATCAAAGCAATTGCCAACACTCTCGCTTCAAGATGCACAGTAGCGACCTCTGAGCAGGATCACAGACACCTTGCGGGAGATTATGCCAAGCTTGCAGATATCTTCAGACGGATGGGCGATGCAAAGGCAGCGCAAGCCTGCTTCGAGTCCGGCATAGAACAGCTGAAAGGCTGGTATGGCAACGACGCAGCCCGGCAGCTGTGCCGTGACTACCAGCGCTTCTTGCAGGACCAAGGAAAGACCGAAGAAGCTAAGAATTGGAAAAAGATCGAGTTGACCCTATTGCCATCCGAACACGAATATCAGCATTACAAGCAAACCGCAATTCCCTGGGCAACTAAAGATCTCTATGAAGAGCTGGTAAAGGATTTGAAAAAGCTAAAGACCAAAACCAACTGAAAGCCAGTTTCCGGCTGCGCTCCGACTTAGTCTAGTCCGCAGCCCGATGCCGGCAATCTCTACAATGCTCGCAGAACGGCGGAGCAGACATCAATCATTGTGTCCACGTCCTCCCGCGAATGCGCACGAGAGACACAGGCTGCATCCACCGCCGACGGAGGCATGTAGATACCTCGCGACAGCAGTCCGTGAAAAAACTTGGCATAGCGCTGATTGTCGATCTGCAATGAATCCTGATAATTCCGGACCGGGTGCGGAGCAAACAAGATTGCAAACATCGAACCAACTCGTTGCAATTGAACCGGGAAACTCAGCTCGGCGATTACCGGACGCAATCCATCAAACAGCTGAGCCGCTCTCGCTTCGAGATGTTCATAGACCCCTTCTTCAGATAGGAGCTTGAGAGTCTCTATACCACCGGCCATGGTGACCGGGTTTCCAGAAAATGTGCCGGCTTGATAGACTTGACCGACCGGTTGCAGCGCATTCATGATCTCCGCGGGTCCGCCATAGGCACCGATCGGCATCCCGCCACCGAGCGCCTTGCCGAAACAGGCAAGATCCGGCTGTACGCCATAAAGCTCATAAGCACCGCCGCGCGCCAGGCGCAGCCCAGTCAAGACCTCGTCCATTATCAGTAAGCATTCATGCTTGGTGCACAGGCCGCGAACCTGTTCGAGATAGCCAGCCTCCGGCGGCACCACCCCCATAGACCCCGCCACCGGCTCAATCAAAACAGCCGCTATCTGCTGCCCGAGCTCAGCAAGCAGTTTCGCCAGCGCTGGTGAATCGTTGTACGGCACACGAACGGTATTGTCAGCCACGGACTGCGGCACACCGGCGCTGGCAGAATGGTCACGACTGGCTAAAACTGAATCGGAATGACCGTGGTAGCAGCCCTCGAATATGACGATCAAGTCTCGCCCCGTATAGCCGCGCGCCAGCCTGACAGCGCTCATTACAGCCTCGGTTCCGGAATTGACGAACCGCACCTTCTCGACCACCGGATAAGCAGCAATGAGTGCCTGAGCCATATTCAGCTCGAGCGTGCACGGAGCGCCAAACACCGGTCCTGACGCAATCGCTTGCTGGCAAGCAGCCACCACCGGCTTTGGGCAATGCCCTAAAATAGCCGGTCCCCAGGCTCCCAGAAAGTCTATGTATCGATTTCCGTCGACATCAAAAACGTAGGCTCCCTCGGCTTTGCTCAAAAAGAGCGTGTAGCCGCCGACCTCTTGAAAGGAACGAAACGGGCTGTCCACCCCACCGGGAATGACGGCGGCTATCTGGTCCGAAAGCGCGGCTGACCGCCCAGTTGCAAGCGAGGTTACTTCCGCCAAAATTGCCACCAATGTCGTTTGTGCGGTTGTTCGGACCGATCGTTGACAGCGGTATCGTCAGCATCAGCGGCTGGCCCGGGAGCTGCGCTGCCAGCCGAGCTCACAACTGTAATCGGCACGGTGCACTTCTTCGCGAATTCAACCGTGATATCGGCATGCTGCGCGGCGCCGTCACCCGCAGTTACTTCGAGATGATAGTTGCCTGGCATTAGTTGAAAGCGATTGAGATGGTAGGTCGCCTCTTGCCCCTTGCTGTCATAAACCTTAACAAGGACTGCCGAAACGACCTTGTCAGGAGAAATTTCGACCTCTCCGACCAGAAAGTTAGCCGCCAGCCAGACTGCCGCTGTACCAACCGCTCCCACGATGCCGAAAGTCATCGACAAGGTATGAATCACCCGATGAGTACGCTCTACTTTGCCGGCTGGGGCGGATTCCGCCGGTTTAGGTAATGTGTTTGTCTCAGGCATCGCTTCGACTCCTTGCCATCGATTTGCCGTCAGCAAAGCGTAAGATACTGCCGCTTTAGGCTGCCAAGAAATAATACCAGGGCTTCTCGCTCAGCGTTTTTCCAATTTCTAATCTATGCATTTCTGATGAGCAATTCGGAGCACCGATTTGGTCGAAGTTATCGTTCCAAATAAGCTCGAAACATTGCTTGCGTGCCCTGCAGATCGCCGTTGACTCCGGATACTTCTACAGCCTTTTCGAACAGGCACTTCGCGAGATCCGTACCAGGCAATTCCAGACCCGACTCGGAAATGGTTTCGTCTATCAGATTAATGTCTTTGAGAATAAGTTTGATCATGAAGGCCGGCTCAAAGTCTTCAGCAGCTATCTTTGCACCCAAGTTCGCCAGAGACCACGAGCCACCGGCACCAGTACCACAGACATCGACTACCAAATCACGTTTGAGTCCAAGTTGATCTGCCAGCTTGAGCGCTTCACACACGCCAATCAGATTGACCGCGCAGAGGATCTGGTTGCAGAGTTTGACGCCCTGCCCGCTACCTGTCGGTCCGCACAAAATAATCCGCTTGCCAATCCGCTCGAAATAGGGCTTAACGAACTCAAAGTCCGCGCCGTCACCACCCACCATGATTGTAAGCGTTCCATTGCGCGCGCCCACATCGCCGCCCGTCACCGGCGCATCGAGGAATTTCAAGCCGCTGACTTTCAAGGCGCCGGCGACTCTAATCGCCGCCGCCGGACCGCTCGTGCCCATATCCACGACCACGGCTCCTGGTTTTGCATGCGCCGAAACTCCGTCAGCACCGAGCACTACTTGCTCAAGATCGGAGACTTCATTGACACACACGAAGATGATGTCGGCTTGCTCGACCGCCTCTTTGATTGAAGACGAGATCACCACGCCGGCGGCTTCGGCGGTCTTGGCTCCCGATCGTCCGGGAGTTCGATTCCAGCCTCGCACGCTCGAGCCGGCCGCAGCAAGATTGGCGGACATAGCGGCACCCATTATCCCCAATCCCAGAAAGGCCAGCCGGCAACTGCGAGCGTCAGCATCGCTTGCAGTCGCGGATTTGTCCGTTACCGACATCTGCTATTCCAACTTTGCATCGACGTGATAGCTGCCCTTGCGAAGACGCTGAACGGCAAGCACTATCTGATTGTTCGTACCACCGGGAGAGTTGAGAACGAGTTCGTCGCCCCGGCCGATCTTAAGCACTTCCGGGGTGAAGTTCTTGACGTGAACACGCACAATCTGACTCGTTCCAAGCACTCTTACCGCCAGCCGGTTGATATCGTCCTTGGCCGTCTCCTTACCGAACGGTCGAATCTCCAGTGCAACCACCTCGAACTGTCCCGGATTGCTTCTGAGACCGGCGGTGCTGACAGATACGCTGTGCGAGCCGGGAATGAGGTTGCCGGGCAGATCTGCTTTGAGCTGCACCGGCGACGCCACCAAAACGTGAGCATCATAGGTGCCATCGACAATTACTCGATTGCGATCGGCCACGCCGTCAAAGCTGTGCCCATCAATCACTATCTCTCCGCCTGATTCAGCCAATTGCGAGACCCGGTCAACCCGCGGAATCTGCGGACCGGTAGGCACCGCTAGCGGTTGCAGTATCTGAACGGTTGCTGCTTGCTGCTCCGGTCTCGCCGCCAGACCGACTTGGAGAGTAGGTCCGGGAATCGCGTCATCTGGTACCATGTAGAGCGCCTTACCGTCTTGTGAGGTGGCCAGTGTCGCTCCATTGAACGAAAGCTCCACGAGCGGTTCGCCCGCATGATTTGGATTCATCACTGCGGCGGTTAAGAACTGACCGGCGACGGCCTTTTCCGGCAACAGAACTTGCGCAGAAGAACTCGGCACCCTGGTCGCCGGCGACGGCGCCGGGCTATCCCAACCCCGAGTAGACGATACGGCCGGCGGTAAAGCCGGAGCTGGAGACACACTGGTCATCGCCAGATCACCCAGCTTGTGCGAGCGAGGGTCCTCCACCACAGCCGGTGAGGGCATGGATGAGGGCTCGGGCGGATTGCTCGAGCCCGGCTTGGAAGCGGCCGATTCCGTTGCGGCAGCAGCGGCAGCCGCTGGAGCTTTCTCCGAACCCTCCGGCTGTTTAGCGACCTTCTCCTTGTCCGACTTTCCCTTCTCCTTCGCCTCTGCTTCAGATCTCTCTTTTGCTTCGGCTTCGGCTTCGGCTTTTACTTTGTCCTCAGCCTCCGCTTTCGCCAACTGGTCTGCTTCGTCCTTCGCCTTCTGCTCGGACAGCTTGCGCTCCTCTTCAGCCTTCAAGGCAAGCTGCCGCTGTTGCTCCTTAAACTGCTTAGTAAGAGCGAGATGCTCAATACCCTTTTCCGTCAATACTGCCTTCAAGACCAGCGTCGAATTCTGGGAAGACGTCTTCTGTGCTTCGCCGGCAGCCTCGGCGGGCACGCAGCAAGTGCCGTCAACGGTGAATCCATTTAACTTGCCAAGCCAGAAGTTGACGTCGGACTGGCTCTGAATGTCAAAGCCCTTATCCATCGTTGACTTTCCGGATGCGACAAAAACGAATTCGCCTAGCTTAGAACCATTTGGAGCCGCCGAGCAACCGCAATTGCCGGCGATTGAAACGTTTAACAACCCGTCCAACTTTTTTGCCCAGACGGCATTTAGTGACGCGTGACATTTCGGAGAGAGCGTGATTTCGCCGGAATCCCAGGCTTCGGCAGTCATCGACGATTCAAATTTAGGTCTTTCCTTCATCGTGACAATTCGATTAGAAGACAATTGGGCGTTGCTAAGCGCTTTGGCCAGCGCCAGACGAGCGGTATCGGCGGCCGTCTTTTGACAGCCATCTTCAATCTTTTCGATCTCCTCGGACTCCATCAACGCGCGCGAAAGGTCTTTGAGCACACTGATTAAAGCTGAATCCGGAACGAGCGGCGGCGGTTCATCCGCCTGAGCTGGTGCGGCGGCAGCAGACGACGCCTCTACGACCGGAGCGGTTGCTGGAGCGGCTGCCGGAGCAGCAGCTTTCTCTTTTTTCTGGTCAGCAGCAGGTTTGTCAGACTCGGCTGACTTGGATTCATCATCACCCTTGCTCGTTTCAGACGGAGCAGCCACCTGGGACTTTTCCTTTTCATCATCCTTGTCAGTCGACTTTTCAACCGGCTTTTTCTTGAAAAGCCCGGCCACCAACTTTTTATTATTGCTTCCGGAGCCAGCTGACCTCAGGGATGCCTGCTTGAAACCGCCCGTGGTGCTTACCCTGACCGCCGATTTGCCTGGCGCTGCGCTGGCAGCACCGACGGCTGTAAGGGACAAGCAAGACAAAAGCGCCAATAAAACCCGTTGATTTCTCATGAACCACCTCGTTCGCCCACAACTCCAAAGATGTCCTCGTAAGCCCCTAATATCTCAGACTGAGTCAGTCCCCAGCCCAGGTACTTTCCATCAAGCCAAATTTCGAAATGAAGATGCGGATGTTTGGCAACCCCTGGCAGATTTTGCCCGGTACCTGAGACACCCACGAAAGCGATCGTGTCTCCGCGAGATACGTAACTTCCCACTTTGATACCTTTCCGGATGCCATTCAAGTGCGCATAGCGCGTCACCAAACCGTTGCCGTGATCGATCCACACCTGACAGCCTCGAAAGAGATCTTCATTTCGTTCCGAAGTCCTGTGTTCGGCACGGCATTGATTCATTACTCTTGAGTAGGTGGCAGAGTCCATATCGCGAAAGTTTACATCGGACCGAATCACCTTGCCAGCATCCGCCGCTTTTACCGGCGTCCCCATGGTAACTTTGCCGGCATCGCAGAAGAAATCCACCCCCTTGTGAATGCCGTATCGATATAGCCGGCGCGCACCGGGCCAGACACCCGGATGACGAGGCAAGACCACACTGGACAATGGATAGGCTATGCCATCCAAGCGAGAGTCCATGCGCCTGACAGGCAACGGCGCTTTGCTCCATGCGTCATCCTTGTCAAGCATGCGCAGCATCAATCTGTCTCGGTCTATCACCAAGAAACAGCGGGAGTGAGGAATCAATCCGCGCAAGTCTGATTGCTGATCGAAAAGATACTGCCTGGCCCTACCGCTGGCTCGATCGACTGCGATCACGCGATTGTTCTCCCGTTCTACTACGAACAGCGGTGTGCCGGCCGCGGCTATCAACCTGCTTGGTCTCATTTTGGCAACCGGTTTCCAGTTGAACGGTTTGCGCATTGCCAGACCGTTGGAAGCCCCGCCACTATATTTGGTGATCTGCCCGTGACGCCTCAGCACGAAAGTATCTCCGTCATGAGCAATCGAGATTCCATCTGAGACGTTGGCATCGCCAGGCTTGATTCGCCACGGCATTACTTGCACAAAATAGGCCGAGCGCTGCCCTTTTCGCTCCGGCAATCGCCAGATCTCATTACGTTCGGGGTCCAAAACGCAGATTCGCGCCCCGAGCGAAGCAAGATCGATATATTCCGGATCAGGTGAACCAACCGGCTGATTCGCTCGAAAGACCCGCCATTCTCTTCTTGCAGGCAGATACTCGAAGAGATCTCCCGATTTATCGAGCACGACTACTGAATGACTCTCGTACAGATAGGACAAGGCCGTAAACTCCTGGATTGGAACACTGCCGACAGCAGCACCGCCCGGACCAACTCGAAGCGCCTTCAGTATCTGCGGTTGAACCAGCTTACTGATGCCATCCGGCACCATCCACAGCCCATCCGGTGAAAGAAAGTAGAGCGCTCCATCGCCAGCGACGGTTGCAATCGGCCGGAGCGGGCGATCGTGTTCATCCATCAGCGGGAAGACCGGCAGCTCGGCTCCTGCTTTGTTGCGAGCAGCGTTAATTGAATTGGCCGCACGAGCCACTGCCGGCCGGTCGCGGTTGAGCTTCGCTGGGACATTTTGGGCCGCAACCGGCAAGGTGGCCGTAGCCAGCGACGTAAGACAGATTAGAAGCAGGCCGGTCCTGTGGCGAACATCGAGCGCTGGCATCGTTAACGACTAGCCTTACCACTTGGTGGATGCGCGGCTTGCCCCGGCTGATTAGTCGGGACAATCGCCGAGTCGGTTATCAACCACTTGTCGCCGACCTTTTCAATCGTGTAATTGACCTTGTAAGTATCGCTGGTCTCTTTAAGCACTTTTCCGCTGGCTTCATCAATCAACTTACTGGATTCTTTGACCTGCGAAATCACTGAATACTTGGTACCGGAATTGAGTTCGGAATAGCGATAAACAATGACGCCCAGCGGAGTCATATCATAGTATTTGTGATTCGTAATCAGCCACTTGACCGCATCCGTCTGCCTTTGTAGCGCACGACCGTGCAAAGCCGCACTTAAATCTTCGATCTGCCGGTTGCGCACCACTCCCTTTTTCACTTTCTGCCAGTTCTTGATTACATCCACGAACCGACCTTTTAGCGCATCACCGGCGGTGCCAGGCGAAGACTCGGCACCGTCCGTGCCCCGGTTCTCAGAAGTCGCGACAGCAGTCTTACCGTCTGAACCAGGTAGCGGAGCACCGCCTTCATTGCCCTGAGCAGTTGAATGCTGCTTGAGCACATCTTTGTTAACATCTCGACTGTTGACCCGAATTGAATAGCTGACTTTCTCGGCCACAGACGCCGGCTGGCGCTGGATGTAAACCATGAAGTGACCAGCATTGAGGCTGAGCGGACTCTTGTCCGATTTAAGCAGGACCGATTGCTTATTCTTCTCCAGCTCGGAATTCAATCCGGCAATTTTCTTGCCTTTCACTCCGACCGCTTCCATCAAGAAATCCGTCGCCATCTCCAGATCAAGAAAGTCCTGATTGGAAGCCTTCTGCTTCGACAAAATCAATTCAGCCGCGGTCAGATGTTCTCCGGCTACCTGAAGACGGAGGCGATTATCGGCGGGATCGATCAAATCAAGCGGATTCCCCTCAGCTGTTTTAAAGGGTCCGATGCCAGGCCAGCCACCTTTTTGAGCAAGCGTGCTCCGCTGGAAATCTTCGAGCGTGCACATCGGTGCAGCGACCGTCGTTGCGTTTGGACCCGCGACCGCTGACGGCTGCTGTGCCTGCTGGGGGGCCGGCTGCTCCGCCGGCGCTTGCACCTTAGGCTTTGGCGCTACTTGCTGTTTGACTTGCTGCTGGGCCGATTGCGGCGTCTGTTGCGGCGTCTGTTGCGGCGGCTGTTGTTGCGTCTGTTCCTGACTTTGCGGAACGGACTGCACTGGCTCTGCACCGCCTTGTCCCTGATCGGCCCAGATGTTGTCCAGAGAACCGTTTGAGCTATCGGCAGCGCTGGCTGCCGAGCCAACCGCAAAGACCAGAGCCGACGCTAAAATAACCGGCGCAAGGGACGCTCCCTTAGTCAACGACCGCTTCGCTAATTGAAGAATTAACATGCTGCTTCCAACCTTGCTTGCTAAAGCAAACCCAGCTGCGCTAAAAGCCTTCTTGGAGCGCAAGCACCCCAACCCTGTAACCGGGCAATTGATAGAGGTTAACACGTCAGGACGCTCGTTTTAAAGGCAAGCGACTTCAGCTGTCACTATGTAATCTTAACGCTTCCAGGGCAAGCAGGCTCGCCTGCCGCTCGACGCTGGCTGGAAGTGGCACCAGACCAGGCAAGCAGGCGCCGGGCCGGCCGCGCTGACTGTACAGATATTCGATGGTCAGCAGCTCGGCTGCCAAGTGGATCAAGGTGGGCTCGGCACCGCCGCTGCAGACCGCCACATTGACTGGGCTGCCACCGGCGGCCAGGTAGACTTTTCTTGACGGTTTATCGGCAACTGCCGGCAAAGTAAGCTCTTCCAGGAGCTCGGAAACTTTCTGGCGGTTCGAAGACATTTCATAAACCACTTCCGGGCTTACCTCCGCCGGCCAGTGACCGATATTGAAAACATAGAGTCCGTCAGCGGCTTGAGCCCATTCCATCTTTCCTAACAATCCTTCGGCACCGGTCGCCGTTATCAGCAGCTTACTCTGCCCGAGAGCGGCTTGCAGATTGCCGACCGCAAAACCATCGTAATGCGCCTTCAGGCGAAGAACTGGATCGGTCTCCACCACCGTTACCAACAGACCGGCCCGGCGGAGATACTCGGCGGCACCGGAGCCGACCGCCCCGTAGCCAATCACTGCGGCTTTACGGCCGGCCCAGGATTGGCCGGTCAATCGAAAGAGCGCCGCGACTAGTTCGCTGCCTACACCATGAAAGTTCTCAATCATCGACTTGAGCCTGCTGCTGGCGATGTCTACCACCGGCAGCGGCAACGGACCGAGCTTTCGCAGCGTTGTGACACCACTGGTAGTAATCTCGCAGGCCGCAATAACATCGTCTATTTTGCGCTCCAGATAACGCGAGGTTAGGACAAACCCGGTATCGGAAAGAATCAGCGGGTGGTTGGCTAGAACGGCGTCACAAGCGGCATTTCCCAGGTTGACCGTCGCACCGAGCCTTCTCAAATACTCAACCGCAGCAGGCTCCGTCGTCATCGCATCACATTCCGACACGAACAACCTGGCACCGGCCATGATGGCAGCCTCCGCGGCCAGCGCGGTCAGCCACGTCAAATGACAATGCCAACCAATCGACAGACCGGAGATAAAACCTCTTTGCTGCAAGGCACCAGCCAACAGCTGCATAATCGGGAAAGCTCGGTCTGCGCTCAGAATCTCTTCTGGCATCGCCGCACATTCTCTGGCGCCGTCAGCGTTCATCTCGATCAGGAAACCCTCATTGTTCTTAAGAAGGAAGCCCAAGGATCTGCACCCCGAACCGGCGCAAGATTTGCATCACCAGCGGTACCGGAAGCCCGATCACGTTGGTGAAGCAACCCTCGATTTTTTCGACGAATGCTGAGCCAATCCCTTGCAAGGCATACGCTCCAGCCTTATCCATCGGCTCGCCGGTCCTGACGTAGCTCTCGATTTCAGCCTGCTCCATCGGACGAAAAAACACGCTCGAAACCGCATAGCTAGTCTCGATTCGTTGCTGCGGCAGCCGGATGATTGCCACGCCGGTATATACTTGGTGGCAACGCCCGGACAGAGCCGCCAGCATGCGGCAAGCATCCTGATCTGTAACTGGCTTACCCAGAATGATGTCATCCAGCACGACAATCGTGTCTGCGCCCAAAACCAGAGTCTTCGCTTCTTGAGTTGCACCACATACAGTGACATCGTGATCAGCCAGCGCAGGCTCGCCAGCGTCGTCGCCTCCCGCCATCACTCTGTCGGCGACCTCCTGAGCCTTTGAGAGAGCCAGGCTGACCACCAGCTCCTCCGGTTTGATCTGGACTGTCATGTCTTCTTCAAACCGGCTGGGAAGCACCACAAAATCCAAGCCAAGACTCTGCAGCAATGCCTTTCGGCGCGGCGAGCTCGAGGCCAAGATCAAGCGTGGCGGGGACTCACCTTCGCCAACATCATTAATTTCAGCCAGTCCGCTTGCTCGCTCTTCCATTGCTAATCGAACATAATTTCAAAGACTTGTATGCGTTGATTGCCACGGTCTACCACGTACAAGCAGTTGTTGTCGGGGTCTATGCTGAGACCGCTTGGACTGACGAACTTGCCCACCTCCGAGCCGCGTCCGCCAAATGAATAAATCCATTCACCGGCTGGACCGAAGACCTGCACCCGATGATTGAGAGAGTCGGCAATATAGATTCGGTCGAACTTATCGACAGCTATTCCCCGCGGCACATTGAATAGGCCGTTGCCGGTCCCCTTCCCGCCAAATGATCGCTGAAAGACGCCCGACTTGGCAAACACTGAGATTATGGAGGCGGTGTAATCGACCACATAGATTTGATTGAATCGGTCGACCGCCAGCCCGGAAGGCATCTGAAACTGCCCGGGATGACGCCCCTTGCCACCGACCCGCCTCATCCAGGTTCCGAGATCGGATTGAAAGACTTGCAGGCAAGCATTGTCGGCATCGGAGAGATAAAGCAGACCGGTCGAATCGCAGACCAACCCCTGGATACCGCCGTCCCGCCCGTGCAGATTGTAGATCTCCTTGACGAATGTCCCCATTGCATCAAAGACGCGCACATAGTGATCGCTGCTGTCGGACGCATACAGGCGTCCACGAAAGTCCATCGATAAGCCGGAGGGATTGGTCAGACTGCCACCATTGGTCTTCGAATCACGAATATCCGGATTGGCATGAACTGCGCAAAGGAAACGGCCATCCTTCGCAAATACTTGCACCTTGCGCAGAGCCGTGTCCGCTACCGCCAGACGACCATTGCGAGAGCAAACTGCTGCCGGTTCGACAAAACAGCCGTTGCCTTCGCCCTTTCTACCGATCGTCGCGACCGGTCTGACCAGATAGAACGCCGCCGGCGGCATCGACACTTTCGTTTGATGCACGATATCGTCGTTGTCAGCCGTCTTAATCAAAGCGGCTTCGCTTGCCGGACGCGAGCCGAGATTGGAGACCGAACCCTTTGACTTGATTTCAATCGGAATTCCAGGCGTATAGATATGCGAGGAAGCTGAGTTATCCACGCCCGAATTGCTCGAAAGCTGTGCACCGGAGCCCGATGACGGCGAGGAAGCAGGCGGTGAGGTGACAAGAGCGCGCTCGAACTCCTTCGCGAAGTCGAGCACTGACATAAATCGATCGCGCGCCTTTTTCCTGATCGCCTTCGAAACAACCGCCCCAATCTCCACACTGACATTTTGATTCAAACTGTGCAGCGGTTCAGCTTCCGAAGTCAAAATCTTGATAACGGTTCCGGCAATCCCTTCCCCGGTAAACGGCAGCTTGCCGGAAAGCGACTCGTAACAGACAACGCCCAGCGAAAAGATGTCGGCGCGATGATCGACGTTTTTCGCATCCTGTAGCTGCTCCGGCGACACATAGGCCAGCGTGCCAAGCATGACGCCTGTTTTTGTCAGGTGCGTCTGCTCATAATCGACCGTGCGTGCGATCCCGAAATCAGTCAGTTTGACCGTACCGTCTTTGAGAATAAAGATGTTGTCCGGTTTGACGTCGCGATGAACGACATTAAAGCTGTGGGCATAAGCCAGCCCACTAGCCACCTGTTTGAAAATCGACCAGAGCTCCCTTGCCACCATCTTCCCGCCGCGCAGCTCGAGCTCTTTACGCAGACTATGTCCATCCAGAAACTCCATCACGTAGTAATTGCTCTCCGCCTCCACATCAAACACGGTGACGATGTTTGCATGGTCAAGGCGCGAGGCCATATGGGCCTCTCTTTTAAAACGGTCTTGAAACTCCCTTTGTTTCTTGGGATCGATATTGTCCAGCACCAGCTGCTTGATCGCCACCATCCTCTGGTTGCGGCGATCGAGCGCCTGATAGACGATACCCATACCGCCCCGGCCCAGCTCAGACAGCACTTCATAGTGACCGAAGTCGGTGGTCATCAAGATTCAGCTCAACTCAAAGATCAACTCAGTTCGGCCCAGTTTTAGGCAATCGCCTGGAAAAATCTGCTTACGCTCGGTAAGGAGCTCGCCGTTCAACAAAGTTCCATTTGTCGAGCCCAGGTCCTCTACCCAATAGCTGCCCTTGATGAACAAAACCCAAGCATGATGGCGAGAGATGTAGCTGTCTTTCGGTAAGGCAATGCTATTGGTTTGGTCGCGACCGATCTTGCTTACTGACTGAGTAAGCGGAAAGCGCTCATCGGTGCCCTTGTTATAGAGATGCGCGCCGGCCGGCGGCACCTTGGGCTGCGCCTTGCCAGGCAGAGTGAAAAGGTCTTCTACTCTCTCCGCCAGCGAGCGCGCATTGGCTGCTTCAATCTGCCTCTGCTCCGCTCCACAGACGATGCATCGCCCCTCTTCAGACAGAGAACCACCGCAACGTTCGCATTGTGTCGTCACATCACTCATGGGACAGAATGCCGCTTTCCAGTCTCAGTCCAGTTCAAGCCGAAAGCAACCAGCACCGGCTACTTGCTCCCATTATCCGATCCAGGCTCCAGATACTGAACGACAACGACCGTCACATTATCCGGTGCGCCGCCGTCGATGGTTTGCTTGACCAATTCTTCACAAACACCTTCCGGCTCCTTTTGTCTCTTGAGAACAGCGGAGATCTCCTCGTCTCGCAAGACAGTGGGTAAACCGTCCGAGCAGAGGACAACATAATCGTTTGCCTTAACTTCAACCGGAGTCTGGTCTATCTCGACCTGGACGTCATGCCCCAAGCAACGCGTAATTAAATTCTTGTAAGGATTGATTCTGGCTTGCTCCTCTGTGAGCCGGCCAGCCTTAACCATCTCGTGAACGACCGAATGGTCGTCTGTGAGCAGGCGCGCCTTGCCGTCACGCAGCAGGTAGCAGCGTGAATCTCCGACATGGGCGATTTGAAGGTGATCGTCTTCCGATTGAACGGCAACGACCACGGTAGTCCCCATCCCTCTGACCGATGCATCCTCTTCGGCTGCCACCCAAACCGAGCGATTGGCCGCTGAGACCGCCTCGTCAAGCCACTCCCTTATAGCCTGTTGATCTGTTGCTTGCGGCGGTTTGGTCTTCCAGAGGTTTTCAATCGCTTCCACTGCCAATCGGCTGGCCATTGCCCCCCCGACAGCACCACCCATACCATCTGCTACAGCAAAGACCCGTTGATCCGGGCTGACAAAGAAACTATCTTCGTTCCGTTGACGCTGGCATCCAGCATCTGTTCGCGCAGCCGCACGCCACTTCACCATCTCAGCTCTCCGTTTTCCCCTTGCACAGCCAAGTCAGTACGTGCCCGAACTCGACCGACCAGTTCCGCCTGTCCTAGAAACATTATTGCCCTTTGTCTCTCATTTCCAATCAAGTATATCGACCTTTCAGAAATATATTCGGATGGATGTCTTCCGGCTCCGCAGCACTTTAATTCGGTTGCCGAACTCAGCTGAAGACATCCGGGCATCCGGTTATCCACTATCATCCCACGTTCTTGCGCTAACTGACGATTACCTCCGGCAAATGAGAAGTTTGAGTAGCCAAGCGAATCAAGACACTGTGTCTTGAGAATCCAACGATTTCTTGAAGTGCTCGGCAAATTCCGTGACCGAACGAAATCTGTCCGCCGCCTTCTTGGACATGGCCCGGGAGACGACCGCGGCCGTATCCGGATTGATTTGAGCTACCACCTTGTTGAGAGGCTTTTCCTGGGCCGAGGCGATCTGCACCACGGTGTCAGTAATGCCGTTTCCCTGGAAGGGAGACAGCGCAGACAGCGTTTCATAAGTAACCACCCCTAACGAAAAGATGTCAGCCCGATGATCGACTTTTTTCGCGTTGTTGAGTTGCTCTGGTGCAGCATAAGCCAGGGTGCCGAGCATGGCACCACTTCTGGTGAGATTGGCTTCTTCGAGATCTTCTATGATGCGAGCGATACCAAAATCCGTAAGCTTCACCTTGCCATCCGGCAAAATGAAAATGTTGTCCGGCTTCACATCACGATGCACGACACTCTTACCGTGTGCATAGGCTAGCGCTGCAGCGATCTGGTCCAAGATCGGTTGAAACTCCTTAGGAGTTAGCCTGCCCCCGCGCGCCTGCATCTCTTTACGCAAGCTGTGCCCATCCAAAAACTCCATTACATAGTAGAAGTTCTCATTAGATAAATGCACGTCAAACACGCGCACGATGTTGGGATGATTGAGCCGTTGAGCTAAAGTTGCTTCACGTTTGAACCTTTCTGCGCGGGCCTTTTGCCGAATCGGCTCAACATTGTGCAAAACCAGCTGCTTAATCGCAACAGTCCTTTTGTTCTTCTGATCGACCGCCTTGTAGACGACGCCCATTCCACCACGGCCGACTTCCTCCAACACTTCGAACTCACGGAAACCGGCCGAGGCGTTTTCAACCGGTGTCAAGACCATCTCGGTCTTGCCGAGCACGATATGATCGCCTTGAAAGACCTGTTTTCGGCTGCTGATCTTTCTTCCGTTCACGAAAGTGCCATTGGTGCTCCCGAGATCTTCAACCCAGAAGCTGTCTTTGAGGAACATCACACAGGCATGATTGCGAGAGATCGATGTGTCGTTCTGAATCGAGATCTCATTAGTGGGATCACGCCCGATCTTGACAACCGGCAAAACCAGAGGAAATGTCTGGTTAGTCTGCTTGTTGACCAGGGACAGTTCGCCGAGCACCTGCTTCGGTCTGTTCATCCCGGGCAGAACCACAAACTGTTTGATCCGATCGATGAAAGTGCCGATATTGGTGGCAGTTAAGATCGCCTGATCTGCGCCACAGTCCTGGCACCGGCCGCTATCGGCCAACGCTCCGCCACACTGTTGACATTCGCCGACCTGCCCTTTCATGCCTTAGGAACCGTCATCATTGAAGCCACACCGACCATCGGACCCCGCAATTAGAGCCGCAGCCAAACACAAGAATTTTTCAACCGCTCCAACTCACTACCCATCAGTATTACTTTTGCCCTCGAATCGCCTAGATCAATCTTCGATCTGTATTCCCCGTTTGCAGTCAACTGCATGCATCAAGGCTGAACGAACCCGACAATATCGGCCGCGGCAAAGACTAAATAGGCATCTCAGCGATCGCGGAGATAGCGAACGCTTCGACCGCCCGTTGAAGATTTATCAGCCCTTGCTCGACAGCCATACGCCTGACAAATGGTGCAGCAGCTTGCGCGAAGCTGAAGTTAGGCTTAAGCGTTCTGGCCAAACCCTCGAGCGAGCTTCCGGTGCGCAAGAGGTAGGCCAGTGCCGGTGGAAGGCAAAACGCATTGCCAGCCACGAGCGCTTCGACCTCGCTCTCCACCGCCTTGAAATCGAGCGCAAGGATATCGGCTCCATAGTAATAATCCAGCAACGGCTTAAGCGCTCGGCCAAACTGATCTGCAAACTGCGCATTGCGAATCACACCCAGATCGACCAGACCAAGCGTCAATGCGTTGATATCCTTGCGGCAGATCGCCATGACGCATGCAGACAACGCTGTTTTCTCACCTGCACTCAACTCCGACATCATGCCGAAATCGTAGATTATCAAATTGCCGCGAGCATCGACTGCGAGATTGCCGGCGTGCGGATCGGCATGAAAGAAGCCACTCGCTACCACTTGTTCGAGATAGCACTCAACCAGCAGATTGGCCACCGCCTTCAAGTTCACACCGAGGACTTTTAGCTCATCGATACTATCCACCTTCACGCCTGGAACATACTCGAGAGTTATCACTCTGCGACCGGTAAACTTCCAGTAGACGCGAGGGATGATCACTTGCGGATAAGACCTCAGCACTACGCGCATCCTGTCGGCATGCCGACCTTCTTTAAGATAGTCAATCTCAGCAAACAACTTTGCTCCGAACTCGTCAGACAAAGCAAGCCAGTATTGTGTCTGACACCAGCCAAGCGAGCCCCCGATTCGGGAGAGCAATCGCATGTAGCCGAGATCTTGATAAAAGAGCTGCGACAATCCTGGACGCTGCACCTTCACAATTGCCGCTCGTCCGTCCTTAAGCAGGACTCGATGAACCTGCCCGATGCTGGCGGATGCAATCGGAACTTCGTCGAACTCGGAAAACAGCTGTTCAGGCTCCGCTCCGAGCTCCAGCTTGATTGTGGAGCGAACTTCAGCAGAACTAAGTGGCGGCAGGCGGTCTTGCAGCAGGGACAGCTCGTCAGCAATCTCCAGTGGCAAGGCATCCCGTCGCATGGAGAGGAACTGTCCAACCTTAATAAAGGTAGGACCGAGCTCGACAAGCAGCTGGCGTACCCTGCGGGCCCGCAATCGGCGCAATGACTGGTTGTCGCGCTCGGAGGCAAAGAGGCGGTCCTTGAGCGCCAACAAGAGGAAGCGCAAAAGAACCGACACTATCGACCAGAAGCGGCGCTCGCGAAATAGCACAGCGGGAGCGACCGCAGCGTCTGCCAAGGTGGATTCATATATGAGAGAAGGACCTGACGCCTTGAATTCTATGCGCCGACTACTAGAGCTGCTGTCTAAACCGTCATTTCGGATCAGACCATCGCCCTCATTGACTTCAGCTCAGCTAACTCAGCTCGGAGTGTGGCTATCTCCGCGCGCAACTCATTGATTTCGGTCGAATCGCCCAGAGCGCCCAGCGAGAAATCTGCCACTTGACGGCGAATCCTCTCCCGCACTTGGCTTTCCAGCACTTCGGAGCGCTGCCAGACTTGCTGGGACACTTCTTGGACTATCTCCTTGGCTTTCTCTCTGGATTCCTGCAGCTGCTCTTTTCCACAGGTGCGGTATTCACCAGCCTTCGAAGTCAAAGAATCAAGACAGTCCTCGACCTTCTCGCGGACGACCTCGAAGGCTGCCTTGGCTAGAAAAGCTAGTTTGATTATTGGCCGAAACACGTCTACAACCTCCGTATTCTTCCTGCCAGGTTCTAGCTGTATGCAGGAAACGCAATGGCGAATCTCAATCCTTGCCAGAACCGGCTGGCTAAAAAACCCTGACGATGGCTTCAGCTCACACTGAAAGCAGGGAAAGACGAAAACTACTGCAAATTATATAACACATATAACAGCGGATTCTTTCTCAAAGCCTCTTCGCTTCGCAATTTTTCTCATTTAAGATCGTATACTTCGTAATGTAAACGTAACCGAGGGGCTTGACGCAGCCGGACGGCGCCACAATCGCGCGCCAGACCCCTGAATACCAGACGCTATGAGGAAATACTGGTGTCAGAGACCAACAAAACAGCAAGCAAGGAAGGACCTTCCGCCCCTACCTCGGCCAATTCTTCAGAGAAATCCGAAGCCAGCACTATCGGTTGGCAAAAGCAACAGATGGAATCCAGCGTAAAACAAGCTCAAGCAGTCACTTTGATCTACGTTCCGCTGCATTTAGGCGGTAGTCATCGCGGAGTGAGCATGGGTCCGGCCGCAATGCGCGTCGCTGAAGTACAAGAGAGAATTCAGGCGCTCGGCTTTCAGGTCTCGCGCGAGATCGAGATTAACGTTCCTTATTCCGTTTGCTGGTGGGACAACCAGTCGCCGGCCCGCTGCGTTCCCGAAATCCTGCAAGTAAGCGAAGAGGTTTCATCAGCCGTGGAAGGCGCGCTGGCTGCAGGCACCATTCCGATCACGATCGGCGGCGATCACAGCCTGGCGATCGGCAGCATTGCTGGCGTGGCCAATTATTATCGAAAACTCAAACAGACCTTCGGACTGATCTGGTTTGATGCGCACGGCGATGTCAACACCCCTGACACCACCCAAAGTGGCAATGTGCACGGCATGCCTTTCGCCGTTTCGCTTGGTCAGGGCGACGAGCGGCTGACACAGCTCTTGGGCTTCTCCCCGAAGGTGCCGGCTAAGCGCTCCGCCTTGATCGGCATCCGCGATCTCGATCTGCCCGAGCGTGAAATCATAAACAAGACTGGCATCACTCCGTTCACGATTCGAGATGTCGACCATCTCGGTCTCGGCCGAGTTACCGATTTAGCGCTCGGTGCGGTCGGATCGGACGTATCGGGAGTTCACCTCTCCTTCGACCTCGATGTGATCGATCCCGATATCGCTCCGGGCGTAAGCACTCCGGCCCGCGGCGGCTTGAATTATCGGGAATGCCATCTGGCTCTCTCTCTCCTGGCAGAGTCCCAATTGATCCGCTCGATCGATATCGTCGAGCTCAATCCGGCATTTGACATTCAAAACCGGACAGCCGAACTGGCAGTCGATCTACTGCTGACCTGCCTAGGCAAGCGGATCTTGTAGACGCGGCCCGGCAGCCTTTGAATTGAAGCGAGGTCCAAGTCCAGCCGGTCTCCAATCGGCACTCACGCTTGCACGCTCTCTTCCTTTAGCGACCGCCAGAAAAACTGGTGGACAATCTACTTTAGTCATACTATACTTATGTATGGGGTAGCGCCATCAATGAGTGATTGACTGGCTAGCTGGTCTCGACCGGATTGAATTCTCAATCTAGGACTGAAGCAAATTACGTTTCCAAAAGGAAAGCATCGTTATGCCTGAATCAATCGAAGATTTGCCGCCGCGTCAGCGAGAAGTGTTGAGACTGATAGTCTCCTTGACCGAAGAGCATGGTTACCCGCCGACACTGGCGGAGTTAGCCCAGGCGATGGGGTTGCGCAATCGCATGACGGTGCATCAACACGTCGTCGCGCTTAAGAAGAAGCTGCTCGTCCACTGGGAACCAGGGCTCAACCGCTCCTTGACTGTAATCGGAGAAGCTGCCCAGGACCAGCGCGAGTCGACACTGCCAGCAGAGTCACAGACAAGCCGCCGCGGGGTACCGTTGGCCGGAACAATCGCTGCCGGCAGACCGATCGATGCAATCGAAACCGATGAATATCTAGAAATTGAAAGCGGATACGCCGACTCCGGCTGCTTTGCGCTCAAGATCAAAGGCGATTCAATGCTTGACGACGGCATACATGATGGCGATTATGTCATCGTCAAACCACAACCGACACCGCGTAACGGAGAGATAGTAGTAGCTGTGCTCGGCGACGGAACTGCTACGCTAAAACGAATTTACAAAGAAAAGGGTGGATTCCGTTTACAACCGGCCAACTCCCAGATGGAGCCGATCTTGCTAGACAAGAGCGAGAACCTGCAAGTGCAGGGCGTGGTGGTAGGGCTGTTTCGCAAGTTTTCATAAGCCGAATCATTCGCACCGGCAGCCAGCTGCTACGGCGGGCTGATACCACCGGCAGTGAGCGGGCGATTGAATCAATGCCTGGTTGAGAACAAGCGCCGGAGGGACTCAGGCATTGGCTTGGCCGTGTCTACTTCCAGCATCTTCTCATTTTCGTAGCGCACCAGGCCTGGCTTGCCCTTAGCCAACTTGCGAACATATCGGCACTGCGTATAGATCACTTGCACTTTACCTCCGGCTGCAGCCTTGGACAATCTAGCAGCGGCTTGACCAGCCTCTTGCATCGTGCGCATCGGAGGGTCTTGCTTGGTGGAAGGAACCTTAATGAGTACGTGCGAACCGCCCTGTCCCAAAACGTGCATCCAGATGTCGTGCGGTTGAGCGACTTGGCTCAGCAACTGATCGTTTTCTTGCCGATTGCGGCCCATGTAAATCGTCCAGCCATCTGAAGAGGTCATGCTGAGCCAGCGTTGCTTAGGTTTTTTCTTGCCAGCTGACTGCGAGTTCTTAACCGCGCTAGCCGGACGAGCCGGCGTGATCACGTCGCGCAGGCTCTCCAGCGCCTCAATGGTTGTGGCGCTTTCGACCGCCGCTTTGCGCTCAGTAACTACAGCCAGGCGAGCGATTGCCTCCGCCTTTGCCGAGCCGGCTGACTTTTCACGCGACCGCATTTTGGCAAAGCTTCTGTAATAATTCTGAGCGTTTTGGGAGGCAGACAGATTCGGATTCAGCGATATTTTTACTTCGTTTCCGTCCGGACAGTAGAGATCAACGCAAAGCAGCTCGCTTGCCCCGGGCTGAATCTCAGCGATATGAGCAAGGACTAAATCGCCGAATTTCTTATAGTCAGACTGCTGGGCCTCGTTGCCGAAATATTTGGAGGCGGCTTCTATTCTACTGTTGAGTTTCTCGGCTTCTTGCTTTAGCTCGCCATTTAAACGATCTCGCAACTGTTGAAACCGCTCTCTCAACTCATGGCGATGGAAGTATTCAGCCACCATATCGTTGGCCGATGGAAAGGCTTTCCAGACCGTCGAATCACCCAGATCGGGCCACCACGACACCACCGAATACCTGACCAGGTCAGCTCGCAAGGCAGGCTTTGGTGCCAAGTCGCCGCACATTTCGGAAATCTTCAGCCAGAGCGCGTCTCGAGCTGCAGTGGACCTTGGAGCAGACTCGGCGATGCCAGCCACCAACTCTTCGGACAGATGCCTGCCCAAACCGGCAAACGTGCTCATCAGCCATTGTTCAAGCAGCTGGTCCTCCGACTCTGAGTCTGCAGCGAGAAGCCGCTCGAAGTGTGAATCAAACTCTTTCCGCGAAAGTACAAAAATGTTCGGCTTATCTTGCGCCGGCGGACGAACGTACTTCAGTCCCGGCAAGACTTCGCGTTGCCTGCTCATCTCGCGAGTAACAACATGAGAGGCACCGAGTATCTGCTGGCTGCTCTTGTCCCAGAAAATCAGATTGCTGTGTCGACCCATAATCTCGGCCGTCAACACTTTGTGAGTTGGCGTTCCCACCTCGTCCAAGCAGGAGAAAAACAGATCGACTATACGTTCACCGGCAAGCTGCTCGACTCCGACCAAAGTGGCGCCGGTCAAATGTTTGCGCAATAACATACAAAAATTAGGCGGATTGTTTCGTTTGGACTGCGGCGACAAGTTAATCAAACAGAGCCGGCCGAAAGCAGCGTGCGCGGACAGTAGAAAATGACTGAAACCACCACGTGAGCGAAGGGTGAGCACAACTTCATCTCGACCCGACTGTTGCACACGGTCCACCTTACGGTTAACCAGGAGCGGTTTCGCTTCAATCAGAATTGCTTTTATCGTCAGCGCATCGAACGGTTGCATGCCTTCAGTCGCTCGGTTTTAATAGTAGGAACTTTTGCTTTCGCCAGAATAGTTTTCACGGTCTTTCCATGATACTAACAAGCGACTGGACGGGTGCAGACAAACTCGATTAGCCTCAATGCTTGCGCAGGCAAAAGCCTTACCGACACTTCGAGAGTAATCATGAATTCCCAAGGTAGCCTCAAGAACGCCAGTCAATCGGAAGCCTCAGACTACAGCGCCGGTAAGCGTTCCGGCAACCTGATTGTATTGTCCGGTCCCTCCGGAGTGGGCAAGGGCACGGTGATTGCAAAGCTGCTGGAGCAAGTGACCGGACTTACGCGCTCGGTTTCGGTGACGACCAGAGGAAAACGAGAAGGTGAAGTCGATGGACTGGATTACTTCTTTTTGACTGCCGATCAGTTTCAGGACGCACGCGCAGCCAACGAGCTTCTCGAATGGGCCGAGTTCGCTGGCGCCTGCTACGGTACGCCCCAGCGCTGGGTCGAGCAACAGCTGGCTGACGGGAAAGACGTCTTGCTCGTGATTGAAGTGCAAGGCGCAAAACAGATCAGGCAGCGCATCCCAGAAGCTGTTCTAATCTTCCTTTCTCCGCCATCTTTCGAAGAGCTAGAGGCGAGATTGAGAGGCAGAGCGACGGAGTCTCCGGAGAAAATCAGGTTGCGACTTAATAAAGCCAGACAGGAGTTGTCTCAAAAGGTCCTCTTCCACTATGAAGTTATTAATGACATTGTGGAGATAGCAGTCGATAATTTGGCTCATATAATATATTCTGAAAGACTCAGGATTCGTAATTCAGCACAGTGAGCAATCGATGAGCACAACTAGAACCTTGGACCAACTGTTGGAAAAGCACCCGAACCGCTACGAGCTGGTTTTGAAGGTCGCGCAACGCGCCAAACAGATAAAGAACGAAACCCGCGACCAGCAAAAGGCGACGAATGCTGTCATTCAAGCGCTTCAAATGGTCGCCGCCGAAGGAGATGGGACGATCTTCATCTCGTCATCTGACTACAAAATGTATTAGACCGGTTCTATCGGCGCTAACAATGTTTCTAAGGAGCGGCTGCCCACAGTCGCTCCTTTTTTTATGAGGTAAAGATTTACCAGAATCGCTTTACAAAACTTCGTACTTCCCCCATTAAGATCGCATAAGATCTTCAATTCTGAAGAAATTACGATTGTCATCATTGTGAAACTGGCTTAAACTCTGGAGCTGAGAAAGGGGAAATGCTCTTTCGCCTTGCAGGTGAACGCTCAAATGGACTTCTGGTCAATCTTTTTACTTTTAGCTTTTCTTGCTGGCATCATGGGTTGGTTCACCACCCCGTTCATGAACGCAGTTCTATGGTATTGCGACTGGCGCGACGGGATCGAAATCAACTGGGGCCTGGACACTATTTTTAGCGTGGCTGTCCCCTTTGCTTATCTCTTCGCAATTTTCGAAATTATTTTGCTCTACAGCAAGTAAGAACCGGCGTCGCCCTTCAGCACCGCCCACCAATTCAGCCAGTTCGGCCAGGATTTGAGCGCCATCTGCCGCGCTCTCGATCTGGGTAAGCCGGGCGCGGTAAGGCGCGGCACCAACTATTCCCTTTGTGTAATGCGTTAAATGACGGCGCGACTCATTCGTTCCAATCCGCACTCCCTTGTACCGGATCAGCCCGAGGCAATGCATGTAGGCCGTAATCAATCGCTCCACATCATCGGGGAGATCGTCGAGTTTTCCAGTTTCAAGCAATTTGGTAATGCGCCCAATCAACCAGGGATTTCCAAGCGTGCCGCGGGCGACGGCCACACCATCACAACCGGTTACCTCCAAAAGCCTGGCTGCATCTTGCGTTTCAAACACATCACCGTTGCCGAAAACCGGAATGGACAGTGCACGTTTTACTTTACCAATGAACTCCCAATCAGCCTTTCCGGAATATAGTTGTTGGCGCGTGCGGCCATGTACAGTCACAGCATCGGCACCGGCTTCTTCAATCATCTCACCGAAGGCCACTGCCGTGCGGGTTTGATCGTCCCATCCCAGTCGAAACTTGACTGTAAGCGGTATATCAATCGCACTTCTGACCGTGCGCACAATTTCACGAGCCAGCTCCGGCTCTCGCATCAAGGCACAACCATCTTTGCCCTTGGTAATCTTGGGCACCGGACAACCCATGTTGATGTCTACGAAGTCCGCGCCTTTGGCTTGAGCCATCTGAGCGGCAGATGCCATGATATCCGGCTCATGCCCGAAGATTTGAATCCCGATTGGATGCTCGTCAGCTGCGATATCCATCAATCTCGTCTCCGGGCGATTCAATAGAGCCCGGCTGGACACCATTTCAGTCGCCAGCATACACTCGCTATCCACCGAACGCACAATCTCCCGAAAGACGATGTCCGTCACACCGGCCATCGGCGGAACGTAAACCCGGCTCTTCACGGTGAGAGAACCAATTCGGACAGTCATAGAATTAGAGTTTACAAGACCTTGTTCGGCTCAGCAACGAGGTCGACGCTCTAAACTACAATATAAGTGCCTTCCAAACATGAGGATTTAAGACATGTCCGCAATCGATTGGCAATATCACCGCCGCGGCTGAATGACTTGCGAAAAGGCTCAAGAGTTCCTTGAGCGCAACAAAGTAACAGCCAAAACAACAGTCGATGCCAGAAAGGTACCAATCGCAAGAGAAGAAGCGCTCTCGCTCACCCAAGAAGTAGACGAGATTTACGCAAGTAAAGGTACTAAATTGGTCCATTTGAAACTCAAGAAAGAAAGAGGCGAAAGCGACAAAATTGCCGAACTCATAATTGGACCAACCGGTAATTTGAGAGCACCAACTATGCGATGCGGGCGTGTACTCCTTGTCGGATTCAACGAAGAGGCCTATAAAACGGTACTAAAGCTGGCGCTCGCATCCGGACGATAACGATCTATCTAAGAGCAAACGGTGCTTCCTGAGCTGTCCTGCACTAACCGAGGTTGAACCATCGATGGCCAAGATTTTACTGGTTGAAGACGACATAGATCTCTCCGATACGCTCAAAGACTGGCTTGAATGCATTAATCACACGGTTGAAACCGCTTACAACGGACCCGATGCTCTCAAGATGATGCTGAACGATCAATTCGACATCATCGTATTGGACTGGCAATTGCCCGACATGCTCGGGGTCGAGGTTTGCCGCCAGTACAGAACCGGCGGCGGGAAGGACAAAGTGCTCATGCTTACCGGCAATCGCGACGCCAGCGCCAAGGAAGCCGGACTCAGCGCAGGCGCTGATGACTACCTGCCGAAACCGTTTAACCTGGACCAGCTAATGAAGCGCCTGGAAGATGTCCTTAAACGCCCAAGCACACGAACATAAGTTAAAAGGGTGAGCAAGAACCCGATTGAGCATCTTCGTATAGCGAAGCAAGGATTCCGATGAGGAATCCGCCGCGCAGCGTCTCAACGCGCGGCGGGTGAGCAAAGCGAACCCGGAGCGCTTATCTGGGTATAAAGAGTCCAACCCAAGCAGGCGCCGAGAATATTGACCGCCCCCAAACGCAGCCTCAATCTTACGCTCTTTCACAAAGCGCTGATCCTTGTGGTACTGCCGCTCGCCTTCGAAGCGGTCTTTTTCGGCACTCTCCTCAATATGCTTCATCAGGCCGAAGTCGAAGGTCGCAGAGAGCAGCACGCTAAAGAAGTAATGCTATCGCTCAATCAACTGATGGGTTGTTTGATGGATGGAACACGAGCGATCGCCATGTACGTAGCTTTGCGTCAAGAGGACGCCCTCAATAAGTACTTAGAAGTGGTGCGTCCCGTACCCGAAGAGCTGGCAAGGCTCAGGGCACTGCTCAAGGATGAGCCCGGTGCAAGTAAAGCGATGGACGAGTTTGACGGCTCGGTTAACGAGGTAATGAATGTCCTCAACGACGGCATAGAGCTGGTCAAAGGCGGAGATATCCATGCTGGACTGAAGCGTATAAGAGAGACTCAACGCATTATGCGCGCCTTGAATAACTACATGGATGCCGTGCGGGCCCGGTCCAAGGCGGTGGCCGACCAAAGTTCGGAGTTGCAAGAGCGGGCAAGGTTTACCATGAAGATCATTTTGATCGCCGGCATGCTCTTCAACGTCTTGCTAGCTTTCTCTCTGGCCTTCTACTTTAATCGAGGCACAACTCGCCGCCTGAGCTTGGTAATGGACAACACTCGAAGATTGGCTAAGCGAGAGCAGTTGCACCCACCAGTCGGAGGCGGTGATGAGATCGCGCACCTCGACGGCTTTTTCCGCACAATGGCAGACGAATTGGAAACGGCGCGCAAAAAGGAGCTTGCTGTAATTGAACATGCCGAAGACGTTATCTGCTCGATTGACTCAGACGGCAGGTTTGCCAAAGTAAGCCCAGCCTCGGCCAAAGTTTGGGGTTATCAACCGGAGGAGCTAATCGGCAGCAGATTCGACCGGATTATCAACAACAATGATGTCGCAAGGACCTCCGAAGTAGTCAATCAGCTCATGTCGGGATGCGAATCATTTCCGTTTGAATGTCGCATTACTTGCAAGAATGGTACGACTGTGGACATTCTCTGGTCAGCGCATTGGTCCGAGCGAGATCGCTCTCTTTTTTGTGTGGCTCACGATATAACCGAACGCAAGCTGGCTGAGGATCTGCTGCGCGCCAGCGAAGAGCGCGTGCGGCTGATTGTAGAGAGCATGCCGGTTGGACTGGTGATTACAGACCGAGCCGGCCTGATTCAGATGGTCAATCCGACTACGCTTACTATGTTCGAATACAGCCAGCCGGAGTTAATCGGTCAATCACTAAAGCTCCTGTTTGCTGGCGCAAAGGAGGTCCAGCAATCTGAATTCATGAGCGATATCACCGGCAAGGCAATCGGGCGAATCTACGAAACCGAGGCCGTTCGGCGATCCGGGCAGCCGCTGCCAGTACAGCTGTCACTCACTGGTTTCCAAGCCATGGATGGTGATTGCTACCTGGCTGTCATTCTGGACATAACGGAGAGAAAGGAGATCGAGCGCTTGAAGCAAGAGTTCGTTGCAATGATCAGCCACGATCTCAGAACTCCGCTCACATCGATTCAAATCTTTCTCAACATGTTGACCAAAGGCACCTATGGTGCAATGACAGAAACCGGAATGAAAAAGGCGGATATGGCCGACCGCAACGCCACTCGGTTGATCAATCTGGTCAACGATCTGCTGGACATCGAGAAGATGGAATCAGGACAGCTGGAGCTCAACAGACAACCATCGACTCTGGGCAGCCCAATCGAGAGATCAGTAGAATCCGTGAGGGCTTTTGCCGAAAAGAATGGCGTGACGATTGATACCGGTCCGATCTCTCAAACCGAGGTGCTTGCAGACTCGGACAGGCTGGTACAGGTGATCACCAATCTGCTTGGCAATGCCGTTAAATTCTCACCAGCCGGCACTGCCGTAATCATCTCGACCTCCGAAACGCCCAACACAGTTACCGTTGAGATTAAGGATCACGGGCGGGGCGTGCCGGACCATCTCAGACAAACCATTTTCGAACGATTCAAACAGGTGGAGATCAAAGATGCCACCGAAAAGAAGGGCACCGGTCTTGGACTGGCAATCTGCCGCGCAATTGTCGAACAACACGGTGGCGAAATTGGAGTCGACAGCGAAGAAGGACAGGGATCTACTTTCTGGTTTCGACTGCCAACGCTGAAAGCTCCGGTTGCAGGACTATCCGGGCTCTGAACGGGCCGGTTCGGACCGCCCGGCTGCTACTATATGGAATTAATACGGCGACGCTGGGTATAACCACCGTGTAAGCTGGCACCAGGCGGTAAGAGGTCCAAATGTACAACTGGCAGACCCGCTTTAATGAGCGTAGAGCCCAATTTATCGCCCGTTCGCTCGAACGGCTCGGCGGGATGGACATTTTGATCCACAACATGGAGATGCGCCCGGGCGATCTCAGCATGCTCAAGCAGATCGCTCAACACTTCCACCAGTTGAACGGAGCAGCCGGCATTTACGAAATGACTGACATCTGCAAGATGGCGGGATTCGGCGAGGACCAGGTAACTCAACTGATTCAGCACAACATCGACGTTGGGCGTGAAGAGATCCAGATGCTCAACGAGATATTGCAAAATCTGCGGCGAACATTGTTGGGTGAGCAGGGGGAAGTGGCCGAGCCGCAAACTTTTCAATTTGACATTCAGCCCGGCAAAGGTCTGGCTGACGTAGTAATAGCAATAACCGACCAATCGAATCTCTATGCCCTCACTCGCATGCTGGAAGAGAAGAACCTTTCCGTTCGCTCCTGCCGCAGCGCCGCTACCACTATCGATGCGGTTAAGCAGCGCATGCCGGATGCATTGATCATGAACATTCCCCAACCGGACGGAAATGGTTATGACGTGGCGCGCGAACTGCGGTCGTTGCCGGAAGGACACAAGCCGGCGATTATTATGCTCAGCCAGGAGAGCAAATTCTCCGACAAAGTGATGGCGCTAAGAAGTGGCGCTGATGCCATTTTCGAGCAGCCAATCGATCTTCAAAAGGTAATTGTCAAGCTGATGCTGTTTCTCGAGCGCGACAAGCCTCAAGCTCTTCGTATCTTGTCCGTGGAAGACGATCCCGATCAAGCGGTATTTGTTCGCTCGGTACTGGAATCGGCCGGATACAACGTCACGACGCTGTCCAATCCGCGCAACTTCGAAGAAACGCTGATTCAATACGACCCGCATCTTTTGCTGCTGGATATCATGCTCGGCGATATGAACGGTTTTGAGTTGGCGAAATTTGTTCGGCAGCATGAACGATTTGCCACCGTTCCAATCATCTTTTTGACCACCCAGAATCAGCTCAATTTCCACATTCAAAGTGCTCGCGTTGGCGGCGACGATCACCTGGTCAAACCGGTAGCGCCACCACTTTTGGTGGCAGCTGTGGCCGGCAGATTAGAAAGATACAGAATGCTGCAAAAGATCATCGGGCGCGACGCCTTAACCGGGTTGCTTACCCACGGCACCTTCATGGAGCAATCTGCGAAGCTAGTCAGCAGCTATGATCGCAAGTACACCGTCAATCTGATCGCCTTCGACATAGATAACTTGAACGTAATCAACGAACGCTTCGGTTATGCCAACGGAGACAAGGTTATCCTGGCCTTGGCCAATCTACTCAAGGAGAGCTTCCGGCAGACTGAACGGCTGGGGCGCGTCGGTGGCAACGAAATTGCCGTAATTGTCGAAGATCTCGAAGAATACGAATTAGAATCATTGATTGAGCATGTGCTCAAAGACTTCGAGGCGAAACGGCACACGGCAGAAGGCATGCCGTTTTCGGCTACAGCAAGCGCCGGTCTCGCGGCCCTGCAGCCGGGGATGGATCTCAAGACTTGGATGAATGCAGCTGAAAAGGCATTAAAAGTAGCGAAGGAGAAAGGCAAGAATCGCGTTATAAGCGCCCATGCAGCTAGCGCCTGGGAGACCCGCCGGACTTTACAGTAAGATTAGTGGGACTCCGCCACGGCACCCGGTAATGAAGGTTAAACGAAACAATCAACCTCTATCCGTGAGTCTCAGTGGAGTTTGGGCTGGCTATCGCCAGCAGCCGATTCTCAAAGACATTACTTTAACGATCGACCCGGGAGACTATGTAGGCGTAATCGGTCCCAACGGTTGCGGAAAGTCGACCTTGCTAAAAGTAATTCTGGGCTTGATTCAACCGGCAAAGGGTGAAGTGCTGGTGGGCAGCTCTCCGCCCGCCAAGATGCGCAAGCGGATCGGCTACCTCCCCCAACTCAGCCAAATCGATTTCAACTTTCCGGCAACCGTCTGGGACGTTGTGATGATGGGGCGCTATGGTCGTCTTGGGCTTGGACGAGCCGCCGGGCAACAAGACAAAGAAGCGGCGCGCGCGGCGATCGAGCAGGTCGGTTTGTCTGGACAGCTGGCAGCGCCGATCGGTCAGCTTTCGGGCGGACAGCGGCAGCGCGCGTTTATCGCTCGGGCGCTCGCGCAAGAGCCGGACTTGCTGGTGCTTGACGAGCCGATCACGGCTGTTGATGTAACCACCCAACACGCGCTCACTCATCTGCTTGAGGAGTTGAGCAACAGCGGAATTACCATTATCAGCTCGACCCACGATCTTAACTGCGTTGCCTCCAGCTTCAATCGTGTGGTCTGCCTGAACAATCGCCTCGTAGCAATCGGCGCTCCAGAGGAAGTCTTCAGGCAGGACATTCTCAATGAGACATACGGCAGCCACCTGCTGATCGCCAATGCCGGAGATCGCCCGGGAATTGTCAGCGGGCATGGACACGAGCACGGCCACACACATGGACCGGAAACAGGTGATCGATGAACTGGTTTGACCAACTGGCCGCAGTGGCGCTCGAGCCCTGGCAATTCGAATTCATGTGCCGAGGCATGATCGCCGTAATTCTGGTAGCACTTACCTGCGCCACCATCGGTACCCACGTCGTGCTCAGAAGATTGTCATTCATTGGAGACGGGCTTGCGCACGCAACATTCGGTGGATTGGCCATCGGTTTCCTATTGAAACTGAATCTATTCGTCTCGGCCCTGGTCGCCGCTATCTTGACTGCTGTAGGCATCGGCACCGTCAGCCGCAAGGCCGAGATCAGTCTGGACACTTCAATTGGCATTCTGTTTAGCGGCGCTTTCGCCGCCGGCATCGTAGTTTTGAGCCATGATCGCGGTTATCGCGGCGATCTTTTCGATCTCCTGCTCGGCAATGTCCTGACAGTTAACACCACCGAATTGCAGCTTACAGCAGCAGCAACGGCGCTGGTGATCGCCTGCCTGGTATTCTTCTACAAGGAGTTTCTGTTCAGCAGCTTCGATCCGGCCGGAGCCGCTGCCGCCGGCATTCCTGTCATTTGGCTAGACTATTGCTTGCTCTCTTTAGTAGCGCTCACAATTACCATCGCCCTACAGACGGTCGGCGTGATTCTGGTTTCTGCACTTCTTGTAACGCCTGCTGCCTCAGCAATGCAGCTGACCAATCGGTTTCCGGTCATGATGGTCCTGGCCGCAGCCTTCGGAATATTCTCAGGATTATCCGGCATCTATATCTCCTACTATCTCGATGTGCCAGCCGGACCGGCCGTTGTCCTGGTTGCAACCGGCTTGTTTTTTGCAAGCCTGCTTTTCAGCCCCAAACGAGGAGCGGTGCAAGTGCCTGAGATGCTCGAGGAACCACCCGGTCCGGAAGTGGTCGGTCACTTTCACAAGCTCCAATGATCAGTTCTAAGCAGCTTGAGACTCTTTTGTGCTGGCTCACCGACCGGTACCAGCTTGACCAGATCGAGCGTTGCACGCCGATAGCAAGCGATCCGCTCACAGTCGCTTACAAGCTCGGTACCGCCAGTAAATTATACTGCCTGAAGCGCCACAGAGCGGGCAAGAGCGCTGAGCAATTGAACCGAGAATCAGGCTTGCAGGCGCATCTTAGATTCCAGGGGTTCAGGCTCGCGCCGCCGGTGGTGCCGGCCCGGGACGGCGCTTTCTATATTGAGTGTGAGGGCTTTTGCTGGTCGCTCTTTGACTTCGTCGACTCCAGCCCTGCGTTCGACTGGAAAGTACCGACCTGGAAGCCGAAGCACTGCTTCGCAGCCGGAGCTGCGCTGGCTGAGCTTCACGCTCACGGACGTTCAGTATTGGCGCAATATCGCCAGGGCGATAGCACCACCAGCCTGGGGTCAGTCGTTGCGGCTTTGCCGGAGCACTTACAGGCTGTCCTGGCAACTCTGCCAAATTGTCCGGAAATCGTGGCGCAGAATGACAGGGCATGGCTTCTTTCGAAAGCGAGCGCGCTCTCAACAAAAATTGTCTCGCTCGAAATGCATCAGGAAATTGCACCACTTTTAGTACACGGCGATTATCATCCGGGCAATCTCCTATTTCGGAACCAACAGATAGTCGGTGTTTTGGATTTCGAGTACGCTCATATCGAAAGCCCTTTGTACGATCTCGGTTACGCCGCGCTCTTCTTCTGTACAGAGAAAGAGCCGGCGCCAACCGAAAAAGCTAGCCTGCTGGACAACCGCTGTTTTGCAGCGCTGATTAGCGGCTATCGCCAATCAGCACTAAAAGTCGGTCTGGAGCCAAAGCTAGTTAGATCGTTGCAGTCGGCGCAGCAGGTCTGGTCGCTGCTGCTTCCTTATCTTGAATTCAGTTGTTTCCTGACTATTAAGTGGGCTATGCAACAGATCGCCACGACACCGGAGTCGGACAGTCTATCGCTAAGGCAGCAGCTGGCGAGGTTCCATCGCATCTTGAGCGTTTTACACAGCCAGGCTTGAACGCAGCAAGTGGTCGCAGTCTTTTGGGAATCCGCACGAAAGGTTGTATATTTCTATGGTCGGACCGGGTCGAATCCGAGGCGCAATGATACCCAGATCCAATCGCAGATATTCATTTGCAGTCAGGAGTCTGGCAGCGGTACTGCTTGCGCTGGCCTGCACAGCTCTGATTGCAAAGTCCGAAGATATTCCAGTCGACGAGACTGCTGATTTCCGCGGCAAGGTAACCGATGCAAGCAACAAACCGATGGGGCACGTAAAGGTCACGCTGACGGACAAAGTGACTGGCGAATCCAAGTCCACTTCGACCAACGGCAACGGTCAGTTTTGGGTTTCCACGCAATCGCAACACCCGTTGTCCATGCAGTTTACTCCCCCAAACAAGAGCGGGCTTGCCAGTGCCTTCTTCGAGAGCCTACCGGCTCGTGAAGACCGGCAGTTGATCGTCCACCTGTCGAAAGGATTTCCAGTCGAAGGGCGGCTCACCTTCGCAGGCGGACCTCTCAAGGGGCTGCGGGTCAGAATTTTGGCAGACAATCCCATTGACGACCACGAAAGGATTTACGGTGGCGGCGAAACGATCACCGGCGCAAACGGCTCCTTCCGATTGTCCCTGACACCGGGACACAAACAGATGTTCGTCAGCAATGATCGCTATTCCAATGTAACGCGAGAGATCAAACGAAAGCTCACCGTCACAAATGACTTGAAGCTGGGCGACATCGATCTTTCTTTGCCGCATTAAAAATGCATTGATCAAACAACTGAATCAGCGCTGTTAACTTGTCCCACAGAGCGGACTTCAAAAGCATCCGATCAAAATGCGGCAGGCAGAAGGTCCGCCTGTCGCACTTTAGCACTTAGAGCTTAGCTGACCACAACCGTCACTGTGTCCATTTTAAGAAAGTATAATAACGAACCTTAATTAGCCCCTAAATGTTGTTTCCATAGCCTGCTCATGAAAATCGCGTATTTTCATTCTTCGGACAATTGAACTCTTCGCAAAATCGAACAAAATCCGTTGAATGCCTGCCACATTAGGGCTTTCAAGCAATACTGTTTTACACTCATTAATATGAGGTATTATGGGTTTGGGGGGTTAACCGGGGGGTCAATCAGCGATGAAAATGAATTTCCTGGCGCCTCTCGATGCCACCAAAAGAGGCGGTGAGGTATACAACGGTGCCTAAAATCAATCAGAAGTTTGTCGACGGCGCCGGCGATCCAGGTACTTATCGCGACGATACACTGGCAGGCTTTTGCTTGAAAGTTACACCCGGCAAAGGCTGGAAGGTTTACCTAATCGACAAGAAGCCCAAGGGCTGGCGAGAAGCCGTAACCTACACAATCGGTCGAGACGGCGATCCTCTGGAAGGCAATCGCAAACTTACAGCCGCAAAGGCACGTGAGCTGGCTGTGGAAGTGATCGCGACCTATTACAACAAGGGAATCAATCCGAACGAAGCGGAGAAGGATCGTCGAAGAACGCTCCAGAACGCCAGTGCTGAGCGCGCCTTGAAAGAAAAGCTTGAGTCCCTGACTCTCGAAGCAGCATTTGAAGAATACAAGCAGATAAGACAGATCAAGAGCGTAAGCGCTCGACAGTATGGCTACGTATTGCGAACAAATGCTCACGACTGGTTGGATATTCCACTGCTAAACATAAGTCGAGATGCCGTTCTTCAGAGGTTTCTGGAAATCAAGCAAGATAGACCCGGTGCTGCTAACAATCTCCTGAGACTGATTGGCTTCATCTGGGAATTCGCCGCCAGGCGGTACAGAACGCCCGATGGGAAGCGAATCTTCGTCGAGAATCCGATCGACGTAATCTCAGAGAATAAAGGTTGGAATAAGCTTGAACCAAGAAGCAACTTGATTAGCGATCTGCAACTGGGCAAGTGGTATCAATCCGTATTAGCGGTCCAAAACGTCACCGTGCGAAATCTATTCCTGATGGAGATCTACACCGGACTTCGAGCAAACGAATGCGCAACGCTCAAATGGAGCGGTGTCGACCTGACGCTGGGCACGATTGAGGCGCAAACGAAGCGCAGCAAGACGCTCGTATTACCAATAACTACACAACTGCGAGCCATTCTGCTAGAGCAAGAGTCCGAAATTGAACGAATACGCACTAGTGGATTGAAGGGCTCGACAGGCAAATACGTTTTCCCAGGCGACTCTCAGGATGGGCACGTCGGGGCTGCTTGGCACACAATTAAACAGATCCAACAGGCATCTGGTGTGAAATTTTCTCATCACGTCCTAAGACGTACGCTCGCTACCCTGGCTGGACGGCTAGAGATGCCGGATCATCAGATTAACGCCATACTCAATCACGGTCCGGCAACAACTGCGCAGCGACACTATATCGTCAGACAAGCAGAGTCCCTTCGAGAACCACTACAGCGCCTCAATGATGAACTCGACAAGTTGATGGGCGCAAAAAACAAGAACGAGATAAGCACTGAATCAAGGACTGGAAAGAAAAGAAGAGACCGCTCGATCACAAAAGTCTCATCCCGGTAGGGCACAGGTGAGCCCGGTCAAACGAGCCCAGCCTGTTAGGTAATGATACTGGCAGCGGTGCCAAGGACTTTACAAAACAGGGAGCAAGAAAGCGCGGCAATCAGGCTAACGCTAAACTTCGGAGGTGAAAATTGCTATGACTGTTGCAATTCTGACGCAGGAATTAATTGATTCTATGGGTGTGCATTCCGCTCACGAAATAGGAATAATCTGGGATGAAAACACTCCCTCCTTCGGCGTGCGAGTCAGCCGTTCAGGAAAAGCAAGCTACATCGCAAGATGTACTTCTTTGGCTGGTCGGCAGATGGTCACTCTTGGTTCGGTCGAGTCGATCTCACTCATTGAGGCTAGGCAGAGAGCTATCAAGCTGCGAAGAATCGGTAGCGATGTAGTGGAAACACCCCGATCAGCAGTCCGCGACACGCGCAATCGACCAATTCAAACCGGCGTACGTCCTGCGACTGAGATTGCAGAAGCATTGGCTAGTAGTATAAGTGACGGAATTGTATATGCGCTTTCGCCGCTTCGCGACTCGTTGGAGAATGCGCTAAGAACCACCCCTTCCATCGCGCCAGTTTTGAAGCAGAGTTACAACGAGTCTACTGTCAGAGATTTGGTCGATGCCTACATTGAGAGACATGCGTTGAAACGTCTCAAGACTGGAGAGCATATCGCGCGCTACCTAACTACAAACCTTCGCCCACTCTTCACCCGTCGACTGAGTTCTTTCACCGTCGAGGATGCCGAAAGGCTCCACCGAGATATAGGGAAACGGGCGCCCATAATGGCTAATCGCGTTATTCAGTACATGAAATCTGCCTGGAACAAGGGTGTGAAATGGGGTTTGTGTGCGGGACCCAATACATTTTCAGATGTTACATTCTTCTCCGAGACGATTCGAAACCGTGCATTGTCTGTTGAGGAAACGAAACGGTTGCTTGCTGTTTTAGACCGTTATGCCAGTCGCAATGTCCGAGATTTCGTGAGATTGGCACTCTTCACAGGCGTCCGTAAGGCAAGGATCCTTTCCATGCGGTGGGATGACGTTGATTTGCAAGGACAAATTTGGAACGTTCCGCCTATTAAGGGAGAAGAACCACAGATGGTGCTCCTTGGCGATGAGGAATTGCAAATACTTAAGAGCCGTAAACGTTCATCCGTATGGGTATTTTCAGCCAAGTCAAACTCTGGGCATTTAACTTGTCCCGACGACTCTTGGAAGAAAATCGTTGAACGTGCAGGCTTAAAGGGAGTGCGAATCCATGATTTGAGACGTTCTCTAGCCTCTGCAATGGCTGAATCTAATGTAAATGTAGCAATTATTCAATCCGCTCTTAATCACAAGACAATGCAGACTACTTTGAAAGTGTACGCGCGGGCAAGCAAAAGGGCGGAACTCGAAGCTCGGAAGTTGGTGCAACGACAATGGCTGAATAAGTAGGGTTGGTTGCGCATGCAAATTAAGAAAGAGTAGGAACTCGATCGTCGGGACTATTTAGCTCATTGCGAAACTACAACGAAGGAGTGCCTATGAAGACTCAATTTCTCGCAGCGAGCATACTTGTATTGTTCTGCACTCCAGCGTTGTTCGGGCAGCAACAAGCACAGCGAGGGCTTGTTCCGCCTACGGACTCGCGATTGTTGGGTGTTCACAAAGGAATGGAGCTGTTCATAGAGAAAGAATCGAAGGTCGCCTGGTCTTCTTTCGAAGAAGAACGAGGCAAGCGTGACTCTATGGATATGGATGCACTTCACAATCTAACTATTATGTATCGAGGGGCTGCCGGCAACGAGGCGTACACCGACTCAATTGTGTCGCGGGCGCTTTACTTTCACGCGCTCGCAACACGCCCGATGGTTCAGGATAGCGAGACAGAGAGATATGACGGCATTGCCGTGGTCGAGCTGACCGCGCTACAAGTTCAGCAGAATCAACGGATTATCGAGCTTCTGCGTCAGCTGGTGGCAAAGAAACAATTGCCCGCCAATCAGTAATACGTCTGGTTTGAATTCTGAAAAGGCTCAAAGCAGCTTTTGACTTTCGGCTGAATCAGTACCCATGAGCGATCGTCGCCACGCTCTTTCCATCGCTGTATAGCCCACGCACAATAATCGGCGAGCTGAAGGCATGGATGGCTCGATGCTGACCAGAATGCCATTTTTACAAGAGCCTGTCGGGTGTTTTGATTTACAACTGACTGCAGACCCGCTCTAAATCGCTCTTTTCTTGCTTTTGTGCCAAGAGAGCTGCCCACTACTAATACAGGCTCCCCTGGCAGAAGACATTTACTGGCGAGATATTTGAATAGGAAGTGCCAAGCGAGCTGATAGAAGTACCATTCGTTTGCAGCTATCCGAGGTTCGGTTTTACGTTTGTCCAAGACAACCGCATGGATTTCTAACTCAGCCTTCTGGACAATCGGAAATACACGATCACGAATCGCCTGCTTTTCCTCGCTGGCATGAAAGCCGCCCTCAAAGAGATCTGCACCTTCAAGCGCCAATTCATGCCGAAGATCCAGCAACTCCCCTCCGGATTTCCAGTGCTCCATAACCAGAGCCGTCACAATGAAATATCCGGTTCCCTTGGCTGAGAAGTCGAAATTGCCAGCTTCATCAGCGAAGACGTAACGCATGAATTCACTTATAAAAGAAGAGAGTCGACTAGCTCTTTCGAGCAGAGCCCGAGGGCTCTTATCATCGACTCCTAAACCAATAGCAATTATATATCAAACGCATAACCTTTGCATACCATCATTAGACATACATCGCATAACCTCTGCGGCTTTTGTAATACTTAAAACACATGTCTAAGTGGCTCATTCCAGACTAGCGAGCCATTCCATGCAAGAAAAACGGGACTTACGAGAATTTAACACCAATCTAGAAACCTCGCGTTCCACAATGTATTGTCAAGCCTAGCTCGACGGGGCGAACGCCGGCACCTTCAGCCGGCTGGCTTGGCGAGTATATCTGAAGGAGCGCCAAGAAGGAGGCGCAGCGATGGGACGTCGCACTACGAACAATCTAAAGACACAGCAAGCCGAAGAACCATGGTCGCCCTGGTACTCTATCCCGAATGCTTCACCGGACACTTTATTCTCTCCAGAACTGAGAGACAAGCTAGTAGCAATCGTTCAGGATGACGGGAAGATCAAAAAAATATCAGAGATCACCGCGGAGTTCATGGGTCGCAGCTGCAATGAATCTGGCAGTCCAAATGAACGTGGCAAGCCCGGTCATGCAGAAGTGGGGAAACGACTGAAAGCGCTAAAAAAGGCTTCTGACAAGCTGAGCAAAGCTCTCAGCGAACCAACTACAACGAGCGCTATTCTCAATCTGCGGCAGCAATTGGCTGAACTAGATCAATTAAGCCGTGAGCGCCTTGTTATATCGAATATTCGCGGAGTCGAGAAAGCCATTACCGAAGCTGCAGCGAAAGGATATCCGCCCTTGAAAGATTCTGAACAGGACTCGCTCAAGAACTTACTCGCCTCAGTGGTCGATCCGCTGAAGGACTCTTTGGCTAATATGTCACAGAGGCTAGAGCAGCTCTCCAAGAGCGCTGAATGTGCTCTAGAAGATCACTCCAAGGCGCGTGCCGCAGGCGGTGGACCTCAGCCAAACCGCGCAGCTAAGGAAATGGCAAGCCGTATTGCCGAGACCTTTCCGCCTGGCGACTTACCTCACGACCCGAGAGCAAGCACCCCTTTTATCGAAGTACTGACGATAATTCTTGCCACCGAGCGTGGCAACGTCAATCTCCAGCAATTCCACCATCAAGCCCGAGGACTAGCCGCAGAAGTCAACAAGAGAGCGAAGTCCTCAAAACGTACGCAGTAAGAGCCGCTCGGCTAACCGACTCAAAAACCACATTTTTCCCATCCAGTTTTAACGTTATCGCGCCTTGGCACCAATCGCGATAACTATATACGCGTGCCCCGCAACTGGAGGTAAGCCAAATGGCTAGGAACAAAGCAAAAGGTCTTTCAATCTCGTCCACCAGCCCGCCAGATTTATCGTCAGCGATGAGTAGGCTAGGAGCAGCACAACTGCTCCCATCCTGGAATGAACACAAGATGTCGGAGTTCTTAGGCGTCAGCGTAAACACTTTGCGAAGCTGGCGTCTTAGTGGGAAGGGTCCGAGATACTCAAAAATGGGGCGTTCGGTCAGATACGCCCCTGAGGACGGTTACGAATTTCGTGAACGTAATATGCGGGGACCTACATCTGGTGGAGCGGCTTAGACTATGCAGATCAACACAAGTAAAAGCCCCGGACGGTCACCCGGGGCTCAATTGAACTCACAACTAAATAATAGACTATCTCTAGACGCAGTCAAGGTAACAGCTCGCGGTCAGTGGACATACGTACTCAGCTCCATTGGCATTGCTCAAACATTTCTGAAGAATACACACGGACCCTGCCCCATATGCGGCGGCAAGAACCGCTTCCGATTCGACGATAAGGACGGAAACGGTACGTTCATTTGCAATCAGTGCGGCTCCGGTGACGGCTTCAAGCTGATTAAACTCGCTACTGGAAAGCCATTTCCAGAGGCGCTTCGACTTGTTGCCGATACATTAGGCGTAACCAGCAATTCCTCGACTTCGAATGGGCTAGCTCTCGGTTCAGACTCACAATCGAGGGACCAGAGCAAAGTCAAACGAAGAAAAGCCGCTCTCAATGCAGTTTTCGACGGCAGCAGAGAAGTTGCCGAAGGAGATCCGGTTTGGGCATATCTAACCAACACACGCGGAATCAAACTTGTCGCGATTCCTACCGCTCTCAGATATCACCCAGCACTTGAATATTATGGCGAATCAGGTGAGCCGGTCGGGACGTACCCGGCTATGGTTGCAGTCGTCGAAGCTCCTGACGGTTCAGCGGCGACATTGCATCGCACTTATCTCTCTCCAGACGGGCATAAGGCAGCCGTTCCGCAGGCAAAGAAGCTCATGAGTCCGGCTACAGCGGGTGCGACCAAAGGCGGCGCGATAAAACTATTCGAGCCGGACAAACGGCTCGGCGTAGCGGAAGGCATAGAAACGGCTCTAGCTTGCTACGTTGACACAAAAATACCGACATGGTCGACCGTGTCAGCTCCGCTCATGCCATCACTTGTGGTGCCGCAGAACGTTGACGAGATCATCATTTTCGCTGACAACGATCAGAACGCCACAGGACAGAAGGCGGCAAAGAAGCTTGCCAAACGACTCTTGGATGAAGGAAAGCGGGTCAAGCTGCTTATACCACCCGTAGCAGGCACGGACTGGCTCGACGTTGTTACGGCGCAGGCTAGAGAGGGGGCAGTGTAATGGAGGATCTTGCAAAGATTGTTGAAACCTGCCCAAACCTAACGCTGGCAGAATTGGCAGATGCGGATACTCGGCTCCCGCCAGCTCTGGAGTGGAACGAGCTTAAGCCACTCCAGCGGGAATTACCGAGCCCTGAACAGTTCCCGATAGACTCGCTCGGCAGCATCTTGGCTCCTGCTGGGCGAAAAATGCACGAGATCATTCAGTCGCCAGCAGCAATTTGCGGTCAAAGCGTTCTCGCAGCAGCAGCACTGGCAGTACAAGGTCAAGCTGACATTCAGATCGACGGTCGATCGTTCCCGTCATCAGGATTCTTTATCACAGTCGGTGACTCGGGCGAGCGGAAGTCTGCCGTAGACACCATCGCTCTTCAGGCGCAACGAAATCACCAGAAACGACTGAAGGAACAATTCGACGGTGACTTGTTTAACTACAAGATAAACAGCGATGCATATAAAACTGCTCGGGAAGAAGCTCTGAAAAAGAATAAGGGGGTCGAGGCAAAGCGGGCAGCGCTTGAGTCTCTTGGTCCAGCGCCAGAGCCTCCACTGGAGCCAGTCATTCTCGCCGAAGAACCGACGTATGAAGGACTCGTAAAGGCCTTCGCGACCGGTCAGCCGTCGATCGGGATGGTCAGCGACGAGGGCGGCAGAATGGTCGGTGGACACGCGATGAACGCCGATAACCAACTCAAGACAGCCGCTGGACTATCTTTACTTTGGGATGGCAAACCGATTACTCGTGTTCGCGCTGGCGATGGGTGCAGCGTTCTCTATGGGCGCCGACTCTCGGTACATCTCATGGTTCAACCGAGCGTAGCAGATCTGCTGCTCTCGAACCCAGAGCTACGCGAGCAAGGGCTCTTATCTCGATGTCTTGTCAGCTTCCCAGAGTCCACCGCTGGAACGCGGCGTTACCGAGAAGTAAATCTTGCCGACGAGCAAGATATCAAGACCTACTCGTGGCGGCTTTCATGCATTCTTGAAGCACCACTCTCGCTGGCAAGGGGAAAGGCAAATGAGCTTGAACCAAGAAGGTTGCAGCTTGATGCCGCAGCTAAGCGTCAGTGGATCGCCTTCCACGATGAAATCGAAGGACTCCTGAAGAGCGGGGAACGGCTATCAGCAATTCGTGGATTTGCAAACAAGGCGCCTGAACATGCAGCTAGATTATCGGCGATCCTGGCTGTCACAGACCTTCCAGACACCACCATCATAGACTCTGATCATCTTTCGGCTGGAGTCGATCTGACTAGATACTACATCGGGGAGGCGCTTCGGCTATTCGACTCAGCAGCTCAGGATGCAGAGCTGCTCCTCGCAGGGCGGTTACTCGCCTGGCTGTTAGCACGCAGGAAGCCTGTTATCAGCCTGGTCGAAATTTATCGATGCGGACCCAACCAGGTACGTAATGCCAAGACAGCCTCCAAGCTCATGGAAGTCTTGCGCGAGCATGGATGGGTCCGACCAAGTCCAGAGCCAGTAGTGTTTGAAGACGTCAAGAGAACGAATGCCTGGGAAGTCAGATTGCAAATTTGAGAGAAGCCCCAGGCGAAAGTTGCGAATCTGCGAATCCGCATAGCAAATCGATATGCACTCGATTGTCAGATTCGCGTAAATCGCAGGATTCGCAATAGGTACCCGCGGAAAGTCACTTTTTACACGAACAGGGGAGATATCCAATGAATACACAACAACTTAAGACCGACGGACAATACATCACAACACAAATCCCTATCAGGAAGTTTCATCTTGGCTTCTTGTCAGTTGCCGCCGGTACGACTGGACGGAAGCCTGAGTACGAGTCAGGCGATGACACTGGGGCGCGCATCGTTCTTGAACTAGACCTGGCTAGAAGCAGTAGCTTTGTTCAGTTTGAGGACGAACACGGACGGGCTGGAGTGATAGACCAACCTCGGCGAATCAAGTTGGTGCTCGCCGGAAACTCTTCGCTGCCCGAGATAGTCGCAGGACTGCTACACATGGCTTCAGCGCTTGAGGGCACAGTCTACAGCGAAGCCGATGGCGAGCAGTGGGAGCGAGAGCCGGAAGAGTTTGAGGTCGAACTAATTGAAGGTGTTCCGATGGCAGAAGTGCACTGCGCGCCCCTATCAGAAACCTTGATCGTCGCGCCAATTATGGCATGAGCAACTCGGAACACTCGACTGCGCAGCCGGGCTTCGGAAACCAAAGGGAGGGCACCCCGAAAATGTATTTTCCGGGTCGTTTCCAGAGCGTGCCCCAAGGTTTTACGCGCCCGGCTTCAAACTCAGGCTATTAGGTCGCCACCACACTCAGTACCACTCTTACACTCAAGGAGAATAGAAAAAAATGCCTAGACCAAGAAAACCGCCCGAACTGAGCATCCTTGAGGGGGGAAGCGGAAGACGGCGAAAGTATACGGACCAACCAATGTCTGAGCGCGTAAAGACGGGGATACCGCCATGCCCGCCAAATTTGTCCGTCGCCGCGAAGAAGGAATATCAACGTGTGACTACACTTCTGGTAGATGTAATCAGCCCGCTCGATCTGGCGATTCTCTGTGTCTATTGCGAGGCGTATTCGCATTGGTGCGATGCAACCAAGCAAATAGCGAAGGAAGGCTTAACAGCGCCGACATTGGCTGGTAACAGCGTGAATCCCCTCGTGCGGGTGGCGCAGATTTATGCAACTCAAATGCGGGACTGCGCAGCCAAGCTCGGGCTCTCCCCTCGCGACCGGATTCAGACAAAGGTCGAGAAAGATCCAGACTCGACACGCGACAAATGGACGCTGGAAGATGGGACTAGCTTGCTCGACCAATGAAACTCCAGGCGGCGCGCCGCTAAGCGAGCGAAGTTTTACATTTCGTTGAGCTTCTAAGGTTGTTTTGTTTAGCGGTTTTGAGGCTGGGTATGAACCACCCAGCGCAAGTAACGGAGCCGTTATGGCGGATTCACGGCTTGCTTATAGGCGTCCATGCTCGGCTTCAGCGTCCCCGTTCAGACTATCGACTGATAGCAATGGCAACATGGAACCAACCAGCTGGCTTTCCTTGGGGTAATTGGCATATCATTCCAATGCATTCGAACGCTAGACTAGTCGAGGAATGTTTCAGCACCTTCGGTAAGACTCCGTAGATATAGCGTCTGCGCGCTCTGCCAATCTGCGCAGCGACAATTTGCTCAGACATTACCGATGTTTTTTGCTGCCACGTTTGCCAACCGGTTTGGTGCTTGACGGTGCTGATGTAGTTGGTGGTGCAGGCTTCTTTTGACCCACTACTTGCACCGCTTGCTCTCGCTGGACAATCGGCTTGGACAGCAGCGCAGTGAAGACAAAATACAGGAAGCACAGACAAAATGAAGCGAAAGCCACAGCTACGATACTTACCAGTCGTTCATCATTTCGAGACTGCTTTGAGTTCACGGGCGATGGAACTGAATTTGATGGAGTACTCACAACTCTCGCCACGAGTTCAGTGGTGAGTTCTGGTCTTATCCGTGCAGAGGACTGCACGAGCAATGATCCAGGTTGAACCAAGGAACCATCATCAGAAGCCATTGCTCGCAGCAACTGTAGTACAGCCAGGCAGTCACCAACCGAGTCCTTAGCTACTCCACGTCGTTGAGACCCTGGCAAGGGTTGCAACTTGTAATTTTCGAATCTCTCGGACCACTCACCTACAAATCGCGCATACTCGTACATTGCACACTTCCAGCGTGCGTCCAGGGGTGGCACGCCCGAGCGATCCGCTGTACGTTTAAGAACATGTTTGCGGTAGGCAGCATTGTAGGAAACAATCAGCTTGTCCTTAACTACTCGCTGAAGCTCACGGGCTACAGATGCATAGCGCGGTGCCGATTCAATCTTCTGTCTCGACAATCCGCTAGCCAGAGCGCTCTCCGAGTACTGGTCCCAATGGACTGAAGGATGAATCAACTGATTAAATAGCACTAGCCCAGTGCTATCAATAACGGCGATGCGAAAGGACTCTCCGTCTCTTTCAACGCTAGTATCGTCAGTGTCAAGAATTACCCAGTCAGTCTTTTCGAGAAGCTTTCGCGCCCATTTACTTGCCAGGGTACGATCGTGGGGGCTGTGATGAGAAGTGGCAGCAGAAGAATCTAGCTGGTGCCCACACTCGTCACAGAATCTACGCCCCGAACAGTCCTGATTGCACTTCGGGCATTTCATTAATCTGCCTCCGCAATCTTATGCCCGTGGCAATTGCTTTCAAATCCGACCAATGAGTCAAATCACTTCAGGCTAGAATTATTAACTGCGACCAATTGCCACTCATTAGTATCGGTTGCCAGCTGTCTGGGGGGTTACTTGGGGGGGTCAGAATTGAATTTTGCCCACCTAGCCCCACCGACCAATTCCAGGGAATAATTACCCAGCCTGTCATTTATCGATCCGAGATCTCCCAATTCATGAAAATCGCGTATTTTGATTGTCAATTCGGCGCCGCCGGTGACATGCTTGTCGGCGCATTGCTCGCAGCCGGACTCCCGGCTGAGCCGTGGCTGAACGAGTTGAGAAAGATAGCTTTGCCGCAAGGAAGCTTTGCGGTAAGTATCTCTCCAACTAATCGCTGTACGATCGCCTGCACGAAAGTATTCGTCGACTGCCGCCATGAGCATGCCGAGCGTCATTTGAGCGAGATAGTCGAGATTATCGACAGCTCTGAAATCAATCCAGGCGCCAAAGAGCTCTCAAAGAGAATTTTCGGGCGCCTGGCCGATGCGGAGAGCAAAGTGCACGGCATTCCAACCGAAGCGGTGCATTTTCATGAAGTCGGCGCCCTTGACGCCATCGTTGACATCATCGGCTTTGCGATCGGATATCAAATACTGGGGATCGAAACAAGTCATGCCTCCGCTTTGCCGCTGGGAAGCGGCGTAGTTAAGACCGAACACGGGCTGTTGCCGGTACCTGGCCCGGCCGTCTTGAATTTGCTGGCGACAGCCGGGGTTCCCACCTGCCAATCAGAGATCGATTATGAATGCTTGACTCCAACCGGTGCTGCCATTCTTACCTCTGTAGTGACAGCCTGGGGTAAATTTCCGTCCATGACGAGCATTTATAGTACCGGTTATGGTGCAGGTCACAAAGACCCCCCCGGCTGGCCAAACGCTGTTCGAGTCACGTTGGGAGAAAGTCTGGCAACGACGACCGCCATACCTTCTTCCCCTCGATTTGCCTCTGAGCAGATCGCCATTGTCGAAGCCAACCTCGACGACTCGCCGCCGCAAACCATCGCATATGCTGTCGAGCGCATCTTCGAAGCCGGCGCTCTCGATGTAACGGTCACCCCGGTACTGATGAAAAAAGGGCGCAGCGGGCATCTGCTTACGCTTTTATGTAAGCCCGACGAACAGACGAAGTTCCAGGAGCTGCTCATGCTCGAGACGTCCACGCTCGGGGCTCGAACTTACAACGCCTCCCGATTACTGGCAAATAGGCAGTGGAGAACCGTCGCTCTCGAGCACGGTCAGACCGTCCGAATCAAAATCGCACTCGATGAAAATGGTGCATTAATAAACGCCCAACCTGAGTTTGCAGATTGCGCGGAGTATGCTACCAAATACGGTGTGCCTTTGAAGCAGGTGCTCGCTGAAGCAATCGCCAAGTTTCAAAACAGTTGATGCCGTCGCACCGCTTTGCGAGGTAAGGCCGGCTAACTGAAGCGCCCCGCCAGGTTTATGGGTTTTCCGATACAAAATTATCTCGCTACCCAGTAGACGAGCAGAGGGACATTTGATAGGTTCGCAACAGAGCGGATTTTCGGGTAGTTCGGGAAATTCCCGTCCGCGCTCGCCACTGCCCCTAGATTAGAAATGGGAGTAGAGCAATCCGCCTCTGTAGTGCTGGTAACTGGGTGCCGGTTGTGCAAGATAGTACGCGGGGCTGCTGCAAATTCTGCGGAAGAGACCTTGAGCCGGGGTAGATCTGTGACGAATGTCTCGCGCTCGGACTCCATCCGTCCCATATCTCTATCGAGGAGCTGGCGGCGCAAGCGACCGCCGAGTGCGCCTATCTCGTCGAGTTCGGCACCCGCAGACCGATTCAGATCGGCAGCCGCCGTTACGGCATCGGCCGCCATCCCAGCAACGAGCTCCGCCTGGACGACGCTTATGTTTCAAGATTTCACGCGCGCATTACACTCGAAGGCAATCGCTACTACGTTGAGGACCTCGGCAGCACGAACGGCACCTTATTGAACGCCAGCGAGCTTACCTCACGCCGCCAGCTGCACCATGGAGACAGAGTTCGGATCGGCAAAAGCGACTTCATCTTCGCTGAGAAGGACAGTCAAGCCTGAGCGGAGTGGAAGCTCACGGGTTATGCTCGGATTAGTGCCCGGCTCGAAACTACACCGCCGGCACCAATAGAGCCTCTTTCCGAAAGTCGAGACCGTCTCCCTTGCCGTCGTTATCAACCAGGATCAGGTCTCCATTCATAAATTCGCCTTGCAAAAGCTTCAACGCTAACGGATTCTCAATCTCCTTTTGAATCAAACGCTTGAGCGGTCGGGCGCCATACATCGGATCATAACCGGTTCTGGAAAGCCATTCCTTGGCAGCATCGCTCGGCTGCACGACAATGTTTCTGTCCACCAACCGGCGGTTAAGGATACGAATTTGAAGATCGACAATCTTCTTGAGCTGCTCGGACGTCAAGCCGTGGAACACCACTGTTTCATCGATTCGATTCAAGAATTCCGGGCGGAAGTGTTCGCGCAGCGCTTCCAGCACCTTCTCTCGCATGAGCGGATAGATCTCGTCGCCTTCTACCGAAGAGCGAATTTGATAATCGAGAATGTGCTGGCTGCCGATATTGGACGTCATGATCAAAACAGTATTCTTGAAGTCGACCGTTCGACCTTTGGCGTCAGTCAGCCGCCCTTCATCGAGTACTTGAAGCAGGACGTTGAATACATCGCCGTGCGCCTTTTCGATCTCATCGAAAAGGACACAAGTGTAAGCCCGCCTCCTAACCGCTTCCGTCAGCTGACCGCCTTCGTCATAGCCGACATATCCGGGCGGCGCGCCGATCAACCGCGCAACGGTGTGCCGCTCTTGATACTCCGACATATCGATGCGAACCATCGCCAGTTCATCATCGAACAGGAATTCAGCAAGAGCCTTTGCGAGCTCAGTCTTACCGACACCGGTCGGTCCGAGGAAAAGGAAACTGCCGATCGGCCGATTGGGATCCTTCAAGCCTGCTCTGGCACGCCGCACTGCATTCGACACCACCTCGATCGCCTCTTCCTGGCCGATCACGCGCTTGTGCAAATGTTCTTCGAGTTTGAGCAACTTCTGAACCTCGCCTTCCATCAGCTTTGTGACCGGAATGCCTGTCCACTTAGAAATAATTTCGGCGATATCTTCTTCGTCGACCTCTTCGGACAGGAGACGCGGGCCTTTATGATTTTTGAAAATTTCTTCCTCTTTCTTGAGCTTTTTGTCCAGCTCAATCAAAGTTCCATACTTGAGCTCGGCGGCCTTCTGCAAATCAGTAGCCCGTTCAGCCTGCTCTATCTTGATGCGCGTCTCTTCAATCTCAGCTTTAATGGTCTGAATTCGCAGTAAGGCCTCTTTCTCGTTCTGCCACTCGGCTCGCAATGAATCAGCGCTTTCCCTGATTTCGGCGAGCTCTTTCTCGAGCTTCTCGAGCCGTTCCTTCGATGCGGCATCATCTTCCTTCTTGAGAGCTTCCCGCTCAATTTCCAACTGAATCTTGCGACGCTCCAACTCATCGAGCTCAGCCGGCATCGAGTCAATCTCTATTCGCATTTTGGCCGCCGACTCGTCGATCAAATCAATCGCTTTATCCGGAAGCATTCTGTCCGTAATATATCGATGCGAAAGCACCGCCGCGCTCACCAGAGCACTGTCCTTGATTCTTACGCCGTGATGTACTTCATATCGCTCTTTCAAGCCGCGCAAGATCGAAATCGTGTCCTCGACGGACGGCTCATCGACGAGCACAGTCTGAAACCGCCTCTCCAGAGCCGGATCCTTCTCGATATACTTGCGATACTCATCGAGAGTGGTTGCACCGATACAGTGCAACTCACCTCTGGCCAGCGGCGGCTTGAGCAGATTTCCAGCATCCATTGAGCCTTCTCCGGAACCGCCTGCACCGACGACGGTGTGCAGCTCGTCAATAAAAAGTATGACCTGACCTTCCGATTCGACGACTTCCTTGATTACTGCCTTCAAGCGCTCTTCGAATTCACCGCGATACTTAGCCCCGGCAATCAGAGCTCCCATATCGAGAGCCATTATCTTCTTATCTTTGAGCCCCTCCGGCACGTCGCCCTTGGTAATGCGGATCGCCAGCCCTTCAACGATTGCCGTTTTACCCACACCCGGCTCGCCGACAAGGATCGGATTATTCTTGGTTCGCCGTGACAGCACTTGCATGATCCGCCGAATCTCTTCATCTCGCCCAATCACAGGATCGAGCTTCCCTCTGGATGCCGCTTCGGTCAGATCGCGCCCATAACGCTCCAGCGCCTGATACGTCGCCTCTGGATCCTGGCTTGCCACACGCTGCTTTCCCCGGATGGAGCCGAGCACCTGCAGAATCTTGTCGCGCGTGATACCACTTTGACGTAAGATCGCGCCCGCTTGCCCCTTCGTCTCGTCGCACAAAGCCAGCATCAAGTGTTCTATGCTGATGTACTGATCTTTCAGCCGCTCCGCTTCCTTGCCGGCAGACTCGAAAATCGCCATCAACTTAGTAGACACATGCAGCTCGTCTTTGCCTGTACTGACAGCCGAACCCTTCGGTTGCGCTTGCAAGTACCGCTGCAAAGCCTCTTCGACCGTGCTTGATTTGACTTGTAAGCGCTCCAGGATCTTGCTGGCCAGACCGTCTTCCTGCTCCACTAAGGACAAGAGAAGATGCTCGGGCGTGACCTGTGTATGCCCAAATCTGGACAAGAGCGTGCGTGTGTTCGTGATCGCTTCTTGCGCCTTGTTAGTAAATCTTTCGAGGTTCATATGCTACGCACCAATAGTTGTGAGGTGACTTAATAAAATTATGTCCGACTCGATTATAGAAACCTCATAATTTTCACAATAATTTATGAGCCAGCTTCCAGCGATTCTGATTTCCAGATTGCGTTGGCTGCGCTAGGGTTAAGCTATGATGGTGATATCAGCTAATATGTACCAACTTACGCCAGGCTGGATCTACCAGCCTGCTTCCGAGAGTCCGGCGACAACTTTGAAAGCAAAAAGATGACCGAGCTAGAGTTCGAAGAGGATTACTACGCAATTCTTGGAGTTGAGGACGAGGCCGCGCCGGAGGATATTCGGAAGGCATATCTCAAGTTAGCCAAGAAGTTGCATCCGGACAGATTTCCGAATGACGAGCAAGGGAAACAGGCGGCTCAGGCTGAATTTCGCAGAGTTACCCAAGCACATTACGTCTTGGGCGAGCCGGAACGACGGGCCGAATACGACCGCCTGAGGCAGTTAGCCAAGGCCCGCAACATTCTCAAGAACGCCGACCCGACTCAGTCATCCGGCTCTCCATCGGCGCCGACCGACCAGAGTCAAACCACAACCCAGTCGCAAACAGCCGTAGACGAAACCATCAACCAAAAATGGGCAGCCAAACATCTCGGGCGCGCCGACGACTATTACCGTCGGCGACATTACAAAGAAGCGGAAACAGCCATCAAAGAGGCGATCAGACTCGTGCCTAATGAGGCTAAATTTCGCAACAAGCTTGCTGAAATTTATCTGGCCCGCGGCTGGAAAACTTACGCGATGACCGAAGTGCAAGCAGCGTTAAAACTTGACCCGAAAGACCCGGATGCCCGTAATCTCGAAGCGAAGATTAAGGCGGCGGGCAGAGGTATGCCAGGCAAGGGAGAGAAGAAGGGCTTCTTCTCTCAGCTCAAGGATCTCTTCGGCGGCAAGACCAAGGTCTGAGCTCATCTGTGCTACTATAATCGCCGCCCTACCTGACATCCCATTTCGGGAACAGCGTAGCGCGTCGGACCGTTAACCCGAACCAGAATATAGGTGCCGTGTCCAGCCGCTCTGATAGTCTGATTCTGCCGATTCTGCTCTCGCTTGCCACAGCTGGAGCCGGTTTGCCCGCACCGGTGTGCGGACAGGGTCGGGCGGACTTCAGCACAGCCCAGGCGCAAACGATCAGCCGCAGCGAGCAGCCCTCAACCAGCCCAATCGCTCCAGCTGAAATAGCCGAACCAAGCAACGGCCGCCAAGCTGACGTCCAACCCGCTGGCGGTGGAATTTTAAAAGGTCGTGTCACTGTCGACCAATCTCAATCGCCGTTTCTTTCTGGCACAGTTGAAACTTTGACCAAGGGCACAAAGGTAGATCTCGCCTTGATGTGCAATTTAAATTCAGAGATCAGTCAGAAAGGCGACGAGATCTTCGCCCGCGTATCAGTCGACCTCAAGAACGGACAAAAGGTACTCCTGCCAAACGGCTGGTACCTTCATGGCATAGTCTCGGATATGAAGGCGCAGCGCCGGCTCGGCCGCGACGGCTACATACAGGTAGACTTCGACAAGCTGGTCAGTCCTGACGGACAGCACGACGTCCCGTTCAACGCGCGCTTCTCCAGCCAAGATAATCAATTGAAGGCGATCGCCAAAGTAGTGGCAGTAGACGCTGGCTACATGACTAAGGGTGCAGTGCTCGGATCGGTGGCATCGGTGCAAATGACCGGAGTGCCGTTGGCGGTTGCTACACACGGCTACTCGGTTGCGATTGGGGCCACTGTCGGGGCCGGGATCGGGCTGATTGGTGCATTGAAAAGAAAGGGAAAGATCGCTTCGCTTTTTCCCTCAGACGAAATTCGATTGAACATCTCCGAACCGATTACCTTGCCTGGCATTAATCCAAAATTCTTGGAAACCATCAAGCCACCAGAGAAGCTTAAGAATCTAGAGCTCGCGGTGGTCGAAAAACATTTCGACAAAGATCCTCTCGGTGACAAGCAATCGCGTGTTTTGACCTTGGACGTAAAAGTCGACAATCGCACTGCGAAGGAGTACAGCTTCTTCGACTTAGCAGTAATCTCAGATCACAATCAACGCTACTACCCATCTATGCTGGGCAAACGGCATGAATGGACTAAGAAGGTTCCGCCCAACACAGCTAAAGAAGGTACTTTGACCTTCAGCGTGGATAGCCCCAAACACAGATATTGGCTCGTGCTGCTGGATAAGACGAATCGCCAGGAGCTCTCAAGGGTTCCAATAAATTAAAAATTGGGATTCTCCCCCATGATAACTGGCATTAATTCCTAATTGGAGCTAATATAGTCGAGTCAATTATCCCGGTCGATTGAAACGGCACAAGATCGCTGGATATGGCTCGACTCCTGTCGGGCTGTGAAGAGTGCTGCGAAAGAATTATCCAGTAGGACTGGTCTGCTCGGGGGGACCGCCGAACGGAGGTGGCAGGATGAAGGCTCAATTTACTCGCATGTTGCAGAACTTCCACGGTCAGACGCACCATCGTCAGGTCGAGCAACAAGTTCGCAAACTGCAAGGACATAACGTGCAGCTGGAACGCACGGTCCGGGAGAGAGAACGCGAGATCGATCAATTGCGCCATCAGCTCGCCAACTATGAAGCACGGCTGCAAGAGTTGATGGGAACCGATGAGCTCACCGGTCTTCCCAACCGCCATATTTTCAAAGAGCACCTCACACACTCGCTTAAACGCGCCGTCAGACTGGGGTATTCGCTCTCGCTCATGCTGGTCGATGTCGACCATCTACGAGACATCAATCTACGTTATGGGCACGAAGTAGGCGATTCAGTCTTGATTGAAATAGCCAAGATACTCCGCAGCTCGGTGCGTGAAATCGATATGCCGGCCCGTTGGGGTGGTGAAGAGCTTGTGGCAGTGCTACATGAGACTGATGCCGAAGGCGCATCGGTAGTGGCCGAAAGAGTTCGCCGGCGAGTCGGGCTGCTTGAAGTGAAGGACCCGCGCACAGGCAAGCCGATCAAGATTTCTGCCACTCTGGCAGTAGCGAGTTATCCGCAACACAGCAGCGAACCGCAATCACTCCTGGAAGCAGTTGGTGATGCATTGATTGTCGCCAAAGACAAGGGATGCAACGTGGTAATTGTTGCCGATCGCTGAGCTGCCAGTCACCGGAGATTGATACCATAGACAGTACCAGCTCGAGGAGCCTTTCACGAATTCGTTGAAACGGCTGCGTGCAGAGCCGCCAGCCCGAATTTCAAAAGGATACCAGCATCGACCTCGCCTTTGAGCCAGCGCCTCTCTTCCAAAGGCTATCTGGACAGCGGGAACATTTGTCGGCAGGCATCGTCGAGAGATCAGCTGGCTGCCTGTTGTTCGGTTGGAGGCAGGCCAAAGCGGGTATCTCAGGACAGCTCGGGCAGTAGCAACCTGGGCTGAGGAGATTGAGAAGCGATGAACAGGCGGCGCAGTAGTGCGTTTTTCGCACTGTTAGTATGCATATTGCCGTTGAGCCAATCCAGCAGCCAAGCCTCGGAGCAACTGAGCCGCGCGGTATCAACGTACAACCGCGGTCAATTCTCCCAGGCTATTCGCCAACTCAAGCTCGCTGAAGCATCCGACCCGAAAAATGCCTCAATTCACTACTATCTCGCCAACGCGCTCGTGCACTCGGGCCAGCATGCCTCGGCCATCCAACATTACGACCGCTGCTATCGGCTCTCCCCCTGGAGCAGTAGCGGCTATTACTCGTTGCAAGCTTTGATCGCCTATCGGCACTATCACCCCGAACTCTATCGGAGACTGGCAGATCACCAGGCAGCCCAGCTTCAATCCACGCATGAGTCATTGCAAAGGCTAAGAAACACTACTGCTGGCGCGTTACAGTCGACATACTCAGCAAACATCGCTCTTTCAGAGACAAAAGACCTGATCTCCAGACAAGCAGGCTTCGAAAAGCACCGCAGCGATGGTGAGGCTAAACAGGGAGCCGATTTCGCACTCGCCCACGGCCTACTTTCCGCTGAATCAATCAAACGACAGGCAGAAGAGCATGCCGATTATGCAAAAAATCATCCGCCGATCTCCGGATACACACGCTGGGGCCAACCAATCTATGATTACGCCGCAGCTGAAGCGGAAGCTGCCCGAATCAGACAGGACGGACAGGCCAGGGCCGAGTCAGCCCAGCAGACAGCCAAGCGCCGAGCAGAAGGACTGACTGCCTGGGCGACTCATCGAGCCGGCGTGCTCGATGAAGTAGTATCCAACTTGCACGGGCAGCTCGAGGCGCCGGTTGGTCGCAGCGGAGTCAAATTGAACCCGGTGGGGACGGACCTCTATGTGCGCTTTTATGGCAACGGCAACAATGGACCACCTACCGGTCGGAGCGGACGACCTTCTAATCTGGCTTTAGTGCCGCCACCACAAGGGCTCCGCGCCCGGGCAGAATCGTTGGACTCGCCGGCTACCGCCGCTAGCACAGACTCTCCTGATTCCTGGAAGTCGGTGCGCGGCAAGATAATTGGCCCGGTTCGGCCGCAGCTAAAGTAATCCCGAGCAACAGATTAAGATATCTGTCGGCCGGCTGAAAGGGACCGGACTTGCCATTTTCGCTTGCGCCGCTTATGTTACCGGTGAAGTGGCTTCCTGATTACTTTTGATCGCTGACGGCTCCGTCGCTTGTCCGGGCGCAGCGTTGAAGATCTTTCCAGCAACCTCTACAAAACCGACAAATAACGGATGCGGATTGTCCGGCCGTGATTTCAGCTCCGGGTGAAACTGGCTTGCCACGAAGAACGGGTGCTCCGGCAGCTCGATCATCTCGACCAAACGTTCATCCGGGGAGAGCCCGCAGAAGACCATGCCAGCCTTTTGCAACTCGTCGCGATACTTGTTATTGACCTCGTATCGATGCCGGTGACGCTCGGAGATCTCTTCCTTTCCGTAGACGCGCGCCGCCATCGAATTGCGCTTCAAGTTACACGGATATTTGCCGAGCCGCATCGTGCCACCTTTATTGACGACGCTGTGCTGGTCAGGCATTAAATCAATCACTGGATAAGGAGAGTTCGGCGCAAACTCAGTCGAGTGAGCGCCTTCCATACCGGCGACGTTGCGAGCATATTCCACAACGGCGATCTGCATTCCCAAACAAAGACCCAAGTAAGGAATCTTGTTGACTCGAGCGTACTCAGCCGCTTGAATCTTCCCTTCAATGCCCCGGTCTCCGAATCCACCCGGCACCAAAATGCCATCGACATCAGCAAGGTACTCTTTGGCCCCATGCTTTTCGATGTCTTCGGAAAGCACCCATTTGATGTTTACCGCCTGCCCGGTCTTGGCTCCGGCATGCTTGAGCGACTCGACGACCGATATATAGGCGTCAGACAGCATCACGTACTTGCCGACGATCGCTACGCTGATTGTGCTGGAAGGACGCTTGATCCGTTCGACCAGCTCTCGCCATTCGCCCAGGTCAGGCTGGTCGTTCTGCATATGCAGGCGCTCGAGAACACGCGCTGCCAGTCCTTCCTGCTCCAGGAAGAGCGGTACCTCATAGAGATGTTGCACGTCCCGGCACTGAATGACCGCGTTGATATCCACATCAGTAAAAAGTGAAAGCTTCTCGCGAATCGAAGAAGAAAGCTGGCGCTCGGTGCGACAAACCAAGATGTCGGGCTGAATACCGCGACTGCGCAGAGTGTCGACGCTGTGCTGGGTAGGCTTAGTTTTCAGCTCGTTGGTCGTTCTCAAATGTGGAATCATAGTTGCATGCACATAGCAGACATGATCACGCCCGACATCTTTCCTCATCTGGCGAATCGCCTCGAGAAAGATCAAACTTTCGATATCGCCGACAGTACCACCGACTTCAACGATCACGACCTGCGCTTCTGTATGTTGAGCCGCCCTGCGGATAAAGTTCTTGATCTCGTTTGTGACATGGGGAATCATCTGCACCGTACCGCCGAGATAGTCACCGCGTCGCTCCTTCTCGAGCACTGACTTGTAGATATAGCCAGCAGTAACGTTATTGTTACGACTAAGATCAGTATTTATGAAGCGCTCGTAGTGCCCCAGGTCGAGGTCTGTCTCGGCGCCGTCTTCTGTAACGTAAACCTCACCGTGTTGATAAGGGCTCATCGTTCCGGGGTCAACATTCAGGTAGGGATCCAACTTGATGATCGTCGGGGTGATGTTTCTGGCTCTAAGCAAACGCCCGAGCGATGCCGCAATGATTCCTTTCCCTAAAGAGGAGACAACTCCACCAGTCACAAAGACATACCTGGTGCTCATCATCCCTCCTGGATCACGGTGGACCCCAACACTAACACCCTAATGACAACTATAAGCCAATAGATCCTTTTACGGATCTAACTAAAAGGCTAATCCCATGGTGAATTCCCCACGGAGGGGGCGTCCGGCTCGAGAACTCTCTCCATATCACCTGCCAGACAGACTTTCGACATTTTGTAAGACTCATCGGCGGGCTTACTCCCCTATCCGGGGAACCCGGAAGTACCCGTTCTCTTCCGCCGGAGCGTTGCCGAGCAGCTGCTCTCGATTGACGCACTCCTTCGGCTCATCATCCCGCATTACGGACACGACTGAAAGCGCGTGCGCCATCGGCTCGATTGATTCGGTATCGACTTTCTTCAATTCGTCGAAGTACTCCAGAATCTTGGCAAGCTGCTCGGTATATAGTTTTTTTTCGTCGTCGGAGAGTGACAGTCGAGCCAACTTGGCTACATGCTCAACCTGTTTAATGCTTATCACGGCTTAACCTACCAGCTCACGCGGCGTCGACTGACAGACGGGCAGAAGTTGGAACAAACTGATCTCGACTGGCATCGTAACACACTTTCTACTGGGCGGATGCAAAATTTCTTTGAAGCCTGAACACTTACGCCGCCTGCTTCTACGGTTATCCGATAATTATCTGCAGCATGAAAGAGAATTGACAGGCTAGTCTGATTGTATGACTAATGAGATCGAAAAAAAACCAGCTCAGCCGAAATCAACCAGGACGATCGAAAGCAGTTCGCCGTTCAGCAACCGGACCGTCCTTACAACGTTGAGCGGATCGCCCAAAGCGTTAAGGCGGCTGTACTCAGGAGACAGAATTATGGCGAAAAGACCATGAACATCGCGCCAGCAGACGTACTGATGTTACTTGTGTCGTTTGCAGTAATACTCGTATCCTGCGAGTTGTTTACAAATGGCATCGAGTGGCTCGGTCAGAAGTTACAGATCGGCGAAAGCGTAGTCGGCAGCGTGTTTGCTGCAGTCGGAACAGCTTTACCCGAAACAGTCCTACCGATGATCGCCGTTCTCTTCTTTAAGTCGAACCACGGTACCGACGTAGCGATCGGAGCGATCGCCGGCGCCCCGTTTATGCTCAGCACCCTCACCCTGAGCATTTGTGGCGTATCAGTGTGGTACTTCGCTCTCAAAGGCACTCGTAAAAAAGAGATAACCGTCAATCGGACCGCGCTCTGCCGTGATCTCCGATTCTTCATCGCCGCTTTCGCAGTCGGTTTGTCCGGCACTCTTGCTCACGATTATCCGGCGGTCCGCTGGCTGATAGCAGCAGCGCTTTTGAGTACCTACGGCTTCTATCTGCACCATACTTTCAAGCATGAAGGGGAAGTCGGTGCATCCCCTGAGTCGCTGCATCTAGACACCTTTCTCAAAGCCGGTCACCAGGAGCTCTGGCTGATTTTGGCCCAGGTAGTAATTGGCCTGGCCGGCATCATAAGCGGTGCATTTCTATTTGTCTCTCATGTCGAGGCGATCGCCTTGTCAGCCGGATTATCACCGTTGATCCTTTCTTTCGTGGTCTCACCAATTGCCACAGAAGCTCCCGAAAAGGTTAACAGCGTACTCTGGGCACGCAGCGGCAAGGACAATCTTGCGCTCGGCAACGTAACCGGGGCGCTCGTCTTCCAAAGTTGCATCCCGGTGGCATTCGGACTGGCCATGACCGACTGGACGCTGTCAATCGGCACAATCGCCACCGGCATCGTGGCGATCTCCTGCGCCAGCCTGTATCTTTTCTTGATCAACGCTGAGCGCCTGCGTGCAGTTCACCTGATCTTCGGAGCTCTGGCCTATGCAATTACCGTCTCCACGTTAGTAAGCACTGGTCTGGCCTCCAGATAAGAGGTCAAGAATTCACTTGACATCAACCGCTCGGGGTCGATAATTGAACAAAGGAGATTTCAGTCGAAATTTCTCAGCTGGCAGTTCAATCGCAAGCATTTGAGCTGGATTTTCTTGTCCCTCAACCGCACCGCTTCAGTGCATTACTAAACGCATGGAAACTCGCCCGCCACAGGACCGTCCGCCGGAGGATTCCGGCAGCAAACCATTGGAGCTCTCTACGGTCAACGTTGTCGACCTGCTGAGAGATGTCAGCCGGGCCGCCGCCGAGTCCACCAGTCGGGCAGCTAACAAAGCGGCCGACGCGCTGCTCGGCTCCTTCAACTTGACCGGCAAGGAAGAGGACAAAGATAAGCAGCCGGACTCAAAGGGAAAGTCCGAGCGCTCGGACAAGACCGAACAGCGGACAGGCAAACCTACCGACTCGCCGGCCGAAAAGGCAGAGGCAAGCCAAAGAGACGGAAAGAATCCACCACAAGATAATACCTGGCAGGTGGAAAGCTCCAACCCCAAGACCGGAGTCGACACTCTCAAAATCAAGTCAGTGCAAAACGTCAGCGCCGAACAGTTCAGGACCGACAATCACGGTGCAGATCCAACCAATCCGGATAAAGACCAGACTTACAACTACAAGACCTATCAAAGCAAGCTCGATCCCGGCTGGAAAGTGGAGGGCGTCAACAAAGACGGCACTATCCGCATGACCAAGGAGATGCGAATTGATGTCAATCACAAAGCCGATCACACCGGTTTGATCGAAAGCACAAAGGACGTTCCGAAGGAATTCGTCAAAGAGATTGAGGACAAGCTCAAGCAGATTCCAGAAGGCGTGCGCCAGACTCTAGAGAAAGCCGGCTACAAAGTTCTCGTGGCACCATCGGTGGTGGAAGGCCTGCCGGAGCTCAAGGGGCAAACCTATCGCGGCTGGAAAGCTAACTTTGAGTATTCCGACGGAACTCAGGACGCGGAGAAGCACCTGATCGTAGCACCAGAGAAAGTCAAAGCCGAAGGCAATTGGGAGAAAGTCGATCGCCCGGAAGTGGTGACTCACCAGTTTGGTCACGCGCTTGATGCAGTCGGCAAGCAGTTGAACGGGCTATACTTCTCCGAATCCAAGAATTTCCTCGAAGCCTACGAAAAGGACTTCGCACGCATGTCGGACAAGGACAAAAAGTCGGAGGTTGGGAAATATCTCTCCCAGGCAAACGGAGGAGGGCACCGAGAAACATTCGCTTCGATTTTCGGATTGACAACAACAGGACCGGAAAATCCGGGAGACAAAGAGACGCTCGAACGCATGTTTCCCAATACCATCGAATACATGAAGAAACTAATCTCGCAACTCAAATGAATTGACAGGACCAGACTGCAAGCTGAAATCCGCTTTGAGGCTTTCAAGGACAAGAACGGCTCCGTAAACCTGCAGGCTTACAGCTGGCTGAGCGCTCCGGCAGGCCTACCAAATTTCTACCAAATCGGACTGTATGTTGCATGCGGTGAACTTGCACCACGTGAGCTACAAAGGAGTATCGATATGGAAAGCTTGCCGGGCTTGCCCGCGGCAAGCTTTCCCAAACAGTTATCAATCTACTCGGTTGTCGCTGACGCAAGGGTGCTTGCTGCGAACAAGAGGCAAGCAGCCAGAATCAACCTTAACCCTAAAGAAGCTTGGATTTTCCTCCGGGCAGGCGCTCGCCGAAGGGTTGGCTTTCCTCTTACTTCTAACGCCGCTCATTGTTGGAACAGTACTGCGGCTAGGAAATGTTGGATTGTCAGTCTTTTACAAGGAAAAGTTGATAAGCGTAACTAGTTTGAAGTGACCCCGAGTCACTTCAGCGAACCTTCAGCCGCTTCATTACCACTGGCAGACACAGCCAGCTCCTCGTTCGGAGTAACGGCAGGGTAGATGAAGTCGATGATCACCTTAATTGAGGCGGCAACTGGAATTGCAATCAACATTCCTAGCGCACCGGCCATTACTTCTCCGCAGAGCACGGCGAAGATTACTATTAGCGGATGAAGGTGAACAGCATGCCCGATAATGCGAGGGACAATGAAGTAATCTTCGAACCAGCGCGCAATGGTGTAAAAGCCGATGATGCCCACAGCTGTCATCGGGTCGTTAGTACTGAAGAATCCGACAGTGGTAGCAATAGTGGTGGCAAGGATCGGACCAAGCACCGGAATTATCTCCAGACATCCGCTAGTGATAGCCACGGCCAGCGAGTATTTCATATGAACCACGAAATGCAAATACAGGTATGCGGCCAGGGACATGATGAGAATCAGAATTAGCTGCCCCTGCACGTAGCGAGACAGCATGCTGTTCATCTCTCCGGAAAGCGACTTTACAACCATCTGACGCTCGCGCGGAACGAAACGCAAGCAGAATTCGCCTAACCGCTCGCTGTCGATAATGAAATAAATCGACGAGACTATGCAGACTAGCAATGACAAAAGCCAGTGCGAGACTAATCCGCCTAAATGAACGATTTCAGTTGGTCTGCCTACGGCTCCTTCCAAACTGGACATTACTTGATTGGTGGTCTCCGGCACATTCAAATTCAAATTCGAACTGGTGTTGAGCTGCACTATCAGCTTTTGGACAATCTCCTGGCGCTGTGTAGCCAGTTGGGTGAACTGATCCATCACGGTCGGCAGGAAGAGAGAGCCTAAGGTTCCCAGAATAATAGCCACCGACAAGTAGATGATCGCCACGGCCAAAGACTTTTTCATCTTTAAGGTACGAGCCAACGATTCCACCAGCGGCAAAAGAAGGTAAGCGACTATGCCACCAACGATAAAGGTAGGAAAAACGGAGCGAACCGCGTGAATGAACCAGATTGTTAGAAAAACAGCCAGCCATCTAAGCATTGTTCGCTCCATTCAAACCATTATCAGGAGACGGCCGCAGGCGTCCTCTCTAATTCCGTGAAGCTTTTAACCCCGGCAGCAACCAGCTTGCGCAGATACCAGGAAGGACGGAACCGCTCACCAAGCTCGCTTTGATATTGATCAAGCTGACTCAAGCACCAGGCGAAACCCTTCTCCTCAGCCAGAGCCAGTATGCCTTTTGTCATACCGCAGCCCCATTTCATGGCGACATCAACATCAGCCGGCTTGACGACTCCTTCTTGAATAGCGTAGAGCGCTTCGTTGAACATCGGCAATAGCACGCGATAAGCATCGAATTGCCCGGACGACTTCGGCTGTGGCGAGCTCTTCGTGAGCTCATTCAGAAGTTTGGTCAGCTCCGGATTGATCTCTTTGGGCTCATCCTTGCCGGCCGGTTTTCCTTTTTGATGCAGGAAGAAACCGGCACCGGTTTTCTGACCCAGTTGCCTCTTACTCACCAGCAGATTGAGCAGCTTGTTTGGTTGAAAACGCGGTCCGTACTGGTTGTAGAGGAAATCGTTGACATGAGCGCAAACGTCAATGCCGGTCATATCGAAGAGAGCGAACGGTCCCATCGGCAAGCCAAGCCCGACCACCGCCTGATCGACCTCTTCCATCGAAACGTTGCCTTCCTGCAGCACGTATTGCGCTTCGTTCATGTATGGAAACAAGAGTCGATTAACCAGGAATCCCGGGCATTCTTCCACTTTGACTGCAATCTTGTTGAGCTCACGGCAGAGCGCGACAGCCTGTTCGGTTATCTCGACCGAAGTTTTGATACCCGGTATCACTTCCACTAGTTTCATGGTTTGAGCCGGGTTGAAGAAGTGCATGCCGACTACTCTTTCCGGGCGTTTAGTCGACGCGGCGATTTCGCTGATTGAAAGGGCCGAAGTATTTGTGGCCAAAATCGCCTGCGGTGGACAGATCTTGTCGAGCTCAGCAAAGATCTCCAGCTTGACTGCTATCTGCTCGAGAGCAGCCTCAATCACCAGATCGACTTCGTTGAAACCATCGTAGCTGGTAGTTCCTTTCACCATGGCGAAGCGATAGTCAGCTTCGGATTGCGTCATAACTTCCTTCTTGACGCGCGAATCGTACATTCGTTTTATGTTCGAAAGACCGCGCTCAACGAACTCTTGAGAAACGTCCTTCAAGAGAACTTCAATGCCGGCTTGACTGAGAACCTGGGCGATACCGCTGCCCATGGCTCCCGCACCGATGACCGCAGCTCTTTGAATCTTCATTGAAAATCCCTCTCACCTGTGATTTTGAAACGCTATGCTAGCATTTTTAGTCTTGGACTCGATTTCCCTTCAAGTTATTTTTGCAAGGATCGAATTTTGAGTAATAGAACTGTTAATCGACTTGCCGGCAGCGGCTTTGCTGAGAGAGATACCGTGAACAGTCAACTGACATCTTTGTTGCGACGGACCCCAGCCGAGCCGACAACCGGCGCGCCGGACACACCTAAGCATCTCGGCTGGCTGATGCTGACGGCACTCGGGATCGGCGCCACAATCGGAGCAGGCATCTTCGTTATGCCCGGCAGAATTGCCGAAAAAGCTGGTCCAGCGGGCATTTTATCGTTCGTAATCACCGGCTTCATTTTCCTGTTCGTCGGCATCTGTTACGAACGCTTCGCCCGGAAAGTCCCGCAGGGAGTCTCAGCCTACAGTTATGTTTATCACTCAATCGGAGAGATCTTCGCCTGGATAGTCGCCTTCGGTCTCTTTCTTGAATATAGCTTCGGCGCATCCGCTGTGGCGATTGGTTGGAGCCAATACCTGAAGAAGGCTCTCAACTACGAACTTCCCTCGTATCTGATGGGACCGATTCACGAAGGAGGGCAGTTTCATTTCGGTATAAATATAGTAGCGCTCTTTGTTGTAGCTCTCGTCACGCTAATTCTCGTCTTTGGCGGGGTAAGCAAGTCAGCCAAGCTCAACTTTCTCCTGGTCTGTCTAAAATGCGGGCTGTTAGCGCTTTTCATGTTTGCCGGTGTGAAACATATGCAACCATCCCTCTGGCAACCGTTCATGCCGCTTGGTTGGACCGGGGTCTTGCAAGGAGCAGCAATAGCGGTCTTTCCTCATGTCGGATTCGATGCCCTCTACACGTTTGCCCGAGAATCCAAAAGCCTCAGGGACACCCGCCTCTCCACCTATCTGTGCATCGGCCTAGTGGCTTTCCTGTATGTCGCCGTCATGGCGATCGCTACATCGCTTGCTCCAGTTTTCGTCGATGGCAGGATCAATCCGTTATTCAAAGGCACTGAATCTTCGGCACCGCTGGCCAGCCTGCTGATGGCTTCCGGCGAGAATTGGTGCGGTCAAATGATAGCGGCCGGAGCGGTGATCGGCATTTTCAATGTATTGCTGGTTCTTTCCATGGGCGGTCCACGCATTTTCCGCAACATGGCTGAAGACGGTCTCTTACCGCCAATCTTTCAAAAAACACATAATGGCAATCCAACCTTCGGTGTGATCTTAAACGGCATCATTGTCGGATTGATGGCTGGCTTCGTCCCTTTTGAAGACGTGTCGGACATCATGGTTTTAGGAACGCTGGTCGCCTTTGTCTTTGTCTGCCTGGGCGCAATGCGACTCAAGCTGGTCAATCCAGTTGTCTCGATTATCGGCATGGTCGGCTGCGTCGTACTGGCTTTCAATTTAAATCCACTCGTGCTGCAAGTTTATTGCGTAAGCTGCCCGGTCGGCTTGCTCATCTATTTTCTCTATGGAAGAAGGCACAGCCGGCTAGCCAAGGCCACTTCGCAAATCGAGGCGTAAGCCGAACCGGCGTCGCTCCGGCGCGTAGAACCTGTCGATCTAATCCGGGCGGAGTTAAACCAGCCTGCAATTAGGGCCGCTCAACCGCTCTTCGAAACTGAACTAGCTCTCCAGAACGGCTATCATGTTCAAGGTCTTTTGGGCCCGGCAAGCCACATACGGATTGGTATCTTCAGCCAGATTACGCAAGTACTCTTCGGGAATGTGCGGGTTTTCAGCAACACCGTAGCGCACGTCTACACAATCATCAGCTGCAAGCTGCTCCAGAACCGCCGGCGGGGTATTTGGGTTCTCGGCGACGCTTAAGCGCACATCGATACTGGGATCATGCGCCAATTGCATGAGAGCGCCGACCGGAGTGCGCGGATTATCCGCTACACGCCTGCGCACATTTTCTAAAACGTCACTGGCCAGTTTAGCCAGCACTTCCTTCGGCGTGTTTGGGTTACCGGCAACAATGTATCTGACATGAAGCGACCTGGTTGTTACTTCCAGCGAGCGGTCGCGCGCTTGCGAACCGGCATCCTGTAGGTCCTGCGCTCTGTCATCCGCACTGCCCTTAACCGCTTCCAGCCTATCTGGGTTAAGCATGTAGTGACGCTCCTATTCCCACCCCGCCCGAGCAAAACATTGCGCCAAAGCGAGCCTTACGAACGAATCCCGACTCATTCTTTTTACCCGCAGGACTACGATCTCAAACTCGCCCGGACCGAGAAAGTCGACAAACCCACGGAAATCCACAGCGAAGCAAGGGATTTTCCCTAAATGTCCATCCAGGTGCTACCGTCCGCGACATCTACCTTGAGCGGCACATTCAAGGGCTGCCCGAGCTCCATTGCGCTCTGCACGACCTGCTTGGTTTCCTCCAGCTCAGCGGCAGGCACCTCCAACACAAGTTCGTCATGCACCTGCATGATTAACTGGCCATTGAGCTTGCGTTGCTCGAGCTCCTGGTCGAGTTTAATCATCGCCAGCTTCATCAAATCCGCAGCACTTCCCTGCAGTGGTGCATTAGCGGCTGCCCTTTCGTCAGCCCGGCGGATCATGTCGTTGCGGTCATTGAGATAGCGGAAATACCTCCTGCGCCCCCAGAGCGTCCTGGCATAGCCGTTGCGCCGACATTCTTCAATGGATTGAGTCATGAAGGAGCGCACTTTCGGATAACGCTGGAAGTACTTTTCTATAAATGCCTGCGCTTCGCGATTGGAGATGCCGAGATCCTGGGCGGTCGAATAAGCACCCTGCTGGTAGATTAAGGAGAAGTTGATCGTTTTGCCTACGCGACGCATGTCAGATGTCACCTGCTCTAAAGGCACGTCAAAGATCTCGACTGCCGTTCGGGCATGTATATCCTGATCGCGATTGAACGCATCCAGCAATGTCTCGTCGGCAGACAGGTGCGCCAGGATGCGCAGCTCGATTTGAGAATAGTCGGCCGAAATGAGGAGCGAGCTCTCCTTTTCGGGAACGAATGCCCGGCGGATACGCCGGCCCAGGGCGGTCTTAATCGGAATGTTTTGCAGGTTTGGATTGGAGCTGGAGAGCCTGCCGGTTGCAGTCGTGACTTGATTGAACTCACCGTGCAATCGATGATCGCGAGGCGAAATCTGCCTGGGAAGGGCATCGACATAGGTAGACCGCAACTTGGAGTCTTGCCTGAATTCCAGCACTTTGCCAACAATCGGATGCTCCGCCAGCAACCCTTCCAGCACAGCGGCATCAGTAGAGTAACCGCCACTCTTGGTTTTCGAGCGAGACTTGACCGGCAGCTTCAACTCCTCAAACAGCACCTTTTGCAATTGTTGGGTGGAATTGATATTGAACTCGTGTCCGGCCAGCTGGTGTATCTCGCCTTCCAGGCGCTTGAGATCACAGGTAAGCTCGCAGGAGAACTGCTCCAGATAAGGAATATCAAGCGCCACTCCGGCTTGCTCCATTTTGGCCAGCACTGCCGATAGTGGCATCTCCATCTCCCACAAGAGGAAGCGCTGATCGGCATCCAGTCGCGGGACATAATAGCGAGCCAGCTCGAGCGCCACTCGGGCATCGTCTGCGGCATAGGGGGCGGCTTTAGAAACAGGGACATCGGTCATAGAGATCTGCTTGCGCCCGGATCCGATTAACTCCGCAATTCGCACCATCGTGTAGTTGAGTATGCGTTCGGATTGATCTTTCAACCCGTGCTTCTCGTCCGGATTGGCTATGTAGCTGGCCAGCATCGGATCGAAGGCGAGCGGTCCGAATTTGATGCCGAGCAAGGACAAGACATTCATTTCAAACTTGGCGTTCTGCGCTATCTTGCCGACTTTATCTGCTTGAAGAATTTCCTTCAACTCAGCAGCTACCAGCTCTGGAGCAAGTTGCTCCTCGTCGCGATGGCGCACCGGAACATAAGCTGTTTTTACCGGGCCGTGACTAATACCGAAGTCGAGCCTTCCGCTCTCACTCAGGCGCGCAGCATCGCTCCAGGCAAGCGCATAGCCGACCACTTCGCAATCAAGACAATCCAAACCAGTCGTCTCAAGATCGACCGAAAGCACCGGTTGTTTTGCCAGCTCTCGCTTGAGAGCGCTCAGCTGCTCGGCGGTTCGAATTACCTGCGGTTCGGGAGCGCTGCTAGTCACAACCGTCAGGAGCGGAATTGCCAGCTGCCCGGTTGCCGCTTCCACCACCGGCTCAACCTCCGCTACCGCCGCTATGCCGGTCGCTTTATTGACTCCGGGCACCGAACGCCTGACGGCAACCGGCGTAAGCAGCTGCTGATCAATCACCGGCGCCACGCCACCGTTAAATGGTGCCAGAGCGTTGGGCAGCCGCTTTAGAATGCTGTTGAATTCCATCGTGCGAAAGAAATCAATCGCCTTGCTCGGATCAGGCATCGCCAGCCGGCAGTGGTCGAAGTCGAACTGAAAAGGTACATCAAGCAAGATAGTCGCTAGCCGCTGACTTTTGAAAGCAATCTCCCTGCCTTCCACGAGCTTTTGCCTGACGGAGTTTGACTTTACTTTCTCGATGTTTTCATAAACCCTTTCCAGCGTCTGGAACTCCGAAAGGAGCGTTACAGCCGTTTTCGGACCGACTCCTTTCACTCCGGGAATATTGTCCGAGCTGTCGCCGCAAAGCGCCTTGTAGTCAATTATCTGTTCCGGCCATACCCCCAGCTTCGCGAATACCTGCTCGCGACCAAAGAAACTCAGTCCGTCACGGCCAGGCATTAGCACTTGAATGTCGCCATCCAACAGCTGAAAGGCGTCTTGATCTCCAGTCAAGATAATGACTTTGTAGCCATGCCCGGCTGCCTTTTTGGCGACCGTGCCGATCAAGTCGTCGGCTTCATATCCCGCCAGCTCGTAGACCGGTATCGATAAAGCCTCCACGCCCTCCTTAATCAAGGGCCATTGCACCGACAGATCATCCGGCATCTGAGAGCGATTAGCCTTGTATTCGTCATACTCGAGATGCCGAAAGGTGGGCGCCGCCAGGTCAAAGCAAACTGCCAACATTTCCGGCTTTTGCCGCTCGAGCAGATCGAAAAGCGCCTTGAAGAAGCCGAATACAGCCCAGCTGGGAGAGCCATCAGACCGGCGCATTCCGGCTGTGAAGAGCGCATAGAATGAACGAAAGGCCAAAGCGCTGCCGTCCACAAGCACGAGTGTCTTGTCTTCGCTCATCATCGCCCCCTCTTTGCCTAAATAGCGGTGCCAGCAACTTTACCCTTGGCGAGTTATCGTGCGCCCTGGGCGTCCGGATTGGCAGCGTAGCTCCGCGCGCGGAAAGGTCCGTAATCCTGGCCGACCGCTTCATTGAGAACTCGACCTTCAGATAATGACGGAGCTTGAATTCCCAGGACAGCCGAAATGGTCGGCGCAATATCGGCCGGGCTGCTGTCGGCTCCATAACGACCGCCATGAATTCCGCTGCCGTAGAAGATCATCGGCACCTGCGCATCATAGCCGTATGGGCTGCCGTGAGTGGTACCGCTCGACTCGCCCATGAAAACGAAACCAGGCTTCGTCAAGATATAGAGCTCGCCCGATCTCGCTCCATAGTAGTTCCTTCTGACCGCATCAACATTCGGCCCGCTCGGCAGCTGATTCAAGAAGAACTGAACCGCCGTAAAAACATCTCCGACACCAGGAACCGACCGCGCAATCTTAGCCGCCAACGCTTCGACATCAGGCTGCCTGTACTTTTGCTTGTCGATTGCATCGAGATTGAGATAGAGATTAGGCGGCTCGAACGCCTCAATCCAATCGTCTGCTCCCAGCCTGGAGTTCAAAGCCGAGTTGACGATGTTCTTGAACGACTTAGGGTCAATCCGCCCAGAGTCCACCCCTTTCTCCTTCAGCCATTCCGGAATCGGCAGGCAGCCATGATCAGCCGTGAAGACGATCAAGCACCGGTCGAGTCCGACCTTTTGATCCAAGTATTGAAAGAAGGTAGCAAGCGTTTGATCGAGCCTCAAAACGAGGTCCTCGACTTCCTGACTGTAAGGTCCGAAGCTGTGCCCGAGATAGTCTCCGGCCGAAAAGCTGACAGCCAGGAAATCGGCGTCCGGGTGATCGCCCAAGTTCTCTCTGTCGATCGCTTCGCGCGCGAAATCAGCCACCAATTGATTGGCCCAGGGCGTCATTTCGAAGGCAGTGTAGTAGGCCTCACCGGCGGACGCCGCACCACCGGTAATGACATGCGGGAATTGCCGCCCGTCGCCCGGAATCGCCCGTTCGTAAGGATAGTCATCGCGAGTGGAGGCATTGTACTGGCTCTCAGGAAGAAAGCGCTGCCAGGGTTTGCCAAAATAACGATCGGGCAGATGTTGATCGTTGAAAGCCTTGGCCCAGGACGGCAGATCGCGACCGTATTGGCTCGAACTCACGAAGTTGCCGGTCTTAGGGTCAAACCAGAATGCGTTGTTGGCCAAGCGCCCGGCTAAGAAGAGCGAAGCGCGGTCCTTGAGCGAGACGGCGAAAACTTTGCTTCTGCCATTGGTTGCCAACTTCAGCTCGTCACCGACAGTGGTGCCAAGCAGAGCGCGCGTGCTGCCAGCTGCTCCATTGCCACCGACCAGTTGCTGAGTTTCATCTGTGACAGACTCGATTACCTTGCCTTTGCGGCGATCGAACCAGCTATCGCCGATTATCCCTGTCGCCCATGGGTAGGCACCGGTGGCCACGATTGAATGTCCGCAGGCGGTCTCGGTGTTGGCCTGCTTGTACTTGCAGTTTACGAAATTGGCGGCGTGCTCGAGCAGAAAACGGAATCCGCCCGAACCAAACTTATCTTGATAGCGCGACAGATAGTCGTAGCTAAACTGATCGGCCATCAGCACAAGCACTAACTTTGGTTTGGAAGACGCGGTCGTTTGGGCGGCCGCAGGCAACATCATGCCAGACAAGGCTGGTCCGAGCGTTAACAAGGCGCTTAGAAAAACAGCCATGATCGAACGGGCAGAAAATCGAGACGACAATGTTTCTCCTCCAGCTGCAAAATCCCCGACGAACCGTGGGCAGACGTGCTGTCGAGCCCCCGACAACCGGCGAAACTGCCAGCTTCGGTAAAGGTCCGTCTCGTAATTTTATTACAAAGAAGATACTGACAAGAGGCGTTAATTGCCGGCTAAACCATGTCAAAATCCTGGCTTTCGCTCGGATTAATGTAGATTTTTATTGATAACAATATGAAGGTTGCGGGGAAACTGTCTCTGTGCCCTAAAATCAGAGGACCGGTAGGCAAGCGGAGAATATCCATGAGCGAACGCACAAAATTACTTAAGAAGGCGGTCCTGACAAGTGTAGGCGCCTCTACCAACGCTGAAAGAATCAAACAAGCGATCAATCAAGCGATGGACGATCTGGTCAAAGTCGGTCAAGAGCTTCTAGAGGACCTCGAAGGCAAGGGCAAAGTTAAAACCGAGTCCGTACAGAATTTCATTAAGAGCCTGCAAGATGAGACTTCCAAGCGCACGAGCGATTTGGAGAAAACAGTCTCCAAGAAGGTCCAAAAGGCCGTCAAGGAGATCGGGCTGATCACCCGCGAAGACTACGAAGAGCTGCTCGAGCGCATCTCCGCTCTCGAAGAAGCTCTGGTAGGACCGGAAGACGACGGTGAAGGAAAGAAGACCCGTTCGCGCAGCAGCAAGAAGAGCAGCAGCAACTGATCTTCACTGCTCCGTTTGGGCGGTGGGGCGCAAGTCCCGGTTCTGAAACTGCCTCGTCCAGCTGCATGTACGCCAGCGGACGAGGCTAGACCTTTGGTATCAAAAGAATCGAGCGACGATCTGATGATTGGACCCTGGTCGACATCAGATCATGCCGCTTGGAACCGGCGGAACCAGCGGCATGCGCTCGAGATTGCTGGGATTGGTCAAGTAAATGTCAGTTTCGAAGCCGGGGTCTACCGGCAGCGGCGCGCAAACCTGAAACTCGCAAGCAAGCCCCGGGCAGGCGGTCTGAGGCACATCACCTTGCCGGCACCAGTTGAGCTCGCTGGACGCTTGCGCATCACCGCGAAAGCGGTCCGAACGTACTGCGACTAAATCGCGGCCAACCACCGACCAGGAAAGCTTCACTTGCGCGCCTGACTGAAGCGCATTCTCGGCATAGTAAAAGAGCTGCCCGGCTGGAATTCCGACATTACTGAAGGCCGCGCGACGATAGACTTTCAGCGCCGCGGCTCCGCCGCGTTCAACCGCCTCCGAATCTAGTATCACCACCGTCGGCTCGGCCGATGGCGGCGCAGCTTTGCTGCCAGCCAGTCCTTGCGGCTCGACTTTAACAAGAGTTTTTGGAGCCGAACACTCTTGCCAGACCTTGAATTCTCTCGACAGCCATTCGGAGAGCTTCTCCGTCGCCGGCAGCGCACTGGAGGCCGCGGCCAGAATATCTTCTTCAAGCACCGGAGCTGGGTGAGCAACAAAAATCCAGCGCTTGCTCAGGAGATAGACGCCATCAATCTGATTCTCCCGCGTAAGACCGCCCACGGCAAGTTGAGCCATGCGCGAGCAGATGTCGAAAGACTTCAAAGTTGCTTTCTGGCCATTGCTGGCAGCTATCTGGGCCAATTGAATCGCCTTTTGATATCGTTTGCGATCTGCTTCATCGGAAGCGATCGACTGCTCCAGATTGAGCATCCGGTCGGACAGGAGAATTAATTGATTAGCCAGCTCTGATGGCGGCTCAGTATCATGCTCCATCCGCTCACGCCTCTGCCGCAAAGAGGTAAGCTCCTCTTTCTGCAGATAAACCTTTCTGTCGAGCTGAGCAAGCTGAGCTTCCGCCCGCTTGGTCAAAGCGCTGGCGACCGACTGCGTCTCGACTCCAGCCAGATTGGTCTTGTGCAGAGCATTGAAAAAACTGGCGACCAACTCCTTGTCAAACCCGCAGGCACCCGGCAGATTGACATTTCCATCAGTATCTACCGATAAAGGAAGAGCCGAGCCCGGTCTTACTTGTACCGGAGTTGCGGCAGCGAAAGCATTGGAAATGGCTATTTGACCAGCTCCAGAAGGGCCGGTTTGATTGAGGATTGCATAGAGCCGAGCACCGGTTTCACGCACCAGGCAGCTGTTGATTGAAGCCGCCTGCTCCGCGTTCTGACCGGATTGACCGCCGCTTGGCGCCGCTGGCTTCAGCCAACCTTTCTGCAGCAGCGCCAGCACGGATTCCGGATCGATTTCGTTGCCGGCATAGCGCAGCCAGTGGTAGAGCGACATCGCTAAAGCATCCCCCGGCATCATGTCGCCGGGATCATTTTCCACCAGCGGACCAAGGCTGCCGCTACCGGGAACCTTTCCCCGAATAGCTTGCTGCCATTGACCGGGCTTCAACCAGTGCTTGCTCACCAGCATGCTGGTAATTGAGCTGAACTGCGGCGGCGGACCTTGCGGGAAATTGAGCATGAAGGCAGACGGCTCGGGCTTGACAGTCGGAGCGCCAGTCACCGCGCAGGCAGCTCTCATCTGCTCAGTGTCCTGTCCAGGCGCATTCTCTTGAGAATCGGCTAAGTACCCGGCCTCGATCAACACCACAGATGGTATCACCTGCGAAGGATCGCGCCGGAACCTGAGCTGATCGACCAGAACGATTTTATCGGATACCGGATAGAAGTAGATGGCGGCGGCACCATTAACCGGTACCGGTTGAAACGGGCGGTAGAGCCCATTTTTTACAAATGAGTCCGAGCCGGCTCCCGGGGCCGGGCGCGGTGCGCTGGTAACGCATGGAGCATTGTCAGGCTGCAATGTACCAAGAATAATTTTCAGCGAATTGAGCTTGCGTTGCCGGCGGGCACTTTCGGCCGACAACTCTTGAAAGGTCTGCTCATAGATTGCGCCCACATCGCTTGTAGCGTCGGTTCTGTCCGGACTTTGTTCGACCGACCGATAAAGTCGCCTTCTCAGCTCCTGTTCTAGTTTGCGAGCTTCTTCGAGATCGCGCAAAACAAGATCGGTCATGACCTGATTGTGCAGGCGCCCGGCGATGATCAAATCGAGTCTTAAGGTCGCATAGAGCGTATTCAAGCCGACCGTGCGAGGAGCCTTGGGCAAGCCGCCGCTCCCTTCGCGGGCCGGCAAATCGCAGAGCCCAACTCGTCCAAAGCTTGGATGCTGGACCGTGATTCGAGTCAGCCTCTTTGCGGTTTCGATCGCCGCTTGCTCAGTGGCATCGCTAAAATTTTGGTGGACGGTAAAGTGGCTTACCCACAGAACATAACCGGCAACGAGCGCCCCGGCGACAAGGGCAAGCATCGTCGCTCCAATCATGTTTTGCAATTGCAACGCTAAAGGCTTGCCGGCGCCCTTCTGTTCGGCGGGCGACCCGGACTGACTTTCATCGGACGATTGCGAATCGATTGTCATAACAGGAGCAAGCGGAAATGCCTTCGCGGATGATAGTTTACCCTTTAGCGGCCCAAGGTCTATACTTCGATTTTAGAGGGCGATAGAAATTTTGCGCTTAATTACCTCTGTTATTCTGCTACTAACTCTGGCAATCTGCCCGCTCCACAGATGCGACGCCTCCGGCAGCAAAGTGGCCGAGCCGAGCGCGGCATCGATAGCACTGGGCGAAGTTGAGCGCTTGACGGCAGCCGGCTCATTTCAGAATGCCCGTGTATTAGTCGACAAATTGCTTTTGGCCTCGCCGGATGATGCACGCGTGCACCTGGCTGCCGCCTCTCTGTTTCGAAAAATGGGTCTCAACAACCTGGCTATCGCTGAGTATAAACTGGTAAACAAGCTCAACCCCCAACATCTCGAGCCGCTTGCAGCTTTATCTGAGCTCTACCTCGAAAGCCTGGATATCGATCAAAGTCTCGCCTTTGCAAGGTTGGCAGTCGCCCTGAATAACGAATCGAAAGAAGCCAGGAGCGCGCTGGCCCGAGCACTCCTGGCTGGAGACAGGTTGACGGACGCCGACAAGGAGGTATCGCACCTCCTGCGCCGTTTTCCCAACGACCAGGAGACCCTGCTCCTGGCCTATCGGCTCAATCGCAAACGCGGTTCGCTGATGAGCGCCAGAGCCTTCCTGGGCTCGACCATAAAACAAGCCGGACCCAATCCGCAACTTCTATATGAGCTGGCCGAACTGCTGGAGATGGCCGGCGACTGTCACGGTGCGCTCGATTCACTAGACCGGCTTCTGACGATTCAACCGGATTCTTTGAAGGGACGCACAAAAATCGCCAGCATACTTGAATTCTCCTGTCATGACTACGATGCCGCAATCATCGAGTATCGCAAACTGCTCAAACTCGACCCTGAATCGGTAACGGCCGAAGCCGGCATCGAGCGCTGTCAATCCAAGAAAAATGATCTCGCCTTCGAGCTGAAGGTGCTTATCCATCACCTCATAAACGCCATTAACGAGCAGTTTTTCCAACCGCGCAATAAGCATTCGGACTGACTGTGGCTATTTAGCCGATCTGGTCACAGGCGCTTGCAGATTGCTGTAGCTTAGAACTCGCTTGGGACCGTGAATTGGATCTTCGATCACGATCGTCTGATCGCGCTTGGGTCCGACACTGACCAGAGCTACTGGAACATGAAGCTGCTCCGAAATGAAATCCAGATAGCGCTGGGCACCAGCCGGCAGGTCGCTATAACTGCGGCAGTCGACTGTCTGCTTTTTCCACCCCTGGAAGGTTTCGTAAATCGGTTCCATGCGCCAGAAGGCGCCGGCCATGCTCGGCAGATCGTTGTAGACATCACCGGTCTTGCGATCTTTGTACGCGACACAAACCTGGATCTCATCGAACTCATCCAGCACGTCGAGCTTGGTGATGGCCAGACAATCGAGACCATTTATCCTAACGGCATATCGGCCGAGCACCGCATCAAACCAGCCGCAGCGTCGCGGGCGGCCGGTGGTCACTCCCACCTCGGCCCACGGGGTGCCGGTTTGACGAAGCCTTTCCCCGACTTCGTCGAACTGTTCGGTCGGGAATGGTCCCTCGCCGACCCTGGTTTGAAATGCCTTGGACACGCCGATCACGCGGTCGATAATTGTCGGTCCGACACCGGCACCGATGCAAGCTCCGCCGGCACACGGGCTGGAGCTGGTGACATAAGGATAGCTGCCGTGATCGAGATCGAGCAAGGTGCCTTGCGCTCCTTCAAACAAGATGTTCTTGCGTTCGTGCACCGATTCGAAAATGATCGCCGAAGTGTCACAGACATAGCGTTGCATCTTCCTGCCGTACTCGATGTACTCTTTGAAAATGGCATCAACACTTTGTTGGGGGAGATTGTACAGGCGCTCTAGGATGATGTTCTTCTTCGGTACCAGCCATTCAAGCTTGCCGAGCAGAGCATCGGGATCGAGCAGGTCTTCGATGCGAATACCGATTCGATCGCATTTGTCTGCATAGGTAGGACCGATGCCGCGCTTGGTGGTACCAATCTTTCGGCCGCCGCGCGAATCTTCTTCGGCCGCGTCAATCGCCAGATGATAAGGCATTGTGACGTGAGCAGTCGCCGAGACTTTCAACTTCGAGTCGTCGAGCCCTCGCTTCTTAAGCGCGTCCAACTCGGAGATGAATGCTTTGGGATCGATCACCATGCCGGGACCAAGAATGCACATCGTACCTGAGTACAAGATGCCGGATGGAATCAAGTGAAACTTGTAAGTTTCGCCATCGACCACAACTGTATGTCCGGCGTTCGATCCGCCTTGATATCTCACCACAACATCGGCATTTTTGGAGAGAAGGTCAGTGACTTTCGCCTTGCCTTCATCTCCGAATTGAGCCCCTACGACAATTACGTTCGCCAAGATCTTCGCCTCTTCAATTTCCGATTCCAAACACAAAGGACTCTCGCTCGTCTGAAGCCTTTTTGCAGCTGGCTTATGCGACGGGCGCGGGTTGCGGAGGTTCGCTCCGTTTTTTGACCCCAGATAGTCTAGGATACATGCGCTTCGGTGTCAATTTGATAGTAATTTAAGTGACCGACTCGGATATACTTCGTAAGAGTCAACCCCAGGAGATTCAAGCGTTCTTGCCATGTCGGGACTATTTGAGAAGTCGCTCTGCCAACGTCAAAGCATCGCCACAACCATCTTGCAATCGGCTGTTGAAAGACAAAGGCTGGCTAATGCATATCTCTTGATCGGCCGAGAGATTGCCGATAAATGGCTGATTGCTAGGCAATTGTCTTGTTATCTCAACTGCCTGGAACGGGCCGACGGCAAGCTTGACTGCCAATCGAAGGTGGACGGAACCGGAACGAAGTCCGGTTCGCTTTGCCAGAACTGCCGATGGATAGCCGACGACAAGCATCCGCAAGCCTGGTTGATCCTGGCAGCCGACGAGTCGAGCAAGACCGGCAAGCTTGCCGTTGAAAAGGCAAGATTGTTATTAGAAGAGCTCAGCAAGACTTCTCAATACATAAGAACTGTCGTGGTTCCAGACGCTGCCCAAGAGAATTTCCACAGACCGGCTGCCAATGCCTTGCTCAAGACGATTGAGGAGCCCGGTCCGAGCTGCCTCTTCCTTTTGTTCGCCACACAAATGGAAGACGTGCTGCCCACCATCCTCTCTCGCTGCCAGGTCATACCGGTGCTGCAAAGTGCAGGCTCAGCCACGGCAGACGTCAGTCCGAACGAAGCGTTGACGAACGAGATTAAGATCAATTTCGATATCCGAAAGGCCACCTTATCAGATGCTCTCGGCTGGTCGGCCGGCTTGTTAGAAATAGCTCAACAGGGGATTGAGCCGAAATTGATCATCGACATTGTGGTATCTAGTGAAATAGAGCGCCTTCGGGGCGCAGCAGCCGACGACTCCGCCATCGCCCTGTACTTGAGCCGCCTGCTCCAGCTGGCCGAAGCAAGCAAACTGCAGATGGAGCACTTTGTTCAGCCAAGGTTCGCGCTGGAGTCTTTCGCAATCGCCTGGCAAGAGCTCGGGTCGGTCCGCCGCCATTAACGAGGTCTGATTGGAAAAGGTAGAGATCATCAAAACATTTTCGATCTCCAGCTTTTTGCCGGAGTTTGTTTTTGCTCTGATTTCAGTGTCGGCCTTCTGGCTTACGATTGGGCAACCGGAAAACATTACTCCGATGGAGTCCGACGGGCAGGCCAATGGCCGCAAACACTCACCGGCCTTTGCTCCCGATGCAATCAATCAGGCCATGTCTCTGCCTCCCGGTTTGCTCATGGCCCAGGGCAAAGCCGACATGGCCGTCAAAAAGGCGCTCGAGCTGGCCTCAGCCCGACCGCATGACGTCTTAGCCAATGTCTGCGCCGGCAATGTCCTTTGCAAACTGGGCGACAAAGAAGAAGGGTTCCGATTGTTGAAGAAAGGGGTAGCACTAGCCCCGCACAGCCGGTACATAAGGATGAATCTGGCCGAGATGCTGGCTCGCGACAAACGGTATGACGAGGCCATCCAGCAGTTCAATCTGATAGTGCAGGGATATCCCCATTGGTCTAAACCGCATCTTGACCTGGCCAATATTTATCTGGCCCTCGAGAAGCCCGACCGGTCAGCCGACGAGTTGAAGCTGGCTCTAGAATCAGATCCCAACAACGGCACCGTTCGCAAACAGAGGGCGTTGGCATTAGCTCGTTCCGGGCAGTTTCGCAAAGGGCTCGAGGAGTATGTTCGCGGCGATGCCGACGAGGTCAACTTTATCGGAGTCCCAGCCGACATCAAGCTTGCTGCTCAGAATTGGGGATCGGTCGAGCGAGCTGAATATCAGTATCGCCGCGAGCTGGAATCTGACCCGGATGCACCGCTAACAAAGTTGCGGCTGGCTCGCATCTTGATTTACAAGGGTCAAATCAACGAAGCCAAGACGCTCCTGGTCGAAGCAAAGCGAAAAGCTTCGACCAATCCGGACATCCATCGCAATCTGGCCCTGGTGCTTCAGAAGCTCGGAGATAGCAACGCAGCAGTAACCGAGTTTGTGCTATCCATTAGCCATGAAAAGGCTGCCCTCAAAGCTCGACAAGAGCTGCAAGAAGACTGAGTGATTTAGCCGGCGCTGGCGCTCTCCAAATCGCGCTCAAGCTTGGCTAGCTGCTCATAGAGCTGCTTCTGCTCCGAATTGACTTCTTTTGGAATCACCAGCTTGACACGTACAAGATGGTCTCCGCGCTCTTCCTGCTTGATTCTCGGCAATCCTCTACCGCGCAAGCGCAGGAGCCTATCGGGCTGACTGCCTGCTGGAATCACGATCTTGACCGGACCATCGAGAGTCTGAACCGTAGCCTCTCCGCCGAGGACCGCCTGGGATGGGCTTACACGCACTTCGGTCACGAGGTTGTCGCCTTCTACCTGGTAATAAGGATGAGACTTCAACTTCACCTTCAAGTAAAGATCGCCGCGATTGCCGCTTCCAATCGACAGCCCGCCTTCGCCAGGAACACGCACCTTCGAACCGCCGCGTACCCCCGCCGGAATCTTGACTTCCAGGGTCTTCTGTTTGACGCCCGGAGCCGAGATCTGTAAGGTTCTGGTCGTTCCACGGGCGAGCTCCTCGACTGAAAGCTCGATGTCTGCCTCCTGGTCTTGCCCGCGAGCCGGCGCCCCGGCTCTTGCGCCGCGTCCAGCACCCATCGGTCCACCACCAAAAGGTGCTCCAAACAGCACTTCAAAGAAATCGGAGAAAGCCGAACCCCGGCCCATGTCGCCCAAACCGCCGAAGTCGAAGGTAAAGCCACCCATATCCGGCGGCGGATGAAAGTCCGAGCCGGCTTTCCAATTTGAGCCGAGCATGTCGTACTTCTTTCGCTTGTCGGCGTCCTTCAGAACTTCGTACGCTTCTGTAATCTCCTTGAATTTCTCTTCGGCGTCCTTATTGCCTGGATTGGCATCCGGATGAAATTGCCGAGCCAGCTTTCGGTAGGCTGTTTTGATCTCCTTTTCGGTGGCCTGTCTAGCCACACCCAGAGTGTTGTAGTAGTCCTTATACTTGACCAATGATCCTCACTCCTGCCGTCTTTCAGGCGCACAAGCAATTGTACGAATGCCGGTCTTTACTCACTAACTTATTTTCGCCTGGAAATGCTGCTTGAAACATCATAGTTCAACTCTAAGACGAAACTATAAGCAGAGCGTCAAATTACAACCCCAACCTGATAAGGGTAGTGAAGTAGCGGGCAGAAAATGAAAGATCGCTGCGTGACAGAATTACTTAGGCGCCGGAGGTTAATTCTGTTGGCGGCGGATTCGAGAGCTTCTCAAGCGCAATCGACAATCGAGCTGATGGCTGGACTGATGATCCTCCTGCCGCTTTTCCTGGCTGCTCTCGACATAACTATCATCATCGTCGCCAATCAAGTCAACGACAACGCCTGTCGCGATGCTGCCCGTGTAGCCGCCAACGGGCGCCCGACGGCAGACGAGACAACCAGCCGGGCCGAGCTCGTGCTCAGGCGGGCCAGTCAGAGCTCCGGCTATATTCACGGACCAACCTTGATTTCAGTCACGCCGGTAGACATCAAGCCACCATCGGCAAACTTTGGGGGAAGTTATCAAGGAAATGTTCGGGTCGAAACTAAAGTGACTGTCAATCTGCCTGTGCCGATACCGGGATTGCTGCCCGCAATTCAGGAGTTCTATGCCAGCCAGGAATATCCGGTCACTTTCATCGAACCACCGGCAGCTGCCCAGCCTTCGCTTGAATAACTTAAGCGACCAGGTACTTGTGCAGCTCTTGCATCCGATTGACGTCTAACTTGACGCCTGGTCCCATTGTTGAGCTGATGTACACGGACTTGATGTAAGTACCTTTGACAGTAGCGGGCTTCACCTTCTGAATGGTCTCGAAGACCGCCGCCAAGTTCTTCAGTAAACGATCTTCGGCGAAGGAGAGCTTACCGATCGCCATCTGCACCAATCCGCCGTCCTTTTCAGCGCGGAAGGAGACCTTACCGGCCTTCAGCTCTTTCACCGCCTTACCGACTTCGAGCGTCACAGTGCCGTCTTTCGGGTTCGGCATCAGTCCGCGTGGACCGAGCAATTTGCCGAGTTTGGACAGCATAGCCATACAATCGGGGGTAGCCACGAGCTTGTCGAACTCCAGAAACCCTTCGCCGATCTTGGCCACCAACTCTTCAGCTCCCACCACATCAGCGCCTGCTTCTTCAGCTTCGCGAGCCTTATCGGCTTTGGCGACGACCGCTACCCGGACATCCTTTCCGGTTCCGCCCGGCAGCGAGACAGTCGATCGAATCTGTTGGTCCGACATCTTCGGATTGATGCCCAGACGGAAGTGCACTTCGACCGTTTGATCGAATTTAGTCTGCGGTGCATCCTTCAATATCTTGACTGCTTCTTCGGCAGTGAGCGGATTGCTGAACTGCTTGCCGAGTTGCTGCAGTTGTTGTTGACGCTTTGTGGCTTTGGGCATGATCCGAATTTCCTTACAACTTGTCTTCTGTAGCGGCGGCGCAATCGCCTGCCCTATCTGTTTGCCGCTCCGGAGAGCTTAGTCCTTAACTGTGATACCCATGTTACGAGCCGTACCGATAATCATCCGTTCGGCTGCTTCAATCGTTGTCGCGTTGAGATCAGGCATCTTCAACTTGGCGATCTCAGTTACTTTGGCCTTGCTGACCGAAGCTACTTTGGTCTTATTGGGTGACGGAGATCCTTTCTCGACACCAGCAGCCTTCATAAGAAGGACCGCAGCAGGCGGCGTCTTCAACACGAATTCAAACGATCGATCCTCGAACACGGTGATTTCGACCGGCACGATCATGCCAGCTTGGTCCTGTGTCTTGGCATTGTATTCCTTGCAGAACTGCATGATATTGACACCATGCTGACCGAGCGCCGGTCCAATCGGAGGTGCGGGATTCGCTTTGCCTGCCGGAATTTGCAACTTGATTTTGCCGATTACCTTTTTCACAACCGTTACCTTACAAAAAGTCAGACATATGATCTTATGGCAGTCCTATCCAGGAATCCACCACATTTACACTTTTATAACCTGGTTGAACTCCAACTCAACCGGAGTTGCTCGTCCAAAGATGATGACTGAAGCCTTGATCCGCTCTCGTTCCAGGTTGACTTCGGTTACCTCGCCGGTGAAGTCTGCGAACGGTCCGCCCGTTATACGGACATAATCTCCAACCTTTACATCGATTACAGCCGGCTTCTTACCCTTGACGCCGGAGACTACCATCTGCCTGCGAAGGATCTTTCTAATCTCTGTGTCTTGAACCGGAATCGGCTTCTTGCCGGCCCCGACATATTTGGTTACACCCGGAGCCTCCCGAACTACGCGCCAGGAGTCGTCATCCAGAATCATTTCAACAAAGACATAGCCCGGGTACTCACGCTCTTTCTTCTCGACCCGGCGGCCTTCTTTTACTTTGGTCACCATCTTCTCAGGCACGATTACGCCAAAGATTCTGTCTTGCGCTCCCATCGTCACGATCCGTTTCTCGATGTGCTCTTTGACCTTGTTCTCGTGTCCGGAAGCCGTTTGCACGGCGTACCAGCGTCTCTGTCCGTCACTCTTTATGAAACCCATATCAGTTTTTTAAGCGCTCCCTCATTTGTGCAAATCTTGCCGATCATGCCTCAAGTCAGACTACTGCCCGTTACCCACCCCACCGCCGTGAAGGCGTGCCCAATGCTCGATCGGACCGAAAACGGCATGACCGAGAAACCAATCAAAAGCCAGTACCATCACGGTAATAATCGCAACCAAACACAAGACTGTCGTGGTCTCTTGAATGACTTGCCCCCGACTGGGCCAGCTGATCTTGCCAAATTCAACCAGGACTCCTTTCAAGAATTGCTGAAAATCGGACATGGTCTTAAGCAATCCACCCGCGCCCTCGTCCTTGGACTGCGCTTTCTTGCTCTCGTTGCCGTCCTCGGCATGCGGGCGCTGCTCTTTAGCGAGTGGCTTGGCAGCAGCAGCGTTGCCGACAGCGCCGTCCTGCCCGCCAGCGCTTGCTTCCTTTGCAGTGGTGTCAGCGTCCTGACCCTTCTTTTTAGTTGCCATCGCTTAAACCGTTATCCTGCCCCGAATGAGCCGATCTCAAAAAGCGCCTTTACAATTCGCGCCCTGAAGGAGTCGAACCCTCAACAAAGGTTTTGGAGACCTCCGTTTTACCATTAAACTAAGGGCGCCCTATCTCTCAACTGACTGGCTAGCTTGTCTGCGGTTCCCGTTTACACAGAACCCGCGGGCTGAGCGTTACCGGCGTCTTTCAAACCACTTGACTGGTGAATTCGCAGGTCCGCATGCTCAGCCTGTTTCGGCTAGCGCTTAGTTTCCTTATGCTCGATATGCTGACGGCAATACCGGCAGTATTTCTTGATTGCAAGCCTGTCTGGATCATTCTTCTTGTTTTTCATTGTGGTGTAATTGCGTCTCTTGCAAGTACCACAAGCTAACGTGATGATGACCCGGTCGTCTTTCTTGGCCAAGGTCCTAACTCCTGCAAAACATTCCGGAACAAAAAGAGCCTCCTCGGAGGCGTCAAGTAGTAAGTATATACAGAGGCGAGAAGGGGTGTCAAATTTACTGCTGAAGATGAGGGTAAAATTAGCCTTCGTGAAACTCTTCGTAGCGGTCGTTGTCGCTCTATTTTTGTCGGCCTGTTCCCTTACCCGGACCGGACCGGAAAAAGATACATTGCGCATGAATCTCGGCGCCGAGCCGCCCAGCCTCGATTGGGTTGTCACCACCGACTCGACTTCCTTTGATGTCGTCTCCAATTTGATGGTCGGCCTGACTCGCTATACCGACAAGCTGGCCTGCCGCCCAGCCTGCGCTTCCAGCTGGGAAGTGCTCGAGGCAGGCAAGCGTTATGTGTTTCATCTTCGCCCCGACATCAAATGGTCCGATGGCAAGCAGCTTGTCGCCGCAGACTTCGTCTATGCCTGGCGGCGCATGCTCAACCCGGCAACAGCCGCCCAATATGCTTACTTCCTCTATCCAATTGAAAACGCCTTCGAGTACAACACAGGCAAACTCAAAGACCCATCGCAAGTAGGCGTCCGAGCAATCGACGACTTGACTTTGGAAGTGAGGCTGAAAAGACCAGCCGCTTACTTCATCTATCTGACTGCGTTCTGCACCAGCCTGCCTCAACGCCAAGACGTCGTGGAGCGCTTCGGCGACCGCTGGACCGAGCCCGGCCAGATCGTAACCAACGGCGCCTTTGTTCTCAAGGAGTGGCAGCACGAATACAAGATCGTGCTGGCGGCCAATCCGCTTTACTTCGATGGCGAGCCGGCCGTCAAGAAGATAAAGATGTTCATGGTGGCCGAGCCGGCGACAGCCTTTGCTCTATACGAGAATGACGAGCTGGATTATGTGGACAATCGCAGCTTCTCCACTTCCGACGTGGAGCGCTGCCGTAACTCGCCGCAGTATCACAACACAGCTTTGTTGAGAAACAACTATATAGGTTTCAACGTAACCAAAGCGCCATTTACGGACAGCCGCGTGCGCCGGGCCGTGTCTATGGCTGTCGATCGCAATATCTTCGCAAAGATTCTCCGGCGGGGCGAGCGACCGGCCGACTGCTGGATTCCGCCATCTTTAGCTGGCTATTCAGCGAGCTCCGGGGCCGGTTATGATCCCGAACTGGCTCGCAAGCTCCTAGCTGAAGCCGGTTTTCCTGGCGGCAAGCGATTTCCGGTCGTTGGTCTGCTCTATCCTAACCGTGAAGATACAAGACTGGTGGTCGAGTCGATTCAAGACCAGCTCAAGCGCAACCTTAATGTCAAGATAGACCTGATCAATCAGGAATGGAAAGTCTATCTCGAGACCTTGCACCGCGATCCGCCTCCGCTGTACAGAAGCTCGTGGGGAGCCGATTACCCGGACCCAGAAACATTCATGAATCTCTTCACCTCGCATAACGGCAATAACAGCACGCGCTGGAGCAATCAAATCTACGACCAGCTGATCGAGCAGGCGGAAGCCGAGCAGAATCCCACCGTGCGGGCGAAACTGTACGAGCAGGCGGACACTTTGCTCTGCAGGCAGGAGGCGCCGATTGCCTGCACTTATCTATCCACACAAAATCTGATGGTCAAACCCTGGGTTCACGGCATGGCGTTCAATGCACTCGACATGCAATTTTTCGAAGACATCTACATAGGCGATCAACCGCCACCGAGCTGGCAGCGCCGTCCCTCACACAAGCTTTCAACACCCGGAGCCGTTCCGCATCACCGCCCAGGCTTACCGGCAACCGGAGCGAGCCGATCATGATGCTACTTGTTTTGAAGCGTGCACTATGGGCGATACCGGTACTGTGGGCGGTGGCAAGTATAACATTCCTGCTGGTACGCATAGTGCCAGGCGGGCCATTTGACGCTGAAAAGAATTTGCCACCGGAGATAGTGGCAAACATAAAAGCGAAGTACCACCTGGACAAGTCTGTACCAGAACAATACGTGCTTTACTTGGGACGGCTTGCCCATGGCGATCTCGGCGTTTCCTACAAATATGTCAATCGGACGGTAAATGACATTCTCGCCGATGCGCTGCCGGTATCGATTCAGCTCGGTGCGCTGGCGCTCGCGATCGCCGTCATCGTCGGCATTCCACTTGGAACGCTGGCGGCAGTGCGGCGCGGAACGACAGTCGACTTTGCAGCAATAGCACTGTCGACTGTCGGCATTTCTGTTCCCAGCTTTCTGATCGGAGCGCTTTTGATTTACATTTTCGGCATCTGGTTGAAGGTGCTGCCGGTGGCGCTCTGGGAGTCGATGCACCACATGATACTGCCGGCCTTGACCTTGAGTTTCTTACCGACCGCCTATGTCGCTCGGCTGACCAGGGCCAGTGTGCTGGAGGTCTTGCAGAAAGATTGGGTAAGAACTGCGCGCTCGAAGGGTCTCTCCTCCTTTCACACGGTCGTCAAACACGTCTTACGCAACTCACTGATTCCGGTCGTGACCATCCTGGGTCCGCTTACCGCAATCTTGATTACCGGCTCATTTACGGTGGAGTACATTTACGCGATACCTGGCATGGGGCGGTTCTTCATCACCGCCGTAATCAACCGGGACTACGACTTGATAATGGCCACCAGTCTGGTTTTTGCGTTGATTTTGATAATTTCCAACACGATTGTCGATATCGCCTATACCTACCTCGATCCGCGCATCAAGGTAAAGGCATAACCCATGACCAGCAGCCTGGAGCGATTATCAACCGAATCGCCGCCGCCGGGCGGAAGAAGACCTCGTCCCGGTTCCGCCGAAGGCATCCTGGCCATCGCCTGGTCAAGGCTGAGACGAATACCGGCTGCCGTCATCGCCCTCTGGATTATCAGCGCGATGGTAGCGCTGGCAGCGCTATCCTGGACCGGAATTCCGCTCACGCCGTACTCCTTCGATCAGACGAGCCCTTCAATCTTGTCTTCGCCTTCTTGGACGCATCCGATGGGCACGGACGAACTGGGACGTGACCTTCTGTCCCGCGTCATCTACGGTTCGCGCCTGTCAATGACGATCGGCATCAGCACGGCCTTAATCGCTCTCTTCTTCGGCACCATATATGGTGCGATCGCGGGCTACTACCGGGGAAAGATCGACGCGGTCCTTATGCGCGGAGTCGAGGTAGCGTATGCTCTGCCCGATCTGCTGGTAATGATATTGGTGGGAGTGCTTGTAGGCAGAGGGACGGTGGGCATCTTGATTGCGTTAGGGCTGGTCAGTTGGATGGGAACAGCGCGCCTGGTCCGAGCCCAATTCTTCCAGCTGCTCAATGAAGAGTTTATCGAAGCCGCTCGTTCAGCCGGTCAGGGCTCACTGGCAATCATCGTCAAACATCTGCTTCCGAATTCAATCGGACCGATTATTGTCGCGCTTACATTTATCGTGCCGGCCGCAATCGTCTCGGAATCAACTTTGAGTTTCATCGGACTGGGCCTATCTCCGCCGGCTTGCAGTTGGGGGACACTGGCCTCGGAAGGCTGGCGCTCCTTGCGCACACACCCTCACATGATCCTCTTCCCAAGCTCATTCATATTTCTGACAGTGCTGTCCTTCAACTTCCTGGGCGACGGCTTACGAGACGCTTTCGACCCGCGCACGCGCTTACGCAAGTAACTAAATCTAAGTTGCCCGTCTTAACGATTCGAAGGGGACAGCTCTAAAAGCCGTCCCCTTGTGATTATGCATCTCTGTGCTAGCGATTATCCGATTCGGCTGGAAAGCTTCGCGTAGTTCAAATCCAAGCTGGACAGTATTGTCTGCGTCGTCTTGTACTGTTGACTTTCAATCAGCGAAATCTTGTCTTGCAAAAGCGAGCTCTTCGGTACATGGAGTGGAAATGCGCCTTGCTTGGTTTCTTCAATTTGGCCCATTGTGTGCTTGCCCCAAACTACTCCGGCACCAAATCCCAGCCCGGCTCCGATCATCATGCCCCCGACTGTGCGCGTCATGAATCTACCCGCCAATGCTCCCAAACCGGTCGTCATAGCACCCTTCATGACGGTCCCTACAGCCGATAGCATCTCATGCCCTCTCATCTCTTGCTCGTCGTTGTGAACGAGAAACTCTGCTTCCTTCTCTTCCACCCAGAAATTTCGAGTTAAGCCATTGGGAGTTTCCGGAGTATGTATCTGCGTCAGTTTGCGCCAATCATTGACCGAAAAGCCGCTCAGCTCCTTTTCGAGCGCAGTCTTATCGATAAAAGTATGCTTCTGCTTCGCACTGTCGAATGCTTCTGTAATTTCGTTTGCCATCAGTCCAGCCCTCACGATGGTTTCCGCCGTCCATTGCAAGGCAGTATATGGACTGACCGCCCTGTCTTAAATGGGGGAAATACGTAGTCAAAATGAATTTCTTTCCGAACTGCGCCCGTGAAACACTGTCGCTTTGGGCTTCGCGCTCCACGCGGGAATCTAAGTGACCGGCCAGGCAAAACTGAGATAATTGAGTGAGTGCTTAAGTTAACGGAGAAGAAACTTGAATAGCCCGGAAAAAGACTTGATTGAATTCTATCGAGTGTCAGAAGAGTACGGCTGTTTTTCAAACTTTGCGGCGTTCCCTATCATTATTGATGGCCAGCTATGGCCGACGTCTGAGCACTACTTTCAAGCACAGAAATTCGAAAGCTCTGAGAACCAGGAAGAGATCAGACTTGCCGAGTCACCAATGCAGGCAGCCAAAATGGGACGAGATCGCCACAGACAGCTGCGTCAAGATTGGGACGCCATTAAGATTGCCGTAATGACTAAAGCCGTGCGGGCAAAGTTTTCTCAACACTCCGAATTGCGTAAGACCTTATTGTCGACAGGTTCTGCCACACTCGTTGAGCACACCACCAATGATAGTTTTTGGGCAGACGGCGGTGACGGCAGCGGCAAAAATATGCTGGGTATAGTACTGATGAACATACGTGACGAGCTGGCCAGCCAATGAGCTGAGTACAGTTACGCCTGGGGAAAGACGCTGAGCTAGAAGACAATCGTGAATCGATTGGCTTCTAGACAGTTATCCGGGCAGATTCCGACCCGGACAGATAGATTTTAGAGCACTCAATAATCCGGCAGCGGTTTGTTGACAGCGGACAGGCTGCCGTTCATAAAATCGAAATCGAGCTGTGGCCCACCAGCTACGTCTTTTTCAAGGGGCATCGGATTCGCCTCGAAATCTCAAGCAGCAACTTCCCCAGATTTGACGCCAATCCCAATACCGGCAGAGAATCGGCAATCGAAACCAACCCGAACTCAGCTCGGCAAAGTGTTATCTGTGGTCCGGAAAGTCCTTCTCAAATCGTTTTGCCGATTGTGCCATCGCCACCATCGCCTTCGGGCAACACAAGAGGTTAAGATGATGCGAACAATTTTTCCCTGACAGGCTGGCCCCGATGGCGACTCCCGACAGAAACAAACCGGCACCAGGCAAGATAGCCGTGCTGGGTGCCGGTTCTTGGGGGTCGACTTTAGCCAAGCTGTTAGCTGACAGCGGCAGAGCGGTTACGCTCTGGAGCCACGATCCCCAAAAGGCAAGCCTGCTTGAGCGCAGACGACGTCTCAACCATCCGGTTCGGGTCGACTTTCCAAACAATGTAAAGATTACCGGAGCGCTTGGCGAAGCGTTAGTGGAGCAGGAGCTGGTGCTGATCTGCTGCAACTCCCAATCGATGCGAGGCCTATCGGCGCAGATTGACATGTTTGCAACCAAACGTCCCTCCGAAAAGGGAGACTGGCAACTACCGGTACTGGTCAGCGCAGCCAAGGGGCTTGAGCTAACCACACTCTACCGAATGACCGAAGTGATCAATGACGTAATAGGCGATCTGCCAGTCTGTACCCTTTCCGGTCCCAATCTGGCCGGTGAGATATTGAAGGGGCTGCCGACCGCATCTGTGATCGCCAGCGCATCTTTTCAAGTAGCCGCCTATGCCCAACAAAGATTGAGCAGTTCTGCCTTTCGAGTCTATACGAATTCGGACGTAACAGGGGTCGAGCTGGGCGGGACTTTGAAGAACGTTATTGCAATTGCCGCCGGCATCTCCGACGGACTGGAACTCGGAGCCAACGCCAAGGCTGCCTTGCTCACACGCGGACTGGCGGAGATGACAAGATTAGCTTGCGCGCTTGGCGCAGAAAAGACCACCCTGGCTGGGCTAGCTGGGATGGGAGACCTCTTTGCGACCTGCACCAGTCAGTTGTCTCGCAATTATAAAGTCGGCTTAGCGCTGGCCGGCGGGCTCAGCAGTGAAGAGGCGAAGCGAACAGTCGGCGCGACGGCAGAGGGTATTCCCACCACCCACGCAGTTTGTGAACTTTCGAAAAAACTTGGTATTGATCTGCCGATAGCTGAGCAGGTGGAAGCAACACTGAAGGGACAAACGACGCCCAAAGGCGCGATAATGTCCCTCATGTCACGCCCACTGGCTAGTGAGTAATCGTTAGCGGCCAACCCGCCTGTCAAAGCGCTCACCTTGACTACTGGCGAATTGGACACCGCTAGCCAGAGAAAGGCAGTCGACATCTTCTTATTGGGAGCTCTGGAATGACAAACAACCGCGTCCTCATGCTTTCCTGGGAATATCCGCCCCGCGTTATCGGCGGGCTGGCCCGGGTTGTGGCCGAACTTTCGAAGCAGATGGCCAACACCGGCTGGGACGTGCACGTTGTCACCGCCGACCATCCCAACACGCCCGAGCACGAGCTGGCCGACGTCGTCAATGTTCATCGCGTAAAGATTGTCACCGACCCCACGCCGGACTTTCTAACCTGGGTCAATCGGTTGAATTTCGGCCTTTTGCAGCACGCGATTCAGCTCCATCAAAAAACTCCTTTTTCAATCATGCATGCACATGATTGGATGGTTACCGATGCCAGCTGGGTAATGAAAGCGGGGTTCGGAATTCCGCTGGTGGCAACCATTCACGCCACGGAAGCCGGTCGCATGCATGGTATTCACAACGACCTTCAGCGCTACATTCATCAATTGGAATGGCGGCTTACCTTCGAAGCCTGGGAAGTGATTGTCAACAGCCATCATATGCATGCCGAGCTTCAGCACTCATTCGGCTTGCCGCCCGACAAAATGGTCATAATTCCAAACGGCACCAATCCAGAGTTGTTCGACTTTGACTTCGACAAAGCTCCAACGCGCTCCTATTTTGCGGCACCGCACGAAAAGATCATTTTATATGTCGGTAGAATGGTCCATGAAAAGGGTGTACAGGTGCTTCTGGATGCCGCGCCGAAAGTGCTGTCCGACTATCACGACGTTCGTTTCTTGATGGTCGGCACCGGCGGTTACTTGGACGATCTCAGACGACAGGCTGATTATTTGGGAATTGGCGACCGCGTTAATTTCCTGGGCTATGTAAGCGATCATGACTTGCGCCGCCTTTACAAAATGTCAGACGTGGTGTGCATACCGAGCCTTTACGAACCGTTTGGAATCGTAGCGCTGGAAGGGATGGCAGCTGGAGTTCCGGTAGTCACCTCTGACACCGGCGGGCTGACCGACTTTGTCGAAAATATGGTAACCGGCATTACAACTTACACCGGTGACTCCGGTAGCCTGGCCTGGGGACTGCTGGAGGTCCTCAAAAACCACCAACTGGCCGAGCGGCTCCGCTCCGATGCCTACGAGAAAGTTCGCACTATCTACAATTGGAAAGTGCTGGCCAAGCGCACCTTGGAAGTCTATGACAAGGTCATGGCCGAGGCGTCCAAACTTGGACCGGAGGGCATATCGTCCCGCCCGGCGGTTCCACTCTTGAAAGCAGCACCAACTGCGGTGCCGATTTTGAATCCAAGCTCTCTAAGTGATCGCTCTTAACAGGAGATAGCGCATTATGAAGGCGGTTATCATGGCCGGCGGCTCCGGCACCCGATTGAGACCACTTACCAGCCATCTGCCAAAACCGATGGTTCCGGTAGTCAACAAACCGATGGCCGAACACATCGTCGACCTCCTGAAGTCGCATGGACTGAAAGACATCATTTTTACATTGCACTACCTTCCGCAGGCGATTGAGGAGTATTTCGGGGATGGCACCGAATTCGGTGCAAATATCAAGTACTCCACCGAAGAAGGAAAACCACTTGGAACCGCCGGCTGCGTCAAAGCGATCCAGGACGAGCTCGATTCCACCTTTCTGGTCATCTCCGGCGATTGCCTGACCGACATCGATCTAACCGAAGCGATCAAATTCCACAAAGAACGCAAATCTAAAGCCACGATCGTGCTCAAACGAGTCGAGAACCCCCTTGACTATGGCGTGGTTATAACCGATTCCGACGGACGAATTCAACGCTTCGTAGAGAAACCGAGCGCTAGCGAGATATTTTCGGACACCGTCAACACCGGCATCTACATTCTCGAGCCGGAGGTCATGCTCTATGTCATCATGGGTCGGGAACAGGATTTCTCCAACGATCTCTTCCCACTGCTGTTGCTGCGCAATGAGCCGCTCTACGGATACGTAGCCGACGGTTATTGGTGCGACATCGGCAACTTACAAGTTTATCGCCAGGCACATTGCGACGTGCTGGATGGCAAAGTAAAGATCGAGCTTGGCATTCCACAAGTAGAGCCCGGCATCTGGATAGGCGAAGGTACGCAGATCAGCCCGACTGCCAAGTTGGAGCCACCGGTTCTGATCGGCAACAATTGCCGAATCGGAGCCGAAACCGTGGTCGGTCCACACACGGTTATCGGCGACCACGTTGTCCTGCAAGAGAAAGTCTCCCTCAAGCAGCCGGTGATTTGGTCGAATTCCTACGTCGGCAACCAGGTAGCAATGAGAGCCTGCATCATCTGCAGTAATGCCACCATACACCGCTCGGCCGAAATACTGGAAGGCGCGGTACTGGGCGCCAATACATCAGTAGGGCAGGAAGCCAATATCAGCCCGGACGTTCGCATCTGGCCCAACAAAAGCATCGACTCCGGAGCGCGCGTTACCGAATCGGTCATCTGGGGAACGCGCGCCCCGCGCACTATATTTGGTGCGCGGGGGGTAGTCGGACTGGCCAATATCGAAATCACCCCCGAATTTGCGGTCAACCTTGCCGCCGCATACGGTGCCACAATCAAGAGCGGTCCGGTCCTGGTCAGCCGGGATTACTGGGGCATCAGCCGAATGATCAGCCGGGCCGTAATCTCCGGGCTGATGTCAGTCGGCGTGGAAGTACAAAACCTGGAATCAATGCCCCAGCCGATCTCGCGGTTTTACGTCAAGACATCCCGTGCAGCCGGGCTGATTCACATTCGCGTCTCACAAAGAGAGTACGACAAAATTTCGATTGAATTCTTCGACAGCGATGGCGTAGCAATCACGAAGGCGATGGAGAGGAAGATAGAATCCACCTTCTTCAAGAAAGACTTCCCTCGTTGCATGCCGGCAGACGTAGGAGCGATCACTTACCCGAGCCGTGTGCGTGAATACTACATGGCGGAATTCCTCAATCACATCAAAGGACAGGTATTCGAGCAGGACAAGGTGCCGTTCTGCGTAGTGCCTGGTGCTAACTACACCCGCATGACTAAGAACGGGGCGCTCACCACCCGCTCACCGAAAGTTGTCATAGACTATGCGATGGCCGAAACCGGCGTAATCTTGCCCGATCTGTTGGGGCAGCTTGGCATCGAGACAGTCGTGCTCAACGCGTCGATTCGAGCCACTCCGTCCAAGCAAGAAGAGCGAATCGCCATGCGCAAACAGCTCGCCGACGTGGTGAAAGCGCTGAAAGCCGACCTCGGCGTGCAGATCGGCCGCAACGGCGAACAGATAACCCTGGTCGACGAAACCGGACAGATAATCAGAGGCGAGCTGCTACTGGCAGTAGTTTCAGACATCATTTTGCGTGACAAGCCGGGACGCTCGATCGTCATACCGGTCAACTCCAGCTCAGTGATCGACCGGATCGCCGACAAGCACGGCTGCAAGGTCGTGCGCTGCAAGGCATCAGAGACCGAAATCGGCAACACGACAGCTCGCCTGGCGGAGGCTGCGCTTGGCGCCAGCGCCAACGGCTGCTTCATCTTTCCCGAGTTTCAAAATGGATACGATGCGATGTTTGCTACCGGTCAGGTCTTGGAGCATCTGACCTACCAGGGCAGAGGTTTGCACCAGGCTATCTCCGAACTGCCTCCGCTCGTGTACCAGGTAGACTCGGTCCACTGCCCTTGGGAGCGCAAGGGCAGAGTGATGCGCCTTCTGGTCGAAAAGCATCAGGACCGCCCGATGAAACTGATGGACGGAGTCAAGGTTCAAACTCGCAACGACCACTGGGTGCTCGTGCTGCCCGACCCGGTCGAACCACTGATCCACGTTTATGCCGATGGTCTCGATCTCCAGCAGGTTTCGGCTGATTTAAACGAATACACACAGCTGGTTCGCTACCTGCAGCAGTAATCCTGCAGTCGAGCTGTCAGCTGCCGGACCTTTCCTTCGACTGGCGGTAGACGCCCTTTGCTCCGCGGCCCCGGACTCTGGTTAAATTATGCGTTAGGTGGTAATAAAGTTGATAGGTGCCGTGAGCGCCCGGTTGTCCTCCAAGGAGATTTTATCGGTCATGCCCGCATTCGACCCAGCGATGCTGAGACAACTGCTCGATTCCTTCGTGGAACAAGAGCAGCTTCAAAACGAAGAGCTTCAACTAGTCGAGCAGCAGATTCAAGAGCTCACGGCGAGAATCGAAGAGTGCCGACTCCGAATTGAATCGGTGGGGGCTGACCGCGACCGAATACTGGCCATGGCTGACCGATATACAAATGGTCAAGAAAGCGCCTCCGAGCCACCGCCGCCCAAAGAGAGCAAACCGGCGCAAACGAAGAGTGGGCAGTCGTCACTTTCATCTAAATCAACTTCTACGCCGCAAGCCAAGTCATCTTCGGACAAACCGGCACTGTCCAGCTCAGCCAGCAGCGCTGGCAAGGTCAAAGATCTTTCCTCCGCGGTTGGCACAAAATCGACCCTCGCAAGCAAGGAGCAAACTGCCAAAGAGCCACCAGCGGCGAAGGATGCTGCCTCGAAAGAACCGGCACCGGTCAAAGAGCCACAACCAGCGAAAGGACCTTCTCCTTTCAAGAGTACCGGTCCGGCTATTAAGGCGCCCCCACCGTCGCTTGCCAGACGTGATGCGCTATCGCCGCCATCGCGCCCATTTGGTGGAGCTGCACCGGCAGCTCCGGAGCCACAATTAGATGAAGCGGTAGCTGCTACAACTGAAATTGAGCCGGAGTTCCAAGAGCCACCGGCAGCGCCGGCACCGGAACCAATCCCGGAACCAGCCCCCGAGCCGATCCCGGAACCCAGTCCAGAACCAGTGCAGGCGGAAGTCAGCGAAGAGCCGGAAAAAGCCAAAGAGAAGGACGAAGACCATCTCAAGAGCATCAATGACGCACTGAAGAATCTGTTTAGATAACCGGACTCTTTATCAGTAGACCTCCGCCTTGCCAACCGCCAGCCATGAAAGACCGGCTGTTCAGAGCCCTTTTATTGCTTTATCCCAGCGCTTGGCAAACGGTCTGCCGGGACTGCTGAGTTAGTGTTGGCCTGGGTAAGGCGGCAACCGCACCTGAGACAAGAGTCATATTTGGTATCACCAACTTTGCTAACATTACCGTTCGAATGCTTGAAAAGAGCTGATTTCCGGATAGCGCCGCGGTCGGATATCAAACATTCAAAATAGTGGGATCTTCAATTTAGAGCCTGATCGAAATGAAGCAAGTAGCAGCCATGATGGCCGGAATCGTAGTAGATGTACTCGTTCGCCCTGGCGACACAATCGCTGAGGGACAGGACGTAGTGATTCTTGAGTCAATGAAGATGCAGCTGCCAGTCGCTTCGAGCCTGGCAGGCAAAGTCAGTGAGATTAAGGTCGCATCGGGAGACTTCGTAAACGAAGGCGATCCGCTCGTGGTGCTCGAGTAGAGCGGAGAAGAGCCGATGTTAGAGCGCCTGCCGGAAACAGTGAAAGTGTTCGAGGTGGGACCGCGTGACGGTCTGCAAAACGAGCCCAGGCAGGTTTCCACTCAAGACAAAGTCCGCTTGATCGAAGCGTTGGCCGCAGCTGGATTGAAGAACATCGAACTAACATCATTCGTTAGCCCGAAGTGGATCCCTCAGCTGGCAGACGGGCTTGCGGTCGCCAGAGCGGTAAAGCTGCCAGCCGACGTCAACACATCAGCGCTGGTGCCCAATTTCAAGGGCTATCAATCAGCCAAAGAGGCCGGTTTACGCCAGATCGCTCTCTTTATGTCGGCAACCGAGAGCCACAGCCAAAAGAACATCAACAAGGGCATTGCCGACGCGTTAAGCGTCCTCAAGGAGTTGTCGCAAGCCGCTAAGGCGGATCGGCTAACAGTCAGAGCTTACCTTTCCGTCGTGTTTTTCTGTCCCTACGAAGGTAGAGTAAATCCGGCCAGCGTAGCCAAACTTTTGCTTGAGTTGCAGAATATGAGCATCGACGAAATCTCGCTCGGCGATACTATCGGCGCGGCTACTCCTAAGCAGGTAGTGGAGTTGATCAAACTGATCTCCTCTGACATCGACCTCAAGAAGATCGCTCTGCATTTTCACGATACGATGGGCACCGCACTGGCCAATGTCTTGGCTGGGCTGGAGTCAGGGATCACGACCTTCGATGCCAGTATCGGCGGAATGGGCGGCTGTCCTTACGCACCGGGAGCAGCGGGCAATCTAGCTACCGAAGACCTCGTTTACTTGTTGAATGAGTCAGGGATAAAAACCGGAATCGACCTCGAAAAGCTGGTCGACTGCGGAAAGCTCGCCCAGGAGATCTTAGGCAAGGAATTACCAGGGAGATATTTAAAAGCATGCCTGTCGAGTCGAGAGAAAAAGGTAAGAGCGCAAGCGGAGGCGCAAGCATGACTGAGCTGCTTATGATTGAGAAAGATTCGCCGATTGCGGTGCTTACGCTCAATCGCCCGCAAGTTATGAACAGCCTCAATCGAGCCCTGCTCCAAGCGATGCTTGAAGCTTGCGCTGAACTCTCAAAGGACAAGCAGACCAGAGTCGTGATTATTACCGGAGCAGGAAGCAAAGCATTCTGCGCCGGCGCCGATCTAGCCGAGCGAAAAGGCATGACCGAAGGAGAGGTACTGGACTACTTGAACTTGATTCAACAAGTCATGCTGGCTGTCGAGAATCTTCCTCAACCGACTATTGCCGCCATCAACGGCCCGGCTTTCGGAGGCGGAACCGAGCTTGCCCTGGCTTGCGACCTCCGCATTATGATCGCAGAGGCGAGCCTGCGGCTGACCGAAGTGAAGCTTGGTATTATCCCTGGTGCCGGTGGCACACAGCGCCTTCCTCGTTTGATTGGCAAATCGCGCGCCAAAGAGCTAATCTTGACGGCCCGCCCGCTTCCAGCGAAAGAAGCTGCTGAGATCGGACTGGTGCACCGAGTACTTCCGTCCGCCGAGCCGAAAGAAGGTGAAAGCAATCCCGAGCTTCTGACACGAGCACGCACCTGGGCCCGCGAGATTGCAACCGGCGCCCCGCTAGCGCTCGCGCAAGCCAAGAAAGCAATCGACCAGGGTAGTGACCGCGATCTCACTGCTGGCTTAGCCTTAGAGACAAGATTCTATCTGCAGTTGCTCAACACCAAGGACCGTTTAGAAGGGTTGGCAGCTTTCGCTGAGAAGCGCCAGCCTGAGTATCGTGGCGAATAGAGAGGAAACAGACCAACCGTGTCGGCAAAAACTACCAGCTTCACCTCGGTGATGATTAAGGACGATCCAAGCGATATGCCCAGAAAGAAAATTGCTGGTGTAATCGAGTCTACGACCCGCGAGCCTTTGCCGCTGCCGGTCACAGGGCTGATCCTCTGCGGCGGCCGAAGCAAGCGGATGGGTCGGCCAAAAGCATTCTTGCCTTACGGCGGCAGCACGATCGTCGAGCATCTGCTTGCCACTACCCGTGATATCTTCAACGAAGTCTATCTCGTCACCAACGAGCCCGATTCCTTTGCCCATGTAAGCGATGACGTGGTCAAAGACATTCTGCCCTATCGCGGTCCGCTCGGTGGCATCTTGTCAGGGCTGCTCGTAGCGAACAATCCGCATGCCTTCGTAATCGCTTGCGACATGCCGCTGATAAAGATGCCGTTGATCCGTCATATGGCTTCGCAAAGGCACGACACCGATGTACTCGTGCTTTCCCACAAAGAAGGCCTCGAGCCCTTGCTCGGCATTTATTCCAAGAATTGCATCAAACCGCTGGAAGAATCATTGTTTGCCGGTCAACTCAAAGTTCATGACTTCCTGCAGGGCTTGAAAGCAAAACTCTATCAATATGACGATTCGCAAGTTTCGGGAGCGGAGCTTCCACCTTACTACAATGTGAATACCCCGCAAGACTATTCAGTGGTGCTTACTAAAACCCCGATTTATGTACAGAGCAGCTTTCAAGCAAAATCCGGCTCAGTTCGCTGGACGCGCTAACTAGGCAGGGTACCGCTCCGCGTTTGTTGCGAACCGCTGCCTTCCAGTCTACCAGTAGATTCGAATACTCCCGAGAAATATAGCACCATCACCGGCTCTCCATCAGACGCTCAAGTAGAGACGACCTGGCTGTTACGGTCATGTAACACAGCCTCTATAAGCTGGGCAATCAGGAAGTACCGAACCAATTTGGCAGGGACAGAAACATGGGATCATTAAGCGAACTAGAGATTGAAACAACCGCAAATCGATTTGTCAGCAAAATCGAATCAGGAGATTGCTCGCCACTAACTGCAGAACTCAATGCTTTGAGTGGAAGGGACCGGCTCGCAGTCGCCAGAGCAATGGACAAGATAAATGACAAGCACAGACTGGAACATCCTCAACTAGGCTTACCGGACATCGTATTGCTGGAGTTGAAACTGTCTGGCGCGGGGCAAGTAAAATCGGAGCACCTTGAGGCCGAGCAATTACTAGACATGCAACTGCTCAAACCGACCGGCGTGGTGGACTTGTACGATTCTCCCAACGATCGGCCAAAGACTTACCAGGGGGGCTCTCCTGATCGGCCTGCAATTGATACTGAAAGACTTAGCAAAGAGCTCCTCCCATCCTTGCTCCAAGCGCGAGAATTTGAACGCGCCAAGGACTACTCAAACGCCAGAGCCAGCTATGAACACGCCATCAATGAAGCCGACAGGATTACACCTAACAGTCGGGCGGTATTCGAGCATGAGATCGTACGAATTCAAGATCGAATGGAGGGAGCTGTGTTGAATGATGCTGAATACAATGCCCTGAAAAGTACGCGCAATAAGTTAATTGAGTTGATGTATGCTCCGGCTTTAACCCGCCTAGAACTGGCGGCTTTAGAACACAGATTGGGCAACACTCAAGCGGCAAAGACGCTCTCTAAACATGCCGACCAGCTCAGTGCGAATTGGCAGGGTACCACCTTCGAATCAGCACCAGTCGGTTTTGAGCAAGCCAAACTGGAGAGCCGTTGCGGCAATCACCAGCTAGCCAGAGAGTTGGTGGAGAAAGTCTTACTACCACACCGCCATCTTTGGAGCAATGACCCAGGCGTGGCAACAGTACTAGACGAGATCGGCAACGGCAAGATCAATGCGGCGACATGGAGATACATGCAAGATGTTGTGATGTATCTCAAATGCCGGCCGCGCAAGTAGAATTGCCAGCGATTCTAGCCGGCCAACGCGCTTTCGAGCGCCTCTTGAGCCGCCGCGAGCTGCTGGCGGTCATATCCCCACTGTTTCAGAAAGTCGGCATATTGACCTTGCCCTTCTTGGATTGTGCTTCTCATCTGGGCGATTTTCTCCTGCAATTCGGCAAGCGAAAGCCGCCCGATCAGGCGTTTCGTTCGAACCGCAACCAGGCGAGACCCTTTTGCTGCTTCAGCGTCGCCATTTCGGTCATGGGTAATCGCCATGGCCGTGGACATCACAAGATTCCGCACTAAAAGATCTAAGGACGGCAAAGGACTTTCGGTCAGCGCCTCGATCAATTCCAAAGGTGGCTCATCTGAGCAAGCGAAGTTGCCAGTCAAGTAAGAGACGAAAAATCCTCTTGCACCCGGCAGCGATGAAATCAAAGAGACAATCCGCTCCTTGGTCTGCGAACTCGGGAAGTCGCACTCTTCGAGTTTGGCAAGCAGCTCCTCTGAAATGCGGATCGCTTCAGTGAATGAATAACCCGGCCGGTTCAGGCGGTTTTCTTCCTGCAGACTACTTGCGAGATCCATGCAATTTCCTGATTGGATGAGCTAGCGAAGTGGAGCCATCGCTTTTGTGGAGCGCTCGCCGTCTTCCTCGAGCGTTACGCTGTCCGGATTGACATCAACCATGGAGACAGATTCAAATTGCTCCCCTGGTCCCAGAGTTACAGTTGAGGGCCATTTGTTTTCGCGGGCGATTGAGCGGTCCGAAAAGGCCAGGATCGCTCGGTCGCCAACAATCGCCACCAGCTTCATCTTGCCAGACAGAGAGGGCTTGGTGGGCGGCGCCGGCAACTCGGCAACCGACATGCCTTCGGACATCTCTCCCGGAGGCGGAGGCGGCACCAGACCGAATTGCGGTGGTGGTGGTGGCGGAGTTACCTTCTTCTCCTTGCTTGCGGCTGCAATCTCTGTCTTGCTAGTTTCAGCCTTCGAATGAACCTTGCCGCCGACCCGCGGAAACGGCTTGTAGTTTTCCAGCATCGCGCAGGGATCGGTTCGTCCCAGCGCTGCCCGTGCATCTACCGCTGCGGCCAATCTGGTAGTGGAGGCGATGGACTTGGGCACAAAAAACGAACCGGGATCGGGTTGTGCCGGCAGCGGCTGCACGTCAGCGGCTGTGACGACCGAGGGCTGGCCGGCGACTGCTGGTACAGCCGGCACACCTGGTTGAGCGGCCGTGGTGGCAGGCGGAGTTGTGCCGGCTGGCACAGCTCCGGCGGCCGGCGGTTGAGCAGCCGTATTAGGTAGCGGCGTGGCAGGCTGGAGCGGGTTAACCGGCGTAGCCGCCGGCATTTTGGTTGACACCCCGGGCACTCCAGTTGCCTGATTAGCAGGATTAGCAGCCGGAGGCAGGCCGGAAGGACGTAGCGGTGGAACAGTTGACAATGTTGTGGTGGGTTGAGCACCAGGTTGTGCGGCGATTCCCTTACTTAGATTCGGCCAGGCAGCGACCAGCGGTTTGGGACCACCCGCAAGCGCAGCAGGCTGCTGTGCTGGTCCGGGCGCCGGTACTTCTGAGCCAACCAGAATCGGCGTCGGCTCTTCCTTTTGCCTGACAGCAGTCACCCAGATATAGACTCCGCACAACAACAGGACTCCGGCCAGCACCAGCAGCAAAATTCGTGTGCGAATCGGAGTGCCACGCTCGGTTATGATCGGCCTGGTCGTTCTGTTGTCATCCATCGTTCGAATGTCCTCTAAGGCAAATAGTATGCAGTCATCACCCGGATTATTCACGGAAGTGATACCAAAGTAATTTTCGAAACAGTACAAAAGCCCTGCCAGTTGGCTCAGAATCTGTGTTTACCAAGACAACAGACTG
>JAGVKB010000130.1 GCA_020050835.1 Candidatus Obscuribacterales bacterium | reverse complement strand
GGTTAGATTGGTAGCGCGATTCTGGGTGCGCTGAATCACCCGGCCGATGCTGGGATGGATCCAGCAGTCACCGGACAGCACAGCTTTAGCGGCTTCAACGACCTGATCGTTGGAAGCGTTTTTCAGCACATAACCGAAGACTCCATTGGCCGGCACGATTTTCCAGAGCTGCCTGACATAAACTTCGTCGGCGAAGTTCGACAGCATGATCACTCCAGTTTCGGGCAGCTGTTGCAAAATCTGCTCGGCGGCTTTGATACCTGATTGTTTCGGCATTTTGATATCCAGGAATACGAGGTCAGGCTTGAGCTTAAGCGCAGTATCGACCGCCGCTTGACCGTCGGCAACCTCATGAATGGTCGGTTGTTCGGGCAAGTGGGCGGTGAGCAGATCTTTTAACCACTTACGATCTCTGTCTTCGTCATCAGCAATCAATATCGTCATTTTGCTTTCCTTTCAGCTTCTGTCAGCCTTAATCTCCAGTTTCAGCTCGGTTCCGGAGGAAAATTCCGCCGGTCTCCGCCACTCTACGCGTGCTCCAATCAGTTGCGCTCTCTGTCTAATATTGATCAGACCATGAGAATCCTTTCGTATCAACTTGGGGTCAATCCCTTTTCCGTCATCGGCGACCGAAATCACGAGATTGCCGTTGTCGCTTTGAATTGCCAGATGAACTCGCTTGGCTTGCGAGTGTTTATGCACGTTGTTGAGAGCCTCTTGCACAATCCGGTAAAGTTGCAACTTGGCGAACCAACTGACGCTGTCAGTTTCATCCTCGGACACACCGTCACGAAACTCGCCCTCGATTGAGCACTCCCTCGAACAGATGTTGAGCAGATTCTCCAGAGCCGGTACGAAGCCCATCGTCTCCAGCACGGACGGGTGGAGATCGTTGATTACTCGGCGCATCTCGGAAACCGCTGCATCCAGACGCTCTCTCATTTGGAGCGGCACCGGATTGTCTCCGAGATCTTGCGAGAGTCGATCGGCCATGCGCGCCACCGCCGACAGCGCGGGCAAAGTTTCGTCATGAAGATCTTCGGCGATCCGCCGGCGCTCCTCTTCGGCCCGAACCTGCATTGATTCCCGAGCCGCAGCCAGCTCGCGGTTGCGTTCTCTCAAGTCTGTGTCCAGATAGATTACGGTGCCTAAAACGAAACTGGCAAAAATCACCGCCAACGGTGGCACCACCGGCACCGCCATATGGAAGCCCTGAAAGCAGACCTGAGCTACGACCAGGAGCACGAAAGCTCCAAACAGGAAGAAGGCGGTACGCGTGCTCATCGGAAGAGCGGAGCAGAAGGCTCCGAAAATCGCCCCCAGGAAGATCAGAAAATGGCGCGAAATGTCTTTGGCAAAACTAAAAATCACTTCGTTGTCGAGCAGGGTCGAAATCGCCTGCGCTTGCACTTCAAGCTCCGGCATTGCATCCTGGAGTGGCGTATTGCAACGGGAAGGGTCATCATGGCGAGAGGTAAAGACCGATCCGATCAACACCACTTTCCCTTTGAACACCTGCGGGTCAAATTCGGGAGAAAGCACGTCCTGTAGCGAGGTGGATGGATACTTTGTCCGGCGGAAGTTAACGTACACCGGCTGATCGGGCAGCTGAGACATGAACTGGCTGGCCGGTCCGACTCCCTTTACTCGCCTGTACACATCGATTACCGCCTCGCACAGCGTCGGAACCGGAGCCAATCCTATCTCTTCGGGATTCTTGCTCTTGGTCCAATAGTTAACCGGCAAGCGATAAACAACTCCGTTTGACTCGCGCGTCAACTCGCTATAACCGTAAGCAGCCGAGTGCGTCATAAACTCGGCTGCCGGTAGATCAGTGCTGCCCTCCAGGCTGCCGAACAAGGAGATAACTACATTGCGATATCGGCTGAACAAGCGGATCAGATCCGGATTGGCAGCTCCTCTCAAGTCCAGGTCGACAGCCACCAGCGCCGGCTCGCCACGCTCGATTACCGACAAAGCCTCGCCCAGAATACTCTGGGAACGCTGCTCATTGAATCTGGCTATACCAAGATCGAACTGGGCCGAGTCATCAAAAGTTACGAGCGAAACATCCGGCGAGACAGCCGGGACCGAACTCATTGCCCTGAGCTGATTCGACACTTTGTATCGCCATTTCAGCATGCTCAGCTCAAGACTCTCCAGAAAAGGGGACTGACCGAGCAGTACGGCGGCAAGGCAGCCTGCCACAGCCCCCCAGAACAGCCGCTGGAAGAACAGAGCATCCTGTCCTTTCATCTTCAGTCCTAAAGAGAGAAGTCGCTTCACAGGCGCCGTTGGGAGCCTCATTGTTTCTCCGGAGCTCGGTTTCTGCTCCAAGAGTAGTTTACCCGACAAATTCGCGCAATTTCCTGGGGTTAACCCCAAACGCTGAACTCCGTTCTTCCCAGCGTACTTAGCACCGACAACCGATAGCCTTGAGATAGCAGTTCCAGCGACGTAAAACCAACTATTTCAGAGGTTCTCAAAATGAAACGATTTGCCCTAACGCAGTTTGTGACGCTCGCGGCATCCTTATTTATCGGGCCGGTCGCCAACGCCGCCGGCATGATCATGGTCGATCCGGTCGCCGGTGGATTAGCGATGCTGCCGCCGGTGCGTCCACCGGTACCGATTATCACTCCTCCCGTCCATCCGCCTCATCACCACCCGACCCACCCGCCGAGGCCGGTCCCCAGACCGGTATTGAAGGGCAACGTTTCTTTCGGACTGCACCTGCAAGCCGAAAACATCAAGGTAGACATCAGCGATCAGGTCGCCAAGACATACATCAGTCAGACCTTCGTGAACAATACCGACCAGAATCTGGCTGGAACTTACTTGTTTCCGCTGCCGGAAGACACCACTTTCAGCTCCTTCTCACTTCATATAGATGGCAAACCGATCGAAGGCAAGATCCTGGAAGCAAATGAAGCTCGCCAACAGTATGAAGAGATTGTCCGCCGGATGGTCGACCCAGGTTTGCTCGAGTACGCCGATTACAAGACCGTCAGAGCGCGCATTTTTCCGATTCCTGCCCACGGCACAAAAAAGGTCGAATTGGAATACACGCAAATCCTGAAGGCTGAAAACGGCATGCTCAGATACCGCTTCCCATTAAAGGCAGAGGGTCAGAGCGCTCCAGCCAACGAGATCAAAGTAGATGTCAAACTGGCAAGCAAGCAAGGATTGCGCACCATCTGGTCGCCAAGCCACACGATCAGCTCGACCAAGTCTGACGACCACCACGCTAAGATTGCCTTCCTGGCACACGACACGGTTCCAGACAAAGACTTTCTGCTGTATTACAGCGTCTCCGACAAGGATCTTGCTGCCAATCTTTTGACGAACAAAGAGAGTGGGCAGGACGGCTACTTTCTTTTGACCCTCACACCACCGGTGGACACCAAGCAGGTCCTCGGCAAAGATATCGTTTTGGTCGCTGATACATCGGGATCGATGGCCGGCGAAAAGATGGGAGAGAACAAGAAGGCGCTCAAATACGTTATAAATGCCCTAAACGCAAACGATCATTTCAACATCGTTCAGTTCAACACCGACGCCGAGCGATTCAAAACGAGCCTGGTGCAAGCGACACCAGAAAACAAAAAAGCAGCTCTTGCCTTCATTGACGATCTCGAAGCGCACGGCGGCACCAATATCGGCGATGCGCTTCGCAACGCCGTTGCGAATTTCAAACAAGCATCCGAACGTCCGGCGTACATCGTGCTGATGACCGACGGCGAGCCGACGGTAGGGGAAACCAGCGTTCCCAATCTATTAAAGTCGATCCCTTCCGACCGAGACATCCGCCTCTTCGACTTTGGTGTCGGTTATGACGTAAACACCAAGCTGCTCAACAAACTAGCTGAAATGCATCATGGCACCAGCCAGTACATTGAACCCAACGAAGACATGGAAACAGCGTTGTCTAACTTCTACAACAAGATCAAAAGCCCTGTGCTAACAGATGTGAAGATCGCATATGAAGGAATTCAGGCTAAGAACATCTACCCGAAGGAAGTTACCGATCTCTTTGCCGGCACCCAGGCGCTTTTGATCGGGCGTTACAAAGGAGCGGGAAAGGCTGTCGTGCGTTTAACCGGAAAGGTTAACGGCATCGCCAAAGCCTATTCTTTCCCGCTGACATTCAGTGACGAGGAGAGCGGACACACATATCTACCGCGCCTTTGGGCGATGAGACGAATCGGCTACCTGACCGAAGTTGCGCAAGACAACGGCAACAATCATGAGGTGGTCGACGAAATCATTACCTTGTCGAAGAAGTACGGCATCATTTCAGCCTACACATCGTTCCTGGTCACCGACCCCAGCGAAAACCATCGCTTGCCGGTCGCCACATCGAGACCGACACCGATGCCGATGCCGATGACAGCTATGGGCGGATCTCGCCGCTCGGCATCTTTGCCCCCAACTGCAATGAGTTCTTTTGTCAGTAGCGGCGGAGGCGGTCCAGCAGCGAGCGCACCAATCGAAGAAGCAGCACGTGGATTCCAGTCCAGCGATGCGCGTGAGCTTGCCTATGGCAACACCTATTCCTCGTTGCGCAAGAACGAAACTGCGCTCAAGGGGCGCCTGGCAGCCAAACCCCTGTCAGCCGCCAGCCCATATCCATCAAACTGGGCAGTCCAGTCTGTTTCTGAGTTCAAAGCCAAAATGGTCAGCGATATGGCTAGCATCGGCGCAACCGGCAAGGACGCCGTCGCATTTTCCAAGCAAGCGCGCAGCTATCAATGGACTACAGCTGTCGACGATGGACGCGCAGACAAAGCCAACGGAGTTAAGCGCGTCGAAGATAAGACCTTTTACCTTAAAAATGGATTCTGGACCGATAGCGCTTTCGAATCCGGGAACACCGACAAGGCCGAGGTCGTCAAATTTGGTAGTGACAGGTATTTCGCTCTCATCAAATCGAACCCTGGCATTTCGAAGTACCTGGCGGTGGGAAGACAAGTGATTCTTGTTTTCAAAGGACACCTCTACAAAATAGTGGACGCGTCAAGCGCCAACGGATAGGCAACCGGCGAACGCCCATCGACCCGACAGTCCCGAGTTCGCCGTTTGCCAGATAAGAGATACAGAGGAGCTCAGCCGTAAGGGGCTCCTCTGATCTCATTTTCAGCGGTTCATTTCTCCTTTTCGACGATTTTGAACGGGTGATAACCCTGCGTTCGAAGGAAGGATTTAAGCGATTCGAGATCGAGCATTGCCGGATCGTAGCTAAGTGTCAGCCGCGCCCAGGAGTTCAGTCCTGGTGACTGATAGTAGTCATAGATTCGCTCGCCCGGATACTCGATTTTAGCTTTAGAAACGCCTGGAATCACTTTCAATTTACGCTCTACTTCGTGCAAGCAAGACATGCACATTGACCCGGACAGCTTCATTTCAGCGAGTCGTGTGCGCCCAGAAGGTTGAGGAGCTGGCTGATTTGTCGGCTCCCTTAATTCTCCGGCAGCGCTTTCAGCTTTTTGCTCAGAGGCAGCACCCTCATTTTTTAGATTTTTTTCGCCGGCCGTCTCGGGCTTGGCGGCAGCGCTGCCTGGCTCGCTGGCACTGCCGGCCCGGGCGGTAGCGCTGTCGGACTGCCTTGCAGTCTGAGATTGCTTGGACTGATCGGATTGCCTGGATTGATCGGCGCTACCAGCCTTTTCCTCGCCGACTGCGGGCTTGTCTTCAGCCAATACCGACTCGGCCCATGGAAGCAAAACAGCTAAGGCGGCAAGCGCAAAACCAAGTGACCACATGCCGATTCTTCCCGAACGCTTCATAACCCCTCGCCGCGAAGCAGAGCAATCATCCTTAATTCAGTCTAGCCGACCGCCATCCCTGGATTGAGCGGAGCAGACATTTCAGCAATCGCAGCAATCAGATTAATTTCTAATAAACCACAATTCAAGCCGTGCCGCAGCATCACAGAGCGCACAGAACTTCATCAATTCAAATTCTTAAACTCCAGGTAGGATGGGAGGTTGCTATCATTGACATTCGACTTTATGCTCGGACGCTCAAAACCAATGTCTACACTTCTTGAGTCGCGCAAAACATTTCTCGACGCTGTAGTCAGCCCCGCCGAATTGAAGCGGTTGGATCCGCTCGAGCTCCAGTCGTTCGCCGACGAAATCAGAGAAGAAGTGATTCAGAGTGTCTCGAAAACCGGCGGCCATTTGGCATCCAACCTCGGCATTGTCGAAATCACCCTGGCCTTGCATTACGTCTTCGACAGCCCGCAGGACAAAATAGTCTGGGATGTCGGACACCAGGCATACGTTCATAAGATGATCACCGGGCGGCGGGAGCAATTCAAAACGCTCCGCCAGTTCAAAGGATTGAGCGGATTTGTAACTCCAGTTGAAAGCGATCACGATGCATTCATTGCCGGTCACAGCTCGACTGCCGCTTCGCTGGCAGTCGGAATGGCGATTGCTCGCGATCACCTCAAGCAGGACCATAAGGTGATCGCAGTAATTGGTGACGGCGGGCTCACCGGTGGCATGGCATTGGAAGCGATCAATCACCTCGGTCATATCCAACGCAATGTGCTGATCATTTTAAATGACAACGAGATGTCGATCAGCGAGAACCTCGGCGGACTCTCGCAGTACATGAAACGCATCAAGCAGACATTTTTCTACAATGACATCAAACAAAAAATAGATGAAATCGAGATTCAACTGGATAACATCAAGTTGCGTCCTGTCATCCGTGATTTAATCTCGGCAGTAAAACGCAAAGCGAAAGAACGTTTCGATACGCCCGGCATAGTTTTCGAAAAGCTCGGAATCAATTACACCGGGCCGGTTGATGGTCATGATGTAAACGCTGTAATCAGAGCGCTGGAGTCCTTGAAGGACAGTGACGCGCCACAAATCCTTCACCTCATTACTCAAAAAGGCAAAGGCTACGCGCCGGCAGAAGAAGATTCGATCAAGTATCACGGAGTCTCGGCATTCAGCCCGGAAAAAGTTGAGCCAGCTCAGCCTCCCAAACCTAAGGCCAAGACCTATTCGGAATCATTCACCGAAGCCTTAATAGATCTGGCTGAGCTAGAACCGCGGCTGGTTGCGATTACACCTGCAACAGCTGAAGGAAGCGGTTTGGTCAAATTCGGCAAGGTTTATCCCGAACGCTTCTTCGACGTCGCCATCTGCGAACAGCACGCCGTCACGATGGCTGCCGGCATGGCGAAAGCTGGATTGCTACCGGTCGTTTCAATCTACTCAACCTTTTTGCAACGGGCGATGGATCAAGTGATCCATGACGTCAGCATTCTCAATCTGCCGGTAATTTTCGGCATCGACCGGGGCGGGCTGGTCGAGGACGGAGAGACACATCAGGGTGTGTTTGATATCGCCTACTTGCGCAGCATTCCGAACATGACGGTACTTGCTCCCAAAGATGCCCGCGAGCTCAGGGACATGCTATTTACGGCCGTCAGCGAGCGTCGTGGTCCAGTTGCCGTACGTTTCCCGCGCGACATGGCGCTGAAGGCCGAAGAACGCTACTCATTCAAGAAGCTGGATTTCGGCTCTTGGGAAAAACTCAAGCCGGGCAGCAAGCTAACGCTATTGGCTTACGGTGCGATGGTTGACGCAGCGGAGCGTGCGCTGCCACTGCTGAAAGAGCAAGGGATTGAACCGGCTTTAGTCAATGCCAGAAGCTGCAAACCGCTGGACGAATCGATGCTCGCAGAGCTGGCTTGCGATCCTGCGCACAAGCTGGTAACGCTTGAAGAAGGATGCCTTTCTGGTGGCTTCGGAGCGGCGGTTCTAGAGTGGGCCGCCCGCAGACGGGCTGCCGAGCCCGGTGTGAAGTTAGCTGACATCGCCTGCATTGCCATTCCGGATCACTTCGTCGAACATGGCGCACGCAACATCCTGCTCGACCTGACCGGTCTGAGCCCGGCGAAGATAGCCGATTTCGTCGTCAAGTTCACTTCGTAACCAAGACGCTTACGATCTTCTGGTTCATACCACCAACGGTGCCGCTAGATTTCGCGGCGGCCTTCCATCGCTCTTGAGAGAGTGACATCGTCGGCATACTCAAGATCTCCGCCGACCGGCAGCCCGAAGGCGATGCGCGTCACCTTTATGCCCAGCGGCTTAAGAAGATGGTTTAAATAGAGCACGGTGGCATCGCCCTCGACGGTAGGACTGATCGCCAATATGACTTCCTTTACCTCTTCGCTGTCGACCCGATGGATCAATTCTCTGATGCTTAGCTGCTCAGGACCCTTTCCTTCCATTGGGGAGATCAATCCGGTCAAAACGTGATACGAGCCTTTGTACTCTCTGGTGCGCTCCAGCGCAATCAAATCGCGCGGCTCGGCAACGACGCAAATAGTGTGCCTGTCACGCCGATCACTAGCGCAGATCTCGCAAGGGTCTTGCGCAGAGTAGTGAAAGCATCGACTGCAATGCTTGACTCGATCCTTCGCATCGACAATCGCCGAAGCAAGCCCATGCACGTTTTCGGAGCTCAGCGAAAGAATGTGGAACGCCATTCTTTGAGCGGATTTCGGACCGACCCCAGGAAACTTCTGGAATTCCTCGATCAGCTTAGCTAGCGGCCGGGTGAAATGCATGATTGCTCAAAGGCTGGTAGAGCGTTGACTAGAAACCCATACCCGGCGGCAGATTGAGCCCCTTCGTGATACTTCCGGTTTTGTCTGCAACTAACGCTTGCGTCTTGACCGAAGCATCTTTAATTGCGGCGAGCACCAGATCTTCGAGCGTCTCGACATCGGCGGGATCGACTGCTTCCGGCTTGATCTTCACAGAAATAAATTCAGAGTGCCCGTTACACACCACCTTGACAGCCCCGCCGCCCGATGACCCTTCCACCGAGACACCTTTGAGATCCTCCTGGACCTTCGCCATGTCTTGCTGCATCTTCTGCAAGGACTTTTGGGCATCACGCATCATCTTACTGAAATCTTGAGACATAGGACTCTCCTGGCAAATTCTCCGAACAGGAATTATGACACATAGACAAGGGCGGTAAAACTTTCTTAAGAGAAACCCAGCATTTAACTGCTTCTTCACCTTCCTTGCTTATACTGTGTAACCATGGAAACTCGGGTCAGTTAGAGTCATAGTCGCCTTTACTCAAGATTTCATATGCAAGATTTCGATACTACCTTAGGTGAAGATCAAACGGATTCTGCCGAGCGCGAAGGCGCAAAGCAGCGCGTCTGGGATTTTCTGGTTTATCTGTTCAAACGTTTTGTTCTGTTTGTCTCTTTTGGGACAGGAGTGCTGGGGTTCCTGTGGTTACTTGGACGAATATTCAGGCGCTGAAGCCTGAAAACCCGATTAAGGCATTAGCTAAGCGCTGCCCGACGTACTACAGTCGCTATGCCGGACAGGTAGACGAGTTCGGCTACAAACTTGAGACATTTGCCAACTGGGAGCCGATCTTCCGCTTCTGTTACGAAGACTACTTCAAGGTCAAGGCTCAGGGCATCGAAAACATTCCTGGTGACGGCCGAGCAATAATCGTCGGCAATCATTCCGGTTTAATTCCGATCGATGGAGCAATGCTTTCGATGGCGATGTGCAGCAAACACTCATCGCCTAGACGCGTCCGATTTCTGGTTACTGATTGGTTTTTCAATGTGCCCGGGCTTGGGGACTGGATCGTAGAGACCGGTCAAGTACGCGGGACTCTCGAAAATGCACGCAAGCTGCTCGACCGAGAGGAACTCGTCGGCATCTATCCGGAAGGATTGCGCGGAGTTGGAAAAACTTTTCGCGAGCGCTATCGCCTGATTGACTTTCACCCCGGTTTCGTCCAGCTGGCAATCTCTACGCAAACTCCTCTCATTCCGATTGCCACTGTCGGTGGTGACGAGATCTTTCCGAACATTGCCAACGTGAAATCGCTCGCTCAATTCGTCAAGATGCCTTTTTGGCCAGTAACGACAGCCTTTCCGTGGCTACCGTTCCCACTCATGTTCATTCCCCTGCCGGTGCGCTGGATGATGAACATTCACAAACCGATCGACCTGGGCTATCCGCCGGAAAAGGCCAATGACAAAAAGCTTTGCCTGCGAATCGCCAGAGAAATTCAGTACGATATTCAACGTGATCTCAATCAGCTCTTAAGAGAGCGCAAGTCGGTTTTCACCGGCTGGGAAGAGAGCGACTGATCCCGCACCCAGGCTAGGATCCTTGATGATGACAACATTCGCCGCAAACTATCGAAGTTACGTACGCAATGCCAGCAGCAGCGAGACTCATTTCGGCTTTGATCTCAGTAGCGTAGCGAAAGCTGAGCCATATCTTGCAGCACTCTACAAGCACTGGTGGAAGGTTTGCTTTCAGGGAGCCGAGCGGCTTCCGAAGGAAGGTGGTCCAGCGCTAATAGTCGGAAACAGCGGCGGAGCTGTCCCCTGGCCGGCGCTTATGCTGATGTATGCGCTCATGTCTTCGAAAGCCAACGCCCGCCGAATCAATCTGCTGATGAACTTGAGCTGGATTGAGGATCAACGCCTATACTCGGCTCTTACAGACATTGGATTTGTCCCCTGGTCTTTCGATAATGCCAAGAGCTTGTTTGAAGCCGGAGAGCTCGTAGCAATCTTTCCAGAAGGCGCAGCTGGACATACCAAACCGTTTTCAGAGCGCTACCGCCTGCGCGAGTTTGATTGGACTCAGTTTATGCCAGCAATTGAGTTGAATGTTCCAATTTACTCGCTAGCGACGCTGGGCAGCGACGAGTCTATTCCGATTCTTTCCAATCTGGAAGAACTGGCGAAATTACTTGGTCTTCCCGCCTATCCAGTTACACCGTTTTTTCCGTGGCTGCCATTTCCATCAAATCTGATCAGTCTGCCGGTGCCATGGACCATGCATTTGCTCAAGCCAATACCTTACCAGGCTGGGACCAATCGTGATTCATTGGAAGATATAGCCTGTAGCTACGCTCGCTTCATCGAAGGCGAAATCCAGGCAGAGCTGAATCGGCTTCTTAGAGGGCGTACAAAGATACGCAAGTAGGCCGGGCTTACACTTACCCTCTCAGGTTATATACTTTCCTGACGGTTGTAAGCGATCGAAACGTCTTGATATCACCGCCGCCACTACTTCGCTCAATCCGTTGCAGCGTTGTAATTGCTCTTGCAGCTACGAATGGATTTTCGTCCTCAGCCAAAACGTGCAGCACTTCGACCGGAAGGTGGTAGCCTTCCGCGAGCTTGAATCGCACATCAGGGCATTCATCTCGTACCAACATCCAAACAGTCTCAATTGCAGCGTTCTCATTTTCAGCTACCGCCTGACGAACGTCCGCGCAAGGATCGAACGCCAGGCGCGCAAGTGTGATCGAGCTGGTTGCTGGATTCTCCGCGATTCGCTCGAGCAACGCCGGACCACCGACATTTACCAGACTCTCAAGTACGGACGCCGGGGTGTTAGGGTTGACGGCGATTAGCCATCGCAGTTGTTGTGCGCCTAAATCCGGCACGGTGTCCAGCAGCAGGTTGACCTCAACCATCTCGTCTTCAGTCTTCTCCGTTTCCAAACGATTGCAGATAAGCCCTCTCAGCGCTTCCCGGATATGCCCGTCCGGGCAATCAGCAGTAAGGTAGTAAGAGTAGGCCAGGTTCTCTTCCTTTTTCTCGGTATGCGATCCTTGCTCGATCTTAACCGTAGCTTCGTCCCTTTGCGGGAAATCATTACTCATGTCTATCCGCCCTCACAAGCAGGCTTGTGTCCGCGCTTCGTCTTCTCAGCTCGACTAGCTGGCGGTCCATACTACATTATGCTCCGTAAAATGCTTATACGCAGCTAAGGAAGACTATATTTTGATATAGGGGTAGGAATAGATTTTAAAGCGCGCGCGTTTTAAAACCAGCCGACCGACAATGCTTTGATTGTCTGCTCTCGCCTGCAATTTCAGACATTTTCTGTTCGCACCGTTCTCTTCCTGCCGAAAAAATGATCTGAAACCAACACAGAATCAAGGCTCAGAGCCACCCAGTCACTTCAAAACTTCGAACAAATCCTCTGCCGGCCATTTCGCTTGTTGGCTGACACCGTCGGCGATAGTCTCATTGGCGAGGCGTCGAACGTCTAGATATCCTGCAGGCCGGGAGTTAAAGAGTACGGACCACGACACTCCATCAGCGCGATGCATAACGAATGACATCGTGCCGTCAAGCGAACCATGCCGGAAGAATGTAATTTCACCCGGCTTGTTGGCCGGGTCGACTTCCCAACCCATCGCAAAACACTCATTTGGATACTCACTCTTTTTATAGATAGATGCCGATAAGGGGATAGACAACATTCTATAAAACGAGTCCGGTTGCAAAAGCGAATCGATCGACCGCTCGCCACTCAATGCCGTAATGAACTTCAGCAGATCTATCGAGCTGGCGATCCAGCCGATCGAGGCTGGCGCTGACTCCAGGGCAAACATTCCGCCATACTCGGCCCTGACTCGCCGGCCAATGTTTGGATACAAGGACTCGAAGGTCTCTTCCCCAGGGCATCCATAGTATCTAACTTCGTGTTCTGCCGTCAGCAATGTCTTTCCCAGCTTCATTCGGGTAATTCCTAGCGGCTTCAATACGGAATTACGGACGTACTCTTCATACGATTGATTGGAAGCCTTCCGAATTACTTCTCCGAGCACTAAATAGTCGATATTGCCGTAGGCATAGTCCTTGCCTGGATAAGCATCAAGCGGTTTGGAGAGCACATATCTAATGATCGACTTTGGATCCGGCCGCATTGTTACAGAGCATCGCCTGGCAATCGCGCCAATTGTCGGGCTAAAGATTGGATCGCCGCTGCGAAGTCGTTGCCATCCGGAAGTCATGTTTAGGAGATGGCGAATCGTAATGTTGCTGATTCTGCTGTCCTCTCCAACCCAAGCGGCACCGCCGGCGCGATGCTCCCGTTGGTCCAAACAACACGGAGTGAGACCGCTTAGGAGGTCAAATGCATTCTGATCCAGATGCAATTTTTGTTGTTGACACAGCAATAAGGTTGCCACCGCAGTTAGTGACTTAGAAATGCTGGCAATTCGAAACAAGGAGTTCGGCTGAACTGCTTCTTGCGTCTCCAGGTTGGCCCAACCGAAGCCACGAGCATATACTAGCTTTCCGTTCTTGGCGATCGCCAGCGACGCGCCTGGTATCGCATTGGATTGCAACAAAGCCGAGAATTTTTGCTCGAACTTTTCCAGCCCCACAACTGATTTGCCAGTAATCGGGTAAGCCTGCCGTCCCTCAGCAGCTACGGGCTCCAGCCGGCAAGCACTGACCACCACGACCGAAATCAGCAAAAACACCCTTACCAGTCGACTTCTAATTCTTCGCAATCGATTCACTTCGCTCGCATCGGCTGGCAAATAGTCTCCTCCGGATACGTCTTCGCATTCGATTCAATATCCTAGCAGCCGCGCTCGCGTCTTGCCTGGCGAGCGAGATGTCACCGTACGTACAGCTCTGAAAGCTGCCCACTGGGTGTTTCGGTGATCGAAGACTTGAAGTCTGATTGCAGAGTGGCTGCCAGAACCACCTCGACTAGGCTACCTCAATGATTCGAGCCAGCAAGCCCGCGTATTTTTTTTCACGATATAATGATGTGTCCCCTCGCCAATCCGGAAGCGCTGTTATGACCACAAACAAACATCTCATTGATTCCATCAGCTCCGACGATCCGAAGAACAAGATTTGGAAATCTCGTATGGCAGTGGCTAGGATGGCGTATCACGAAGGTCAATTCAAAGATGCCGAGCATCTCTTGGCACTATTGCTTGAGCAGTCGAAAGAGCTGAAGGAGAGCACGTTTGCAACCGCCTCAACTTACTGCGGCTTGGGAGCGGTCTGCGCAGCCACTAACAGAATCGAGCAAGCGCAAAAGTACTACGAGCTGGGCCTAAACCTGGTACAAGCAAGTCGAGATAAGGCAGATTCCGAGCTATGCGCAGTCATTCTTCGCTTTCAGGCAAATCTGTTGTGGGACAAAGATGATCTCTCCGGCGCTCAACGCAACCTTGAGCGATCTGTGGAATTGCTTACTGCAGTTGGAGAAAATGGAGAGCACTTGCTTGCTCTTTCGCTGTGCGATCTCAGCTTCCTTCACATTATTGCCAACAGACTCGATCTGGCCAAACCGTTAATCGCCAAAGCAATGAGCATCATATCTCGCACCAGTGAAGCAGGCTCAGCCGATTATTTGCGGGCGGACATGATTTATCAATTGAGCATCCCCGGACTCGATCAAGAATCCAAGTACAATATTTTCTTGGACACTGCAATCAAAGAGCAGTATCAACTGGGTTCGCACAATCCACATCTCGTGCGAGCGCTAGCGCGCTTTGCTGTTTCTGCTAAAGAGAGCGGACGAACTGATCTGATAGACCTTGCGAAAGAGCACTTTGAATTCTTAGCCAAGTAACCGAACATTACAGAGATGGATTGCAGCCACATCCGGCTAATTCGCAATTCACCTGTTACTATATTCGTCTCTCAGCGCAAGTGGTTTTAGGCGCAATGGCTGATGAAGTCTCTCTTTATCTGGAGGACGGCGACATGGAATTCAGACAATTTGGCTACTCGGGATTGAAGGTTCCAGTTCTTTGCTTCGGTACCGGAACATTCGGCGGCAAAGGTGAATTGTTCGAGGCCTGGGGCTCAACCGATGTAAAGGAAGCTTCCAGACTGATCGACATGTGCCTGGAAGCAGGCTGCAACTTCTTCGACACCGCCGACGTGTACTCAGCTGGCTCCTCAGAAGAGATACTCGGTCAGGCGTTGGGATCAAAGCGCGATCAAGTGATAATTTCAACAAAGGCGACTTTTCGCATGGGCGAAGGTCCAAACGATCTCGGCTCCTCTCGCCACCATTTGATCAAGGCTTGCGAAGATAGCTTGCGCCGTTTAAAAACGGACTATATCGACATTTATCATATGCATGGATTTGATGCTTTGACACCGGTCGAGGAGGTGCTGAGCACGCTCGACGGATTAGTACGAAGCGGCAAGATTCGATACATAGGATGCTCGAACTTCTCTGGTTGGCACTTGATGAAGTCGTTAGACATTTCACGCGAGTACGGCTGGGCTCGATATATCTCGCATCAAGCTTATTATTCACTGCTGGGGCGCGAGTACGAATGGGAATTGATGCCGCTGGCGCTCGATCAAAAGATCGCCACGATGGTTTGGAGCCCGCTTGGTTGGGGACGGTTGACCGGAAAGATCCGCCGAGATCAGCCGATGCCCGCCCAAAGCAGACTGCACAAGAGCGCCGAGTACGGACCGCCTGTAGACGACGAGTACCTCTACCGCATCGTTGATGCTCTGCTTGATGTTTCGCGGGACACTGGTAAGACTGTGCCGCAAATCGCAATCAATTGGCTGTTGCTTCGCCCGACGGTAGCTAATGTCGTAATCGGCGCCCGCAACGAGGAGCAACTTCGTCAAAACCTCGCCTCAGTTGGTTGGAACTTGAGTGCAGAGCATATTGCAAAACTCGAAGAAGCCAGCGACCTAACGCCAATCTATCCTTACTGGCATCAGCGGCAGTTTGTCGAACGCAATCCATTGCCAGTTAAGGTTCCGGCTCTCATCGGTTAATCGAGCCCGAAGCGACCGCAAGAAATGATTTCAATAGAGTAGTACCAGCGTTGCTAGTATTACTCTATTGATTAAAACTTTTAGTATTTTATTTTTGGGCTAGTTGACGCATTAGACCGACCGGTCTATTCTAGTTGTATCGGAATCGAGCGCTGAGCAAGGTGTTGAAGCAAGGAAGTTGTGTTAGTGACTAAGCCAGAATCAAGCACGACTACAGACTCCTGTTACCAAACAAGAACTCCTTGAACCTTCTACCCCACAGATCGGCCACAGATTGATAAAGCCCGGGATGGTATGCCAGCGCCAGTCCGGATTTGGTTTGCTCTAACGACCGCTGCCTACGAAGCGCTGGGATCTACTGCCAAACGCTCCCACTGCCGCACTCTTTCCGCCCTAGAATTGACTGGTCTATTTATTCACCGTGAGGGAAACGCGATGTTTATGTCAAAGCAGATTGCCACTGAATACCTCCTTAGTAACCGGCGACTCTCGCGGCATTGGTGCAGCGATTGCACTGAGGAAAGATAACCGTCAATGGTGTCGCACCAGGCACCACCGAGACAGACATGCTCAACCAGGGACTGCCAGAGGCGGTCAAACAGCAAATGATCGCCAAGACGGCTTTAGGCTGGCTCGGTCAGCCCGATGACATTGCCGCTGTAGTTGCATTTCTGGCTTCGGAGGATGGTCGCTGGGTAACCGGTCAAACGATCGGAGCCGACGGTGGTATTAATCTCTAGTTTTAAGTTTTTTGTTTTAACCGAGAGAAAGAGAACCAGGGAAGGACTGGCAGGTACGAAGCTTGAAAGGCATTACCTCTATTAAGTACGGCGTCAGCTACGATCCGGATAACAAACTGACAAAGACTATTACTGCCGGGCTTGCAGGAGTCGGAGTGCCTATCAAATCGGTCAATTTAAAGGAAGACACGGCGACCCCTTTGACCACAGCAAAAGGAAGATTGAAGGTAGTTGTCGACAATCGCGAAAAGAATCAGAGTTGGGTTGGCCTCTATGTTGAGCAAAAATCCAAGCTAGACCGCGACCCTTCTATCACCTACGAATCTGAGACTTACCAAATCGGTACTCTCTGCGCAAAGTCGAAGGCAGATGCAACGGTCAAAGAATTGTGCGCGCAGTTTATCCGCGACTTTAAGGGCAAAGAAAAGGCCTCCGCGAAGTAGCCGGCAAAAAGCAGCAAGAGAAGCACTCAGGACAATCCGAGCTTGCGCAGAGTGAAGCGATCGCTCTGGCAAGCAGACTACCGCCAGCGAAGAAGGGCACAGTCGAGATGCGCCCAATTTTCGAGGCCGACGACTTCGGTCAAGCATTTACACGATTACCGCCACCGTATCCGGTGCCGATAATGCAAAACAACTCGAATTGGACTTCCTGGCAACGCGAACAAATGAGTTCAAATCTTCAGAACGACTCATATTCGAAGCAGATCTATATGAAGACGGCGCAAAGCCGATTCGCGTGTTTATGACATTTAGAGGTTACAGATTGACTCTCGCCATCCCGAAGAGACTCTCTCGACACACCACTGTATAATTTGGTTCACTTTCATGAACACAGGGACAATTTATGCTACAAACAATCGCTTCGCTCAAACACAATTCTTTCGCAGTCCTACTGAGCTCTCTCCTGCTGTCAACTGCCACATCCCTTGCCTGGGCCGAAACCCCGTTTGAAAAATACTCCAACGCCGCTCTTCAAGCACGAAAGCAGCGTAATGATAATGAACTGCAGCGCAACTTGAAGTTGGCCTTGCAAGAGAGCAAAAGCGTAGACCTCAAGAGTCCAAGCAATCAAGCTCTATACAACAACATTTCTGAGAGCATCCCGGTCGTGTGCACGTGGTATACGCAGCAAGACGGAATGGAGGGTCAATGTAAACAACTCTACCAGCTCAAGCTGGCCAGCGACGAACGGGCCTACGGCTTAAACTCGCCAAAGTTGATTAAGGTGCTCTACAAATTGGGCTCCGAGTCCGAGGATTTAAATCAGCTCGCCGAATCCGAGAAATATTACAAGCGTGCTGCCGATTTGGCAGAGAAGTGCTCACCTGCTGAAGTAGAGGAGCTAGGCCTGGCTATACCAGGCATGTTTCATGGATATCAAAATATGATTAGAAACCAGGGGCGCACTCAAGAAGCGGATCAAATCAAGAACCGATTTAGAAAGCCGATGTTCACAAAGATCCGCAAACCAGGCTATTGAGTTAGTTTTTCCGTCGAGAAGGAGCTAATTGCACCCTTTTTCAAGCACGCCACTGAAGAAAGTCCTGAGTTTATGTTCCGATGGGACCGTCGCGCTTCAAAGCCATCCTTGTGGTTCAGCATGAAGGAAGCAGCTTGCTTTGGTTAAACAGAGAGAGCTTTGAGCTCGTTGCCCATGATTAATAGCCGTCAATGCAAAGACTTCATACTTAGTTTCACGCTAAGATCTTACTCTTTAATCAAGATCACCCCCAAGCAGGTTCTCAATGAGGTCAAAACGAATACTGTCCGCTGTATTTGGACTTTCATTTGCCCTTATGCCAGAGCCAAGTTACGCGGCAATTTCACGGAGCGACCAACCCTCTGCTGCTGATCCTGCTGCCGCGACTGCCGCATCTAGTGCACCACTGCTACAAATGGAAACTCTGATCGCTAGCGCTCAGGCTAACTACCAGCACGGTCGTTATAAAGAAGCTGTTCAACTGTTTGAACAAGCACAACAGTTAGGCGCCAAAACGAGCTATCAAAAGGCGCTGATTTCGCTTGGTCTGGCCGAAGCTTATAGATCGTCTGGGCGGTACAAAGAGGCCGAAGTACTCTTCAAGAGTTCCATAGAAGAAGCGGAACAACAAGACAAGAAGCACCTCAACAAAAAATACAAGGAGAACAAGGAACGTGCCAGCGATTTAGTGCCGACTATGATGAGCAATCTGTCTGTGCTCTATCTGGACCAGAGTAGATTTCCAGAGTGCGAACAAATTCTCAATAGTTCACTCGCAATCGCCACGAAGAAGGTAGGACCACGTAACACGGCTCTGGCCCTGCCTCTCAACGGTCTAACAAGACTGTACATCAAGTGGGGGAGATTAGACGACGCGAAGAGTATCAACGACAGAACTCTATCTTTGTTCAACTCGCCAAGATCCAGGCAAAATTGGCTATATCCTTATACCTCATTCAACCTGGCCCAGATACTGAATGAGAAGGGCAATTACAAGCAATCTGAAGCACTGTACAAGGCAACTTTGCTTGGCGTCCAATCTTTGCTTGGATTTGAACACGAGTACGTCGCTACAGTGCTCGAGCCCCTTGGTGAGTTGTATCGAAAGGAAAGCCGATACGCTGAAGCAAGAAAGACATTTCAACAAGTTCGCAAGATTCGTGAGTCGGCTTTGACAAAAGAGCATCCCGACTATGGAAAAGCGCTGCTCGACTTAGCTTTAGTCTATAGAGATGAAGGTCGTTACGCCAAGGCACAAGAACTTTGCCAACAGGCGACAACAATCATCGAACGCGCCCTAGGAAAAGACAACGTCGAGATCTCCAAGTGTTGGATTACACAAGCGTCAATTGCTCGCTATCAAGGGCGTTATAGCGAAGCAGAAGAACTCGCCAGGCGTGCCCTGCAGCTTGATGAAAGTCTACTGACTGCAGATCATCCAGCTATTGCCCACGACCTGGTTGAGTTGGGTAACATTTTGGCTGACGAGCGAAAGTTTAGCGACGCCGAAAGCTTGTTGAACAAGTCGCTCAAAATCAGCAAAGAAAAACTTGGTGCAGACCACCCAGATATTGCGACGACAATCCACAGCTTGGCAGAGATATATCTTGCGCAAAAGGACTACGCCAAAGCAGAGCCAATGTTTAGAAGCTCGCTTGATTTAGCCGAAAAAACGTTAGGACCAGACAGTACGCAAGTAATAAATGATCAAAGGGACCTGTGCGAACTTTTCGTCGCACAAAAGAGATACGATGAGGCCGAACCGCTCCTGAAGCGCGCCCTTACTGCCGACGAAAAACTGTTTGGACAAAAGAGTCCGCAAGTGGCCAGAGATCTTGAAGCACTGGCAGACCTATACTCCAGGCAGGACAAAAAGGACCTTGCAGATCCTTTGCTCAAGCAATCAAGAGAGATCACCGCGGAACTGCCTGGAGGGTCGGCAGTGCAAAACTACACGGCAGCAACTCTTGCAGGCTCGACTCGAGACAAAACAGTAGCTGACAAATGGGCTCTGGTAGTCGGGGTCAGCAACTTCAAAGATTCTTCAATCAACTTGAAATACGCGGCAAAAGACGCCACAGATTTTAAAAACTTCCTGGTCAGTCAGGAAAGTTTCTCGACCGACCATGTGCTGCTGCTCACAGACGCTAATGCTACCAAACAGGAAATTATCTCCAAGCTGGGTGATGGCTGGCTTGGTAAGCATGCCCAGAACGACGACCTGGTAGTGGTCTATGTATCAAGCCACGGCAGTCCATCTCAAGAAGACGTTGGTGTTAACTTCCTGGTCGCTCACGACACCGACAAATCTAAGCTCGTCTCGACAGGACTACCCATGCAATGGCTGACAAAGATCATTCAAGAGCAAGTACACTGCAAGCGGGTTGTAGTCATTCTCGATGTCTGTCACAGCGGCTCAGCCGGTGATGTTTCGAAGAGAACATCCGAATTTGATGATGACGACACGGCAGCAAAAGACTCTGCCAGCAAAGGACTGGACAGATCGGTCAAACTGGATGTTAGCGGGCTGCAGGTAGGTAGCGGACAGGTGGTGCTCTGCTCCAGCTTGGCAGATCAGGTTTCGTGGGAGTCCAAGAATTATCCCAACAGTGTCTTCACCCGCCGGCTGATCGAAGCGCTGCAGTGCAAAGGCAAAGATACAACTTTGAACGAAGCATACGAACGGCTGCAATCGTCAGTAGGGGCAGAAGTCCTCAGCGATCGAAGCATGGTGCAGACACCGAACCTCTACAACAAAAATTGGACTGGCGGAGATCCGGTGTTAGCCGTTCCTGGCGCTAGACCACGAAGCGGCAAGTAACACTATACCAGCTCTGAATCACCTTTCCAGCTGCCAACGTTGATGGTTGCCGCCTGCGAAGAGAGTCGGTCTCGCGCCAACCAAGGAAGCCTTGCTCTTGGTTGGAGTAGATGGCTAGCTCTCGGTTGGGGTAGATCACTAGACCTTGCCGGCCGCCCCTTTAGGCTTGGTCATACTGGCTATGGCCTGGCTTTGAGCTTAAGACTTGTCAACAGTCACGGCGCCGCGAACTAGAGTATTCAATGCCTCCTCATCGATCTGGTCGTCCTCATGGAAGTCGATGGCACGCCTTGTGTTCCCGTCAAGACTGGAGTTGAAGAGGCCCGACGAATCCTTCAGAGCCGCCCATTTGTGTCCGTTCGGTGGGTTGCCTGAAATCGAAACTTGTAGCATCCTGATCTCGGATCTAGAACGCCGAGACTAAACCGTTAACGGTCTTTTTTGTAGTGGTGATTGCTCTGGCCAAGCTTGAATCGAAGTTCGCCAAGTTTCTCTGTCAGAGTTTTTTTACGAACTCCTCAATCCGGTTTGACTCCATCAATACTTCCTGTATTTCCAGTAGTAGATGAAGTCCAGTCAGCCTTGAATAGGTAAGGCTTTTCGGGGTTTAGCTTAATTGTAATCCTGCCTTCGCTTTGTGCTCCGCGATACGTCTCGTTATACGTACCATTGAATACACCGTTAACTACCACTCCATCCCAAGATCCTTGAGTACTAGACTCCGATGTAAACTCACCGCGACACTTACCGCCACCTAGATCTGTAAACGTAACTCTGCCGGCTTCGGTTTGCCAGGTACCAGCAAAACCTGTCGGTTTATTCGATGCTGGTGGGTTGTGAGAAGCAGCACCAGAAGGAGTGGCGGACGGAGGAGCCGTAGTGGGGACGGAACCTGGTCGCGGCACGGTTCCAGACCAGGTTGTGCGAGTGTCGACTGCACTCTTCTCGTCGTTGTCATCCCCCATTCCTCGGCAATTGTAAGTGTAGGTTAGTGAATTGCCATCGGGAGAAATTTTGATCGACATGTGTGCGCGCGGATACACACGAGCTTCTCTGTTCCCCCCTTTTTCCTGATAGCAGAACCCAGTTTCTGTCGTAACCGTATCGGAGAAAGGTGAGGTCGGACCAGCATTGACAAAGCACCAGTCGCCGGCGAACTGATCCATGTTAGAACCTGGCTGCACGAACCAACCGCTCACGAAATTTCCGTTTCGTTGAATAGCAACCACACTGCCATTGCCTCCGGCCCAGAATCCGGGCATGTTGCGCCAATCCGCCTTTGGTGGCGTTTGCGGTATCACGGATGTTGTCGGTCTCGGTGCTTGATGTGTGGGAGTCAGTGGCGCATCCGTCGGTCTCGGTGCTTGATGTGTCGCAGTTGGTGGTGTGTACGTCGGTGCAGGTGGCGTCGGAGTGGCTTGAGCCTCCGGTGGTTGCGTGCGATTCTGCAACATGGTTAGAGAACCGCTAGCGTTTCTGCTGGGAACAATCTTGATGGTTTGCACCAATTGAACGCTGCCCGCACCCTCTTGGCTAACTATGATGGGAATTTGATAGACTCCTGGTGCTGCGCCTCTCTTAGCGTCGTAGGACTCAATCCATGTGTATTCGCCTTTGAGATTTTCACCTCGGCTCATTGCCGATGGATCTGCCCCGCCTGCGCCGCTAAAAACCTTCAGACCATACGGCAGCTCGTTCATGAAGCCTAGTCCGGGATAGGACACCTGGATCGGCTTAGAGATTGTTCGATCCCAACCGCTAATGATGATGGCACTTCTAGTCGAGGGGAGGAAGCCTGCTTCGACTGTGATTTGGTCGTGCTCTAGTCGCGCCATCAGCTGTGAAGGCTTTTCTGTACCTGTACCTGTACCTGTACCTGTGTCTTCCTTATTTTTGTTTTCATTGGATTGTGAATTCGAAGATTCGGAGGAGGGCTTAGCTCCGGGTTTCCACACATATACCGGGTTTGTCGAAATGCGGCGCGGGAGAACAGCGGCTTGGTCAAATTTGAAGCCGGTGTACTCAGGGTCGAAACTTATTAGCGGTTCATTATGAGAAGTTGGTTTACTTGACGTACTGCTTGTAGTTCGATCGAACGATGGGACTTCCTCCACAGTGACGCGATAAGACGCACTTGCGGTGGGACTGTATTTACCATCACCTTGAATCGTGGTCTCGTCTAAAGTATTGGTAGCTGTGAAAATGCCGTACTTTCTAGGCTCCTTCCTCACGTTGCCGGAGACTGCGACATTCAATCGCGCCACTTGCGTGGTATCAAAGGTAGTGGTGTATTTCCCAGCTCCATTGCTGCGAAGAGTTATCTGCTTGGGAAAATCCCAGCCAATGGTGCCCGTTGCTTCGACTTTGCCACTACTTCCGTCATCGGCCTCCCACTTCAACGAATCCTCGCCTTTAGCATCTGTAGATTTTTTGTCCGTCACCGAATCCCAGTGATTCACAATGACATACGCAAGCTCATAGACAACCGCGTCGATGTCATCCGATTGGCTTGAGCCGGGCTGCGTGCTTGAGCCAGGCTGTGTGCTGGACCCAGGCTGTGTGCTGGACCCAGGCTGCGTGCTTGAGCCAGGCTGTTTACTGGAGCCGGGCTGGGTGCCAGACCCGGGCTGCGTGCTTGAGCCAGGCTGTGTACTGGAGCCGGGCTGGGTGCCAGACCCGGGCTGCGTGCTTGAGC